>NZ_EQ973356.1:234483-324366 GCF_000157055.1 Bacteroides sp. 2_2_4 | reverse complement strand
CTAAATTCCCATTTGTAGTCTTTATTGGGATTTACTACTTACCACTATTTACCATAATTAATCAACCACTTCACCATCTCCGGATCATAGTGGGAGAAAAAGAGTGTTTTAGCTGTATCAAGCGCAGCGATAGCCGCCATATCGTCCGGTGTTAACGAAAAATCGAAAATATTGAAATTCTCAATCATACGTTCTTTATGAGTCGATTTAGGAATCACGATGATATTGCGTTGAATCAGATAACGCAGTGCGACCTGTGCCACTGATTTGCCATATTCTTTACCGATTTCCTGGAGAGTCGGGTTGGTAAAGAAGTCGTTTCGTCCTTCAGCAAACGGTCCCCATGACATAATTTTAGTACCATATTCTTTCATTACTTCCTGCAACTTTATCTGTTGGTTGAAAACGTGTGTCTCTACCTGATTGACGGCAGGAGTAATTTCACAGAATTCTGCCAAGTCTATAAAGCGGTCAGGATAGAAGTTGCTGACACCGATTGCACGGAGTTTACCAGCCTTATATGCTTCCTCCATAGCCCGGTAAGTTCCATAATAATCACCGAATGGCTGATGAATGAGCAGTAAGTCTATATAATCACTTTTTAATTTGTGAAGTGATTCATCAATAGAAGCTTTAGCTTTTTCGTAACCGGCATTTGAAATCCATACTTTTGTAGTGATGAACAGTTCCCCACGTGGTACGCCGCATTTACTGATTGCATTTCCAACACCTTCTTCGTTATGATAGGCTTGTGCCGTATCAATAGAACGATAGCCCACACTGATTGCATCCGACACGCAACGTTCACACTCTTCAGGCGTAACCTGATAAACACCATAACCTAAAATAGGCATTTCAATGCCATTGTTCAATTTTACTTTTTCCATAATCGAGTATATTATTAAAATAAAAGCGTATTCTAATGTTTTTATTATCTTTATTTCCTCTATACAAAGTTAGTCTGTAAAAGGTAATCTGTTTTTATATAGATTACGGGTTTTGCTACCTTTTTTACGGATAACTCTATCTTTGCATTTAATATCTACTATTATATAGTCGTTTTTTGAGTATTTTGTTCTTCATATTCGTAGTATAGGAAGTTAAATCAATTAAAAGAAGCATTATGAATAAATATTTTCTTGTTGTATTGTTGTCATTATTCATGCAGGTTGCTAAGGTGGCAGCAGCCCCCTGGCAATGGTCAGTGGAAATAAAAGAGCTGATTTCAGAAGAGACAAACGCCCACCCTTCTGCCTATCTATGGATACCGGAAAACTGTAAACAAGTCCGTGCCGTCATCATCGGGCAACACAATATGACCGAAGAAACAATTTTCGAGCATCCTGAATTTCGGAAGAATATGGGCAAACTGGGAATTGCAGAGATATGGATCACTCCCGGAATAGACCAACGCTGGGACGTGACAAAAGGTACCCAACAAATCTTTGAAACAATGATGAAGAACTTGTCTGAAATAAGCGGATATACAGAACTGGAGTTTGCCCCGGTTATACCCATCGGACACTCGGCAATGGCTACTTATCCGTGGAACTTTGCCGCCTGGAATCCTGAACGTACATTGGCCGTACTCTCTATTCACGGTGATTCTCCCAGAACTCATTTGACGGGTTACGGGCGTGCGAATTTGGATTGGGGAACCCGTACGATTGAAGGTATCCCCTCATTAATGGTAATGGGAGAGGACGAATGGTGGGAAGACCGGTTGATAACCTCTTTCGATTATCGTCGTGAATATCCGAATGCTCCCCTTTCATTTCTTGCTGATGCAGGACACGGACATTTCGACATATCCGATGAATTGATTGATTATCTTTCTCTCTTTCTGAAAAAGACAGTGGAATATCGGTTGCCGGAGCATTCGTCATTGGATGCTCCGATTCAGTTAATTCCGGTAGAAGCAAAGAATGGCTGGCTGGCAGACCGTTGGCGAAAGAATGAAAAGCCTACAGCCGAAGCCGCTTCCTATGATAAGTATAAAGGAGACAAGAACCATGCGTTTTGGTATTTTGATAAGGAAATGGCAGATGCCACAGAAAAATATTACGCCAATGAGCGTGGAAAGACAGAGCAGTATATCGGCTTTGAGCAAAAAGGAAAACTGATAACTTTCAATCCGAAATCCCATGTACGTATGTCTCCTTCTTTTCAACCCGAAGCGGACGGAGTCACTTTCCACCTGAAAGCAGTGTACACAGATACGTTAAGGAACGAATATTCAAAAGAACACAGTACGCATCCCATTCGAATGTCGAGAATTTGCGGTCCGGTGGAAGTGGTGAATGATACAACTTTTACTGTTCGTTTCTATCGGATGGGATTGGATAATCCTAAACGTACAGGAGGCATCTGCCTGATGGCTTCCGTAAAACAGGATCATAAATACCGGAGTGCCGTTCAGCAGGTAGAGATTCGTATTCCTTACCGGAATAAGGAAGGGATACCCCAAAGTATAATTTTCCCGAAACTATCCGATGTAAAAGCTTCAGTGAAAGAAATAAGTTTAAATGGAACTGCTGACTCCGGCCTTCCGGTTTACTATTATGTAAAAGAAGGTCCGGCAGAGATAAAGGGAGATAAACTGGCATTGACTAAAATTCCCCCACGTGCAAAATTTCCGGTAAAGGTGACAGTGGTAGCCTGGCAATATGGGCGTAGCGGAGAACCTAAAGTGCAGACTGCTGAAGCAGTAGAACAGAGCTTTTATATTACTGCCCGTTAGTTTGACAAAGAGATTGTCCAAGGAATCAGAGTACTAATTCCTTGAACAATCTTTCCAAAGTCTTATCTAAATCAGTAGAAAATCCCGGATGTGGGCGAGATACTTGTATGCAGGAACTTTTTACTGCAGTCAGCCAACGAAATCTGTCAGGAATATCCATATTGGCTATGGCTCCTCCCTCTTTATTTCCCATGCATATCTTGTCAAAGACCTGTAACCCTTCTTTCAGGCAATTCATATCCAGTTCGGAAGAAAACAGTTTTAGTTTGTTCTCATCTATCGTATAGAGGGATTTCAGGTATTTGGCTTGTTTGGAAAACAACACAATCCCCATATTGATAAACTCCTCCCGTTCTACTTTAGGAACGAAACGGATGACTGCGTATTCATATAAGTGCCTTTCTTGCATTTTGCGCTTCATTTACAAATGTTTCGGAATGTTTCATCCTTTCTTCTAAGAATCGAATATAAATGTCTCTCAAATCCTGTGGAGTTTCTGTGCCTTCTGTCCAGTTCAACCAGTCGTCGGGAATAGCATTGACTATCTCACGGATTTTATCAGAAGTCAATATCTGTCTGAATTCGATATCTACTTCTTCCAGTCTATCGGCAAACGGTAATAATACATGATCTTTTATCTGTACAAAAGGAACCAGTGCCTGTTTTTGCCAGTTAGTCCAGGAATGGTGGAAATAAAGGGACGCCCCATGATCTATCAGCCATAGTTCTTTGTGCCATATCAACATATTGGTGTTTTTAATGGTACGGTCTACGTTAGTCAGCAAGGCATCCAGCCATACTACTTGCGAAGCCGTTTTTCCATCTACTTGATGTACTATCGGATCAAAGGTCAACGAACCGGAAAGGAAATGCAATCCCATATTCAGTCCTCGACTCCATTGAAGTAAATCCTGTATCTCTTCGTCTGCTTCCGTTCGTCCGAAGGCCTCGTCCAGATTCAGAAAAACTATTTCGGGGACTCTGAAACCCAGTGCACGGGCTATCTCCCCACCAATCAGTTCGGCAATCAGCGCTTTTGTTCCGTGTCCTGCCCCCCTGAATTTGACTACATACTTAAATTCATCGTCAGCTTCGGCTAGAGCAGGCAATGAGCCTCCCTCACGCAGAGGAAGAATATATCTTGTAACATTTGCCGTACGTAAATCCATGTAGCTCCTTTCTTTAATTTGGGGAATAAAGATAGGACGTTTTAGATGAATTTTATAAGAAAGTGGGCTTTAAATTAAAGAATTGTAGCTTAATTAAATAATTTTGTGGCTTTGAGTGTTTAAGGCACCTTGTTCGTATCTTATAGATAAAAGATAGAAATAATATGAATAAGAAAGTTTTAGTTACGGTAATCTTGTTTGGTTCATTGACAGTATCGGGTATAGTGTCAGCTCAATCTGTATATCCCGGACAACATCAGGGAAAGTTGAAAAAGGAAACAGTCGCTCCCCTTCAGGCGGAAAGTTTTGATTTGAAAGATGTTCGCCTGTTGCCAAGTCGTTTCCGTGATAATATGCTTCGGGATTCTGCCTGGATGACGTCAATAGATGTGAATCGTCTGCTACATAGCTTCCGTACCAATGCCGGTGTATTTGCCGGACGTGAAGGCGGATATATGACAGTGAAGAAACTGGGTGGTTGGGAATCTTTGGATTGCGAACTTCGCGGACATACTACCGGACACATGCTCTCGGCACTTGGTTTGATGTACGCAGCTACCGGCAGTGAGATATTCAAACTGAAAGGCGATAGCTTGGTTAACGGATTGGAAGAAGTGCAGAATGCACTGAAAAACGGGTATTTGAGTGCCTGGCCCGAAGAACTGATAAACCGGAATATTCAGGGAAAAGGTGTATGGGCTCCCTGGTATACTCTGCACAAACTTTTCTCCGGGCTGATAGATCAATATCTGTATGCGGATAATAAGAAAGCATTGACTATCGTCACCCGAATGGGTGATTGGGCATACAATAAATTGAAACCCCTTAGTGAAGAAACACGTAAACTTATGATCCGCAATGAATTTGGCGGTATCAATGAGTCATTCTATAATTTATACTCAATAACGGGAGATGAACGTTATCGCTGGCTGGCGGAATATTTCTACCACAATGACGTAATCGACCCATTGAAAGAACTTCGTGATGACTTGGGAACGAAGCATACCAATACTTTCATCCCGAAAGTGATAGCCGAAGCCCGCAACTACGAGTTAACCCGCAACGAGACAAGCAGGAAACTATCGGAATTCTTCTGGCACACCATGATTGACCATCATACTTTTGCTCCGGGATGTAGCAGTGACAAAGAACACTACTTTGATCCGAAGAAGTTATCCCAACATCTGACCGGCTATACCGGAGAAACTTGTTGTACCTATAATATGCTCAAACTTAGCCGCCATCTTTTCTGCTGGACGGGCGATTCATCTATTGCGGATTATTACGAAAGGGCATTGTATAATCACATCTTGGGACAACAAGACCCTGAAACAGGTATGGTAGCTTATTTTCTGCCTTTGCTTTCCGGGTCTCATAAACTGTATAGCACAAAAGAGAACTCTTTTTGGTGTTGTGTCGGTAGCGGATTTGAGAATCATGCAAAGTTTGGAGAAGCCATCTACTACCATAACAATCAGGGAATATATGTAAATCTATTTATCCCTTCACAGGTAACCTGGAAAGAAAAAGGACTGACAATCCGTCAGGAAACGGAATTCCCACAGGAAGAAACAACACGTTTTACTCTTCAGGCAGAAAATCCTGTCCGCACGACTATTTATCTGCGCTATCCTTCGTGGAGCAAGGATGTAAAAGTTTCGGTGAATGGTAAGAAAATATCTGTAAAACAGAAATCTGGTTCTTATATTGCCATTACCCGTGAATGGAAAGATGGCGATCAAATCTCGGCTACTTATCCGATGCAAATCAAACTGGAAACTACTCCGGATAACCCGGATAAGGCAGCCCTGTTATATGGCCCGTTGGTATTGGCGGGAGAACGGGGAACTGAAGGTATGCAAGCCCCTGCTCCTTTCTCAAATCCTGCTCTTTATAATGATTATTATACCTATAATTTTCATGTCCCAGCACATTTGCGTACCTCTTTGAAACTAGATAAGAAACACCCTGAACGTGCTTTGCAACGTGTAGGAAGTGATTTGAAGTTTACGACAGAACAAGGAGATGTGATTCGTCCGCTATACGATTTGCATCGCCAGCGCTATGTCGTATATTGGGATTTACAATCAGAAGAATAGATAGTAAACAACGAAATGAATAATCGTTTATTAATTGCCGCTTTTGTAAGTATCTGCTTTTTGTCCGGTTCTTGCAAAATATCATCCGGTCAGGGAAGTCGGTATGACTTCTCTTCTTTGGATTCTGTTATCCAAGGATGGGTAGACAAGGGATATTACCCCGGAGCATCCATTTGTGTAGTGAAGAATGATACCGTCATTTTTCAGAAGAACTATCGGGATTATACACCCGATACAAAAGTATATGTCGCTTCTGCCGGAAAATGGGTAGCGGCTGCTGTCATAGGCGCGGTGGTAGACCGTACTGATTTGGGATGGGATGATCCGGTAGAAAAATGGTTGCCGGAATTTAAAGACGATGCTAAAGGTAAGATTCTTCTCCGGCAATTATTATCCCATACATCAGGAGTACGTCCATATCTTCCCGAGCCCCGTGTAGATAACTATAATCATTTGGATTCGGCAGTCACTGAAATTCTCCCTTTGGATACAGTCTTTACTCCCGGCACTCGTTTTGAATATGGTGGACTTGCCATGCAAATTGCCGGAAGAATGGCAGAAGTGGCGATGGGAGAGGAGTTTGAGACTCTTTTTCAAGAACTGCTGGCGCAACCTTTGGAAATGAAAAACTCTCATTTTACCCCAATCAACACGGACGGCGGACATGCACCCATGTTAGGGGGCGGACTGTGTACTACAATGAATGATTATCTTCACTTCCTGTCCATGATTTATCACGATGGAATGTATAATGGCAAGCAAATTATATCAGCAGAAACTGTGAAAGAAATGCAGGCCGACCAAGTGAAAGGCGCCATAATCCCTTCGAATAACTCGGATAATTATGTAGCGAAAGGACTGGGACAATCCCACAATGGAATCTACGGATTAGGAGAATGGCGTGAATTAATAGATAAAAAGACAGGTGAAGCTTATCAGATTAGTTCACCGGGATGGGCCGGTGCTTATCCGTGGATAAATAAACACGATAAAGTTTACGGATTCTTCATCTCCCATGTAGCAGGTTCTTCTGCTAAAGAAGACGGTTTTTCTTCTTTCTTTGGCAGCCCTGTCATTTCACGGACCGTTTCAGAAATACTGAAAGGTAAGCCATTGGTTGTCAAACAAGGACGTATCAATGTAGGAAACGGCTCTCTATACTATGAGGAAGCCGGTCAGGGTGAACCGATCATCTTTGTACACGGTCATTCGCTTGACCATCGTATGTGGGATGAGCAATTTTTAGTGTTTGCGAAAAAGTATCATGTCATTCGCTATGATTTAAGAGGATACGGCATTTCTTCTTCCCAAACAGAAGATTATCAATTTATGCATGTTGAAGATCTGGTTACTTTGATGGACTCTTTGCACATCAAGAAAGCGCATATCGTCGGACTTTCTTTGGGGGGATTTATCACTGCTGATATGTTGGCGTATTTCCCAGACCGGATGTTATCGGCTTTTTTAGCCAGTGGAAACATCCGAAAGTCCAAAGGTCCCAGTGAACCGATGACTAAAGAGGAAGCAAAGGTACGTGATGACGAAATAGCTGCCCTGAAAAAGAAAGGAGTGGAAGTGATGAAGAAAGAGTGGTTTGAAGGATTAATGAAATCCGGTAGTAGCCAGCGTGAACGGATGCGTGTGCCTTTGTGGCAGATGATTGACGAATGGGATGCGTGGCAACCGCTACACAAAGAAGTACGGGTAGTAGCAGGGCTGGATGCTATTGAAGAATTGAAGAAGAGTCACCCTGCTGTACCTGCCTTAATTGTAGAAGGTCATTCTTCTGATAACAAATTTTCAAAAAATCCTCCCATATTGGAATATCTACCTAATGGAAAGCTGAAAATCATAGAGGATTGCGGGCACATGATGAATATGGAGCGACCGGAGGAATTCAATGCAGCTTTAGAAGAATTTTTAATCAATATTGAACAGTAAAATGAAAAAGCAATAAATATCATGAAACAAATAGTTCTATGCCTGATCGGAATATTATTAGCATCGTTTGTATCTGCACAAAAGATAAATCATCCTTCACTTTTGTATACCCCTCAACGCATTCAGCAGGTAAAACAACGTATGCAGAATGAACCGAAATTGCGGGAAGCCTGGGAGGATATTCAGAAAACCGCCGATGAAGCCTTACAAAAGAAAGATTTCAATCGGTTGGATTATTTGTCGTTGGCCTATCTGATGACGGATAATAAAGAGTATGCAAATATAATCAAAGAGATTCTTTTGAAAGCTGTGGAAGCCGAATCCTGGGGAGATATGGAAATGATGGCACGTATTCCTGCCTGGCGTTCGCAACTGGGCATGGCACATAAGAGTTTCCTTTCTGCCATAGGATATGATGCAGCTTATAATATAATGTCTTCTTCGGAAAGAAAAAAGATTGCCGAAGGCTTGAAACGATTGGCTGTAGAACCTGCATTGGGAGACTGGCTGCTGGAACCTACCCGTATCCATTCTTTGAATTCTATGGGACATAACTGGTGGACTTCTTGTGTATGCCAGGGTGGAATATTAGCATTAAGCCTACAGAATGAACTTCCCGAAGTAAAAGATTGGGTGGAGCAACTTCATGAATCACTACCCGAATGGTTTGACTTTGCAGGCGATGCCTTGCAGCAGAAAGCAAAGAGCTTTGATGAGGCCGGAGGAATGTATGAAAGTCTCAATTATGCAAATTTTGGTATTCAGGAAGCTCTTTTGTTTCGGATCGCCTGGATAAACACTCATCCGGGACAAAATCCCGGTGATATACCCCAATTAGCAAAACTTCCGAACTACTTTTCTCAAGTATGCTATCCCCGTACAGGTGTGCTGCATAGTTTGAATTTTGGTGATAGTCATAAGAACGTATCAGCAGAATCCAGTATGATGTTATTGTATGCATTGGGACTGAAAGACCCGACTATTCTGTGGTATATAGCCCAAGTAGAGCAAGGACAGCATCGTGATGGATTTTTCCTGAATCGTCCGATGGGCTTTCTCTATACCCCTGATTTGAGTAAAGCTCCCATAACTCCCGATTTGAAAACCTCACAGCTATTCTCGGATTTCGGTTGGGCCACCATGCGTACTTCTTGGGAGAAGGATGCTACGATGCTTGCTGTGAAAAGCGGTCATACGTGGAATCATTCCCATGCGGATGCCAACTCCTTTATTGTTTTTCATAAAGGCGTTGATATTATCAAGGATGGAGGAAACTGCTGGTATCCCAATCCTGCCTATCGCAACTATTTTTTTCAAAGCCAGGCACATAATGTAGTCCTGTTCAACGGGGAGGGACAACCTCGTGAACAACAGTATAGCGGCTCTACTTTGCGAGGAAATCTTTATCATCTCTTGGATGCGGGCAATGTGAAATATGTTTTGGCCAATGGAACAGGTCCTGTCTCTAATAATTTCAGCCGTAACTTCCGTCATTTCCTGTGGATGGATAATGTGATTTATATGATCGATGATTTGAAGACACATAAGGTAGGACAGTTCGAATGGTTATGGCATACCAATGGAACTTATAAGAAATCGGGCATTGACGTGAATGTGACAAACGGAAATTCTTCAGTAGTCATCCGTCCTTTATATCCCCGCATGCTGGCTAAGTCCGATTTTGTGCACGACTATCCCGAAGATTTATATTGGGAAGAAATAGAAGCTCCTACGGAAGATTTGAAAGGAACCGAAAAATATTATTCATTCCATTTACCAGCCGAGGTGAACCGTGTGAAAGGACTGACAGCTATTATTCTGAAAGACGCTCCCGATGAAAAAGACCTGCCTCAAATGGAAAGACGTGAAGGGCAGGACTGGATAGGGCTTCGTATCCGTCATAAAGGTAAAATTACCGATTTATATATCAACCAACTGGCGGACGGAAGATTAATGCACAGTAATTCATGGATTATGCCCGACGGCTGGATGACAGATGCTTATATGTTTGCAGTTTCTTACCCAGAAGGTACTGAAGCAAAGAACGCTAAGGACTTCTTTATTGCTTATGGAAGTGCATTGAGACGGGGTAATGAAACTTACTTTTCATCATTGGCTAAGCTGTTCGTTATTCAGAAAGCAGAAGATAAGAAACTTGATCTTTGGATAAACGGACAGCCGAAGATAAATACCACCTTTAGAAGCACAAAGAAGCCTGTGTCTGTAGAAGTGAATGATAAGAAAATCCCGGTAGTTTATCAGAAATCGCAGGTGAAGGTGAAATTATAAATTCTACAATATCGTTCTTGTATATATGCTGTTATCTTTTTCTAAGGTAGTAAATTCTTTATTTTTGTTACTCAAATATTTTTCAAATAACATTGAGTAAATAATTTAATCCCTTCGTATTTGTCTATGTGCATATAGAGAATACGAAGGGATGACTTTTTTAATTATAAGTACTTCCTTTTGGAGATTTTTATGTATGTTTGTCACATGTTTAATATGAAAGGAAGCAGTTGTAAGTGAAAGACACGATTAAATATCTGATTCTTATATTAATATATTTGGCTTGTGGTGTGGAACTACAAGCTAAAGACTATATATTCCGTAATATTGTCATGTCTGACGGGCTGTCAGGACTGTTGGTCAATGCTATTTATAAAGATTCCGAAGGTTTTGTGTGGTTAGGGACAGATAATTGTCTCGACCGTTTTGATGGAGTGAAAGTACGCCATTTTGAATTCCGGGGTATTGAGTCAGGAAGAAAGAAGCGGGTGAACAGCGTTACAGAAACAGCCAACAAACAACTGTGGGTAGGAAATGGAATCGGACTTTGGCGATTGAACCGTACAAACAGTCAATTGGAAAGAATTGTCCCCGAAAAGATTGATTTTGCCGTAAATACTTTGTTGGCTAATGAGGATGGTCTTTATATCGGCACAGAGAAAGGCTTATTCATTCATAAAGACGGTCAATTACTACAGGTCTTGACAGACCGGAATATGCTTGCTGCCTGTAACAGAATCATGGATATTTGTCTGAATGAAGACAAAACCGTATTATGGCTGGCTACGGTGCAGGGGCTGTTCTCTTATTCACTGAAAGACGGAAAGATTGATTCCTGGCATTTTCAGGAGAATGTGCCCGAAGCCGATTATTTCCGTTGCCTGACCCGTATTGGAGAAACGCTTTATCTAGGCACAATGAGCCAAGGTGTAGTACGTTTTGATATAAAAAAGGAAACATTCTCTCATACAGTATCTTTAGGCTGCGATGTCATTTCTGATATATCCAGCGATGGGAAAGAGACTGTTTATATAGCTACTGACGGTAATGGCGTCCACTTCCTTTCACACAAAGACCAACAAGTGACACGTCGTTTTTACCATGATGTCAATGATAAGGAAGGAATTCGCAGTAATTCTATTTATTCCTTACTTGTAGATGATAGAGGTGCCGTCTGGGTGGGGCATTTTCAGGCAGGGCTGGATTATTCACTCTATCAGAACGGCCTTTTCCGTACGTATGCCTATCCACCTTTATTCAATTCGGCAAATCTTTCCATTCGTTCTTTCGTAAACAGAGGACAAGAGAAAGTTATCGGTTCACGTGACGGTTTGTTTTATATAAACGAAGCCACCGGAGTAGTGAAAAGTTTTGTAAAGCCCGTTTTGACTTCAGATCTGATACTGACAATCAGCTTCTATCAAGGAGAATATTATATCGGTACGTATGGTGGCGGTATGATGGTACTGAATCCGGGAACATTATCTCTGAAATATTTTGCACAGGGCGATACGGAGCTTTTTCAAAAGGGACATATATTCTGTGTGAAACCGGATGCAAAAGGAAATCTTTGGATAGGGACTTCACAAGGACTCTTCTGTTATAACGGACAGACCAAACAGACCAAACAGATCAAACACTTTACTAGTGCTAACTCCCAACTGCCGGAGGGCAATGTGTATGAAGTAAGTTTTGATTCTACAGGCAAAGGATGGATTGCCACCGAAACCGGTATGTGTATTTATGACCCGGCTTCTCAAAGTTTACGCTCTAATGTGTTTCCGGAGGGATTCGTTCATCGGGATAAAGTGCGTACTATCTACGAAGATGCTGGACACAATCTCTATTTTATCCGTGAGAAAGGGAGCTTGTTTACATCTACTTTAACGATGGATCGTTTCCAGAACCGCTCTATCTTTTCTACTCTTCCGGACAATTCGCTAATGTCTGTTATAGAAGATAATCAAGGCTGGTTGTGGGTGGCTTGCAATGACGGGTTATTGCGTATCAAAGAAGAGGGAGAGGAATATGATGCTTTCACTTTTAATGATGGAGTGCCGGGACCAACTTTTACGAATGGAGCTGCTTATAAAGATGAAAAAGGACTATTGTGGTTTGGTAACACTAAAGGACTGATTTATGTCGATCCGAAACGTGTGGACGAAGTGCGTGGCAAGGTCCGTCCGATCGTATTTACTGACATATTAGCTAATGGTGTCCCTTTTACCAGCTCCTCTTTGAAATACAATCAGAATAATTTGACTTTCTGTTTCACAGACTTTGCTTATGGTCTCCCATCTGCCTTACTATATGAATATCGACTGGAAGGAGTGGACAAGGACTGGAAATTATTGGCAGCACAGAACGAAGTTTCTTATTACGGACTTTCTTCCGGGACTTATACTTTCCGTGTACGTCTTCCGGGAAATGAGCAATCCGAAGCTAGCTGTCAAGTGACAGTACGCCCTATGATACCTTGGTGGGGATGGACACTTTCCATTTTATTAATCGTAGGAATTATAGCCTTTATACGGTATTATGTTTGGAAACGTATGCGTCGTTTGCTTGCTTCCTCTGCTTCGTCGATTTCGACATCAACGGAGGAGGAAATACAACAGAGAGAACAAACAGTAGAACATTCGGAAGTAATTTCAGAGCAACAATCTTCCACTGTTGAAGAGAAATATAAGACCAATAGACTGACCGAAGAGGAGTGTAAAGAACTTCGTAAGAAACTGGTGGCTTATGTAGAGAAAGAAAAGCCATATATCAATCCCGACTTAAAAATGGGTGACTTGGCTTCTGCATTGGATACTTCTTCACATTCATTATCGTATCTTTTGAACCAGTATCTTAATCAGTCTTACTATGACTTCATCAATGATTACCGTGTTACCCAATTCAAAAAGATGGTAGCGGATAGCCAATATTCCCGCTATACTTTGACTGCACTGGCAGAACTTTGTGGTTTTAGTTCGCGTGCTTCTTTCTTCCGTTCATTTAAAAAGAGTACGGGAGTTACTCCGAATGAATACATCCGTAGTATAGGCGGAACAGCCAAAGAAGAGTAACTTTTCGACTTATTATCTCTGAAATCTATTTTGCGCCCATATTCCCTTCACCCTTCACTTCTCCCTGTTCATCGGGGATAGAGGGTGAAGGTTCTCGATTCACTAAGTGACTTTCTTCCTTTCACTTGTTTCTTTCCATTATCTATTAATAGATAAGTTCTTCTTCTCCCTATATAAACTTCTTTTGGTCCTATTGCAAAGTTGTTTTTTATAGGGAGTAATCTATAAACGCAAGCTTTGTTTTTATAAATGCAACTTGCGTTTATAAAAACAAAGCTTGCAATTATATAATTGAAGCTTTCATTTATAGTTTACCCTTAATCAAATGTAACTTTGCAATAAGTGCAAAACAAGTTTGTCTTTAATGAAATGAAAGTTTTCTCTTAATGTTTATGTCTCATCAAAGCCGTTGATGAGACAATGAATCGGTAAGATCGTGAAATGGTGAGATTGAAAAGGAGAGAAAGGTAAGGGCAAACAGGTGTAAGTGGAGCGAAAATGCGTAGATTTTAGTGTGTAGAGTCTCATTTTATAAAGTGATACTCTATTTGATGTGAATGTAAATTGTTGATAATGAGAAGAGTGTGTTTAAATAAGTCTAACTAGATTCGTTGAGATTGATCTGCTTTATTTTACGACTGTTATATCCGAAATCCCCTCTATATTTGCATCGTGATTAAAACCGAAAAAGATAGTATTATGGAGACAATAGCTAACACTTACGACGACATTATCACCCGTTCTTATGAAGAATATTATCAGGTGATTCTTACCTATATTACTTATCGTATCACTCATCGCTACGAAGCGGAGGATCTAACCCAAGATGTATTTGTACGTCTGCTCGACTACAAACAAATGCTCCGTCCCGACACAGTGAAATATTTCCTGTTCACTATTGCCCGCAATATTGTAATCGACTATATCCGTCGCTATTATAAGAAGCAGGAGATAGACAGCTACATCTATGATACTATGTCTACTTCTACCAATGAAACCGAAGAAAAAATTATCGGTGATGATTTAGTGACAATGGAACGGACCCGTTTGGCTGCCATGCCCGAACAACGTCGGTTAATTTATACATTAAACCGTTTTGAAAATAAAACTTCTCCGGAAATCGCTAATGAACTGAATCTAAGTTGTAGGACGGTAGAAAACCACCTATTTCTTGGACGTCGTGAAATGCGCGAATTCTTCCGAAATTGTATATAATCTTATTCATTAATAAATAACCCTTTGTGCTTATGGAAAAGGAGTCAGAATTTACAAAGAGGTGTTTGTATGCCTCATCTTATTTTAGAGAACAAGAATTTAATACTATTTTTAAACCTCAAATTTAATTTTATGAAACAGAGAAGATTTATGTTTAAACTACAATCTAACAAGGCGGTTACGCTTGCTTTAGGACTGATGCTAGGATTATGTCCTGTTTCAAGAGGGTATGCAGCTCTGGATGATAGTCAAATAGTAACACAAATGCAGAAAAAGGTCAAGGGGCAAGTACTTGATGCTACTGGAGAGCCTTTAATAGGTGTGAATGTGAGTGTTATAGGGCAGACCGGAGGTACAATAACAGATATAAATGGAAATTATTCATTAGATGTGCGTAAGGGAGCCAAGCTGAAATTTTCATATATTGGCTACAAGGAGCAGGTTATTGAAGTGGGAGATCCGACTGTAATTAATGTGAAGATGAGTGAAGATTCGGAAGTACTTGATGAGGTCGTAGTCGTTGGTTATGGTGCGCAGAAGAAAGAATCATTGACTGGTGCTGTAACTGTTGTAAGCGATAAAATGATAAAAGATAAAGGTACCCTTTCTAATCCGGCACAAGCATTGCAGGGACAGGTTCCAGGTGTTATTATTACCCGAAATTCAGCGGCTCCCGGTGATGAAAGTTGGAATATGAAACTACGTGGATCATTCTCGAAAAACAATTCGGATCCCTTGATAATCATTGATGGTGTAGAAGCAGAATCATCAGTGTTTGGCCAGCTGAATCCATCTGATATTGAATCCATTAACTTCTTGAAAGATGCGTCTGCTGCGATTTACGGAAGTAAAGCAGCTGGCGGTGTTATTTTGGTACAAACTAAAAAGGCAAAAGCCGGTAAAACCAAAATAGAGTACAACGGATCAGTAACAGCTAAACTTGTGGGATTGCAGCCTACTCTGATGACTTTGGATGAATGGGGAGATGCAGTTATTCAAGCTCGTACTAATGATGGTTACAAGTCAGATGATACTTGGTTAAGATATGTAGCGTTGGCAAAGGCCAACCGAGGACACTATATTGATCTGAACCATAGCCAAAATCCTTATGCTAATGCATTTACTGATGTAAAGGACTTTGTGTTTTTTGATACGGATTGGCAGGATATTTTGTGGGGTACTACAGCATCTACTTCACATGAATTAAGTGTAGCTGGAGGAACAGACAGAAATACTTATCGGTTGTCGGCACGTTACATGTACGATGGAAGTAACTTGAAATGGGGAAATAACAATAACCAGAGATATAATCTTCGTTTAAGTAATACGTTCCATGTGACAGATGCTTTTGAGATAGAATCGGTTATCGCCTATTCTCGTCAAGATCAGGTTGCTCCGACACAGATTGGTGCAGCATTGACCTCTTCGGTGCAGCAACCTGGATTTCCATCATCAACGATAGATGGCAAACCTTATGCCTGGGGTACTTGGGGAGCTCCAAACTGGTATTGCGAATTGGGTGGTGACAATAAATTGAAAGTTTCCGGAGTGAACATCAGTGAGACCTTCAAATATAAGTTTAACAAACATTTTGATGCTGTAGCTACCCTGGGGTATAATACATCTACCTCTACGCGGGATATTCAAGGTAAATCTATCGATTGGTATAATTATGCCGGTACAGAAGTGACAATGACCAATCCGACGGCTGATAAGAATTATTATTATAAGACTTTTTCGCGTACGGATATGTACACGTTGAATGCTTATTTAAACTGGCATCAGACATTTGCGGAAAAACATAATCTGGCAGCTATGATCGGTACTCAATACAATCTGAAAGAGTATGATTATACACCGGTTAAAGCACAGAATATATTACCCTCACTGGAAATTATTAATGGTACGGGCGAAGTACTATTGAAGAATTCATCCAATGATGGTCCTGAAAAATGGCACGAAGGCCTATTATCTTATTTTTCCCGCTTAAACTATAATTATAAATCAAAGTATTTATTGGAAGGTAATTTCCGTTATGATGGTTCATCTAAATTCCAACCGGAAAACCGATGGGCATTTTTCTGGGGAGTATCTGGCGGTTGGCGTCTTAGTGAAGAAGAGTTTGTTAAGAAACTGAATCTTTTTGATGAGTTAAAGTTGAGATTGTCTTATGGTACAGTTGGTAATCAGGGAGGTATTGATCGTTATGACGGCGTTCAGCTTTATAATTACTCGCAGAATTCAGGTGCTTTAATCGGAAGTAGCAAGATTTCTTACATTGACACGAATGGTAAACTGTTGAGCACAGATCGTAGTTGGGAAACAATTAAGAACTATAATATAGGTTTGGATTTCGGCCTGTTCAACAATAGATTGACAGGAACTGTTGAAGTTTTCTGGAAAGACTGTAACAATATGCTGATTGATGTCACTTATCCTGGAATATTGGGTGACAAAGCGCCTACTGCAAATGTTGGAAGCTTTAAAGCCAATGGTTGGGAAGGTACATTAAACTGGTCTGATAAAATAGGTAAAGTCTCTTATCATGTTGGTGGTACTTTTACATATACCACTAATGAATTGACAGATAATGGAGGTAGTGCTACGATTAAAGACGGTGTACGTTCCGATCGTGAAGGATATCCATTGAATTCAGTATTTGGTTTAAGATATTGTGGAAAGATTCAAACGCAGGAAGAATTGGACAAATATATGAATCGTTATGGAGAAAATAACTCTATAGATATGCCGGCTATGTTGCGTCTGGGTGATAATATGTTTGAGGATGTGAACCGTGATGGCAAATTGACTGAAGAAGATTTTGTATATTTAGGAACGGATGATCCGAAAATATCTTTCTCATTCAATGCCGGTTTAGAGTGGAACGGCTTTGATGTATCTGTCATTTTCCAAGGAGTAGGCAGACGTACAGTTTGGCGTGACGGGGACAATAGCAGTAATGTAAACTGGCGAGTTCCGATGAGATCTGTCTATATGAATACGACTAATCAGTCTGTAGGAAACGTATGGTCTCCGGAAAACCCGAATGCACATTATCCTACTTATACAAATACGTCGCAGATTAATAACTATAACTACAGATGTTCTTCCTGGTCTGTTGAAGATGGTTCTTATCTTCGTTTGAAGAATATAACTTTGGGTTATACACTACCATCTGCTCTGCTTGCAAAAACAAAGGTATTGAGTTATGCCCGTTTGTATATCTCTGGAGCTGATTTGTGGGAGACGTCTAAGATTAATGATGGCTGGGATCCGGAAGCTTCTCGTAAAGTATCGACTTATGGCCGCTATCCTTTCACCAGAAATATAACAGTTGGATTAAATTTAACCTTTTAAACATTGAATAATATGAAATTACATAAGATAAAAAGTTTCCTCATACTTGCAGCAGGACTGATGCTACACTCTTGTCTGGATTTGGACCCGCAGGATCAATTAGCTGAAACAAATATCTGGAGTTCTCCTGCCGATTATAAATTGTTTGCTAATCAGTTCTATAGTTGGACACGTGACTTTAGCTCACTTGATAATAATTCAACGAAACCTTTACATTCGGATTATAACTCCGACCTGTTTACATGCAAAGACGACCGCAATCGTTTTAGCAACGGAACAAACTCTGTTCAAGAGTCAGATGGTAATTATGGCTCGGCTTATGCACATATCAGACGTACGAACCTGTTATTGCAAAATGCAAGTAATTACGCTAATCAAACGGATATTGCACAATACGTAGGAGAGGCCAAATTCTTCCGTGCCTATTTCTACTTTGAATTGGTTCAGCTTTATGGAGATGCGATTATTGTAAAGAAACCATTGGATGTGACAGACCCGGAACTGAAAACCGTCAGAAATGATCGTAGTGAAGTAATTGATTTCGCTATTGAAGATTTAGAGGCCGCAGCAGAACTATTACCTAAATTTTCGGAGTTAAGTACTGAAGATAATGGCCGAATCAGCCAAGAGGGTTGTTGGGCTTTCTTGTCGAGAGTGGCTTTGTATGAAGGGACTTGGCAAAAGAGCCGTGGCAATGCAGAACGTGGCAAAGCGTTGCTGGACATTGCAGCGAAAGCTTCCGGAAAGGTAATAGCTAGTAATACTTTTAGTTTGTTTAAACCGGAAGCATTGGGAGATAGTGCGCAGAAATATATGTTCATCCTGGAAGATGTCAAATCAAATCCGGCTGGATTACAGAAGAGTGCGAATAAAGAGTATATATTCTCACGCCGTCATGATGAAGTATTGGCTCCTATTGGTACAAATATAACCAAAGGTAGTTTGATAAATGTAATATGGGTTAGCCGGAAATTTGCTAATATGTATCTCTGTCAGGATGGTTTGCCTATTGAAAAGTCGGAGATGTTTGATCTTTCTAAAGGATATGATAAAATGGATTCGGAATTCATGAACCGTGATAATCGTATGCGATATACTTTGGCTCGTCCACATGATAATTTTTGGAGTAATAATAATCCTCGTGTAACATGGAAGAGTGATGCTGAAGATCTGAAGTCAGCTTCCATTAAGAATTACATCCCGGATACCGGCACTGGTTATCATAATCAGAAATGGGCATCAGAGCGTGCCGTAAAGGATAAGTTTGAAGGTTATGATTATCCTATCATTCGTTATGCAGAAGTTCTGTTGAATTATGCCGAAGCTGTATTCGAACGTGATGGAGCGATTTCGGATGATGATTTGAACCTTTCTCTGAATCTGGTTCGTTGCCGTGTCAATACTAAAATGCCTAAGTTAACAAACAGTTTTGTGTCGGAACATGGATTGGATATGAGAACAGAAATACGTCGTGAACGTACTATCGAACTCTATAATGAGGGTTTCCGCCTGGATGATTTGAAGCGTTGGAAAACAGCGGAAACAGAGATGCCGCAGGATATTTTAGGTGTTAAGTGGAAAGGTACTGAATATGAAACAACTTGGTCTAAGTGTCCTCATCCTAGAAATGATGATGGTATTCTGGTTCTTGAAACCGGACGGAAATGGGCTGAAAAGAATTACTTGTTCCCATTACCAAAAGATCAGTTGCAACTGAATCCTAATTTGAAGCAGAATCCGGGATGGGAATAAATAGATTGAAGAATTAAAAACATGAATCGTATGAAAAATAGATATTCTTTTTGGATGAATAAACTTTGGATAGTTGGTTTTATGACCGGATGTCTGACCTTGTCTTCATGTGACGATGAGAAAGACCTGACGACTGGAATGCCCGAGAATCAATTAATTAATAATATAGTTTTAAAAGTTACGAAACAATTGCCGGTAGCAATTGGTATGGATACGACTATTGTACATAGTATTGTTCCGGCAAATCCTACGAATCCTGAATTGCTATGGACTTCCTCTGATGAGTCTGTTGCCACTGTTGCTCAAGATGGGACAATCACTGGTAAGGCGGTGGGAACAGCTGTCATTACTGTAATGCCGGCTATTGGATTTGGGGTGACAAACTCTACCTTACAGACTGTTGAGGTAACGGTAGTACCTGAAATTATAAAAGCCACTTCCATCGAATTTACTAATGAAGATGCCGATGGTAATCCGTTGACTGAATTATATCAGATGGATGACGTGCAATTGACTTACAATATTTTGCCGGAAAACCATACTTACTCCTATTTGACATGGAAGAGTAGCGATGAAGGCATTGCAACAGTTGATGAAAATGGTAAAGTAACAGGTGTTGAACCGGGTAATGTCACTATTTACGCTTACACACATGACGATAGCGGAGTCATTGGTAAAATTGATTTGAAGATATTGCCATATATTCCAGTAGAGGATATAACTATTCGTCCGTATGATGATATGTTATATATGGATGAAGTAATCACTTTAGATTATACATTTACTCCTGAATCGGCAACTGCAAGTACAGTTGAATGGACTTCTAGTGATGATAAAATTGTCACGGTAAAACAAGGTAAAGTTACCGCAGTAGGCTTTGGAACAGCTGTTGTTACGGCAAGATGTATTGCGAATGATAAATCGGCTTCAGTTACGATTACTGTTGAGGCAGGAGCATGGATCTGGGATAAACGTAATAACTTTAAGAACTGGGAAATTAGTCAGGCTTATTCAAGTTTTGTCATTCAGGATGGTAAGATGGTAGTAACTTGCGGTCAGCAGAATGCGGATATGAAACGTGCCGATTTAAGACTTGCGGCCAGTGCGACGGCACCTGTTTACATGAACTGGGGAAATTATCCGGTACTTGCATTGCGAACGGATCTTCCTGGTGGTGGTAAAGGCGTAGGCAAAGGCGGTGTTTATACCTTGAATCTGGCACCTGTTACCGGAAGTGGTGCAAATAAAGCTGAAAATAATGGACTCTTGCTGGATGATGGTACCCGAATGTTATATTGGGATGTTTCAGCTTGGGGAAATGTTTCGACAACAGAAACAATTCCGTACAGAACATTTGAAGTCAAAGTTGCTGATATTTATAACCAGAACTTGCCAACAAGTAAATATACTGTGTATTGGATTAGAACCTTTAAGAGTGTAGCAGAAGCGGAAGCCTTTGCTAAGGCTGAAGTGAAAGCTGAAAACTAAGTATTTAATATATAAAATAATATATTGTATTCCATGAAAAAGAATTTTATACTAACAATAGCTTTGTTCGCAACTGTCACATTGAGTGCATGCAGCGAGATTGAAGATGGAGTAAATAGAATGGATGAATGGGAAGATGAAAAGATAGAAGTCGACTATCCTGCCAGTTTCGTACATCCGGGTATAATGCATACGAATAATGATATTGAACGTCTTCGTGAAATAGTGACGAACAGAGAGCAACCGGGGTATGGTTGTTATGAGATTTTTGCCAGTGATGCTCGTTCGAAAGCAGATTATACACTTCAGGGACCTTATAAAGAAATTTATCGGGGAAATGATAATGGGACTCGTCCGAGTATTCAGGGTAAATATGAAAGTGATTTTAATGCAGCTTATCAAAATTCTGTAATGTATGCAGTAACACAGGACGAGGCTCATGCTAAGAAGGCAACAGAGATTCTTATGGCTTATGCCAATACATTGGAAGCTATTGTTGCAGGAGATCAGCCATTATTAGCTGGTATTATGGGAGTGAAATTTATGTATGCTGCTGAAATGATGCGTTACTTGTATCCTAAGGGAATGACTGATGAAAATTTTGCCAAGGTCTGCTCCATGTTTAAAAATATATTTGTTCCGATACTCGATGATTTTATGGCAACTCCGGCTTATACGAATGGTAACTGGGGAGCATCTGTCAGCATGTCTTATATAGCAGCTGCCGTACTTTTCAATGATTTGGACATGTATAAGAAAGCTGTAGACTTTTATTGTAACGGGATAGATAACGGAACAATCCGGAATTATATAGATGGGGAGACCGGACAGTGTCAGGAGAGTGGGAGAGATCAGGCTCATGCTCAATTGGGCTTGGCATGTTTATCTGTGACTTGTGAAATCGCATACAAACAAGGTACCGACTTATATGGAGTGTTGGATAATCGCTTGCAGAAAGGTTATGAATATACTGCGCAATATAATGCCGGGCATGATGACGTGCCTTTCAAAACATGGAAAGATATTACTGGCAAGTATTGTAGTTGGACGAAGATTTCAAGTGACCAGCGAGGCGTATTCCGTCCGGTTTATGAAATGGTGTACAATCACTATGTGAACCGCAAGGGGGGGAGTATGAAATACACAAAAGAAGTGATTGATAAGATCCGCCCTGAAGGTTACTATTATGAGCACTTTGGATTTGGAACTTTCTTATTCAACGATAAGGCAAAATAAAGATCGTTTTATCTTGAAATTCTGATATAAAGGGGAAGATATCAAAGTGAAAAAGAGCCTTTGGTATCTTCCTTGTTACTGTTATCCGTATGATGACATAGAGTCTGTGAAACATTATAATAGAAAAAATATATATGAATATAAAGAAGAGAGTGTTTTCTTTGCTCAGTTCATGCTATGTAGTAGGTTGTCTGCTTGCCCAGAATATACTGATATCTACTCCGGCAACTTCATTAGTATTGTCGGCTCCAGAAAAAGGAGAGCTGAAATACATATATTATGGCGCCAAGCTGTCTGATAGAGATTTTCAAACTATCGGAAGTCTGGATAAAGGCAAATATGCAGCTTATCCGGTTTATGGGCTGAACTGCCCGTCTGAAGTTGCTTTGGCAGTGAAGCATAATGATGGTAATATGACTCTTCAACTTGAAGTTGTGAAAGTTGAAAGTTCCCATCAGGACGAA
This sequence comes from Bacteroides sp. 2_2_4, assembly GCF_000157055.1. Classification (NCBI taxonomy): domain Bacteria; kingdom Pseudomonadati; phylum Bacteroidota; class Bacteroidia; order Bacteroidales; family Bacteroidaceae; genus Bacteroides; species Bacteroides sp. 2_2_4. The sequence continues at coordinate 301,545 of NZ_EQ973356.1, read as the reverse complement.
GTGAACCTGACCATCATTTCTTTGAAAGATAAAGTTTATCCTTTTTATGTGAAAATGTACTATAAGGCATATCAGGATACAGATATTATTGAAATATGGAGTGAAATCAGCCATCAGGAGAAGAAAACAGTAGTACTTAATCAATTTGCTTCAGCTTATTTGCCTATTCGTAAGGGAGATGTCTGGTTATCACATTTGTATGGTGCCTGGGCCAATGAAGGACGCTTGGAAGAGGTACCGTTAGATGCCGGAATGAAAGTAATTAAAAATAAAGATGGAGTACGCAATTCGCACACAGCTCATGCAGAAGTAATGTTTTCTCTTGATGGAAAACCTCGGGAGAATGAAGGACGTGTTATTGGTGCCGCTTTGTGTTACAGCGGAAATTATAAATTGCGGATTGATACGGACGAGAGTGATTATCATCATTTTTTTGCAGGTATTAACGAGGATAACTCCACCTATAACTTAAAAAATGGAGAAGTTTTTCGTACACCGGAACAGGCTTTGACCTATAGCGATGAGGGTTTAAGTGGAAGTAGTCGTAGTTTTCACCGTTGGGCCAGGTTGCATAAATTGGCTAACGGTACAAAGCTGCGTAAGATTTTGTTGAATAGCTGGGAAGGTGTTTATTTTAAAATTAATGAGGATGGCATGAATCAAATGATGGCAGACATTGCTTCCATGGGAGGTGAATTGTTTGTCATGGATGACGGATGGTTTGGCGACAAGTACCCTCGTAGAACGGATAAGACTTCCTTAGGGGATTGGGTCGTAGATAGAAAGAAACTTCCGTCAGGGATAGGAGGATTGCTTGAAAATGCACGGAAAAATGGAGTAAAGTTTGGTATCTGGATTGAACCGGAGATGGCAAATACGACAAGTGAATTGTATGAAAAGCATCCTGACTGGATACTCAAAGCTCCTAATCGTGAATTGGTTTTAGGCCGTGGAGGCACACAAGTTGTGCTCGATTTAGCTAATCCGAAAGTTCAGGACTTTATTTTTGGTATGGTAGATAATTTGATGACAAATTATCCGGAAATAGATTATATTAAATGGGATGCTAATATGTCTATAATGAACCATGGCTCCAATTATTTATCAGATAATGACCAGAGCCATATGTATATCGCATATCATAAAGGCTTCGAGACGATTTGCCAACGTATTCGCGCTAAATATCCGGAGGTTACCATACAAGCTTGTGCTAGTGGCGGCGGGCGTGTCAATTATGGCCTGTTGCCTTATTTTGACGAGTTTTGGGTAAGTGATAATACGGATGCTTTGCAACGGGTTTATATGCAATGGGGAACATCTTATTTTTTCCCGGCAATTGCAATGGCTTCTCATATCAGCGCATCTCCCAATCATCAGACTTTCCGTCGTATTCCATTAAAATATCGCATAGATGTGGCTATGAGCGGGCGTTTGGGAATGGAGATACAACCACAGGATATGACAACAGAAGAGAAAGAGCTTTGTAAGAAAGCGATTGCAGAATATAAAGAAATTCGTTCGGTGGTACAGTTTGGGGATATTTATAGATTGATTTCCCCTTATGAAAAACAGGGAGTTGCTTCGTTGATGTATACTTCACCGGAGAAAGATAAGGCTGTGGTATATTGGTGGAAATTAGAGCATTTTCATAATCAACACCTGCCACGTGTGCAGCTATATGGTTTAATTCCGGAAGCGAACTATCAAATCCGTGAGCTGAATAGAATTGATACCCAGCCATTGAGTTTTGAGGGAAAAGTATTTAGCGGGGCATATCTTATGGCGAATGGATTAGAAATTCCTAATAATCATATTGTAGATAGAAAGATGCGAAATGATTATTCTAGTAGAGTACTTTATTTGAAGAAGATGGAATAAATCAGGAAATTAAGAAAAAATGATGAAGGGGATTAGGTATTTACCTAATCCCCTTCGTATATATAAGCAAATAGGTTAAGAAATAGATTGTTTGAAATCAGAGATTGGATTCAGTTTTTTAAGTGATTGGTTTTATATAAAGGTAGAAAGAACCTGTTTTTAGGAATAACGAATCTTATTTTGAATGAAATTGATTATTAAGGTATATGCGTAAAAAGATTCTGTTTTTAGCAGGAATGATGGCTTGCAGTTCATTGGCAGGCGCACAAGAAATTTCTAAGACCTGGGTGGCTGATAAGGGGAATGGAACTTATCAGAACCCGGTTCTTCATGCAGACTATTCGGATCCGGATGTATGTGCAGCCGGAGATGATTTCTATATGACAGCGTCCAGTTTTAATTGTATTCCCGGAATTCCTATTCTTCATTCTAATGATTTGGTGAATTGGTCGTTAGTAAACTATGCTTTACCGATTCAGGAGCCGGAAGAATTCTTCGATAAGGCACAGCATGGTAAAGGCGTATGGGCATCGGCTATTCGTTTTCATAACGGAGAGTTCTACATTTACTGGGGTGATCCGGATTATGGAATCTATATGATTAAAACCAAAGACCCGAAAGGAAAATGGAGCAAACCTGTATTGGTGAAAGCCGGGAAAGGTATGATTGACCCGACACCACTTTGGGATGAAGATGGAACAGTTTATCTTGTACATGCATACGCTGGTAGCCGTAGCGGAGTGAATAGCATCGTAGTTATTTGTGAACTGAATGGAGAGGGGACAGAAGTAATTTCCGATCCGGTGATGGTATTTGACGGAAATGATGGAAAGAACCATACAGTAGAAGGTCCGAAGCTCTACAAACGTAATGGATATTATTATATTTTCGCCCCGGCGGGTGGGGTAGCAACCGGTTGGCAATTAGTACTTCGCTCGAAGAACATTTACGGACCCTACGAATCAAAAATCGTAATGGCACAAGGAAAGACGAATATCAACGGACCTCATCAGGGTGGCTGGGTAGACACCAACACAGGAGAATCGTGGTTCGTTCATTTTCAAGATAAAGGAGCTTACGGACGCGTGATTCATCTGAATCCGATGACTTGGGTAAATGACTGGCCTGTGATCGGAGTGGACAAAGATAAAGATGGTTGTGGTGAGCCGGTAACGACTTATAAGAAACCGAATGTAGGAAAGACATATCCGATAGTCACTCCGCCGGAGAGTGATGAATTCAATACCCGTCATTTAGGATTACAATGGCAATGGCATGCCAATAAAAAAGACACTTATGGATTTACCACCGATTTGGGTTATATACGTCTTTATGCAGGCAGCCTCTCGAAAGAGTTTGTTAACTTCTGGGAAGTTCCTAACTTGTTGATGCAAAAGTTTCCGGCTGAAGAGTTTACGGCTACGACCAAATTGACATTTACTGCCAAGCAGGATAGGGAACAAACCGGAATCATTGTAATGGGATGGGATTATAGTTATCTTTCCATTCGCAAGGCGGGGGATCAGTTTATTCTGCAACAAGCAGTCTGCAAGGATGCGGAACTGCAAAATCCCGAACAGATAAAAGAATTGGCAAACATTCCGGTGGAACATCTGGAGATGCCAGGAGTAGCAGATAATGAGTGGCAAACAGTTTACTTGCAAGTAAAGGTTCGTAAAGGAGCCGTTTGTACATTCGCTTATAGTCTGGACGGGAAGAAATATACGACAGTGGGAGAGCCTTTCACAGCCCGACAAGGCAAATGGATTGGAGCCAAAGTCGGACTATTCTGCGTAACTCCGAATGAAGGCAATCGTGGATGGGCAGATGTAGACTGGTTCCGGATGACTAAGTAACTGATGGAGTGACTAAGTAACTGACCGCTCAAGTAACTGACAAAGAGAAATAAAGATTAAGAATTAACGCGAATATATTTGAACTAAGATGAAAAAGATTGTAGTAGGTCTGGCTGTGATGTTAGGTTTTTGTATGTGCACTCACAAGCCTTCCGGTACATTGGATGTGAATAGGGCATTAGACTACTGTGCAGAGCAGACACAACGTACGCTTACGGAACTGAAAACAGATTCCGGCATTGACTATACGATGATGCCACGTAACATTATGGCTGACGAACACCACTGGAACTGTCGTAAGGCAACGAAAGAAGAATGGTGTGCCGGTTTCTGGCCGGGTGTGCTCTGGTATGATTACGAATATACACAGGATAAGCATATTCTGGAAGAAGCGAAGAAGTTTACGAACTCATTGGAATTCCTTTCTCGAATACCAGCTTATGACCATGATTTGGGATTTCTCGTATTCTGCAGTTATGGAAACGGCTATCGCTTGACGAAAGATCCTGCTTATAAGAAAGTGATTCTGGATACGGCCGATTCGCTGGCTACTTTATTCAATCCGGTTGTAGGAACAATGCTTTCGTGGCCTCGTGAAGTGGAACCACGCAACTGGCCTCACAACACAATCATGGATAACATGATTAATCTCGAAATGCTTTTCTGGGCAGCAAAGAATGGTGGAAATCCTTATTTGTATGATGTTGCCGTTTCTCATGCTGATAAAACAATGAAATGTCAGTTCCGTCCCGATTATACATCCTACCATGTAGCAGTCTATGATACCATCACTGGTAATCTGATAAAAGGAGTAACCCATCAGGGCTATGCAGACAGTACCATGTGGGCGCGTGGTCAAGCATGGGCAATCTACGGATATACTGTAGTCTATCGGGAGACGAAAGATCCTAAATATCTTGATTTCGCACAGAAAGTGACAGATGTTTATCTCGAACGTCTGCCGGAAGATAAGGTTCCTTATTGGGATTTCAGTGCCCCGGGAATACCGGATGCTCCGCGTGACGCTTCGGCTGCGGCAGTAGTGGCCTCTGCTTTGCTTGAACTATCTACTTACCTCCCGAATGGAACCGGAAAACGTTATAAAGATGCAGCTATTGAAATGCTGGCAAGCCTGAACTCTGACAGTTATCAGAGTGGCAAGAGCAAACCGTCCTTCCTGCTTCATAGTGTAGGACATTGGCCGGCTCATTCAGAGATAGATGCCTCTATTATTTATGCAGATTATTACTACATTGAAGCATTGCTTCGGTTGAAACGTCTGCAAGAAGGAAAGAATGTAATTAAATAAAGAAGATTTATATAGAATAAAACACTATCTTTATCACAGTTATTTAACAATAAATCTATGTTGTATGAAACAGTGCATTAAAACAAATGGAGTTTTATTCTTTTTTTGTTTGATATCATTAATCATTACTGCACAGGAGCAATCAGTGCAGTCTAATATCAAATGCTTGAATTATCCTAGTTCGTTTGAGTTATTGCTTCGGCATTTTAAAGGAAAAATTGTATATATTGATGTAATGGCATCTTGGTGTAAACCCTGTCTGGCAGAACTCAAAGAATATGAAAAAACAGATGATTTTTTCAAAAAGAATGATATTGTAAGACTTTTTATTTCAATAGATGAACCCAAGGATTGGAATGCCTGTTTGAAAAGATTGGATGAAAGATTATTAAATGGGTATTTTGTCACCTATCATCGACCAGAGAATAGTGTTGAGAATAATAAATTTTCTGTTGAAGTGGAGAAGTTGTTTGTCACTTATGATGAGAAAGGTAATTTCGCTGGGCTTTCAGTTCCTCAGTTTATTATTGTTAATAGGGAGGGAACTATTGTAGAATATAAGGCACAAAGACCAAGCAATCCGGAGGAATTGAAGAATCAGTTGAAACAATACTTGGAATAATATGAGGAAAGACTCCCAAAAACGAAAAGCTCTGCAAGAACGAAGGTTCCGTGCAGAGCTTTTTTTACTGGTTAGGGTTAGGTTTATTTTATTGTTTTACCTTGATGATGTCATAATTCAGATCGCTGACAGCTTCTTGCAAGCTATCGTTCACCAGACGAAGAGTGGTGTCATTTACAATCACGAAATACATCGGAGCTTCACCATCCTTCGGAGTTAACTTAACAGCAGTAACAGGTTTTTTGTTCACAACCTTGTGTACTGTTTGTTGTTTTCCTTTTGAAGTGAAAGTCTTGTTTTGTCCTTGACCTTCAGCATCGAGGTAAGTCATATCCAGTGTATACGCAGTATCTACACCGTCAGTTGCAGCGTTCAAGGTTAGTACATAGTCAATACCCGGACCGTCGGCAGCAGGAAGAGTACCTTCATAAACTTCAGTTAGTTCGGTAATCGGAGTCATAGCAAGAGCTAGACTGTCTGCTTGAGCCTCTGCGGCTTTGTTTGCTTTTGATTGGCATGATGCCAAAGCAGCTACGACTGCTGCTAACATAATTACTTTTTTCATCGTTAAGTGCTTTAAGTTAATATAAATATAGTGAGCTATTGCTCGTTTTTTGCTATCCTATTCCTGCTCTTCGTCCCGTTTGATGACAAGCAATTTGTCTACTCGTCCGCGGTCCATGTCCACCACTTCGAATTGCAGATTCTTGTAGGTGAAGATGTCTCCCGCTTTCGGGATACGGCCAATCAGGAACATGGCTAATCCCCCCAGAGTGGTGAAGTCTTCCGATTCCAGATCTTCATAGGATAAAATACCCATTTCCTCCATGAAGTCGTCGATGTTCATTGAAGCTTCCACCAGCATCGAACCATCCTGCCTTGTGACGATTTCTTCTTCTTCCGTTTCATCCTCTTCAAGGATGTCTCCGAAGATACTTTCGGTCAGGTCGTGCAGTGTGATAATGCCTTCTGTGCTGCCATACTCGTTAACAACAACTCCGAACTTGTTTTTGTTCTTCTTAAATAGCTCTAAAACTTTATTTGCATATAAACTTTCCGGAATAAAGAGGGGAGGACGGGCTATTTCGCGTAAGTTAAACAGCTTTTTACTGCCTATCATCAGGATAATATCCTTTACGGAAACCACACCGATAATCTCATCTTTCCGTTCGTCCACCAACAGATATTTGCTATAATGTTCTTCTTCGATTGTCTTCATCACCTTTTCCTGCGTATCATCAGGGTGAAGGATAATGAGATCTCTGCGATGCGTCATCAGTTCGTTAGCCCGTTTGTCGGAGAAGCGGAACACATCACGTATCATTTCCGTTTCCTCTTTGTCAATCACACCCTGTTCCGAACTTTGATGGAGAATCATTTTGATTTCCTCCTGCGTCATGGGGCGTTCTTCGCTTTTCAAACCGATGAGTTTATTCAGTAGCCGGGTAGAGACACTCAGCAACCATACAAAAGGATAAGAAACCTTTGTCAGGAGAATCATGACCGGGCTGAACAAAGTGGCGTATCGCTCCGGATTACTAAGAGCGATAGATTTGGGTACTAGCTCTCCGATAATCAGAGAAAGATAGGTAATGATTGCTACGGTAGTAATCATTGCCAGGTTGCGTGCATAAGCTTCTGCGCCCGGAATGAGGGAAAAGAAAGGAACGAGGTCGTCGGCAATAGCCACACCACCATACGCACCGGATACGATACCGATCAGCGTAATACCGATCTGAATGGTAGATAAGAACTTTTCCGGTTCTTCCAATTGTTTTAAAACTCCACGGGCTGATTTGTTATCTTTTGCGACAAGTGTTTCAAGACGTGCTTTGCTGGATGATACCAGCGCAATTTCATACATGGCAAAAATGCCATTCAGTACAAGTAAGAGAAGTATGATAAGAAATTCCATAAATGGATTAAAATGGTTATAGGGTCGAAATTACAAGAAATCAGGGCACTATGCAAATCTATGTTATAGATTAATGATTTTTTAATAATAGTGTGTCCTTTTTTATCAAAAACAGAGGAGGAGATACTGCGGTTGACAAACCGCAGTATCTCCTCCTCTGTTTTTGATTTAGGAACGATGTCCGTTATTATTTAGCGTAGGTTGCTGCTTTTGCTTTTGCACGTTCGATACGTTTCATGGTATCCGGGTGTGACGAGAACATCTTTTGCAGGTAAGAAGCTTGTGGAGCATCTTTCGACAGTTCGGACAACTTAGTCAGTGAGTTAGCCATTGCATACGGGTCGATACCGTTCTTTACACAGAACTCTACTCCGTAATCATCCGCTTCGCTTTCCTGCTTCTGTGAATATTGTGCGCCTGCCAGAGCTTCAGCCATAGCTCCCAGCTCGGAGTCGGTCAGTTTGGCTACTTTATCGCTGCTGGCACCTGCTGCATTCTTCACGGCTGAACGGAGATAAGCATTCTTCATGGCATCTTTAGAATCTGTGTGAACTACGTGGCCAATCTCATGTCCTACCACTGCCATCACTTCTTCATCCGTCATCACATCCATCAGACCGGCGCAAATACGTACACTACCGTCGCCACAAGCGAAAGCATTTACGTCTACCACTTCATATACACCAAAGTTAAGTTTCAGTCCATCCACTTCTTTGATATGTCCCGTCAACTTCTCCAGACGTTTGCCATATTCAGTATCAGGTTTGGTCAATGGATTATGAGCATCCATCCATACCATATACTCCTTACTCATGTTGGCGATGTCCGCATCAGATAAAGTAACGGCTGATACTACGTCTTTACCGGCTTGTAACGCTTTTCCCAAATTAATCTTCTTGCCGAATTGTGCAGAAGCTGTCATACCCATGCCTAACAATACGAAGGCAATCATAGCGATTTCTCTTTTCATACTCTTTTCTAGTTTACAGTTTTATGCATAAATTAATACTCAAATGTTATTCCTAATGTGGGGAGCAATGTCCCGCTCGATTGTTTGAGGCGTTTCATTTTATAGTGTTGACTGTCGGCAGGGGCTTCCGGATTTTCAATGATATCGGTGCTCATCAGTACATCTTGCTGTTTCAGTTTGCTTACCGTGATATTTTGCAAATCAAGATAGAATCCCAGCATACAATGTTTCAGATAAAATGTCTTGTCGATACGGAGGTCTACCTGTGCAAAAGCCGGAAGACGTTCTTTATTATATTTAGAATAGTCGTAATATGCTTTACCTTGTGCATCCCAGGCAGATACCAGAGATGACTTTTCTTCATCATAAGGCGTATAAGGAGCACCGCCGATGCAACTGACTTTCATCCCGACACTCCATTGGCGCGGCAGATTGTAGGTTCCCCGTAAGTTGAAGATATACCGGTTGTCCCATGCGGATGCAATGTATTCACTCTCTTTGTCGTTGCGGTATTCGCTTTTAAAGATGGTAAAGGAAGAAGCCAGATTCAGTTTCTTGGCGATCAGCCATTTCACCAGAATCTCCGCACCATACGAACGTCCCTGGGCGGTGGAGGTCAGCAATTCGTTGCCAATCACCCCGTAGTCATTCCCTTTGCAGGTAAGAGGAATGCCATCTACAACGGAGAGCGGAATTTTATCATAATCTTTGTAGAATCCTTCCACGGAAACTTCGAAAGTATCTCCTTTGCGCCAACTGATACCCAAGCTTTCCTGGCTGACTTTCATATAGCGGAGATTGTATTTGTTGACATACGTTCCGTTATTATCCTTAAAACCGAGAGCCGTGTAAGGAGGCAACTGGTAATAAAGTCCTGCATTTCCGCTTAAAAACCAGTGATCGGCAAGTTGATAGGAAAGCGATATGCGCGGTGAAAGCTGGTCGGAGAGTGATTTCATCGCCGATGAATAATTGTTGGCATCCGCTCTCAATCCCAAAGAAGCAGTGAAGCGTTCGTCCATCGAAGAGTAGCTGATAGTGCCGAAAAGTCCCCAGCGCATCATCCCCAAATAAGTATGGTAATCAAACGTTTGTGCCTGATTGGTATATGCCTTTTGAAAGGTGGTGTTGGTATATTGGCTGTAATCCAGGTTCAATCCGAGGTTGACCTTCCAGTTGCGGAAAGAAGAATTGTTTTCGAAACGGAATTTTGTCTCTTGTTCGGTAGAACGGAGGCGGAGCATCAGATTCTCCGGAATACTTTCATCATTCTGACGGTATTTGGTGTTGCGGTTGTTCAGATAGCTGTGACTGACTACCACTGACTGCACATGTGCGCCTGCATAATGACGATAAACGGCTCCCAATGTAAATGTCTCCTGCTTGATTTTCGGCAGGTAACTAAGAATATATTCGTTGTCTTCGCTATCCGCTTTCGTGTTCAATCGCATATTGTCGATTCCTCCGAGTCCCAGCACTGTCAACTCGTTCTGTTCGTTAAACCGGGTTTTCAATTTGAACTGCGCATCGGTGAAAGTCGGCAGGAAAGGGAGGTCGAGCATATCAAACAGGAATTGCAGATAAGATTGACGTATAGATACCAGATAAGAGGTCTTTTTCCCGATATGCCCGTTGGAGGCGAGCGAGACTTCGGATGCTCCGAGGGTAGCCTTTACAGAGTTGTGCTCCATATCTCCGTCGCGCAACTTGAAATCAAGAACGGAACTAAGTGCGTTTCCTCTATCAGTGGGGAAAGCACCGGTGTAGAAATTGACTTCACGTATCAGGTCGGCATTGAGGATTCCCACCGGACCACCGGAGGCTCCTTGCGTACTGAAGTGATTGATATTGGGAATTTCCACTCCATCCAGGTAGAAACGGTTTTCAGAAGGAGAACCACCGCGCACAATCAAGTCGTTGCGGTATCCAATTGGTGAGAAGGCAACTCCCGGATAAGACTGTACAATACGTGAAATGTCCCGATTGGCTCCCGGACTTTTTTCTATTTCCTGCAATCCGATAATGCGCAGGCTGACGGGGCTTTCCAAATCACGTCGGAAAGGAGAAGCGGTGACGGTTACTCCTGCGAGTTCGGTCAGGTTCTCTTCCATCTCTATTGAGATGTTCAAATCTTTGGTAGATACAATATATTCGGGAGTAGTGACACTTTTGTAGCCGATGGCAGTTGCTTGCAGGCGGTAGATGCCGGGAGGCACTTGTTCGATGGTGAAATGGCCTTCCGCATTGGTGACGCCACCTTTGTTCAGTCCGAGAACCATTACGTTAATGAACTCTAATGGCTGACGGCTGTTTTTCTCAATAACCGTTCCCCTGATTTGATGTACAGGTTGTGCCTGTAGCAGGGAAAGTAGAAGGTTTGAAAATAGTAGCAGAGTCAACAGTCTTTTCATGTGATTGCGAATTATTGCTGCGAAAGTACGAAAAAAGTATTAAAGAATGATACCTTCCGTGAATAAAAACAGAATCACTTCCTGTTTGGTTCGTTTTACCTACTGATAAAGTTAGCCGGATTTTGTTTCACATTTCATTTTTATATCTTATTTTTGTGGGACATATTAAAACAGATTCCTTATGAAGACTGTAAAATTGATAACTTGTAATGATGCGATGAAGGCACATATCCTTCAGGGAGCGTTGGAGAATGAAGGCATTGAGTCTATTCTGCACAATGAGAATTTCTCTACTTTGTATAAGAGTTGTGTGAGCAATATAGCAGGAGTGGATATATTGGTGGCGGATGAGGACTATGAAAATGCTGTCCAAGTGTTGAGGGATAACGATAGTTGGCCGGAAGAGTTGACGCTTTGTCCGTATTGCGGTTCATCGGACATTCAGTTGGTTCTAAGAAAAGGAAAGCGGTGGCGCGCTTTGGGTGCCGCTATCATTTCTGCATTGATGGTCACTCCTCCGGGAGATAACCACTGGAACTATACCTGTAAACAGTGTCATAAAACCTTTGAAATGCCGGTTTCTAAATTTAATCCTTCTGCAGAGACAGAGGAATAACTATATCTAACTATTATAACACACAATGAAAAAGAAAAAACTTCTATTAATTGCTCTTCTTTTAGTATGGGTGGCTCCTTCGTTTGCTGCCAAAGTAGATACTTTATTAATTAAAAGTCCTTCCATGAATAAGGATGTGCAAGTGGTGGTGGTAACGCCGGATGCTGCGCTGGGGAAGAAAGCGGTAGCTTGTCCCGCCATTTATTTGTTGCACGGTTACGGTGGAAATGCTAAAACATGGATTGGAATTAAACCGAATCTTCCTCAAATTGCGGACGAAAAAGGAATTATATTCGTTTGTCCGGACGGAAAGAATAGCTGGTACTGGGATAGTCCGCTCAATCCGTCTTATCGTTATGAAACTTTTATTTCATCGGAACTGGTGAAGTATATCGACGAACATTACAAGACGATTGCCGACAGAAAAGGACGTGCCATCACCGGATTAAGTATGGGTGGACACGGAGCGATGTGGAATGCAATCCGTCATAAAGATACGTTTGGTGCCAGTGGAAGTACAAGCGGAGGGATGGATATTCGCCCGTTCCCGAAAAACTGGGACATGTCCAAGCAGTTGGGAGAATATGAATCTAACAAGGAAGTATGGGATAATCATACCGTTATCAATCAGATTGATAAGATAGAGAATGGCGATTTGGCTATCATTGTCGATTGTGGAGAAGGAGATTTCTTCTTGAATGTGAACAAGGATTTGCATAACCGCCTGTTAGAAAAAAAGATCGATCATGATTTTATTACCCGTCCGGGAGGACATACAGGGCAGTATTGGAATAACTCCATTGATTATCAGATTCTGTTCTTTGATAAGTTTTTCAAGAAATAAAACCGGGAATACTTGACTTTGGCTTTTCAATGTTGTATCTTTGGTACAGAATCATAAAATAGATTGAGGTTAAACTACGATAGAAGGAGGGAGCGGAAGCTTTCTCCTTTTTTGTTGTATACTTGGGAGGCGTGAGCTTTATCCCGGCTTATAAAAGGGATGAAACCAGAGATTAACGTGTTTTATACCGCAGCTTTATAAAAATTAGACGGTGCGTTACGACTCATTAAACGCTGCGTTAGGAGAAGTTGAAGCCTTTGTTAGGTAAAATCAGAGCCTTTGTTTCGGAATAAACAAAGTTGAGGTATGAAAAGGGGCTTTATAGGTTAAGAATCTATAATTCTGCTCTTGACAGAAATAGAGTGATTGTGCTACTTTAAAAGAGAATTCGATGTTCGGAATGAAAGATTATTCGAAAGAAACCGAAATGTTGCGTGTGTATGGATAATAGCTGGCCTGTCCTCCGGCATAGGTCGTTTGACAAATCATCCTGGATGGATTCCCTTTTTTATCAAACTCATACGAATAGATTGTCTTTTCATCGTTACTTCCTGCAAGACAACTGCGTATGGTGAAATGGCGCGGGTCCTTACCCAATAACCCAGCGTAAAGAGCTTCAATATGGAATGTCAGAGGGTGTATTTCTAATAAACCGAGGCAGGGCAAATGGTATGTCGAACTTTCTTCTCCCGGTTCATAAATGAACTTGTTTTCAAGGCCGTTCATCTTGGAACTGATAGAGGTTATATCTCCGTTCTCGTATGTAAGTGATGTTGATGAGTATTCTGTATTGTCAATATTCTCGACAATTCCGGTTAAGTATCCTTCTGCAGAGTAAGAAAATTGATAAATACGATTTTGTGAAGACAAACTGTATACACATTGACTGGCATAGCCTTCGCTATTTAATGTATATACTAAAGTGAGATAGTCAGTGGTAACTGTTACCTGATTATCAGAGTAGCTCAAGTTTACTTCGTTGCTGATTTCTTCTTCGAAATAACGTTGTTTTATAATATGTTGAATCAGGCGCTCACCATCGAACATAAATTTCTCTGTCTTATCTACAGGGTTTGAATCGTTCTTGACGGATTCATTGAAAATCATAGCCCATTGCCCTTTATTCTCTACTGTGCCCTTTTCGTCATCATCCGAACAACTGAATATCAGTATTGCCAGCAATAAAATAGCTACTTTTTTCATCCTTTCTTATTTTAATCGTAATCCGTTACTACTAAAACGTCTACTTGCCGGACTTATTACGCTTTTCTCTATTTTGAATTGCGCTTTTGTGGTCTCTTCGGTTTCTTCATCCTTTGGTGGATAACTTCCGTCAATAACACCGATGGCTACTTTTAACATTCTTTCGTTAGGATCACCGAATGGTAAAAATTCACTATAATTAGTAACTCCATCAATAGTAGTTTCACTGATTTTAAGATCTGTTGCAGGGGAGATAGCTCCTCCGGCATCGTGGTTGGAATCATAGACAGTGCATACTACCGGGTTGATTGACCACAGAAATTCTTCATTAATGAATTGTTCTGTTGCTACATTTTGTCCTTTAGTGACACCACCGATGGTTACGACAGGATAACTGTCTTTCAGTGAAAGACTCCTAATTAACATTTCCGGTGCTCCGGCTGTTGTACTGCTTGTAATAGCAAACAGAGCGGGCAGGTCTAAATTAACACCGCTCTTTAATATCTCACTATCAAAGTTGATGGTAGCATCCTTGTCTCTGTTTTTATTATTATATTCCAGATAGGCCATCGGCTTATTTAATCGTGCCTCTGAAGTCAGAATTGTACCTAATAACTGAACACAATCCAATGAACCACCGGTGTTGTAACGTAGGTCAAGTATAACATATTTCACGCCAGCTGTCTTGAACTCTTGTGAGATTTGTCGCAGTTCGTTATTGTATTTGTCCGGATCACTATTGGTTCCGGCTGTGAAGCTATTGTACATGAGATACCCTACTTTAATATCTCTATTGTTTTCTTTTACCGTAAGTATTTTGGTCTTATGCACTGGATTATCCTCAACGGATCGTGCCGCAGGTAGTTTTAATGTTATGTCATTAGGTACTACCTTGTATACAAATTCTTCTTCTCCTTCTTCCCCTTCTTCCGGCTCAACAGGAACTTCTTTCCATACTCCCATCACCAAATCCCGGGCTTGGGTTCCTTGCAGTAATTGAGTCTCGTATTTCTTGCTGATGTAAGAAGTATCGACTTTCATAATCCAGTTTCCACGTTCCAGTCCGGCTGCTTCTGCCGGTGAACCGGGGATGACGTAAGTAATTAATGCATTATATGCTGTATCGATATCCGCACTTCGAACCAGTGAATAATCAAATCCATAGGTAGGCAGCGGAGTCTCCATCACAGAGTCCACAAACGAATAGCTGTCGTTTTTTGATTTTACTTTAGATAAAAATGAGGCAGGTTCCAGAAACAGATTCACATCATCGTAGGAAGGTAGATCTTGATACCACAGATAGTTCTGCTGCATGATGTCGTACATCCATGTATCCAGTGCGGTCTGATGGGCATACTCCGGCCAGCGGTCGACACCACAGGAGAAAAAGCCACTGATAAATACGATGCTCAGGGCAGGTATGAGGATTATCTTTCTTAATTTCGTCATCATAAAAAGCTTTTTACTGTGCAAATGTAGGAAATACTTTGCTTATCTACCACATTTATGGTATAAAAATACCTTCAATATGTGATTGGCTGTTAGAGATTCTTGCCTTATCTTTGTAGCATAGAATTTTTTAATAGGTATTAGCTTACATATAGAACGTTATTAATAGACGAATCATTATTCATGGATATAGCTGCATTATTATCAGGAGGTGTCGACAGTTCGGTTGTTGTACATCTCCTTTGTGAGCAAGGATATAAGCCCACTCTTTTTTATATTAAGATAGGCATGGACGGAGCGGAATATATGGACTGTTCGGCAGAGGAAGATATTGAATTATCTACTGCTACGGCACGTAAGTACGGTCTGTCTTTGGAGGTAGTGGATTTGCATCAGGAGTATTGGGAGAATGTAGCGGCCTATGCCATTGATAAAATCCGGCAGGGACTGACGCCTAATCCGGATGTGATGTGTAATAAGCTTATCAAATTCGGTTGCTTTGAACAGCGTGTTGGGAAAGACTTCGACTTTACGGCAACCGGTCATTATGCCACCACCTTGCAACGCAACGGTAAAACTTGGTTGGGCACAGCGAAAGACCCTGTGAAAGACCAGACAGACTTTCTCGCACAGATTGATTACTTGCAAGTTTCCAAACTCATGTTTCCCATTGGAGGTTTGATGAAACAAGAAGTACGTGAGATTGCCAATAAAGCCGGATTGCCGAGTGCCAGAAGGAAAGATAGTCAGGGTATCTGTTTTCTCGGGAAGATAAACTACAATGATTTTGTCCGTCGCTTTTTAGGAGAAAAGGAAGGGGCGATTATTGAATTGGAAACCGGAAAGAAATTGGGTACACATCGCGGCTATTGGTTTCACACAATCGGCCAGCGCAAAGGGCTTGGATTGAGTGGTGGTCCCTGGTTCGTAGTCAAGAAGGATATTGAAGAAAATACAATTTATGTGTCCCGCGGTTACGGTGTGGAAACACAGTACGGCAATGAATTCCGGATGCATGATTTCCATTTCATTACTGATAATCCCTGGAAAGGGCAGGAGAAGGAGATAGACATCACTTTCAAGATTCGTCACACTCCCGACTTTACCAAAGGAAAACTGATACAGGAAGGAGAGAAGCAATTCCACATTTTGTCCTCTGAAAAGCTGCAAGGCATTGCTCCGGGGCAGTTTGGGGTGATTTATGATGAAGAGACGAAAGTTTGCGTGGGAAGCGGAGAAATCGTCTGTTAAATAGTTCCCTTAGAGGGGTAGAGGTTAGTGAATAGCGGTGTCAGATATAGTATTCGGCTAAATCCACAATCCCTGCTCTCATCGCATATTTAGTAGCCTCGTGCACATTATTCACTCCCAATTTACGAAAGATATTTTTACGATGGCTGTTGATCGTATGGAAACTAAGATTTTTCTCTGCGGCAATCTCTTTCGTTGTTTTCCCTAATGCAATTTCTTTTAGGATATTCTTTTCTGTCTGCGTCAGCAAATGGTCGTCCATGCTTGACGCTGCCAGCGGAGAAGAAGTTCCCGAAAGCAGCAGATTGCTGACATGATTGCAAATATACCTTTGTTTGCGGGTGGCGCATTGAATGGCAGTCATGATTTCTTCTTTTGAGTTATCTTTCATCACTACCCCGAAAGCC
This sequence comes from Bacteroides sp. 2_2_4, assembly GCF_000157055.1. Classification (NCBI taxonomy): domain Bacteria; kingdom Pseudomonadati; phylum Bacteroidota; class Bacteroidia; order Bacteroidales; family Bacteroidaceae; genus Bacteroides; species Bacteroides sp. 2_2_4. Next base: position 284,814 of record NZ_EQ973356.1, on the reverse strand, counting down.
ATGCTGCTGAATAATACCTGACGGAGAAAGTTCAGGCTTAGTTCGTCAGAGAATAGAATCCAGTCGGCTTCCTTGAATCTTTCCTGCAGGACAATCAATTCATCTGCCCCCGCAAAATTGAACAAGGTGTAATCCAGGATAATCACTGCTTGCGGATACAATCGTAGCTGCTGAATCAGTTCAGCTTTGTTGTCAGCTTCTAAAAGAAGGGATACCTCCTTTTGTTTACTCAACAGGAACATCATTCCTGCCTTACTGATATCCTGATTGTCTGCAATGATAAATTCTCTCATAAGCCATACTGAATAAAAAAAACTCCGCTACAAATGTACGCATTTTGCGTGATTTGTAGCGGAGTTATGATAAGATTCTTGTATCCGGATTACCAGGAACGTCCCTTGAAGATATTTGACTGGTCAAGCGGAACGATATTTCCGTTCAATGTCAGGTTGTTATTGCTGAAGTTCGGGCTGATACTAACCGAAGCTGTATTGTTTCCACTGCTCATATTAATAAATACTTGAGCGGAGATGCCGATACCCTGAACACTGAATGAACAGTTCACATTTCCTTTTTTGTCGATATTCATCTTCATATCCGAAGAATTACCATCTACTGTCACACCACCGATTCCGTTAGGACCTGGGTAAGGAGTGTTGAAAGCAGTCTGTACGGTAGCTCTGTTGCCGTTCATCAGGACGAAGTTGGTGTTTGAAGTAACAAAAGCACTCATACCGTTGCGGAAGACAACCTGATTAGCTTCCAATACAAATTGCTTGTTTTTCAAAGCCTGTACAGCTTGTTGATAGGCTGCCATGTCCTGCACCTCTTCTTCGGCACGGAGTTTCGCTCTCTCTGCATCTCTTTGAGCTTTTCTTTCTGCGCGGCGTGCTGCTGCGTTACTTTCTTGTGCATACATCATTGTGCTTGCACTCACTAATACTAATGCTACTAATGCAATAAACTTTTTCATAACTTTTTTTTGTTTAGGTTTAATATGTTGTTCGTTTATTGCAAAAACAAAAGTGTATGCCAGATTGTTCACGAACGTCGTGCAATTTTATATCCGATGGCTGCCACGGTGATACTCATTAAAGGACTGATAATGTTGAAAAAACAATAAGGGAGATACACAAGTGTGGGTACACTCAAGATGGTGGCTTGAGTCATTCCGCAGCTGTTCCACGGGATCAATACGGATGTAACGGTTACTGCATCTTCCGTGGTACGGCTTAGTAAGCAACTTTCATACCCTTTCTTGGCATAAATATCGCGAAACATATTTCCCGTCAGAATAATACTGATATATTGATCGGCAGTGGTCAGATTAAGAAACAGACCGGAACAAACCGTCGCACTGACCACGCTGACTGTTTTCTTCATAAAGCGCACAAAGATGGAAGTGATACTTCCCACCATGCCGCTTGCTGTCATTGCTCCGCCGAAACACATGGCACATAGTATCAACCAAATCGTATTCATCATTCCTGACATGCCGCGTGTGGCAATTAAATCTGTCAGAACGGCATTATCCGTGTGCAAATTTGTCTCTCCGTAGATAGTCATCATCAGTCCTTTAAACAGTGAATCGAATCCGGAAGCGGCAATTCCTGAAATTTCTTCCAACAAATCCGGCTGAAAGATTAAAGCAAAAACAGCAGCCAGCAGGGTGGACAGGAACAGCGTAACGATAGACGGCACTTTCTTCGCTATCAATATGCCGGTTGCTACGGGAACTATCAACAGCCATGGAGTGATATGAAACTTTTCATTCAGAGCTGTTGCCACTTCTGCGATGTGTTGTGTATTGTTGGCATCATGAGAGAATCCTGCTACGGTGAAAATAATTAGCGTAATGACAAGAGATGGAACCGTAGTAATCATCATGTAACGGATGTGACGGAACAAGGGAGTGTCTGTGATAGAAGAGGCTAGGATGGTGGTTTCGGATAAAGGAGATATTTTATCTCCGAAGTATGCTCCTGAAATAATGGCTCCGGCAATCCAGCCGTCTTCAAAACCTTGCGCCTTTCCGATACCCATCAGGGCGATACCGATGGTAGCAATGGTAGTCCACGAACTTCCGGTCATAACGGAAATCAATGCGCAGATGATGCAGGTAGATGCCAGGAAGAAACTGGGATGGATAATTTGCATCCCGTAGTAGATTAGCGTAGGCACTACTCCACTAATCATCCAGATCCCGCTCAACGCACCGATTATCAATAGAATAATAATGGCTGTTGCCACTCCGGCAATATTGTTGGTTATGGCAAGCTCGTAATCTTTCCAGGGAATTTTATAAAACACCATACCGATAAGGATACAAATAGCTGTAGTGGTGAGTAGTGACACTTGGCTTCCGCCGCTTAGGGCATCACTGCCAAATGTGCGGATAGTGGCAAACAATAATAACACCAGTACAATGATCGGCATCAATGATACAAAGGGAGAGGGGGCTTTCTTCATGTTGATTCTTATAACCTTTTATTTGTTTTCCGGCTACTGTTTTGTTTATAGCCGCGCAAAGATACAACAAAAAAGAATGAAATCTTTTGCTTCAAAACGTCAGGCAATAAAAATTATTATAAGTTTGTATTTGATTGGAATATGTATAAGACCGGCTTAATTAGCGAAAGTCTTACGCCTTATCCACCAGTAACGGATGAAAAGTACCCCTGTCAGGATGAGGGCAATGGATAATCCGGTATAGAAAACAGAAATGAACGTTTCGGGCAGAAGATGGAAGCTACGTATAGTAATTCCCAGAGAAATCATGAAGATCATTGTAATCCAGCTTTTCACATCGAAAAAGGAGAACGGGCAATTTTTGTGTTCTTTCTTTTGTTCGATTCGTTGGGTATGTTTATAATAAAGTCTTCTGAACACCAGAACGAAGAATAACAAGAAAACGACGGTGGCTTCTCCTATTTTGAACATCCAATCTTGGGAGGTGTTTAACCAGGTTACAATTCCTATTCGCAGAATATTCGCACCGGCTATAATCCAGACGGTGCCGGCTGTGATAAGTAAGATTTGTCTGTTAACTCCGTATTTCATTGGCTTTTTTATTGTAATAAACGGTTTGATCGTCCGTTTTGTTGACTCACTTCTTGTAGAAAGTCGTAATTAATAAAGAAATTCCGGTTAAAACGACTCCGGTACCGATAACTCCGTGCCAACCATACAGTTGCCAAAAGCTGCCCGCCAGAAATGTTCCCATTGAACCGCCAATAAAGTAAGTAGTCATGAAAACTGTATTGATACGGTTCGAAGCGCGCGGGTCTAGTTCGAAGATACTTGTTTGGTTGCTAAGTTGGATGCATTGCATCCCTATGTCAATGATGATGATTCCGGCAATGATACCAATAAAAGTGTTTTCACCGATGAAGAACAGTAACCAGGCAAAGAGAATCAATCCGCAACCGATAAAGTTAAAGCGGCGTACACCTACTTGCTTTACGTATCTTCCTACGAAAGAAGCAGTCAATGCTCCGGCCACTCCGCAAAGTCCTAGCATACCGATTACGTCGCTGTTGGCGAAGAACGGGGCTTGTCCCATTTTAAAAGCCAGACAGGACCACATGGCGAGGAGGGAACCGAAATTCAGTGCCGCCCGGATCGAATAAATGCGCAGTTGCGGGTATTCTTTCACTAAGGCTAACAGAGATTTCATCAGGCCGCTATACTTTCCCTGAAAGTTGGTCTGAATGTCAGGAAGGACTTTTAATACAACGATTGCGCAGATAAACATCATGCCTGCAGCGATGTGATACATTTCCCGCCAGCCAATCAGTTCACCGATAAATCCGCTGACGACACGTGAAGCCAGAATGCCGGTCAATAGTCCTGATAAGACAATCCCTACATTTCTGCCTTTATTTTCCGGACGGGAGAACTGGGCGGCTATCGGAATGAATATTTGTGGAATCATCGAACAAACTCCCGTGAGGAATGAAGCGATAAGTATCAAATGAAAATTGTGCGTCAGGGCGATAGTCAATAGAGAGAATATCAGAACGGTGAAGTTGACCAGGATGATTTTCTTACGCTGATATAAATCTCCCAGAGGGGTGATAAACAACAATCCTGCCGCATAGCCTATTTGCGTGACCATGGCAATCAGGTTAGTTCTGAACTCTGATATGCCAAGTTCATGGCGTATCATATTTAATAGAGGTTGAATATAATAGATGTTAGCTACCGAGACACCGGCCACAATAGCAAGTGTCCAGAGGATAGATGCCGGTAGTCCACCGTTTTCTTTTAATGGCTGTTTCATGCGGCAAAGATAATAAAATAAGATGTTTATTCGATGAAGAAAGTGGTGGAAACTGTGTTACCTTCTCCGTCTACTGCCGTCAGGGAATGTTTGCCGGGAGCAGGTTGCAGGGAAATTTTGTGGAAATCCTGTGTCTGTGTCTGATAGGTGTCGTCGAGATGCCAGAAGATAGTGGCATTGGGATTGCTGTGTGCCAGTTCCACCGTGATAAAGCCTTTGCTGCCGTCCAATTGCTTGGGCAGCTTGATGTGGGCGTTCATCGGAGGGTAGATGAACTGCATGGGTTGGAAAGAATCTTCTCCGCAGCCGGCTTTGAAAGGTGGCAGCGGTTTATATTCCGGATGATGCTGTTTATAGTACCATTCCCATACGGGCGGCAGGGCAAACCATGATTTCTGAATGGTAGGTTCCGTGTTTGCACAGTTTTCATAGATGCGGTGGCTTTCGTCGGCGGATAGTGTGACGAGATGATGGTAAGGACAAGCCTCTGTCCGTAATCCGACGGGAAGGATCAGTACGGTGTCGGTTTCTTCACAGAAACGTCCTTTCAGATGACCGGATTGACGGCATATCTCTGCATCAACAAAAATTCCTGTGGGACGTTCGAACCAGGGTGAAGATGGGAGATAATTGAATATATCGAATAATACGGGACCGGCCGTTTGTGCACCGACCAATCCGGGTTTTCCCTCTCCGGTTGCATTTCCTACCCATACGCCTACTGCATAGCGGGGAGTTACGCCAACGGCCCAGGCGTCACGGAATCCGTAGCTGGTTCCGGTCTTCCATGCGATAGCCTGCATCGAGGGGATTGATTTCCAGTCAATTTCTTCAGGGCGGTTGACTTCTGTTAAGGCGGAAAGGGTGAGCCAGGCCGCTCCTGCCGAAATGACTCCTTCTGAAATAACTCCTTCTAATATATCCTTTCTCGAAGTTGTTTTTCTTGAAATGGTCTTTCCTGAAGTAACTTTTCTTGAACCATCTCTTTCCGAAACTGTCTTTTCTTCTGTTCCCAGTAGTATCTGCACTTCCTTTTCTTGGGGAAGGTCGTTGGAATGACTGTTGGAGAGGATTCGTCCCATTTGTGCATAAGCATTCGTCACATCCCATAAAGTAGCTTCGGCACCTCCTAAAATGAGTGATAATCCATAATGGGCGGCTGATCGGTTGATAGTCTTGAACCCCATTTGTTGCAGCATGTGATGAAATTTGGGTACTCCATATCTTTGTAACATGGTGACAGCCGGGATATTCAATGAGCGGGCAAGAGCTTCGGAAGCGGGGACGGCTCCTTCAAACTGCAGGCTGAAGTTTTGTGGAGTAAAGCCGTTGATATTAACGGGTACGTCCGGTAACAGCATTTGCGGTAATAGACTTCCCTCCTGTAGCATGGCACCATAGAGAAAGGGTTTTAAAATACTGCCTGTACTTCTGGGAGCTTGAATCACGTCTACTTGATTCCCCCCTTGCTTACGGTCGAAATGTACATTTCCGCAGTATGCTACCACTTGATTGGTGGGAATGTCTATAATTAGGATAGCCAGGTTACGGATATCACTTCGATTAAATTCATTGCTCCACCGTTCCGCCAAACTCTCTATATGGGTTTGTATTCCTTTATCGATGGTTGAGCGGGTATATAATCCGTTTCTTTCTTGATAAAAGCGGGTAACCAGGTGGGGGGCTATTTGAGGAAGAGGATGTGGTTCGTCGGGTAACGGTTCGCTGATAGCCAATTCATAGGTGGACGCATCAATAATCTCTTCTTCAAAAAGTTGTTTTAATAAACGGTTGCGTTTGGAAAGTAGTGTTTTTCGTCCTTTGGATAGATGAATCATGGCGGGGGCATTGGGCAGGACGGCCAGCATGGCTGATTCCGCCCATGATAAATCTTCGGCAGAATGACCGAAGTAGCGCCAGGCAGCAGCATCCAGTCCTACTACATTTCCTCCGAATGGTGCATGAGAGACATACATGGATAAGATTTCCTCTTTGGAAGTCCGAAACTCCAAACGGGTAGCCCAGATCATTTCGATGACTTTCTCTCCGATAGTTCTGGGTTTGTTCCGGGCGAGACGGATGGTCTGCATGGTAAGGGTACTGCCTCCGCTTACAACACGTTTATTCTTTAAATTCTGATAGAGTGCTCTTCCGGTAGATAGCGGATTAACTCCCCAATGGTGGTAAAAGTGTTTATCTTCAAAGGTAATAAGACATTGCTTGATTTTTTCAGGTGTTGTCTTTCGGGGAGGAAACCGCCATTGACCATTCGAAGCGATACGTGCTCCCAGTAATTCTTCGTTTCGATCAGTCACAACGGTGGAGTAGGGTACATGAAACAGTTGCCGGGGAAGGCAAAAGATGTATCCTATCATCAAAAGAGCAATGCTTATTGTCATTACTTTCTTAGTAACAGATAATCGTTTGAAGAATTTATATATAGGATTCATTTAAATGTTAAGAGCTAAGAGACATATCTTTGTGACAAATAATTAGGCACGAATTACACGGATTACGCATTTTTGGTTAACGAGTAGAACCGTGTAATCCGTGCCTGAAATTTATCGACTGACAGTTGTTCTTCCCGCTTTGCTGCGTGCCTGTACGTTTACATCATACATTGCTTCACATTGAACAGCAGGAAGAATAAAGTTACCAGCATAAGTCGCTTGCAATCTGACAGTGAACACTTTTGTTTCACCACGACGCAAATTGAAATAAGTCAATACCCTGTCATCGCGTATATCCAGATAATTATATTTGCTGACGGATTTACCGGAACCGTCGGCTGCTACGTTTTCCGTTTCGGGGGCAACCATTCTTTCGTTGTATATTTCCCAACCGGACGGTATGATATGCGTCAGTGCCAGATTGGTGTAATCGGAAGTTCCGCTAATATTGGATATGGAAGTGATAGCCATAAAGTCAGTTCCCTGTATAATATCATTGACAGAGATTGGTGTACCGTTCAGGTTGGCATATCTTATATCCATGCGAAGATTGTCGCTGATGGCCGGTAATGTATCGTTCAACAACTGTGTGCGTGTGATAAGGTCTACGCTAAGCGCTCCTTTTCCTTGATTCTTCACAGCAATCATACCGGATTTGGGAGTGGTGGCGATTTCCTTTTCAAACACAGCTTTAGCCGATTTCACAGCAGGTTGTTGTTTGTCGTTCCATGTCCATACGAAATCCAATGTGCCTGACAGCTTTTCAGCCAGACGTCCCATTGCCATAAGAGCAAAAGCGGTGGATTGTGTACTGAACCACTCCTCTTGTGACAGATTCTTTGAAACGACTTTTGCCTGCTGCAAAGCATCCCGTTCCCGGTTCATCAGGATCAGTGTTTCCAGAATCATAGCTTCATCACGGTCGGAGGAACCGTAAATCTGATTCATGGAAGAGTAGGGGCTTACTGTTGTTTCCGCATTATACACCAGTTCTTCAGCCGGTTTCATCTTTCCGGTCAGTGCATAGGTTGCTGCCAGTCTCCATTTAGCCTGAATGGATAATCCTGCCTGTTCTTTCATCCGGTTCATGGCCCCATATTCCGGTACTCCTGCCAATGCAAGCGTATATAAGCGGAAAGCCTGTTGCAATTCCGACTGCCATTGTTGCCAGCCGCTTGCATCCTGCGGCATCCGCCAGTTCTGTGCGGCGGCACGTTGGAAACGCTTCCACTTGTTCAGTACATTCGAATGAACGGCGTATCCTTTTTCTTGTGCCAGTGTCAGGAACATTCCTGCATAAGAACTGATCCATTCGTCGGCAACAGCATTTCCCGGCCAATATACAAATCCGCCATTGGGGAGTTGACGACCATAAATCTGCCGGATAGCTTCCTGTACATTTGTCTTTATCTTTTCGGCTTCTATCTTATCTATTGTTTTGAATTGGCCGACAAACAGAAGAGGCAAAGCCTTGGAAGTCAACTGTTCTGTACAATGATGCTGATAGTTGTATAAGAAGTCGAACCGGCGGCTGATATCAACCGAAGGTATGCGTGATACTTCCAGCTTTATCTGGTTATTTGCAGAAGAACTGCTTAGATTGTATGAAAGTTCTTTGCTTTGTCCGGCTTCTACCCATTGACTGTTGCGCAGGGTTACTACCGGATTCGGGTTGCGTACTTCTATTTCAATGGTTTCTTTAGTTTGTTGTCCGCCACCATTGGCTGTCAGATGGATGGTAGCCTTTCCTGTTTTACTACCTGTTTTTAAGGTAAAGAACACGAGCTGGTCACTCGGTTGGCTAAATTTGAGCGACTGTTGATTGGCCCCTACAATCTGTACTCCTCCACCGGACGCCTGAAGTGATACGGTTACATTCTTCACTTGATTTTCCATCGCAAAGATATTTACCGGAACGGTGATTTCTTCCTGAATACTAAGCACACGGGGCAAGGTGGACAACATCATTAACGGAGTCCGCACGAAAGCCGTTTTTTCCGCATTGCCGTACGCTCCCTCTTGTCCGGCAACCACCATGGCACGTACCGAACCTACATACATCGGAAGTTTCAGCGTATGCGTCTGGCTCTTACCTTTTCCCAGATAGAAAGGACCTATAAACTTGACTACCGGTTTGAAGCGGTTTGCTTTTGCATCGGCAGGTTTTAATGTGGCGTCTCCACCCGTACTGAAAAGTGAACTGTAACTTCCGGCGGAAGCTCCCAATACATTATCATACATATCCCATGTCCGGATGCCGAGTGCTTCGCGTGAATAGAAATCATTCCATGGGTCCGGGGTTTTGAAATTGGTAAGATCCAGCAAACCGTCGTCTACAATAGCTAATGTATAAGTCATCGGTTTTCCGGTCTTTTCGCTGACGGTCACATTGAAGTTGGTTTCCGGGCGTAACACTTCCGGCATCTGTATCTGCGGTTGCAACACCGTCTGACTGTTAGTCACGAATACCGGAACGACGCCATACATACGGATAGGCAGGTCATTGACTGTTTGCGCGTGAGGCTGTAACAGACTGATATGCAGATATACATTCGGAGTCATCTCCGGTGTAATCTTGAATGTATATTTCGTATCTCCTCCGTTGGAAACCTCTATCCATTCTTGTCGTAATACGGTAGAACCGTTTTCTATGGATACCAGTGCACGTCCTCCCGCTGCTGCAGGAATGATTGCTGTGGCTGTTTCTCCTATTTCATAAGAATCTTTGTTCAGCGAGAAAGCAAGCATTTTGATACCGCTGGGATCAGTCTTGCTCGAACGTCCCCGCCATTCCGGCCAGTCAACATAAACTGTACCTCCGGTGGCATGTCCACTCTCTTTATCTTTCACGTAAACCAGGTAGCGTCCCCATGACGGATAATCGATACGGAATTTGAAAGATGCTTTTCCGCCTCTTGTCTGTAAATTGCCGCTGGCAACAGGAGTGATGGAACTGTTGTTGATATACGTTCCGAAAGATTCACCACTGTTTTCCCACCACCAACTCCAGCCGATGCGGTATATTTTGTATTCCAGATTAGAACTGTTCACTAACTGTCCCTGCGTGTTTACAGTTACAATATCGAATACATGATCTTTGTCAGTTTCAATATATTTGCCTTTTGGCTGGTTCAGATTGATACCGACATAAGAGGTGAATGGTGAGAATGGAATTGTTTGAGTGTAGATGCTGGCATCTCCTCCCGGTTCGAACACGCGGGTGGTGAAAGTGGCGTTCAGCATACCCGGCGCTTCCGTTGCGGTCGGAACTTTCAGCATGACATTTGCTTTTCCTTCTGCATCCAGTGTGCCGTCAAATATATCTGTTTTGATAGTCGTGAAATCCGTAGCCGGATTGTTAAAGATATATTGTCCGTAATTCTTAAACTGTGTATTCACTTTCGATAAAGACATTTCTACTTTGGCTTTCAGTTTGGAGGCAGTTGCTCCTGTCAGCCAGGTTGAAGTGAGTGGGGCATAGAAATCCTTGTCCGTGGCTTGAAGCACCTTCGGCAATGCCAGATTTATTTTCAAGCGGTTGGGCTTTATGGTTTCGATACGCAGACCTTTGTGGAAGGTGGTTCCTCCCACCTTAATATACGCATTCCAAAGTCCGGTCGGGTCTGTTGCCTGTGTCGGAACGTCGAATGTATAGAATCCGTTCATTCCTTGTGTTGAAATCATTTTCGTGTAGAACTGTCCTCTCGGATTGTAAATCTCCAGTGCTACGGGGTGCTTGTCGGGGATTCTCTTTTCGCGGTCTTCCAATATAAAGGAAATGTGCAGCGTGTCTCCCGGGCGCCATACCCCTCTTTCGCCATATATAAATCCTTTCAGTCCCTTTTGAATATCTTTTCCTCCCACGTCGAATCTGCTGACGGACTGTTCTTCACCGTCCACAACGCGGACGTACGCTTTTTGCTTGTCCGATTCTGCCACGATAATGAAAGGCACACCGTTCGGAGTGATTTCAACGAATCCTTCTCCATTGGTTTCTCCTTTCCCTATGGGTTGTAACTGGAAGTTATACGCTGTTACCTGTGCTTTCCCTATCGGTTTTGTATCCAAAATATTACTAACGGCAATCCACAGTTTATTCAGTGAGTTCCGTTTTACAATCATTCCCAGGTTGGAAGCAAAAACGTTGCAGGCAGCTGCCCGGTCTGAATCCATATAATAAGACGGATGGCAGGGGTTGTCGCGTTCCGTCCATCGGTACACACTCCAGTCCATTGTTCCGCCATTGTAATAATAGTAGGCTTCGGGGGTATTCCAGATTGCTTCATCTTCTTCGGACAAAACACTTCCACTTACTTTGGTCAGCCCGTCGGAGGTGCTGCTGTCGGCGAATTTCATATCCTGATTCTCGCCTCCTCCACAAGGATAAGCGGAGTATTCCTGACGAAATGAAAGTATGACACGATAGATGGCACCCGGTTCCTGGTGGATTAATCCGGCAAGGTCTATCGAGTAATCTCCCCAATGATGAATGTCTTTGGAAGCATCTTTGGCAAGCCATAATGTTTTCTTGTAAACCAGTCTTCCAGAACGGCGTAGCTCATTGGCCGAGGCCAGTGAATTGGTTTGCATAAACATCAATACATTGTTCTCGAAAATGCGGATCACGCTCAAATCCACAGCATATAGGTTGACAGCCCTGAAAGGAATAATCAGACTTTTCGAATCGGGCAGGATAGCGGCGGTAGTAGACATTTCCACTTGTGGCTTCAGACTTACTTCACTGAATGAGATCGTATGAGAAGTTCCCAATGCTTTACCTTGACTGTCTTTGACTCCTTCATGGATATTCAGCGTCAGTTTGTTCTGTGTGTTTGCTTCGAAATAGATAAAAACTCTGTTCTCACTGATTTGGAAGATCGATGAGGAGATTTCCGGGATCTCAATCAGTCCTTTTAAATCTTGAGTAGTGGATAAGGGAGCGGAGAAAACAATCTCGATTCCATTTTCCGGTTGGTCGATGCGTTCGGCAGACATGAAACGGAAACAATCTTTCGCCGGTATCAGTACTTCTTCGGTTTGTTTACGGTCGATGCCGGCCGGGTTGCCGTTGGCTGTGATAGTCAAGGGGTAATCATCAGCTTCTCTGGGGATTTGTCTGATACTAAACAAATACCGGGTATGATTGTCGGTTGCGGTGACTTCCACCGGATAACTCTTTTTCCCGTCACTGGCAGTCAGCATCTTTTCTACCTCTTCCTTTTTCACTACGTCGCTGAAACGTATCTCTCCTTTCATATTTATTTCATTCGGTTGGGTAGCTGTAATCGGTAATGATTCCAGTTGCAGGGTGAAGTTACGTTCTTGTACGCGGAATGAGAAGTTGAACTCTTTCAGCTTTTTGTCCACTTCGATGAAGTCTCCGAGCCGGAAAGTTCCTTCGTAAAGTGTTCCCGGTTTCAGCGCTCCTTCTTCGGGCACAAATTCAATGGTATTGTTGCTAACCCAATATGCTTTTCCCTTTAATGAAGGTGAGAAACTGAACGGATTGCTTTTTAACTCATTGTTCAGATCCACCATGGGTTGGTCGTGGGTCAGTTCTATACGTATGGTCGAATTTTGCGAGATGACTCCTCCCGTATACGCATTTACATACGGTGCATAATCGGCAGAAGGAATGATGTCTTTTTGAGTGCGTGTGCATGAATATAGACCCACAGTCATCATGATAAGTAAGAATAGTCCGGTAGCACTGATGCTACGTGTAGTCTTTGTTTGTCCCATAGTGAGAAGTTTTTTATAGTTCAACAAACAAATATACAGTTTTTATGCTAAATCCTTTGTTATTCTGATTATTTTTGCAAGTTCTTAATCAATTTATTTATGGGGAAAAAGAAAGAATACAAAGAGGCCAATCGGCGATTTTTGAAAAAACTGTCTTTTCAGGAAGGTGTTTGCGCGTTGCCGTGTGGAATCTATTACAAAGTTTTGGAAACTGGCGAAAGTACGATTTCTCCGGGTGCGCGGAGTATTGTTACCGTGCATTACAAAGGAAGTCTGATTGATGGTCGGGTGTTTGATAATTCTTATGAGCGTACTTGTCCCGATGCCTTACGTCTTAGTGATGTAATAGAAGGGTGGCAGGTGGCACTTCAGAAAATGCATGTTGGTGATAAATGGATTATTTATATTCCTTATGCAATGGGATACGGTATCAAATCTTTTGATTCTATTCCTGCTTACTCGACATTGATCTTCGAAGTGGAACTGCTTGGCGTTGCATAGAACATAAAGATGAGCTATATACAATCAGATACATGGATATTTTTCTTTTAGCTTTTTCATAAAAGACTTGCTTACTTGTAAAAGTTCCTTCTCATTAAATGGAGGAAGCAATATGCAATTGTTGTCTTCAATCGAAACCAGATAGCTTATATTGATAATGTGTGACTGGCTAATCTGGATAAGATAGGGATGCAGACTCAATATCTTTTGTGAGTTTGTATTTCTTTTGAGTGCCAGGGTATGATTATTATTTAATACAGCTTCCCATAGTTTACTCTTGGAGTTATACCGGAAATAGCCAATCTGTTCTAAATGGATTAGTTGCAAGTTTCCAGTAATGGTAGTATATAAAAAGATCTTTTCTTCTTGATGTTTTTCTGTGTCGGTGTGATTACAATTGTCAATATTCATATTCTATTTATCTTAGTATTCGATTAATCTGTTGATGATGCCAACGTCGTAGTTTTATTTTGCATCAAAAGTAACGGATTGCTTTTAGCTATAAAAATAAAAAGTGTCTCATTCCTGAAATGAGACACTTTTTACTATTAAGAATTGTGCTTTTAAAAAAAGAAATTATTGTTCTACTCTTTGATTCTCAATGAATTTACTGGGTGATACACCATACTTTTCTGAAAAGTTACGATAGAAAGTTGCCCGGGAGGTGAAACCGCATGCAAACATAAGTTCTTTTACATTACTCTTTGGATTTTCGGCGGCTAACTGTCTGAAATATTCCAATCGAAGATAATTAATGTATTCCCGGAAACCTGTAAAGCCCTGACTTTTGATTGCTGCTGAAATATCATGTTCCTGTTTATTCAGGGACTTGGCTAAAAGTTCTATATTATACCGTTGATCGGTATAGGGATGCTGTTCCTGAAGATAGGCTTCAATCGTTGAGAAGAGCGGGAGAGTAGGAGATGGCTTTCCAGCTTGTAGCATTATAGTGCTTTCCGTATTCTTTGCATTATGAATCATGTTTATATGGTTCGAAAACGGATTCTCATAACGTAAATATTGTATGGAGAATAAGACCGTAAAAACGATTGCCATAATGCCGAACAGATTGAAAACAAATTCATTGATATTTAGAGTGAACAAAATGTATATCCCTAAAAATACGAATAGAAAACCGATGAATAGATACATGTTATTATTTATCCTGCGGTAGGTCTTGTTATTCATCATCGGATAAATAAGAAGAACGAGTGGGGTAAAAACGGATAACAGGAATATGCAAGCCCTAAGCTTGACATCTATTTGATGGATATTCGGAATAATTTCATCTATGGAGTGGATGGGGGTGATATTCCCATTGAAACCTAAATAACTGATTCCTACCGTTATCGTAATGATAGGTAATAACAGAAAAGTAAATATCCTGAAATGGTTCAGATAGCCCGGCGATAAAGAAGCGATAGGGAACAGGGCTACAATATTTGCTAAAGCATACCATTTGAGCATTTTCTCTATGTTGAGCAATTCTGTGAAGTTGTATTCCGGAGTGTCTGTGACAATTGTCAACCATCCGATATTTTCCCATGAAAACATAATGCCGATGCCGGTTGCTATAATTCCCCAATATAATTTCGGATAATTGTCTTTAGCACGTATAATAAGGATGATTCCTATAATTAACGCAATCAGATCAAGTGTAAGCTCAATAGATAGATGTGTAATTCCCATTTTTTTTGACGTGTTTCTATTCCTTGCCAGTCAGTGTGTAAATGTTTCCCGTACAAAGGTAGGCAAAATAGAAATATCAGGCAATAAAAAAGATATGGCTTTGGAGAAACTTAGTTGTGCGGCGATATGCTATATTTCTTTCGCTGAATCATTTTTGGCCAATTCTTTGATCTCTTTATTCAAAAATACAGAAAGCACAGTTCTTACTACAACCACTCCACCCAGGATTGCCAATTCGTCCAACGTTGGATCAACCACAGTTTTTAGTATGTCGGAAGCAATTAGAAATTCCAATCCAAGCAAAAGGTAAGTGCCAAAATCCGCCCTCAACTGCCGTATATTGTTAACCGTATATGTTCCGTTGAATCGTTTTATTTCATTGCGTAAAAAGGCGATGAAGCAGACTAATACTCCGTAAGTGACAATTAGTAGACTAATAACACTGATAATAGTGGCAAGTGTATTTAAGAATGTGAGTAGCATTGTTGTATAATATTTTAGTATCTGTTATGTAAACAGGTGAAGTCATACAAAAGTTCTCGAATTAGCTACATTATTTGCTCTTTCAGGTTTATATTTGTATATTCAAGTTAAAAGCTACCTATTTGTCCAGTTTAAATAGTGTCTGGAGGGTATTCAAAGTGGGTTGAAAGTGGATGTAAATCAAACACTGATTGGTATAAAGGAGAAAGAAAAGATGATATGGTTTATATGAAGTAATACATTTCTGAATAAATTTATCCATATCAAATTATTACAAATAAAAAGAACTCCTGTAATCTTAACGATTACAGGAGTTCTTTATCTATATAAAGTAACCTGAATTACTTACCTAAAGCCTGAGCAACATCAACCGCACAAGCTACTGTACATCCTACCATCGGGTTGTTACCAATTCCTAGGAATCCCATCATTTCTACGTGAGCAGGAACTGATGAAGAACCAGCGAACTGTGCATCAGAGTGCATACGACCCATCGTATCCGTCATACCGTAAGAAGCAGCGACACAGCATCCCTGTAAGTATTTGCAAGCTGTTATTAATCAATGCTATAATAGCAATGGGTAAACTCCTTGTTAGTAAATAAAAGAACGAATTATCAAAAAGGGCTGCATCATGGGCAAATGCCTATGCGTTACCCTTTAGATGAGAGTACTCCAAATGGAGTTAAGACCGTAATCTAATTTGCGTGTCAATGAAGTATAAATCTCCGTCTATGCCATAAAGTACATTATTGGGAACTGCATCAAACACTTCATAATCCGAATTATGGTATTCGTCGTAATAGTCCATTTCAAAGCCTAATGCTTGCATATAAGCAGCTATCTCGTCTTCCGTAGCTTCTCGTTCAGCTAATATATAAGGTTGTACGAGAACTGCGCAAAATTCTTGCTGACTGTTATAAGCGAAGCCTATCATTTGATAAGGCACATTGCCAAAGAACTTGTTATGTGCAGCAATGCGGATGAAGAAGTTCTCTAAATCATCCCCTGCGTACTCAAAGTTATTTAATTTTACAACAGACACATTACCATCATGGAACACTTCATTCTCACCACCTCTATCCATATAAGTAATATTGAGGTGTGATAAGTCAATCCATAGACCATTGTCATTGGCAAACTTTATCAGTTCTTCTGTTTGTCTTCTCTTATAGCCCTCTGTTGATTCAGTTTCTCCTGCTGCTTCCTTACTTCTTCTGGCGATGCAGGTCGCTTGCTCCAAGAGGCTATTGATTGACGAGTGCGTTCTATCCATTCTTTGTGAAATTCGTTGATGTATTCCATAATTTGTTTGATTATGAGTTTAAGACAAAGGTAATCATTCCTCTTTTAATAGCAATGCTTTGGTTGTTATATTCTTGCGAATGGGGTGTTGTGGAACATTCTATAAAAGAGAAGCAGCATAAGAGTTCCCTCAAATGCTGCCCTGCCTTAAATTAGTTTGGCAATTAGTTAATCTTCTTGTAGGTGGTCGTAGTAATATCGTCTAACTCTAAACCACCGTCATCCGTATTATCCCAATCCTCAAAGGCGAGAACCAATTTATTAGCTGTAAGCTCATTGATAGTAAGGACATCCGAATAACCGTCATCGTAAGAGATAGTCAGCTTATTGCCTTTCAAAGACCAGCGACTTGTTTCTGTATATCCACCGTCCGCATAGCCTTCTGTGCAAGTACCGTCAGCTTTGAACTCCCATAAGCCATTGGTGTAGGCTTCATCAGAGGTGACAACTTCCTTGCCATTCTCCACTTTGTGAACCTTCTCCCAAGTGGACTGCCATTTACCTATAAGGTTGGCTTGGTCAATGATTGTCTGTTCTTCTTCATCATCGCTACAAGCTGTAAAGTTTACAGCCAACATGACCATTAACAAGGTCATTCCAATTAATCTTAAAGTTTTCATTATTAAATTGTTCTTTAGTTAGTAATATGTAAACTTTTCTCTCAATCGCTCTCATTTGTACTTATATTGACATAAATGTAAGTTCACGTAGTTGCCATCATGATATTCTTTACATTCTACCCAATTATTATGATTGTCGTATTGATATTCAAACTCTTTCTTTATTCTCTTGCCATTCCACCAAGAGTCATATAAGATTATATGTCCTAAATGATTATATTTAACGATAGCTTGTTTCTTTACACCGTTATCATCCCAATCAGATACTATTGTTCTGCCTGCTAACTGTCCTTCCTTTTCTGTGTCTTTAATATAACGAGTTATATTCTCAATAGTAGAACCTTCATGAGTTGGAGCTGGCTGTGGATTCATATATCCTTTAAGCATATATTCTTTAATATGTACTTTGCTGCCTTCAAATGTTCTTGTGTAAAGTCTTGATTGAAATCCATTTAGATAGCTTATTGTGTCACAACTCGCAATCTTTCCATTAGTAAAAAGCAACTTATGTTCAAGGTGTAATCTTTGAGTTTCCTGCATATTGTTATGAGGTGAGTACCATTTACTAATATCTTTTCTCTCAATAGTAAATGTTTGTGCTATTAATCCTTGAATAAGTTCTTTATTATGCAAACTGCCATATAGTCTGCTGATATGTATTGAGTAAATGTCTATAACTGAATGCCACATGATGATTTATTCTAATGAGAAACCTCCTAATTGCGTATAACTTTTTAAACAATATTGCATTCCCTTTCTTGAAGTTTTACCTGTTACGATAAGAGTATCAAATCCTAAAGTCATCAGTTGTCTTATGAAAGGTTTGTTTGATAATATGTATTGAGATATATCTCTAAATTCAGAATCCTTTATATTATTATCGTTCTCTATGGAGATTTTAAATCCACTTCTTAAAAAGAATGCACTCATTTCATGCGCATAGTTTGTATCTCCAACTGTTATAGAGACTTTGCAGAATCTATCTAACGCACCAGAACAATAGCTGTCTTTGAAAGTTTGATTCATCGTATTTATCAACTTCATTCGCTCCAATGAAGTACCTACTAAAGAATTGAGTAAGTTTTTAAAGAAATCGACAATATTCATATTACACTAATTTATCATTTACTAAATCCTTAATCTTTAAGAGTTCTCTGTAATTGAATCTGTTGTTATTAATCATTGCTGTTAGTTCCTCTGCTACATCTTTATTGTTGGGGTGTTTGTCTGGGTGAGCTTGTTTGATAAGCTCTTTGTATAGCGGTTTTGCTTTAGCCATGCTCTCAACAATATTGTATGCTTCATCACTTGTTGAATGATTCTTAGAACAGAATAGTCTGGCAAATATATTATTCATAGTATGCCTTTCAATTATTAAGAGAACAGCCATGCTGCTATTCCAATTACTACCAGAACTATAAGGATAACAAAGAATTCTGATAATTTGGGGTCTTCCCCATTATATTGCATTTTAGTCATAATTAGGATATTTGCGCTCATCTGTTCCCAAAGATGAGCATAAATAAAAAAGATGTGGGAACACTATTTGCTTTATCTTACTGACGGGCTTCTCGCATTGCCTTTGGAGTAGATAAAACAATAGCGACCCACACCAAAGGGCATATAGAAACCTCGCAACTATGAGGTAGGTATATATCCAAGTGTGGGTGCTACTGCTATCATCTTCACTCCATTTCAAATTTTGCGAGAATTTGTCAGTAGAAGATAATTTCAATAACACCTTTCGTTAACTATGTCCTTCCAACTCCCTAACGCATTAGTTCATTGGAATTGATGCAAAGATAATGAAAGGTTCTAAATTAATAGGCATGAAGTGTGGATTAATAGTAAATTCTATGCCCTCAAACATAGTCTGAATAAGATATTTAAGCAGAATTGCATCTGAACTCTCTAAATCCATGTGGGTATCAAATTCACTTCTCCCCATATAAGGACTAAATTCTGAATATTCTTACCTACCTTGAATTATTATCTTTAGGTCAGCATATTGTTGGATATTCAAGAAGTGCTACCTGTAACATGATTAATAAGAGTTGAGATAGTTATAAACTCTGTAAACTAATGGAATTGCATTACTTCTATAAGGCTGAAATGCCAAACTGTCAAGATTGGGCTTTAGATGTATCTAAGCTCAATATTTCATTGATTTGGGACAGAACCATTCAGACCACTATAAAGATGTATCTTAATAATCCTGTCCCAATCAATTAGAAGCTCAAACAGTCATAAGTCTGTAAGATTTCTTCCTGCCTTAATCCCAAGTATCTTTTAGTAATGGCAACAGAACTATGGTTGAACAGTTCCATCAGCTTTACTAAAGCAAGTTCAGCATTATCACTGTTCATGTTATAGACCTGTCTACCAAAAGTCTTTCTAAGAGAATGGCAGCTAAAGTTCTTAATCTTTAGCCTGTACTTCTTCTTCACCTCTTTAAGAATGATATTGATTCTCTGAATTGTGAAGATAGTGCCTTTCTGACTGATAAGGATTGGCGCATTGATTCCAACTGGATTTATATGCTCGTAGCACTCTTTAATATGATGTTGTAATTGTGGGTTTAGTCTGATAGTCCTTACCTTGCCTGTCTTTTGTTCAATTACTGTAAACTCGTCAGTATCTAATATCTGCTTCCATCTTAGAGATAGAATATCAGATATTCTTAATCCTGTGAAGCATCCTAAAGCTATAAGGAGTGAGATTTTATAATTCTCGTCTTTGGCTAACTTCCTTATGAGGTTCATTGCATCAGACCAAACAAGATAGTCTGCCGTTGTGCTTGAATATTTAAGTGACATAATGTTCTGTTTTATAATGAAATGAATAGAAGTGAATATTAATTCTGAGTTGGATTTACTAACTCACTGATTACTAAAGGAACATTCACTAATTATCAAAGTGAATATGATAAGGACACCCAACTTAAAAATTGAGTGCCATTTACCTTATTATAATTCTCCCTCGTCAGAGAAGCTGTAATATCCTGCATCTGTTAATATGAGGTGGTCTAAAACTGTAATCCTCATAAGTTGGGCTGCATTCTTGACCTGCTTAGTAATCTCCATATCCTGCCTGCTTGGTTTCAGATTACCGCTTGGATGATTATGTGCAAGGATAATGGCTACTGAATTGGTGAGCAATGCAGCTTGTAGAATTACTCTTATATCAGCACAAGTTTCAGTAATTCCACCCTCTGATATAAGAGTGTAACCTAAAACTTGCTTGGCTTGGTTAAGAAACAGTACTTTGAAGTATTCTTTGTAACAGATTGTACCCTCCTTATAGGTAGGAAGCAAGTATTTATAAGCATCCTCTGAACAAGTTACTTGATGCAGACTTTTAAATTTTGGTTTGTAGGACAGTTCCACTTCACCCACAGTATAATCTATATCCATAATGTACAATGTTTAATAAGTTGGTAGAAATAAAGAAAGGACACCAACTTAATGATGTCCCTTCCTCTCTCAATCAACAATCCACTCAGCCCAAGAACCAAGCGTATTCACTATCTCCTAATTTGGCACGTTGAATGCCTTGTACAAACTCTGTACAGTTAAGATTCCTCTCCAAGAAGTTATCAATGTAACTTGACTTTACAGAACCATTGAGCAGGTTTAAGAGCTGCCAGCCTGTAATGCTGTCCCCAGTACTCTTGAAATTCACATCAGAAACGAATGCTCTACAAGCTGCATTAATTTGACTGTCTCCCAACAATAGACGAGGTAAGCGTTTCTGTTGGTTGGGTGTAAGAGCTTGATATAATCTCATCCTGCCTATTATCTGGCAGAACTCACTCGTTGAGATTGACATCTGCCCAAGTGTCCTTAACAGATGCAGGTCTTTGGATGGGTTGTAAGCATGGAACAGATTCAATGCTGCTGCATATAGTTCCTGTACGCTTAGGACTTCTATCTTATCCTGCAAGCCGTCAGTAGTAAGCATTAAATTTGAGCACACACGATTACGAAAGCCTATGAAGATTTTAAATCTCTCAACAGACTTCTTACTGTATAGGTTAATCTCGTTATATGCTCTCACTCCACCAATGGATAACGCTAAACGATTACCGTATTCATCATGTACAATGGATGGAATTTCAAAACAGAAACACATTCTCTGATAGAACAAAGTTTTCTCTTCGTCTGTCAATTCAGATGCTTTCTTACCTAATGCACTTGGTATTCTGCCATTGATAGGGTGTGAGATTCTAATCTCTGGCATATCAAACTGTTCTCCATGAAAGTAATCCTTAGCTGCATCTACTACTGCACCTATAAAGGATTGGTGGCTTATGGTTTCCTCCATTGATGCAAAACTTGGAATGATGCAGTCTTGCTGTAAGTGCTGTAAGGTTACTTCCTGCGTGTTGGCTTCAATGAAATGGTTTACTCTCTTGGGTGCTGCTACTTCTTCCACAATGATTGCTTCTTCTGCAAACTCACCCATGTTTAATGATTCTCTACGCTGTGCCATAGCTGGCATAATTACTAAATCTCTCATAATGAAATTGAATTAAATGGTTATTGATTGAATGGATTTAATAGGAACAAACCTAAAACACAAGTGAATTTCTTCGCTTGTATCTTAGGCTGTCCTATGTCTTTCCCTAAAGATTCTTTCAAAGGAAATGAGGAGCATTAGTAAATTATTGGTTAGCTATGGCAATAGTGCATCGTGCCTGCTCTTGGATTAATAAGAATGCTTATTCCTGCCAACTATCAGACTGCATTTCTAAAGCATTCTTTTTATTTAAGAGCTATGAGGGGGTGTTTATGTGGGTAGGGGTGTCTTGTGCATTACTCTGATGGTTTAAAATTGTCATTACGAAGTAGCATTCATAAGGGCTGCTTACCCTTATCGTAGAAATTCAACTTTAGATGCTTCTAAAGTCAGAATAAGACAGAGTGGGGATTATTCGTACTATCTCTTAATATATTAATAAACAGTACGAAAAATCCTACTTGCCTGTTATTTGGACTTGAAAGCTATCTTAACCACGTTTTTTGAGTTGGTTGGATTCCACTCCTTGCGCTGTTTGGCTATGTTGTTGTCTAATAATAGTTCATTGGGAGTAAGCTCTATCCCTTTGGGTATATATCTTAACAAACCTGCACTATATAATTCCAGATTGTAACTCTCTACATTCTTCTTACCCATTCCCAATTTGTCAGCCAACTTATTAGGAGTAAGCAGTATCTTGTTGTTCTCTGCTATTAATAGGAGCTTGATATAATATCCTTTCACTTTAATATTCAAATCCACTGTCATAAAGAGGTAGGACAGTGTTATGAAGTTGGGATGTTCAATGGGTGGAATGCAGTAAATGCTCCTCATTACAAATTCTATAAGAGGATGGTTGATAGCTTCCCTATATCTCTTTCTAATCAGCACTGCCTCTATATCCTTATTGAAGTTCTTTAATGCGTCCTCTTTCTCTCCAGTTCGTTTGGTTAAGTCTTTGATTCTCCATCTGACCTTATAATAGTCGTTTCTATATAAGGACAGACAGAAGAACCTGTACAAATTGGGTGGATTGAGTTTATCTACAATAGACTTGTTAATGGTAGCATAATCCTGCCTAATGTTACTTGTCCTGTTTTGCAGGTATCTTTGAGGTATCTTCATATTCATTAGTAGCTGATTGAATAGTATTGGTAAACATTAAATCTTTCTTCTCTCGTTCCATCCTGTAATAGTAGGCAGTTCCAAAGTATATCTTGGCTTCCTTTCTGTTGTGAAACTTCTTTCCTGTTGGCAGATGAATTATCATATCAGTTTAAATATCAGTGAATTAATAAGCCAACTTCTGCAATGAGATATAATAGGTAGCAACCTTTCCATTCTTCTTTCTCCTTGTCTTTAGATAGTTATTAAGATTAGCCCACAATCCAATGTGAACCTTGTTATCTTTCACTCCCTGTTTAAGAGCCTTAACTCTTATCTGCTCATAAGTAAATTCTTCCATTTTAGATATTCTGAATAGTTTGTAAGTCCGTCAATCTATGTGGTGGGATTATCTGCTTGTAGTACTGTAAAGATAGTAACTCCATAAGTGAGAAACTAATGATAAGACCACACATTTAGTAATCAGACTTTAGACTATTCAGAATTTCTAAGAACTTGGGGAGAACAAGCCCACCTGTCACATGGGCTTTGCTCCGTAGTATGTATTATGCTTCTAAAGCATTTTGTAGCATTGCTTGAAAATCATCATCTTCCTTTATTTTCTTTAGTTTGTCATCATTAAGTTCTAATTGTTTTAGCTTATCCAAAGCCTTGAATGCTTGTTCTTCGCCATGTACTTTAGCATAACTGTTAAATCCTTTAATGAAGTAACGTTTAGTGAGAAATGTGACGCTGATTTTGGCAGCTTTGCATAGAGTTATAAAATCGTTACCTCTCTTGATGTCAACTATGGCATCTTTTGGTAGATTGTATTCTTCTCTTCTTAAAACCTTGTTCAATATCTTCTCTGGAATGTTCTTCTTGGTATAAATCAGACCTGCTGTCGTAGGATTGAATCCCTGTTGGATTAGTTCAGCCATATTCTCAAAGAGTTCATCTTTGGATGTCAAGGCAGCAACCCCTATCTTGGCTTTCATATCCCAATTACCAACTCTGTTGATTTCTTCCAAATAAGTTCCTATATCCTTAATATCCTTAACAAAGACATTGGGGATAGTCATATTACCTTTGACAGAGTTTAGTTTGGCAAATGCTGTGCTTCTGTGTTGACCGTCCAAGATTACAAAGTAGCCTTCTGCCTCTTCTTCTGTCAGAACTCTACCGTTTACATCTGTTACGACATATCCTGCCTTTATTAGTTTTGAAGCTTCTATCACGATGATGGGATAGGCTTCTTCATATTTGCCATTGTCAATAATAGCAATGAACGTATCTACTTTCTTTGAATCAATGCTTCTGTTATGTTTTACAAAGGCAATCTTCTTAGAGACCTTCTCCTCAGTTTTAGTTAATTGGAATGTAATAGGTTCGTCTTTAAGTGTGAGGGCTTTACTATTCTTCTCTTCAATAGCCTGCTTTAATTGTTTCACAATTAACTCTTGGGCGTGTAGAACGGTTTCTCCCAACTGTCTGTTAACTATGTTCTTCAAATCTCTTTCAGCTTTAATCAACTGTTGTTGTAAGCTGAGAGTGCGCACTGCCTTTCCTGCTTTAGCATTAGCTACTGATTTGCTGGTTGCAGTCTTTCCTGCTGTCTTAGTCATTGTTTTCATTGTCATCTTGTTTTTAATTATCAAATTAAGTTCTTTGTAACCGTCCAACCTATGCGCACTTGGCTTTCTGATTACGCTGCAAAACTACTTGCTTCTGGGCTGATTAAAAGAGAGAAATTAATGGGTGGTTTTACTTCCCCTCTTAATTGTCAGCTCGTCCGCTATCGTTTTGACGCTGCAAAGATGGGATATAATGGCAGGATTAAAAGAGAGAAAAAAAGTCCTGCTCTTATGTACCCTCTTAATGGTACGGAGCAGGACTGTATTAATTATCAGAAGTTTATTAGAAGTATATGCTGTTCGCAGTATCAATTCTCTTGTCTTTATATTGCTTGATGTAACCTTTTAGGACATCTTCATCATCTGAGAATTTACTATGTTTAGATAGCTTAGTGAAGTAGATAAGCCTTGATATGAGCAATGTCTTACTAAGTGATATGGTGCTTCCTTTCTTCTGTCTGACATTAAACAGCTTATTATATGGCTCTAAATTGAAGAAGTCATTGAACATCTTATAGAACAGCCATATCTGAACGGATTCCTTTTCTTCTGCATGGGTGCTTATGCTGACTTGTTGGTTCTGCATCCAAGGATGTTCCTCTATCTCTTTTAGGTTGTTGGCAATGATAGTAGCCAAGTAACCTATTGCATTGGCATTGTCAATTACTATCTGATGCTTGCCTTCAATCTTTACAGAGACGGTAATAGGCTTTTTAAAACTTACTCCAAATTGGTTAATCTCCTTATGGTTGTCAGCTATGGCTTTGGCGAATTTGATGAGTTGTTCTATTCCAATGCCTGTAGCTTTCATTCCGTCCAAGCACGTTCCACAAGTATAGTCAAAGATGAACAGAAGTAGAAACCAGAACTTATCTATATCAACTCCCAAACCTTTCAATGTATTCTGTATGTCCTCATTGGCTATATAATCTTCGTATGTGAAATTACCATATAGTTCATTCTGATTGTATCTTCTTATGAATAGGGGTAAGGCGGTAGTGCCGCAGACGTATCTTTCTCCTGTGGCTGGGTCTATATCTACGTCTGGAACATATTTAACGGCTATGGCTTCCATGTATTCCAAACGAGTATCAATGCTTATGTAATCTTCCTTTAGCTTCTCCATAATTATTAGTTTAAGGCAAAATTAAAAAATAATCCCCACCTGCATTGCTACAAGTGAGGAATTTGTGGATAGGATATGCTTTAGTAATCAGAAGCTCCTGTAAACGTATCCATGAGTTTATCCATCTGCTCACCTATGCACTTGTCTATCAGCTTTGCATAGTGGGCAGTCATTCGTGTATTGGTATGTCCTAACATCTTAGAAACAACTTCCAGCGATATGTTATTGGCTAAAGTAATTGTACTTGCAAAGGTGTGCCTACTTGTGTGGAAGCAAATTCGTTTATTAATTCCACAAAGTATAGCTATATCCTTTAGATATTTGTTGATGTCCGCAGGGTCTTGAATAGGGAGTAATTTCTCTCCACCTTTGTACTTATCCAATATCAGTTTGGCGATGGGGAGTAGGGGAATGCGTGATAGAACCCCTGTCTTAACCCTACGTTTCTTAATCCATATTCTGCCAGTGTTATCTTTCTCAAAGTGTTCTGGTGTCAAGGTCTTAATGTCAATGTAGCTAAGCCCTGTGAAGCACCCAAAGAGAAACATATCTTTAGCTCGTTCCAATCTTGGTAGGGGAGTATCAAAGTTGATAATCTTCCTCAATTCTTCTTCATCCAAGAAATCCACTTCTACGGGTTCGCGTTCTACTTTATAAGCATTTACAGGATTGTAGGATATATAAGAGTTGGCGACAGCTAAATTTAGCAACTTCTTTAAGAACTTTAAATGTTTGGTGCAGGAGTTTTGTCCCATCTTCTTCTCTCCTAAAAGGAAAGCATGGAATCCTTGAATGAAGCCCAAGTTTATCTCTCTTAAATATAAGTCCTTACGCTCATATTTCTTCTGAATAAACTCTTTGAATAATCTGCCTGTATATTCAAACACCCAATAAGTGGCAGGGGCAACAGTTTTACCTACCATTGCTTTGCGCTCTGTATTATGTTCGTTCAGAACATCCAATAAAGTCTTCTCGTTCAGAGCTTCCACCTTATCTGTGATAGCTTCTTTTAATAGTTCAGCAGTGATAAGATACCCCTTTTGGAGTAGCTCAATTTCTTTTTGATATATCTTATTCCGTAGTTGAATCAGATAACCGTTGATTAGCTGCGCTTCTTCACTCTTGCCTTTTACAGCTTGCTTCTCTTTGTTCCAGTCAGCAGCAGGTACGTGTTTACCTGTACTAAAGTAGATTCTCTTTCCGTTAGTGGTGATTGAAACCTCAATAGGTGATAGACCTTTTTTGTTTTGCTTACTTTCTCTTAATGAAAAGTAAACCATTGTACAATGTTTCTCCATTTTAAATTAAATGTTATATGGAGTGTATCGCATTGTATTATAGTTGATTATGCCAATTCTTGCAGCCGTTTTTTAAGAATGGCAAATTCGGCTGCAAATCGGCTGCAAAAGTAACCTGTTTATGGCTTGATTTGAGGGGTAATTGGCTACTCTTTACATGAGTTGTTTGGACTTAAATAAAGCAGGATTTATCTTGTTATCTCCTTACTGATTCACCATTCATTCACTCCAAATAATGAGTGATGCAAGGTGCTTCAATCTGTTATCTAAGTCAAGTTACCACAAATAAAAAACTCCTGCAACCATAAGGATTACAGGAGTTTATCTGTATTAAGTAACTTAAATTACTTGCTCAAAGCAGTAGCCACGTCTACAGCACAAGCCACTGTACATCCTACCATCGGGTTGTTACCGATACCGAGGAATCCCATCATTTCCACGTGAGCAGGAACTGATGAAGAACCAGCAAACTGAGCGTCTGAGTGCATACGACCCATTGTGTCAGTCATACCATAAGAAGCAGGACCGGCAGCCATGTTATCCGGGTGAAGAGTACGACCTGTACCACCACCAGAAGCAACAGAGAAATAAGGTTTGCCAGCAAGAACACGTTCTTTCTTGTAAGTACCAGCAACTGGGTGTTGGAAACGAGTCGGGTTAGTAGAGTTACCTGTGATAGATACGTCTACACCTTCTTTCCACATGATAGCTACACCTTCGCGAACGTCGTCAGCACCATAACATTTTACTTTTGCACGAGGGCCGTCAGAGTAAGCGATTTCGCGAACAACTTTCAGTTCACCTGTGAAATAATCGAATTGAGTCTGAACATAAGTAAAGCCGTTGATACGAGAGATGATCTGAGCAGCGTCTTTTCCAAGACCGTTCAGGATGCAACGCAACGGTTCTTTACGTACTTTGTCTGCTTTTGCAGCGATTTTGATAGCACCTTCAGCAGCAGCGAAAGATTCGTGACCTGCCAGGAAAGCGAAACATTTAGTTTCTTCGCGCAGCAACATAGCAGCCAGGTTACCATGACCGATACCAACCTTACGGTCGTCAGCTACAGAACCCGGGATACAGAATGCTTGCAAACCGATACCGATAGCCTCAGCAGCTTCAGCAGCGTTTGTGCAGTTCTTCTTAAGAGCGATAGCAGTACCTACTACATAAGCCCATTTTGCATTTTCAAAGCAGATAGGCTGAGTTTCTTCACACGTTTTATAAGGATCAAGTCCGGCAGCTTCGCAGATAGCGTTAGCTTCTTCGATGTCTTTGATGCCGTTAGCGTTCAAGGCTTCAATGATACCTTTGATACGACGGTCTTGGCTTTCGAATTTTACTTCTCTAATCATAGTTTCTTTCCTCCTTATATTATTCGTGACGTGGATCAATAGATTTAACTGCTCCCTGTTCTGCTGTTACGCGTCCGTAAGTGCCTGTAACTTTCTTCAAAGCTTCGTTAGCATCAGTACCTTTCTTGATTTCGTCCATGAACTTACCCATGTGTACGAATTCGTATCCGCAGATTTCGTCGTTCTTGTCCAAGAAGATTTGTTTGATATAACCTTCTGCCATTTCAAGGTAACGAGGACCTTTAGCCAAAGTACCATAAAGAGTACCTACTTGGCTACGCAGACCTTTACCCAAGTCTTCCAAACCTGCACCGATAATCAAACCACCTTCAGAGAAAGCTGATTGAGTACGTCCGTATACGATTTGCAAGAAAAGTTCGCGCATTGCAGTGTTGATAGCGTCGCAAACAAGGTCAGTGTTTAATGCTTCAAGAACTGTTTTACCCGGAAGAATTTCAGAAGCCATAGCAGCTGAGTGAGTCATACCAGAGCAACCGATTGTTTCGATCAAGGCTTCCTGGATGATACCTTCTTTAACGTTCAGTGTCAGTTTACAAGCACCTTGTTGAGGAGCGCACCAACCGATACCGTGTGTCAAACCAGAAATATCAACGATTTCTTTAGATTTTACCCATTTGCCTTCTTCGGGTATGGGAGCCGGTCCGTGGTTAGGACCCTTCTTTACAACACACATGTGTTCCACTTCGTGTGAATAAGTCATAATTAGCTCTTTTTTTAAGTGATATAATTAAAAATACGTAGTCACGATTCTCTAAATCGCCCACAAAGGTAGTCGATTTATTTGTTTCTGCAAATCGCCTTTTATTACTTTTTTGTGAAAAGAGACAAATCTGTTTACGTTTTTTCGTCGTTTGTAAAGTCGGGATTGCATTTGTGAAAGATTGAAACCGTGAGAACTATCTATCCTGTGCTTTGTTGTTATTAGAAAAAGAAAATTTATGGAACTGAATCAGATAGATATACATTATTTAATAGCGGCAATTTGTGTTATTTCATCTGCGCTTGTGTTTTATACGATAGGTGTTTGGGGAGAACGTATTCAAAGGAAATTAAAGTTTTGGCATATCATTTTCTTTCTTCTCGGGTTGCTGGCCGACACGGTGGGTACAAGCCTGATGGAGCATATTGCCGAACTGACTCATCTGCATGACGAAATGCATACGGTGACAGGAGTGATTGCTATTCTTCTGATGTTTGTACATGCGTTATGGGCGATATGGACCTATGTGAAGGGAACGCCTGTAGAAAAGAGACATTTTAATCGTTTCAGCATTGTAGTTTGGTGCATTTGGCTTATACCTTATTTAATAGAAGTTTATTTGGGGATGCGATTACATGTATAGGATTAGGCAGCAGATAAATAGGGGGAGAGGGATTATTCCGCTAAAAGCTTACGTTATTTAGTTCAAAAGGATACAAAAATGAGGGTGTTCGGAGAGGGGTGTACAAAGCGCTGAAACACCCACCAGTAAAGGGGGAAAAGCCAATGAAAACCAGTAGAGTAGAGAAGAGTAAAGAAGAGTAAGTAAAAGTATTATTTCTGTTATAAACAACAGCAATAATACTGGGCAGAGAAGATGGCTTTGGCTGCTGCCGTTGTCGGTTCGGATCACTTCGTCGGTGCCGTTTCTGTTCCCGTGTCCCTCATGAACTGTTCGTCCGGCAGATGACCGACTTTTGTCTGGTAGGTTGTTGATGCTCGCCCGGTAGGTAACGGACATTCACACGGTAGATAACCTACGTTTGTACGTTAGGTAAATTCTATATTATTTCACGGGCTACCGTTTCAATACTTGTTTGCTAAAGTATCATTTGCTTCAAAACCGTACCGGAAGGAATGAAACGGATTGATAATTGTTTTTAGTAAGATTGTAGGCGTATCATTATTAGATATGGGATTAAAGTTGTAACTTTGTTGCTTCAAATATTAAATGAAGGTATGATCGAAGTTTTAGAGTCTGCTTTACAGAAGGCTGCGGGTGAAGGAATGGATGAATTTATCCAAGCGTTTACAGATAAATATAAAGAGATTATCGGTGGCGAACTAACTGCCGAAACAATGCCTCTGCTGACAGGAGAACAACATTCTTTGCTGGCATATCAGATTTTTCGTGATGAGGTGATGGTAGGGGGATTCTGCCAATTGATTCAGAATGGCTATGGTGGCTATATCTTTGATAATCCGTTTGCGAAAGTGATGCGTTTGTGGGGAGCGGAAGAATTCTCTAAATTAGTTTATAAGGCTAAGAAAATCTTTGATTCCAACCGGAAAGATTTGGAAAAGGAACGGACGGATGATGAATTTATGGCTATGTACGAGCAATATGAAGCTTTTGATGAGTTGGAAGAAGCTTATTTAGAGATGGAAGAACAAGTCACAGCATTGATTGCAAGCTACGTAGATGATCATTTGGAACTTTTTGCAAAAATAATAAAGTAACGGATGCAGTATTTTTTAAGTACTTGCATTTATTAATTATGAATTAGAATTTATATCTTTGCAAAATCTAAAAAATATGTTTATGAAACAAGTGAAATTTTTCTTGGTGGCTTTGATGGCTGTGGTTATGGGGATGTCGGTTACTTCATGTATGAATGGAGACGATAACCACAATGTTACGATGACTGTTCCTGTTAAGTATAATTATTCATCATTTTTGATGGGTGATGGAACTACTAAGTTGGTTCCAACTACAGAATTAGGTTTATTGGATGGGATTATGTACATAATTTCATGTCAATATGACCAATCACAGGTATCAGCGAATAGTAATAGTATACCAGTAACGCTGTTATCTACTCCACTTTGTATTGATCCTAAAGGTGATGAAAGTTTGTCTACAACAAAGACTAAACCTACTAATCCTCTTTATACATTGGATAAGCAACAGTCAAGTCTGGTTTATTATGATAAAAATACGATTGTTTTAACAATGCCATATTGGGTGAAGGTTACAAACTCTAGTGTTGAAGAATCAGAATTAAAGAAACATTCATTTTGTCTTTCCTATAATCCTGATGAAATAGAAAGCAATGCTACTAAGTTGAATTTATATATTAGTCACCGTGTTGAGGATGGAGAGGAAAGTGTAACTCGTTCCAACTTCACATATGCTTATAGAGCTTATTCAATTAGTTTAGCTCTTTATCAGTTTAAAGAGAAAACTGGTAAATTGCCACAATATTTGGTATTAAAAGCTGAAACCAATAGCTCAAAAGATGAATTGAAAGACGAGAATGGAGAAACTTCAGTTGAATATCAATACGCGTTTACAGAATAACATTGAACTACAAAGAACTATTTAACATAGCAATGAAATTGATTTCCTCTCCGGCCAAGGCCTGGGAGGAAATTTCTATGGAAGAGGATAGGCGAAAAGTATATATAGCTTTTGTCTATCCTATGATTGGTTTATGCGGTCTGTCCGTATTCATTGGTTCGTTATTGACGAATGGATGGGGAGGTCCGCAAAGTTTCCAGATAGCTATGACCAATTGTTGTGCCGTAGCTGTAGCCCTGTTCGGTGGCTATTTTCTGGCAGCTTATGCCATTAATGAAATGGGAACAAGAATGTTTGGTATGCATAGTAATATGCCGTTGACACAACAGTTTGCAGGATATGCATTGGTTGTGCCTTTCCTGCTTCAGATAGTAACCGGACTGTTACCTGATTTTAGAATTATTGCTTGGTTGCTGCAGTTCTACATCGTCTATGTGGTATGGGAGGGAGTTCCTGTACTGATGGGAGTAGAAGAAAAACAACGATTAAAATACACCCTTTTGTCGTCTGTATTGTTAATACTATGTCCGGCGGTGATACAGATCGTGTTTAATAGACTGACGGCTATACTTAATTAATGAGTAAAGATGAAACAACCTCCTGTAAATATAAAGAATAAACGGGCTACGTTTGATTACGAGCTGATAGATACCTACACAGCAGGTATCGTATTGACCGGTACGGAAATAAAATCCATTCGTTTGGGAAAAGCCAGTCTGGTAGATACGTTTTGCTATTTTACGAAAGGCGAATTGTGGGTGAAGAATATGCACATCGCCGAATATTTCTATGGATCGTACAATAATCATACGGCACGTAGAGAGAGGAAGTTGTTGCTTAGTAAAAAAGAATTGGAAAAACTTCAGCGGGAGATGAAAAATCCCGGCTTTACGATTGTCCCTGTACGCTTGTTTATCAATGAGAAAGGTTTGGCGAAACTGGTAGTCGCTTTGGCGAAAGGTAAGAAGGAATATGATAAACGAGAATCTATAAAGGAGAAAGACGACCGTAGAGATATGGCAAGAATGTTCAAGCGGTAAGTAAAAAACGCTATAAGATAAAACGCCGGACTACGAGAGGTCTGGCAGATGTTGGCAGAGTGGTAATTAGGTATTAATGTGATAGGGTAATGAAAAAGACAATTTCTCAGATCGTATCCGAACGCATCCTTATTCTGGATGGGGCAATGGGTACAATGATTCAACAATATAATCTCAAAGAAGAAGATTTTCGTGGTGAACGTTTTGCGCATATTCCCGGACAGCTGAAAGGGAATAATGACTTGTTGTGTCTGACACGTCCCGACGTGATTCAGGATATTCATCGTAAATACCTGGAAGCGGGTGCGGATATCATCGAGACCAATACATTTAGCTCAACCACAGTTTCTATGGCTGATTATCACGTAGAAGAATACGTACGTGAGATGAATCTTGCAGCCGTAAAATTGGCTCGTGACCTTGCTGACGAGTATACAGCCAAGAATCCAGATAAACCACGTTTTGTGGCCGGCTCCGTAGGACCTACCAATAAAACCTGTTCTATGAGCCCGGACGTGAACAACCCGGCTTATCGTGCTTTGAGTTACGACGAACTGGCTGCATCCTATCAGCAACAAATGGAAGCAATGCTCGAAGGTGGGGTAGACGCCATTCTGATTGAGACAATCTTTGATACCCTAAATGCCAAAGCTGCAATTTTTGCTGCCGAACAAGCCATGAAAATGACAGGCATAGAAGTGCCGATCATGTTATCTGTAACAGTGTCTGATATTGGCGGACGAACATTGTCCGGACAAACATTGGATGCATTTCTGGCTTCTGTGCAACATGCCAATATATTTTCAGTCGGTTTGAATTGCTCATTCGGTGCCCGTCAGTTGAAGCCGTTCCTGGAACAGCTGGCATCCCGTGCACCTTATTATATTAGTGCCTATCCGAATGCCGGGTTACCGAATAGTCTGGGTAAGTATGATCAGACACCTGCGGATATGGCTCATGAAGTGAGAGAATATATTGAAGAAGGATTAATCAATATTATTGGTGGCTGTTGTGGTACGACAGATGCTTATATTGCTGAATATCCCGCCCTTGTAGAAGGAGCTAAACCACACGTTCCTGCCTCTGCGCCGGATTGTATGTGGCTCTCCGGACTTGAACTGTTGGAGGTGAAGCCGGAAATAAACTTTGTGAATGTCGGCGAACGTTGCAACGTAGCCGGTTCGCGCAAGTTCCTTCGTCTCATCAATGAAAAGAAATATGATGAAGCCCTTTCTATCGCCCGCCAACAAGTGGAGGACGGTGCTTTAGTGATTGACGTCAATATGGACGATGGATTGTTGGAGGCAAAGACAGAGATGACTATTTTCCTGAATCTTATCATGTCCGAACCGGAAATAGCCCGTGTTCCGATTATGATCGATTCTTCCAAATGGGAAGTTATTGAAGCCGGACTGAAGTGTCTTCAGGGCAAATCAATCGTCAATTCTATTTCTTTGAAAGAGGGAGAGGAAGTTTTCCTTGAACATGCCCGAATCATCCGGCAATATGGAGCCGCTGCTGTGGTCATGGCGTTCGACGAGAAAGGACAGGCAGATACAGCCGCCCGTAAAATCGAAGTTTGCCAACGGGCTTACCGTCTTTTGGTTGACAAAATTGGTTTTAATCCTCACGATATTATTTTTGACCCCAATGTGCTTGCTGTAGCTACGGGGATTGAAGAACATAATAACTATGCTGTAGATTTTATTGAAGCTACCGCTTGGATAAAGAAAAATCTCCCTGGTGCACACATCAGCGGAGGAGTCAGCAACCTCTCTTTCTCTTTCCGTGGCAACAATTATATCCGTGAGGCCATGCATGCAGTGTTCCTTTATCACGCCATCCAACAAGGAATGGACATGGGAATTGTGAATCCGGGAACTTCCGTATTGTACACTGATATTCCGGCTGATGTCTTGGAAAAGATAGAAGATGTTGTCTTAAACCGTCGTCTGGATGCGGCGGAACGGCTTATCGAATTAGCGGAATCTCTGAAAGCAAACATGAGCGAAACTGCCGGACAACCGGCTGTCAAGCAAGATGCCTGGAGAGAAGGAACTGTTCAGGAACGTTTGAAGTATGCCTTGATGAAAGGAATTGGAGATTTTCTGGAACAGGACTTGGCAGAGGCATTGCCTCTTTATGATAAAGCTGTCGATGTAATTGAAGGACCGCTGATGGATGGAATGAACCATGTTGGTGAACTGTTTGGTGCCGGTAAGATGTTTCTTCCCCAGGTTGTGAAGACTGCCCGCACCATGAAGAAAGCCGTAGCTATCTTGCAACCGATCATTGAATCGGAAAAAGTGGAAGGAAGTGCTTCGGCAGGTAAAGTGCTACTGGCAACTGTAAAGGGGGATGTGCACGACATCGGAAAAAACATTGTAGCTGTAGTGATGGCCTGCAATGGTTATGATATTGTAGATTTAGGAGTAATGGTTCCTGCAGAAACCATCGTTCAGCGTGCTATTGAAGAAAAGGTAGATATGATCGGGTTGAGTGGACTGATTACTCCATCTTTGGAAGAAATGGCTCACGTGGCTGTTGAACTTGAAAAAGCAGGTTTGGATATTCCTCTTTTGATTGGTGGAGCCACTACATCGAAGATGCATACGGCATTAAAGATTGCTCCTGTTTATCATGCTCCGGTAGTACACCTGAAAGATGCTTCCCAAAATGCAAGTGTCGCTTCCAAATTGCTCAACCCGCAGGCAAAAGCCGAGCTGGTGAATGAATTGGAAACAGAATATGAAGCACTCCGTGAAAAGAGTGGGCTGATGAAGCGTGAAACTGTTTCGTTGGAAGAAGCACAGAAAAATAAGTTGAACCTGTTTTAAACATTGTCACAATGAAAAAGATTTTCTTTTTCTTATGTCTGATTGTAGCAGTCACTGCTATGACCTCCTGTTCTTCTGCAAAAGAAGAAAAAGGAACATCCGGAACCGGAAATGCTGTGTTGGATAATATTTTCGAGCGCAAAAGTGTGCGTGCTTATCTGAATAAAGGAGTAGAGAAAGAGAAAATCGACTTGATGCTTCGTGCCGGAATGGCTGCTCCTACGGGTAGGGATATCCGTCCATGGGAATTTGTGGTAGTATCTGATCGTGCCAAACTAGATTCAATGGCAGCAGCACTTCCTTATGCCAAAATGCTGACGCAGGCCCGTAACGCCATCATTGTCTGTGGAGATTCAGTACGCTCGTCATATTGGTATTTAGATTGTTCTGCAGCAGCACAGAATATTTTGTTGGCTGCTGAAAGTCTGGGATTGGGTGCTGTATGGACAGCGGCCTATCCTTATGAAGACCGTATGCAAGTAGTGCGTAAATATACTAACCTGCCCGATAATATTCTTCCGCTTTGTGTCATTCCTTTTGGCTATCCGGCTACAAAAGAGAACCCGAAACAGAAATTTGACGAGAAAAAGATACATTATAATCAGTATTAGTAAACAAAAGTTTTGTCTTTTCAATAATTTCCTTACATTTGCGTCTAAATTGATTAAAATCTGATACGCAAATGTTTGGAATAGACGACCCTTTTATTATTCTGCCTTACCTGCTTTCGGTGGTATGTGTGATTTTTGCTGCCTGGTTTGGGCTGAAATATTGGAATAAGGACGACGAAAAAGACGAAACCCGATGAATACATTTACTCTTGGACTAATTGTGGTAGCTTATCTGCTGTCACTGGCCTACCTCGGCTTTTTGGGATATAAGAAAACAACGAATACCAGTGACTATTTGGTAGGCGGACGTCAGATGAATCCTATCGTAATGGCACTTTCTTATGGTGCTACGTTTATTTCTGCATCTGCTATTGTAGGTTTTGGAGGAGTGGCGGCTGCTTTTGGAATGGGTATTCAGTGGCTCTGTTTCCTCAATATGTTTGTTGGGGTGGTTATAGCTTTTATCTTTTTCGGTTTGCGTACCCGGCGTATGGGGGCGAAGTTGAATGTGAGTACTTTCCCTCAATTATTAGGCCGTCATTTCCGTTCCCGTAATATACAGGTATTTATTGCTGCTGTTATTTTCATCGGAATGCCGCTTTATGCAGCGGTTGTAATGAAAGGTGGAGCCGTATTCATCGAACAAATCTTTCAGATTGATTTCAATGTTTCCTTATTGATATTTACCTTGGTTATTGCTGCTTATGTCATAGCAGGGGGAATGAAAGGAGTAATGTATACAGATGCTTTGCAAGGAGTTATCATGTTTGGCTGTATGTTATTTCTGTTGTTTTCTTTGTATCAGGTGCTTGATATGAACTTTATCGAAGCTAATAAAGAATTGACTGCCATTGCTCCGCTAGTTCCGGAAAAGTTTAAAGCGCTAGGACATCAAGGATGGACTGCAATGCCCATCACAGGTTCTCCACAATGGTATTCGCTGGTAACTTCTCTCATTTTAGGAGTAGGAATCGGCTGTCTTGCACAGCCGCAGTTAGTGGTTCGCTTTATGACCGTGGAGAGTAGCAAGCAGTTGAACCGCGGTGTATTTATCGGTTGTTTCTTTCTGATTATAACAGTAGGGGCTATCTATCATGCTGGAGCCTTGAGTAATCTTTTCTTCCTGAAAACAGAAGGAGCGGTTGCTACCGAAGTTGTGCAGGATATTGATAAGATAATTCCATATTTTATTAATAAAGCGATGCCCGACTGGTTTGCCGCACTCTTTATGTTGTGCATCCTTTCAGCCAGTATGTCTACGTTAAGTTCGCAGTTCCATACGATGGGTGCTTCGGTAGGCTCTGATATTTACGGAACTTATAAACCCCGTTCACGGAATAAACTTACCAATGTGATCCGTCTGGGCGTATTATTCTCTATCCTGGTCAGCTATATTATTTGTTATATGTTGCCTCATGATATTATAGCCCGCGGAACTTCTATCTTTATGGGAATTTGTGCAGCCGCTTTTCTTCCGGCCTATTTCTGTGCTTTATATTGGAAGAAAGCTACTAAACAAGGTGTCATGGCAAGTCTTTGGGTGGGAACAATCGGCAGTCTGTTTGCTCTTGTGTTTCTTCATCAGAAAGAATCTGAAGCATTAGGTATCTGTAAAGCGTTATTCGGACGGGATGTGTTGATTACCACTTATCCTTTCCCTGTGATTGACCCGATATTATTTGCCTTACCATTATCTGTATTGGCTATTGTCGTAATCAGTCTGATGACCTATAGGAAATAAGTATTAGGTATTACACCTAATACTTAATACTTTATCTCATGCTTTTATTTTCTTTTTGTAGGATTCGTAGCGCGACATAATATCTCGAACGAAATTGTAAGTCTCGATGCCACGGAAATATCCGTTTTTGCAGACAGGATCGTTGAAGTATTCTTGATTGCTTTTAAGCAAGATGAAGTTTTCTACATTATCTTTCCATACTAATTTGTTTTTCCCGTATTTTTCGGCTAGTGCCATTGCGTCATATATATGTCCCAAACCGGCATTGTAAGATGCCAGGATAAAATTGAGCCGTTCCTGCTTATCGGGAATCATGCTGAAACTCCGGTCGGTGGCAGTAATATATTTGATAGCCGCTTTCACACTTTCCTCCGGATTCTGCTCTTTGCCGGGAGGTACTCCCATTGCACGTGCTGTAGCAGGCATTAACTGCATGAGTCCTTTGGCACCTGCCCAAGATACAGCGGTAGTGTCAAAATTGGATTCTGTATACGCTAATGATGCAAGCATACGCCAGTCCCAACCGATGTCTTTGGAATACTTTTTGAATAAATGGTCATAATGAGATATCTTTCCTTCTTTTAAGGAGAGGATAGGAGAGTGCGGCATCATTTTACTATTCTCAAAATAACGTTTCATACTGGCTGTGTAAGCAGGAGAAGTCATGTTTTCCTGATGCCATTGGGTAGCGGCGGCTGCCAGCTCGGGGCTGTCTTTTCGTACCGCCCACGAAGAACGTTGATCGAAACTGATGGACAGGCCGATATTTAAATTGGGATAATAGGTCTTATTAAGTCTGGCTAAATCATTGTCGGCCACCGTATACAGAATTTTTCCTTGCGCTACTTGCGTAATCAAGTCCTCAATAGTGATACTGTCATTGGTGACTTCATGAATCCGGATACCTCCTCCTAATTCACTATTCAGATTGACGAGGCGGTCATAATATTTCCCTGGTTTTACGTATATATCTTTTCCGACCAGTTCGGTTACATCTTTCAACGGCTTCTGTTTTCCTCTTCCTTGCTGAACAATTACCTGGTGAGTAATTACATCTTCGCCACAATAAAGAAGACTGTCTTTCCACTCTTTGGTGATTGGTAGATTATAGGCAATCATGTCTCCTTCACCTGCCAATAATTTTTGGATCATTTCGTCGACGCTGTTGGCTACTTCAATCCTAAGTTTTAGTCCCAGGCTTTTGGCAAACTGTTCACTAAGTTCATATTGGAACCCCATTTCTTGTCCCCGGTAAATGAAATAGGAAGTAGAGCTATATAATGTCAATACAACGAGTTCGCCACTATCTTTTATTTGTGGAAGATCACGCGCTGTCTCATCCATCTTGTTATGATGCTTATTCCGGCATCCGAGCATACAACAAAATAGAATAAGAAATAAAGGAATACTCAGTGTCTTGACATTCATTTCTTAATTTTTAATTTTTAATTCTTAAGGTGCTTCTTGATGTACATAGTCAGTATATCAATAGCTACCCTATTACTGCCTCCTTCCGGTACAATAAGGTCGGCATATCGTTTGCAAGGTTCGATAAATTGCAGGTGCATAGGTTTTAAAACCCGTGTATAGCGTTCCATTACAGCTTCGGC
Organism: Bacteroides sp. 2_2_4; assembly: GCF_000157055.1. Classification (NCBI taxonomy): domain Bacteria; kingdom Pseudomonadati; phylum Bacteroidota; class Bacteroidia; order Bacteroidales; family Bacteroidaceae; genus Bacteroides; species Bacteroides sp. 2_2_4. The sequence continues at coordinate 245,567 of NZ_EQ973356.1, read as the reverse complement.
AGTACGTCCGCGCTCAATGACATCTCTCTGAATGACACGAATCAGGCGTTCGTCGGGATCGGCATCAACAAATATTTTGAGGTCCATCATATTGCGCAGCTTTTTATCACATAAGGCAAGGATTCCTTCAATGATAACCACCTCACGAGGTTCGATATGAATGGTTTCGGGCTGGCGCGTGCATGTGAGATAAGAATAGGTGGGCTGTTCGATACTCTTCCCTTCTTTCAGCGTCATGACATGCTTGGATAGCAGACTCCATTCAAAAGCATCCGGATGGTCAAAATTGATATTCTGGCGTTCTTCAACCGGGACATGACTACTGTCTTTGTAGTATGAATCCTGTGGTAAGAGTACTACTTCTCCTGCGGGGAGGCTTTCTATAATTTTCCGTACGACGGTGGTCTTTCCGGAGCCCGTTCCGCCTGCTATTCCTATAATTAACATCTCTTTAAATGTATATTTGAACCAAATAGAGTATTTTTGCATTACTATTAATGTGGTAAACGCATTAACAAGACAAATATAGAAACAATTCATTAAAATAACAACGTAATGGTAAAACACATTGTATTATTTAAGTTAAAAGACGAAGTTCCTGCTGAAGGGAAACTGGAAGTCATGACTAAATTCAAGGAAGCGATAGAAGCTCTTCCTGCTAAAATTTCTGTAATTCGCAAAGTGGAGGTCGGATTGAATATGAATCCTGGTGAAACATGGAATATTGCGCTTTACAGTGAGTTTGATACACTAGAAGATGTTAGATTCTACGCAACACATCCCGATCACGTAGCTGCCGGAAAGATTCTGGCTGAAACGAAGGAGAGCCGTGCGTGCGTAGACTATGAATTATAAACCCCAAAAATAAAGATGAGAAAAATAATTTCTTTCCTGCTTTTAAGCTTTGTTGTATATGCATTGCAAGCGCAGATCAAAGATCCGGTAAAGTTTAAAACAGAGCTGACAGCTCTCTCCGATACGGAGGCAGAGGTGGTGTTTACAGCTACCATGGATAAAGGTTGGCATGTTTATTCTACCGATCTGGGAGATGGCGGCCCTATTTCCGCAACATTCAATGTTGATAATAAATCGGGTGTCGAGCTTGTAGGCAAACTGAAGCCTGTAGGCAAAGAAGTATCTACTTTCGATAAATTGTTCGAAATGAAGGTACGCTATTTCGAGAATACAGCAAAGTTTGTGCAGAAAGTAAAATTCACGGGTGGAGCTTACGCAATCGAAGGTTATCTGGAATATGGAGCTTGTGATGACGAGAGTTGTCTGCCTCCTACTCAGGTGCCGTTTAAGTATTCCGGAGTAGCAAAAGCCGGAAATGCCGCTACAACAAAAACAGAGCAACCGGAGCAAAAGGTAGCGGATAAGCAAAAAGAAGAACCCGTTCCTGCTGCTACGAAAGATTCTTCTGCGATGATGGAACTGGTGCCTGCAACTACAACCGAAGCTGCTACGGATATTCAGCCTGCTGTTGCATCGGGTGATCTTTGGAAACCGGTAATCAGTGATTTACAAGCCTTAGGAGAAGAACATGGTCAGGAAGACATGTCCTGGATATATATATTCATAACAGGTTTTCTGGGTGGATTATTGGCATTGTTTACCCCTTGTGTATGGCCGATTATTCCGATGACAGTCAGTTTCTTCTTAAAACGTAGTAAAGACAAAAAGAAAGGAATTCGTGATGCGTGGACATACGGTGCATCTATCGTAGTGATTTATGTGGCATTGGGCTTGGCTATTACTTTGATTTTCGGAGCCAGTGCATTAAACGCTTTATCTACCAATGCTATTTTCAACATTCTCTTCTTCCTGATGCTGGTGATTTTTGCTGCTTCATTCTTTGGAGCGTTTGAAATCAGGCTGCCGTCGAAGTGGGGAAATGCAGTAGATAGCAAAGCTGAATCTACGACCGGATTGCTAAGTATTTTCCTGATGGCTTTCACGCTTTCATTGGTATCTTTCTCTTGTACAGGTCCGATTATCGGCTTCTTGCTGGTACAGGTATCTACAACAGGAAGCGTAGTTGCTCCGGCAATCGGTATGTTAGGATTTGCCATCGCTTTGGCATTGCCGTTTACACTCTTCGCCCTGTTCCCGTCTTGGCTGAAATCGATGCCAAAGTCCGGCGGATGGATGAATGTTATCAAGGTTACGCTGGGTTTCCTCGAATTAGCATTTGCACTTAAATTCTTGTCAGTTGCTGATTTGGCTTATGGTTGGAGATTGCTTGACCGCGAAACATTCCTGGCTTTATGGATTGTCATCTTTGCTTTGCTTGGATTCTACCTGTTGGGCAAGATCAAATTCCCGCACGATGACGATGATAATAAGGTGGGAGTAACCCGCTTCTTTATGGCGTTAATCTCTTTAGCATTTGCCGTATATATGGTTCCCGGTTTGTGGGGAGCACCATTGAAAGCCGTATCTGCATTTGCTCCGCCTATGCAGACGCAAGATTTCAATCTGCATAAGAATGATGTACACGCGAAATTCGATGACTATGATTTAGGAATGGAATATGCCCGTCTGAACGGAAAACCGGTTATGCTCGACTTTACCGGATATGGTTGCGTAAACTGCCGTAAGATGGAAGCAGCGGTATGGACTGACCCGAAAGTGAGTGATTTGATTAATAACGACTACGTATTGATTACACTTTATGTAGATAATAAAACTCCGTTGACTGAACCTGTGAAGATTATCGAAAACGGTACAGAACGTACTTTGCGTACTGTCGGCGATAAATGGAGCTATCTGCAACGTGTGAAATTCGGAGCTAATGCCCAGCCTTTCTATGTATTGCTGGACAATCAGGGTAAACCGTTGAATAAGTCGTATGCTTATAACGAAGATATTCCTAAGTATATTGAATTCTTACAGACCGGATTGGAGAATTATAAGAAAGGAAAATAATGATTTCTCCGATAATGACCAATCTTGGATAATGAATAAAAAAGCGGTCTCATCTTTTCGATGAGGCCGCTTTTTGAATAGAATAAATTGAAATTTTAGCGAAAATTACATGGGTACTTCTATTAATAGAAGTTGGGTTCCTTTTAATATATGTATCGGGAATTCTTTTGTATCCCAAACACCGATACCATCACGTTTGGACAGCCGTTCTTCCGCCACTGTGATTTCTCCTTCAAGTACGAAGATATATACTCCGTTACCTTCCTGATGCATCTTATATTCGATTGTTTTTTCCGTATCGAAGCTTCCCATAGAGAACCATGCATCTTGTTTGATAGAAGCTGGAGTCTTCCCGTTCGGAGACAGGATTAGCGCCAGTTCATTTGGTTTCAGGAGCGGACGAATATCGAAGTTGTTATACTCCGGTTTGGTGTTTTCAACTCGTGGAAATACCCATATCTGCAGGAATTCCAGTTGTTCTTTATCACTGCCATTGTATTCACTGTGATAAATACCACTACCTGTACTCATAACCTGAATATCACCTGGAGTGATGGTTTTAGTGTTTTGTACACTGTCACCATGTTTCAGGTAACCTTTCAGAGGGATGGAAATCACTTCCATATTTTTATGCGGATGTGTATCGAATCCCATAGACGGGTCTACACTGTCATCGTTCAGCACTCGTAATGCTCCGAAATGAATTCTTTCCGGATTATAATAGTTGGCAAAACTGAATGTGTGATGGGTCTTGAGCCAGCCGTGATTGAAATAGCCTCTTGATGAAGCTCTGTCGATTACTTTTTTCATAATCTTCCTTTCTTTTTTAATAGAACTTTGGTGTGCGTCTTATTTGCACTTTACTATTACTAATAACAATGGAAAGGTAGATAAAGTTCTTAACGGGAGATTTAATAAGAAGGGAGCTTTATTTTTTTATTTCAGAAAAAATACATACGTTTGTAACATCATAACAATACCTTTGTGGCCAAAAATAAAGAAAGTATGTACGCAACAGACACTCTAATGGATGAACGGGAAGTGGTTCTCCGTCTGATAGACGGAGATGAAGAGGCCTTTTGCGAACTTTATGCCGCTTATAAGAATCGTTTGCTCTACTTCGCCCTGAAATTCGTCAAGTCGCATGAATTTGCGGAGGATATATTTCAGGATGCGTTTACGGTAGTTTGGCAAACCCGTCGTTTCATCAATCCCGAAGCCTCTTTTTCTTCCTATCTTTATACTATTGTGCGTAATCGTATTTTGAATCAGTTGCGGGATATGGCTAATGAAGATCAGCTGAAAGAGCAGATTCTTTCTCAAGCGATCGATTCAACGAACGAAACGAATAATCATATTCTGCTCAATGATTTGAAAGAGATTATTGCCCGTGCATTGGAGCAATTAACGCCCCGCCAGCGTGAGGTATTTAAAATGAGCCGTGAACTACAGATGTCTCATAAAGAAATAGCCGAAGCATTGGGAGTTTCAGTTCATACAGTGCAAGAACATATTTCTCTTTCTCTAAAAGTGATTCGTTCCTATTTGACTAAATATTCAAGTACATCAGCCGATGTACTTTTGATTCTATTGTGCTTGAATTTATAATAAATGTTAATCACACCCTAGCTCTTTCTTACTTTTGTGTATTACTTATACAAAGGGAAGGAAATTAATATCCTTATTTTGAATATATGATGAAAGATACTAAAACAGAAAAAGATAAATTGCATCGCTATCTGGATGATCTTTATATCCGGGATGATGCTTCACAGTTGTTGCAAAGTATTAAGGATTCAGAAAACCAAGATATATTGGACGAACTGGCAGCAGAGGTTTGGGAAGAATCCGGGAACCTGCAACCTGGTAATGATTTGGAGCGGGAAAAATATAAGAGAGAGGCACGCCAATTACTGAAGCGTATTGAACACAAAAAACGTACATGGTTCCGCCGGGCTTCTGTGGTGGCAGTCAGTACAGCGGCTGTAATAGCCATTATCATAGGGAGTGTCAACTTTTTCCGGTATATGAATGAACAACAGGTCACACTGGCTGAAATTACCACTTCCTTTGGTGAGAAAAGACAAGTGACTTTGCCGGACGGGACTCTTTTGGTTCTGAACTCTTGTTCGCAAGTGCGTTATCCGGATCGTTTTGTTGGAGATCTCCGTGAAGTGGAACTTGAAGGAGAGGGATATTTCCGTGTTGCCCGTAATGAAAAGATGCCATTTGTTGTGAGGACGAAGCGACTGGATGTTCAGGTGTTAGGTACCCGGTTTGATGTAAAATCCTATTCAACAGATGAAATAGTGTCTGTGAGTGTGGAGAGTGGTAAGGTGCAGGTCGATTTGCCGGAAGCGATGATGAGGTTGACTGCTAAAGAACAGGTGCTTATCAATACTGTTTCCGGAGAATATAGTAAGAAAACAGAGGATAGGGGAGTGGCTGTCTGGATGAAAGGTGGGTTACGCTTTTACAGTACACCTATCCGCGATGTGGCAAAAGAACTGGAACGGGTATATAATTGCCGGATTACTTTTGCTCCCGGTCAGGATTTCAACAACTTGATTACCGGCGAACATGATAACAAGAGTCTGGAAGCGGTACTTAAATCCATTGAATTTATCAGCGGTGATATCAAATATAAGAAAGAGGGCATCAATGTACTTCTTTATAAAGAATGAGATGAATAATAGATAATGTTCAACCTTTTAAAAAATAATAGATGAAAACAGCTCCTTCATGAACCTCCCCAAAATGATAGAAGCACTCCAAAGGAATGCCTCTATCCGCAATCCGGACGGATATTCATAAGCTTCGACCCAAATGAATAACGTATCGCGCATTGCTTGTTTTTAATAACTTTAGTCAATTACTAAAACGCACAAATTTATGAATAATCTTCTTATTTGTAAAGGGATAAGTAAAAATAGCTGTTCGTTTTTAGCTTTTTTACTATTCACCTTCATTTTAATAGCTCCGGCTGCTGCTCAGACATTGAAAGAGCATGATATTACGCTTCGTGTGCAAAACGAGCCGGTAGAGAGTGTTTTCAATAAAATCAGCAAACAAACTAATTTTAAGTTTCTCTATGATCAGGAGACGGTGAACAAGGCTCCGAGAGTTTCTTTCGACATTAAAAATGCTTCATTAAAACAGATTCTGGGAGAAATTACTTCCCAGGCCAAGCTTTATTTCAATAGGACCGATCATACAATTGCTGTCAGCAAACAGCCGCTTAAGAAAGAAGAAACTGCTCAACGTGCACGCACTATCCAGGGAATAGTTGCAGATGATAAAGGAGAACCGGTGATTGGTGCCAGTGTGCAGATTAAGGGAGAAGGCAGTGGTACGATTACCGATATTGACGGACGTTATTCATTAATGAATGTATCGGAGTCTGCAACATTGACTATTTCTTATATTGGATATAAAACGGTAAATATCTCTGCAAAGGATAAAAATACGGCGAAAATCACGTTGGTAGAAGATAGTAAGATGATTGATGAGGTAGTAGTGGTGGGATATGGAGTTCAGAGAAAAAGAGACGTCTCTACTTCTATTTCTTCCGTGAAAGCTGAACAAATTGCGGATGTTTCTGCTTCAGACTTTCGTCAGGCGTTGGCAGGTAAGATGCCGGGGGTACAGGTTACACAGCCAAGTGGTGATCCGGAGGGAAGTGTAAGTATCCGTGTTCGTGGTATCAGTACGGTTAATGCCGGTAGTGATCCTCTTTATATTATTGATGGCGTGCCGGTGGAACGTGGATTTGCCAATCTGAATAATAATGATGTCGAATCTGTGGAAGTTTTGAAAGATGCTTCGTCGGCAGCTATTTATGGTAGTCGCGGTTCCAACGGTGTAATTATTATCACGACCAAGCAGGGACAGTCGGAAAAGATGAAAGTGCAGTATGATGGATATTATGGTATCCAGAGTGTTTCGAAGAAACTTTCAATGATGAATGCATATCAGTTTGCCGAATTTGCAAAGGATGGTCATGACAACGCTTATCTGGATGCTAATCCCGGAGGTTCACCGGATGACCCGAATGGAATGCGCCCGAATTCATGGGAACGTATTCCTACCGAACTCTTTCCCTATCTGAATGGTGATAAGGGGTTGACGGATACGGATTGGCAAGATGCTATTTTTCGTACTGCTGCTACTACCAGCCACAATGTTTCTATTTCCGGCAGAGGAAAGACAGTCGGCTATTTCATTTCAGCTAACTATTATGATAAAGAAGGTATTATAATTAATTCCGACTTTAAGAAATATAGTATGCGTATGAATTTGGACGGGAAATATAAAAGACTGAAATTCGGTTTGAATTTTTCTCCTTCCTATTCTACTTCCAATCGGGTAGATGCTTCCGGATCTAATGGTATTGTGCAATCGGCATTGATGATGCCTCCGGTATGGCCGGTGTATAATGCGGATGGCAGCTATAATTATCAGGGAAACGGCTATTGGAGAATTGGAAATGACTATCAGCATAATGCCGTATTGAACCCGGTAGCCATGGCAAACTTACAATCGGATGTTGTAGACCGTATGGCGATTGTCGGAAAAGTTTTTGCTGAATTGGAGTTGTATAAGGGGCTTACTTATAACATTTCTTTTGGTGGCGATTATTATGGTTCGCATAATGACCAATATCGTTCTTCGGAACTTCCTTTATTGGGACAAAAGTATTATGATGTAAAGTCAAATCCGACAGCCTACAGTTCATCAGGTTTTTATTTCAACTGGTTGGTGGAGAATAAAATCAATTATAACACAACGATTAAAGATGCTCATTCCATCAATGTGGTCTTAGTACAGTCGGCTCAAAAAGAGACATATAAAGGAGATAATGTGACGGCGACCGATTTCCCGAACGACTATATACAAACAATTTCCGGAGGTACGGTGACGAAAGGTGCATCCGATAAAACCCAATGGACGATTGCTTCTTATCTGGCGCGTATGCAGTACAGCTATAAAGGTAAATATATGGCTTCGGCGGCTATTCGTGCAGACGGTTCTTCCCGTTTTGGCAAGAATAATCGGTGGGGATATTTTCCTTCAGCTTCTTTGGCGTGGAGAATAAGCGGAGAAGACTTCTTTATGAAGGCTAAGTGTCTGTCGTTTGTTGATGATTTGAAGTTAAGAGCGAGTTATGGAGTGACCGGTAACTTCCAGATTGGTAATTATGATCATTTGTCTCTGATGGCTTTGGATAATTATGTGCTTGGCACAGGTAACGGACAATTGGTGAATGGTTATAAGCCAAGTACCATAAAGAATGAAGATTTGAGTTGGGAAAAGAATGCGATGGTGAATGTGGGTGTTGATTTGCAGATGTTCAAAGGATTGCTGGGACTGACTGTGGATTATTATAATACCAATACCTCTAATATGTTGTTGAATGTACCAGTTCCCCACTTGACCGGATATAGCACTGCATTGATGAATATCGGTAAAGTGAATAATAGGGGATGGGAAGTTGCTTTGACCTCACAGAAGAATATAACTAAAGATTTCGGTTATTCGTTTAATGCTAATTATGCCACTAATACGAACGAAGTGAAGGCACTCGGTCCGGGTAATGCTCCTATCATATCTACCGGTAGCGTAGATCATGCTTATTACATAACGAAAGTCGGTGAACCCATCGGATGTTATTATCTGTTGGTGCAGGATGGAATTTTCTCCAATGAAGAAGAATTAAAAAAGTATCCTCATTTCAGCAATACCCAGCCGGGAGATTTCCGCTTTGTGGATGTAGACGGGGATGGAGTGATGGATTTGGATAAAGATCGTACAATCGTGGGTAACTATATGCCCGATTTTACCTATGGGTTTGGTGGTAAAGTCTGGTTTAAGGGATTTGACCTTGATTTTAATTTTCAAGGAGTATATGGTAATGAGATTCTGAATCTGAATCGTCGTTACATTGATAATCTGGAAGGTAATACCAATGGCACCACTATAGCCTTGAATCGTTGGAAAAGTCCGGAAGATCCGGGAAACGGTCAGGTGAACCGTGCCAATCGTAAGTCAAAGGGTTATAATGGTCGTACTTCAACTTGGCATCTTGAAGATGGTTCTTATCTGCGACTGCAGAATGTGACACTAGGATATACTTTGCCGAAGAACTTGACTCAACGCTTTTTCGTGGAAAAATTAAGAGTTTACGTTTCCGGACAAAACTTATGGACTTCGACTAATTATAGCGGATATAATCCGGAAGTAAATGCACGTCCGAGTAATTCTCTTTCACCGGGTGAGGATTATGGAACTTATCCATTGGCTAAAACATTCTTGTTCGGGCTGAACATAACACTTTAATCATCCTTTAAAATACACGTTATATGAAAAAATATAAACTAATACTATTCCTGTCAACTGCTTTGTTATCAGTTGCTTGTACAGATAGTTTCTTCGATTTGGAACCGAGTAGCAGTGTGCCTACCGACAAGGTATATAAGACAGCGGAAGATTTTAATGTAGCCGTGATAGGATGTTACTCCAAATTGCAGACACAAGTTTCCTATTTTACAGAGTGTTGCGAATATCGGAGTGATAATTTGACATTGAGTGCGCCCACTGCCGGAACACAAGACCGTTATGATATCGATCAGTTTGCAGATAAAGCCTCTAACGGAATTTTGGAAGATGCCTGGGCGAACTTTAATAATGGAGTCTATCGTTGCAATCTTGTATTAGATAGAATTGATGAGGCCAACTTCGACGCAACTCTGAAAAAACAATATAAAGGCGAAGCTCTTTTTATCCGTGCCCTTACTTATTTTAATATGTATCGTTTATGGGGAGGGATACCGATGACTAATAAAGTGGTGACGGTGGCTGAAGCTCTTAAAATCGGGCGCAGTTCCGATCAACAGGTTTATGATTTTCTTGTCGGTGATTTGAATCAGGTTATTAATGAAAATATGTTGCCGTCTTCTTATACAAGTGCCGATATGGGACGAGTGACTTCCGGTGCTGCAATGGCATTGCTCGGCAAGATTTACCTGACTTTCCATAAATGGACGGAGGCTCGCAATGTGCTATCTCAACTAGTGGGTCGGTATTCTTTAATGACTACTCCCGAACAGGTGTTTGACGTGAACAATAAAATGAACGATGAGATTATTTTTGCTGTTCGCTTTAATAAGGATGTTGAAGGAGAAGGACATGGATATTGGTTCTCTATTATTAATCTGACTGATGATACCAATCAGACAAAGTCTCTGAAAGAGTGCTACAAAGATGGGGATAAGCGCAAGAATCTGATTACCTATGTAAAGGTGGAAGATAAAGTATGCGTGATGAATAAATTTAAGGATGTCAAAAGTGCGACCTATAATACAGTCGGTAATGACCAGATTATTCTCCGTTATGCCGATGTGCTGTTAATGTACGCTGAAGCTTTGAATGAAATCAGTTATAGTAATTTGCAGAATTCAGAAGCTATGGTTGCTTTGAATGCTGTGCATACTCGTGCCGGATTGTCTCCGCTTCAGATAACAGAGCTTCCCGATCAGGATAGCTTCCGTAAAGCGATTATGTTGGAACGTCAACAGGAGTTTCCTTATGAAGGACAGCGTTGGTTCGATTTGGTACGTATGGGAGGTGCTAAGGAGGCTATGAAAGCAGAAGGACATATTATTCAGGACTATCAATTCCTGTATCCTATTCCAAAAACGGAGTTGGAAAGAATAAACAACACAGAACTGTTGTGGCAGAATACGGGATATTAATAGGATTAAACTAAAAGAAATCAAACGATGAAAAAAATACTATATAGCTTGTTGTTTATTTTCACGGTAGTCTTTACTGCTTGTGAAGAAGATCTGCCAAAGGCAAGTTTCGATTTATATGAACTGAAGTCACTAACGGCAACAGCCGGAGATATGAATGTGACTCTTTCCTGGGAAGCATACGAGAATGCCCGTCCGAATGAATATTTGATTCTTTGGACTTCCGGATCATCAGAAGCGGAAGGAGGCGAGATGACTGTGGATGCAAAAACAATGACTGCCACTATCAATAATCTGGTGAACGATGTTGCTTACACTTTTTCTGTGCAACCTCGTTATGCGGGAGGATTGGCCAGTAAAACTACTGCTGCCTGTACACCGAAGAATGCAAGATATCCGATTTCT
>NZ_EQ973356.1:209849-234154 GCF_000157055.1 Bacteroides sp. 2_2_4 | reverse complement strand
TCGCTATCAGGTTACCGTGAATCCCGGTAATCAGATTATCAATCTGGATGATACTTCATTGGAAGAATACATCGTTGATGGTTTGACTAACGATCAGGAATATACATTCAATGTAGTCTGTGTTTATCCTACAGGCAATTCTATTGCGGTGGAAACTTCTGCTACTCCCGGATTGATCTATCCTATTCTCGCTAGTACGGAACTGGTTGTGTGGGAGCCTTCTACCTTTGCTTATAACGATATGTATTTCATGGCTGGTGAAGTGAAATCGGTAAGTTGGGATTTTGGTGATGGTACGACATCGGGAGAAAACAATCCGGTGCATGCTTTTACTACTACCGGTACTTATACAGTGGCTGTAACGGTGACTTATGTTAATAATACCACCGAGTCGGGCAGTCTGACTGTCACGGTCGGCAATTATAAATGGAATTCTGTCGATTTGAACTTCGGTGGACTTACCGGATATGTAAAGACCTCCAATCCGGTGTTCTCTCCGGATGGAAAAACAATGTATATCCCGACATCTACTCCTGCGGGTCATTTATTTGCTATTGACGTAGTGAGCGGTGAATTCAAGTGGGTGTTTGCTATCAGTCAGATAACTTATGGCGGAGGTGCGTTGGTGGCTCCTGATGGTACAATCTATCAGTGTGTAAGAAATGCCACTATTAATAATGTATATGCTATTAATCCGAACGGAACTCAAAAGTGGGCAGTAAAATTGGATGCTGCGATAGGAGCTTTCCCTGCATTGTCGGCCGATGGTGTTCTTTACTGTCTCACCAATAAGAGTACGTTGTATGCGCTGGATGCATCCAGTGGTGCTATTAAATGGCAACAATCGCTTGACGGAGCAACCGGTAGTGCTGTGGCTATTGATAAAGCCGGAAATGTTTATGCAGGTACAAGTGCAGCCATTTATTCTTTTAAATCGAATAAAGAGCAGAATTGGAAATTGGAAGAAGTGAATGTGACAGAACAGGCTACGTTTGCTTTGAAGGATCAGGTACTTTATGCGACTTTGAAAAACGGAGGACTCGTTGCTGTTGATATGACAAACGGAACAAAGAAATGGACGTATCCGACTACAAAAGGAGATGCTTATTTCCCGATTGCTGATAAAAATGGCAATGTCTATTTTACTGAAAAAGGATCGCAGACTGTTCATGCAGTAAATGCCAGCGGATCTAAAATCTGGGAGAAAAATGTGGGTAACAATTTGAACTACAGTGGAGGTGCTTTGAGTACGGATGGTATTCTTTATATAGGTACCCAATCGAATAACAAAGTGCTGGGACTTGACATCACTAATGGAAACATTGTTTTTGAAGAGACTGTGGGACAACAGGTCATGGCAGCTGTTAGCATTGGTCCGGACAGACGGCTTTATTGCGGAACGATCGGATCTAATAATATCGGTTCGATAAAGGCTTTTGCTGTCAATAAGACATTAGCAACAGACTCCTGGAGTATTCGTGGTGGTGATATTCAAGGTACAAACCGTCAAAAGTAAGCGATAATGAGAGTTCCTGTTTTTATCTTATTTATGGCGATGACAATGGGTTTATATGCACAGAAATATAAAGTAGGTACGACTACAGCTTTGTGGAAAGTACCTGCTTCCACAGACTTTTCTCAAGCCCGGTCTGTGGGGGTAGAGTATGTGGAAGTAGCATTTAACCAGTGTTATAGAGGAGTTCCGGCAGATGAAGTTGTTCCTCGTATCCGGGATATGAAAGCAAAAATTGATAGTGCCGGTATCAAGGTCTGGTCTATACATCTTCCTTTCTCACGCACGTTGGATATATCGGTGCTGGATGAAAAGAAAAGGAAAGAAAATGTAGATTTTATGGCGGAGATGATTGGACAGTGCGCTCAGTTTCAGCCGAAATGTTTGGTACTGCATCCTAGTTCCGAGCCTATTGCTGACAGTATTCGGGCACAAAGAATAACTAACGCTTCCAGGTCTATCGCTTATCTGAAAAAATATGCGGATCAAATAGGAGCACAGTTGTGCATCGAAAATCTGCCGAGAACTTGTCTGGGTAATACTCCTGAAGAGCTTTTGGAAATAATCAAAGATACTCCGGGTGTGAAGGTTTGTTTTGATACCAATCATTATACTAAAGGGACGACAGGGCATTTTGTAGAAACTGTTGGTGAACGTATAGGTACTATACACGCTTCGGACTTTGATTTTGTCAACGAGTGTCATTGGCTTCCTACACAAGGTGACATTCAATGGGGAAAGTTAATGCATGCACTCGAAGGAATCGGCTATGAAGGGGTTTTCATGTATGAAGCTACCAAAGACCATGAAAACGACAATACGCGTCCGACACCGGAACGGGTGGTTGAGACTTTCAATAAAATAATTAATGACTATAAAAATCAGAAATAAGATGGATATAATAAGAAAAATACAATATTTACTGTTTTGTCTTTTGGCAATAGGTTTTGTTGCTTGTGATGATGATGACAACAACAGTACCGAAACTGGTCATGAAGGAATTCTTACGCAATTGGCAGAGGAAGTAGATGCCACTGCACAACAGTTGTGGAGTTCTTCTCCTTTGATTGTCAATACCGGACGTACCACTACTTTGACCAAGATCCAGGGATATGCGGATAAGTGTAAAGATGATTATTTCATCAGTTATCTGAATGGCTTCGATCAGGCAAGTACGAGTATGGAAAAGTGTGATCCGATTATCTATTTTTATCGGAGTGCATTTGATCGTGTAATGGATGGAATTAAAAACTCAAAAGTAGAAAATGGTACGGCAGCGATCTGGTTACTCTATAATATGGGGTATGTGGTAAAAACTCCGTCAGGATGTTTTGCTATTGACATTTCTCATCGTTGGGCGAAAGAGCTGGCACCTTATATTGATTTTCTCTGTGTTACACACAAGCACTCCGATCATTATAGTAATGATCTTATCCAGGCTATGTTTGATTTAGGTAAACCGGTGTTATCCAACTATTTGAAAGACACGACATATCCTTATACTGCAAAGGGGGATAAAGATTATGAAATTGGAAAATTCAAGATTAAAACCTGTATCACTGACCATAACAATGCCGGGTTATCTAATTTTGTGACTGTGTTTTCGATCGATTGTGGGGAAGATACCGGTAATTTCGTTTTTATGCATGTAGGAGACTCTAACTATAAACCGGAACAATATACGAATCTGGCTTCTCATGTGAATGTTTTGATACCGCGTTATGCTCCCAATGCTCTGACCGAAAATAATATTCTGGGTTCAGGTGCGGGACAGGTGGAGCCCGATTATGTCTTGTTATCACATATCTTGGAACTGGCTCATGCAGGTGTTGATGAATCAAGATGGTCATTGGATATGGCACTCGAACGGGCTTCGAAGATTAACTGTGAACAGACTTATGTACCAATGTGGGGAGAAAAACTAGTCTGGAAAAACAATAAACTGAATTAAAATTCTTAATGCTTGAACTTATGAAACGGATATGTAACTTCATACTTCTTCTGTGTTTGGTGCAACTGGCTGTTGCTCAAAATAGAATAGCTGAAATCAGAGAAAATCTGCTGGGAAATCATCCAGATAAAATATTGGTTGTATCCCACCGGGCTGACTGGCGTAATGCCCCGGAAAACTCATTGCAAGGTATACAGAATTGCATTGATATGGGTGTCGATATGGTGGAGATCGATTTGAAACGAACCAAAGACGGACATTTAGTAGTGATGCATGATAAAACGATCAATCGTACCATGTCTGGAAAAGGACTGGTGGAAGATTATACATTGGCCGAATTGAAAGCAATGCGTCTTAAAAATGGAGTAGCTTGTAAGACAAGACATCAGATTCCTACATTGGAAGAAGTGATGTTGCTCTGCAAAGGTAAGATCATGGTAAATATTGATAAGGGGTATGATTATTTTCAGGAAGCTTATATTGTACTCGAAAAGACGGGAACGGTTGACCAGTGTGTTATCAAAGCCGGCCTTCCTTATGAACAAGTGAAAGCCGAAAACGGTGCTGTATTGGATAAAGTGATTTTTATGCCTATTGTACAGTTGCATAAAAAAGGAGCCGAAGCTATTATTGACAGTTACAAGACTCACATGAAGCCTGCTGCTTATGAGTTAGTGTTTGATAATGATAGTCCTGAGGTGCTTAACCTGATAAAAAAAGTGCGTGATACGGGTTCTAAGTTGTTTATAAACTCTCTTTGGCCCGAATTATGTGGTGGTCATGATGACGACCGTGCAGTAGAACTTCATCAACCGGATGAAAGCTGGGGATGGATCATTAATCAGGGAGCCAAATTAATTCAAACTGACCGTCCTGCCCTCTTATTGGAGTATCTGCGCAAAAAGAAACTTCACGACTAAATAGACTTTTTCATGTTGAAACAACTTATAAACTTTTACAAGGTCTCTTCACCGAGACCTTGTAACGGGGAAGCTTTGTCTTCATCCGGCTCACAACATCTTCATTCCGATGCCCGTCGTCTGAAATACCTGAAATGGTCTACTTTCCTTTCAGCCACTTTCGGTTACGGCATGTACTATGTTTGTCGTCTTAGCCTGAATGTCGTGAAGAAGCCCATCGTAGATGAAGGAATTTTCTCCGAAACGGAACTGGGAATTATCGGTTCGGTATTGTTCTTTACTTACGCCCTTGGAAAATTTACGAATGGTTTTCTGGCTGACCGTAGCAATATCAACCGCTTTATGACTACCGGTTTACTGGTAACTGCTTTAGTGAACTTGTGCCTGGGTTTTACCCATTCTTTTATTCTGTTTGCTCTCCTTTGGGGGATTAGTGGCTGGTTTCAGTCTATGGGTGCTGCTTCTTGTGTAGTGGGACTTTCCCGTTGGTTCACGGACAAAGAACGAGGTTCCTATTACGGATTTTGGTCTGCCAGCCACAATATCGGTGAGGCGTTGACCTTCCTAATTGTTGCGTCTATCGTTAGTGTATTGGGGTGGAGGTACGGTTTCTTCGGTGCCGGTATTGTTGGTTTGCTTGGTGCTTTAATTGTGTGGAAGTTCTTCCATGACACTCCCGAGAGTCAGGGCTTTCCTCCTGTAAATGCTCCAAAACAGAAAGAGGAGATGAGTGTGGTGGAAACGACAGACTTTAATAAAGCCCAACGCCAGGTATTGATGATGCCTGCCATCTGGATACTGGCTCTTTCGAGTGCTTTTATGTATATCAGTCGC
The DNA here is from genome assembly GCF_000157055.1 of Bacteroides sp. 2_2_4. Classification (NCBI taxonomy): domain Bacteria; kingdom Pseudomonadati; phylum Bacteroidota; class Bacteroidia; order Bacteroidales; family Bacteroidaceae; genus Bacteroides; species Bacteroides sp. 2_2_4. Next base: position 228,936 of record NZ_EQ973356.1, on the reverse strand, counting down.
TATGCTATCAATAGCTGGGGTGTTTTTTATCTAGAAGCGCAAAAAGGATATTCCACGTTGGATGCCAGCTTCATTATTTCCATCTGTCCGGTCTGTGGTATCGTAGGTACCATATTTTCGGGTGTTATTTCTGACAAGTTATTTGGCGGTCGTCGAAATGTTCCCGCCCTGATTTTCGGATTGATGAATGTTCTTGCACTTAGCCTGTTCTTGTTGGTTCCCGGTGTACACTTTTGGATAGATGTGTTGGCTATGGTTCTTTTCGGTTTGGGTATCGGAGTTCTCATTTGTTTTCTGGGTGGCCTGATGGCAGTCGATATTGCTCCCCGTAATGCGTCGGGAGCAGCATTGGGGGTAGTCGGCATTGCCAGTTATATTGGGGCCGGATTACAGGATGTAATGAGTGGTGTTCTGATAGAGGGGCAAAAGACGGTTCAGAATGGAGTCGATGTTTATGATTTCACTTATATCAATTGGTTTTGGATAGGAGCGGCTTTATTGTCTGTATTTTTCGCTTTATTGGTGTGGAATGTGAAGCCGAAGTAATGATTTGAATAACAATGCTTTATAAAAAGGGACTTTTCCCTTTTAAACCAACGGGTCGTTTCTTTTAAAGGAACGACCTGTTTCACACCGAGAAACAACATGTTCCTTTTAATGAAACGCAAACAGTTTTTCAGTATTATTTCAGTATCATGCTTTTTCTTTGCCGGAGATAATTTGTTATCTTTGTAACTTTAACCCGAAAATCAATGAGTAGAATAATATTAAATACTAAGACTTGGCTATTATTTGTGCTGTTGTTTGGAATATCATTTTCTGCATGGGCACAAAGTGACGATTTTAATACATGGACTAAATTCAAGGTAAACCATAAGATAGATTCCCGGTTTTCAGTTTCAGGTGATTTGGAATTGCGCATGAAAGATGATGTGAGTAAATTGGATCGTTGGGGGCTGACTGTTGGCGGAAGTTACCGACCCTATTCATTTTTGAATCTGGGGGTTGGCTATGAAACCCATCTTCGGAATTTGGGTGACTCGGACTGGAAGTTCAGGCATCGCTATCATATAACTGCTACTGTCAGTTTTCGTTATCAATGGTTGAAAGTAGCTGTAAGGGAAAGATTTCAGCAGACTTTTGATCGTGGCAACTCTGAAACTCGTTTGCGTTCCCGCTTGAAATTATCTTATGCTCCTACAAAAGGAATTGTTTCTCCCTATTTCTCTGTTGAAATCTATCAGAGTTTGGATGACGTTTCTTTTTGGAGAGCCGATCGTATGCGTTATCGTCCCGGAGTAGAAATAGCTTTGGCCAAACGTTGGTCGTTGGATGCATTCTATTGTTATCAATATGCATCTTCGCAAGGCAGACACATTGCCGGAATAGAAGTGGGATATTCTTTCTGAAATTAGCAGGCTCTTAATATAATAATGTGAGAGTTTAATTCTTTGTTCCTGACTAGTCGTTTGTAACTTGTTGATTGTTTGCGTTATAGATGAAAATGTGAAATTTTCCTATAGAAACTATACTCCGACTTAATATAATTATATACTTTTGCTTTCAAGACATCAAAATGATATCTTGAAATTGATGATTCCTCAGTACAACAGACGTGTTGTTCAGTATCCCATAACCGAAAGCGAATACTTCCTCTTATGCTATTCTTTCTGTTCAATCAAAAGTTTCTATTGGAAAATTAAAAAATAAATATGATGAAACTATTTTATAACCTACAAAGGGGCGTGGGTTTACTTGTTTTTTGTACTATCTTGCTTAGTGCTTGTGTGAACCATATTTCGGAGGAAGAGGAGGATAGTGTTAATAATGGAGATATTCCATTGAAATTTATTGCCGATATTCGTGAATCAGTTGGTACCCGTATGGCAAATAATAACTTTGCCGAAGGGGATGAAGTCGGTCTGTTTGCTCTTGCCGGAACCACTACAATGCAAGAAGAACGTTATGTGGATAATCTTCATTTCATACGTTCATCCAATGGTGAGTTTGAATCTAACGAGTCGGTATACTATCCGGATGATGGAGTTACATTGAATTTAATCAGTTATTATCCTTATCAAAAGAGTGGCGTGGGGATAGGGGAGAGCACCATGCAGGTGGCGGTTTCAACGACTCAAAATATTCCTGACGATTATTCACATTCTGATTTCCTAATTGCTTCTAAAGATGAGGTCTTAGCCAGTAAGGAGGCGGTCGCTCTGACCTATAATCATCAGTTTTTTCGTCTGAAAATTGTTCTTATTCCTGGAGAGGAAGAGAATATAGAAGAAATACTATCTGTGAAACCTACACTTTCGGTGAGTGGCTTTTATACTAAGACCATTTATGATTTTCAGAAGAAAACATTCTCTGCCTATTCTGAAGAGAAAGATATTACTCCTGCAGGAGAATGGGAAATAAAAGACGGTCGACTGGTAGGAAAAGAGCTTATTTTGATCCCTCAAGAGGCGACAGCCGGATACCAATACATAACATTGGAAGCTGCCGGCAAACTATATACCAGTTTATTACCATCCACTTTACAATTGGAAAGTGGAAAACAGAGAGAGTTGGAAATAACGTTTGTATCGGCCGAAGATATATTAATGAGTAAAGTGAACGGAGAAATCGGGGATTGGGATGGAACAGAAGTGGATCATACCGAATCGGGTATTTTGCATAAATACATAGATGTATCGAAGCTGACTTTTGAAAAATCGAATGTGTACAAAGTGATACATTCGGGAAAACAAGTAGCCGAAATATGTAAAGAGTATCTTGTTACTCCGGATTTTTCTTCTCAAGCGATTGTTGCCTATCCGATGAAAGAAGACGGTAGCGTTAATTTATCTCAAGGGATTGTAGCACAGTTATTAGGAAAATCAGGAAAAGTAAATGGTGGAAGTGTATCATGGAATATGGAAGATCATTCATTAACCTATGTGGATGGCACCTTATTGGCTCGTCATAATGTTTATGTGCTGGCAGACGGAACAATCTCCTTATCAGTAACACTGGCAGATGATGTGTTACCTGTTTTGGCACAGGAAGATATTGTTCGTGATGTTCGTGGAGGAGTCATCCATAATTATCCGCTAGTGAAGATCGGAACTCAATACTGGATGAGGAGTAATTTGGAGACATCTTTATATGTAAACGGTGATGCGCTCCCTAAATTGAATCAGGTAACAGCAAATATAGCCGGATATTTGCAATCTACTACAGAGCATTATTTTTATACCGCTAATGTTGCGCTTTCCGGTAGGATCTTGCCAACTCACTGGAGTATACCGAATTGGGAAGACTGGAATATTTTAAAAGACTACTTGAAGGGGGAAGCTTCTTTGTTGAAGTCAGGGACCTGGTTGTCCCTGAAGACGGAAGAACAAGTGCAACCTGCAACTAATTTATCCGGTTTTAATGGTATTCCTGTAGGAATGTATGTAGGGGCTTTTCAAGCAGATTATGAGAACAAACATTTGGCATATTGGACATTGGACAATACAAATGCCACCATCGATACTAAGGTTTTCTACATGAAAAGTGATACGAATATCATAGAAGAATCTAATGCGGGTATTGATACGAAAGCTTTCGCTATTCGTTGTATTAGAAAGTAAATCAGTGAAAATTGCATCTCCTTTTCATAAATTGCTTATATTTGGGAAGTAAAACTAACTAAAAGAGAGAACTATGAAGAAGATAATAAATCCCTGGAAGGGTTTGGAAGGGTACAATTGTTTCGGTTGTGCTCCTAATAATGAAGCTGGAGTAAAAATGGAATTTTATGAGGATGGTGACGAAGTAGTGAGCATTTGGAAGCCACGTCCCGAGTATCAAGGCTGGATTGACACTTTGCATGGCGGTATTCAAGCAGTTTTGATGGATGAAATCTGTGCGTGGGTGGTGCTTCGTAAACTACAAACGACTGGAGTGACTTCGAAGATGGAAACCCGTTACCGAAAATCTGTTGATACCAAAGATTCTCATATAGTATTGCGCGCCTCTATTAAAGAAGTGAAGCGGAACATTGTCATTGTTGAAGCAAAATTATATAATGAGGATGGAGAAGTATGCACAGAATCGGTTTGTACCTACTTTACTTTCTCGAAAGAAAAGTCGAAAGACGAAATGCATTTTACGAAATGTGATGTAGAGCCGGAAGAGATATTGCCTTTAATTTGAAATAAAAACTCAAGTTTTTGTGATAAATGTTTGGTGGTTTCAAACAAATGCTTTACTTTTGTCGCAGTTAATAAAAGAAATATGAAATATACAACTACACATCATCATCATCATTTTCCTAACGAATAATCGGTGGGCGTGGATGATATTGTGTATAACTATATAAACGATAACTAAGGCTTGCCGAATACGGTAAGCCTTTTTTATTTCTCAACGCATATTATAATTAAAAATTAAATAAAGTCATGTTAAGAATCGCAGTACAAGCCAAAGGACGTCTCTTCGAAGAGACAATGGCACTTTTAGGAGAGTCGGATATTAAGTTGAGCACTACAAAACGTACCTTATTGGTGCAGTCTTCCAATTTCCCTATTGAAGTTCTATTCCTTCGTGATGATGATATCCCGCAGACAGTGGCTACCGGTGTGGCAGACTTGGGAATTGTTGGCGAAAATGAATTTATGGAAAAGGAAGAAGATGCGGAAATCATCAAACGTTTGGGATTCAGTAAGTGTCGCCTTTCATTGGCTATGCCGAAAGATATTGAATATCCCGGTTTGTCATGGTTTAACGGTAAGAAGATCGCTACTTCTTATCCGGTTATTCTTCGCAACTTCCTGAAGAAAAATGGTGTAAATGCTGAAATTCACGTGATTACCGGTTCTGTAGAAGTGTCTCCGGGAATTGGATTGGCTGATGCTATTTTTGATATTGTAAGCTCCGGTTCTACGTTGGTAAGTAACCGTTTGAAAGAAGTGGAAGTCGTAATGAAGTCGGAAGCATTGCTGATTGGCAACAAGAATATGAGCGACGAGAAAAAAGAAGTGCTCGAAGAACTGCTGTTCCGCATGAATGCAGTAAAAACAGCCGAAGATAAAAAATATGTATTGATGAATGCTCCGAAAGATAAACTGGAAGAAATCATTGCTGTATTGCCGGGTATGAAGAGTCCTACGGTGATGCCGTTAGCACAGGAAGGCTGGTGCTCTGTCCATACAGTACTTGATGAAAAACGTTTTTGGGAAATCATTGGAAAACTGAAAGGACTGGGAGCAGAAGGCATTTTAGTACTGCCAATTGAAAAGATGATTGTATAAATATATAGGCATCTAATAAAATAGTAACCATGAGATTGATTAAATATCCCTCAAAAGAACAGTGGACGGAACTTTTGAAACGTCCGGCACTGAATACGGAAAATTTGTTCGACACTGTTCGCTCTATTATAAATAAGGTAAGAGCAGAAGGTGACAAAGCCGTCTTGAAATATGAAGCTACTTTTGATAAAGTCACCTTGTCTGCGCTTGCTGTGACTCCTGAAGAGATACAGGTTGCCGGAACATTGGTAAGCGATGAACTGAAAGCAGCCATCTCCCTGGCAAAACAAAATATTGAAACCTTTCATGCTTCCCAACGTTTTATCGGAAAGAAGGTAGAAACAATGAACGGTGTGACTTGCTGGCAAAAATCGGTAGGAATCGAAAAAGTGGGATTGTATATTCCGGGTGGAACAGCACCACTTTTCTCAACTGTATTGATGTTGGCTGTTCCGGCTAAAATTGCAGGATGCAAGGAAATCGTACTTTGCACGCCTCCCGATAAGAATGGAAATATTCATCCGGCTATTCTTTTTGCTGCGCAACTGGCAGGTGTCAGTAAAATATTCAAGGCTGGTGGTGTGCAGGCTATTGCCGCTATGGCCTATGGAACGGAGAGTGTACCTAAAGTATATAAGATATTTGGTCCAGGTAATCAATATGTGACAGCTGCCAAACAGTTGGTAAGCCTGCGTGATGTAGCTATTGATATGCCTGCCGGTCCTTCTGAAGTCGAAGTTCTGGCTGATGCATCTGCCAACCCGGTTTTTGTAGCAGCAGATCTTTTGTCACAGGCAGAACACGGAATAGATAGTCAGGCTATATTGATTACCACTTCCAAGAAGCTTCAAACAGAAGTAATGGCGGAAGTAGAACGTCAATTAGCCGAATTGCCCCGTCGTGAAATTGCTGCAAAATCATTAGAGAATAGTAAACTGATTTTAGTAAAGGATTTGGATGAAGCATTGGAACTGACTAACGCATACGCGCCGGAACACTTAATAATAGAAACGGAAAACTACATGGAAGTAGCAGAGCGTGTAACAAATGCCGGTTCTGTTTTTCTTGGATCGTTAACTCCCGAAAGTGCCGGTGACTATGCTTCCGGAACAAATCATACCTTGCCTACCAACGGTTATGCCAAAGCATATAGCGGCGTCAGTCTGGATAGTTTTATCCGCAAGATTACGTTTCAGGAAATTCTCCCGGAAGGAATAAAGGCTATTGGTCCTGCTATTGAGGAGATGGCGGCTAACGAACATTTGGATGCGCATAAAAATGCGGTCACAGTTCGTCTCAAAGCAATTCAAAATTCATAATTTAAAATTTAAAGAAGTGAAAACATTACAAGAATTAACCCGGCCGAATATCTGGAAATTAAAGCCTTACTCTTCGGCACGTGATGAATATAAAGGAGTCACCGCTTCTGTTTTCCTGGATGCAAACGAAAATCCGTACAATACGCCTCACAACCGTTATCCGGACCCTATGCAGTGTGAACTGAAAACATTGTTGTCGAAAATTAAGAAAGTATCTCCCGAACATATTTTTCTCGGAAACGGCAGTGATGAAGCCATCGACTTGGTCTTTCGTGCTTTCTGTGAACCGGGTAAAGATAATGTAGTAGCTATTGATCCTACCTATGGAATGTATCAGGTCTGTGCCGATGTAAACGATGTGGAATATCGGAAAGTATTGTTGGATGATGACTTCCAATTCTCTGCTGACAAATTGCTGGCAGTTACCGACGAGCATACCAAACTGATTTTCCTTTGTTCGCCTAATAATCCGACGGGAAATGATCTGCTTCGTTCCGAAATAGAAAAGATTCTTTGTCAGTTTGAAGGATTGGTAATGTTGGATGAGGCTTACAATGATTTTTCTAAAGCTCCGTCTTTCCTCGAAGAGTTGGATAAATATCCCAATCTCGTCGTATTCCAGACATTCTCCAAAGCCTGGGGATGTGCTGCTATCCGTTTGGGAATGGCTTTTGCTTCCAAAGAGATTATTGATATTCTTAGTAAAATCAAATATCCCTATAATGTCAACCAGTTGACTCAACAGCAAGCCATCGCCATGTTGCATAAACATTATGAGATAGAACGTTGGGTGAAAACTCTGAAGGAAGAACGTGACTATTTGGAAGCGGAATTTGAAAAGCTTCCATGTACCATTAAACTGTTCCCGTCTGATGCGAATTTCTTTTTGGCAAAAGTGACGGATGCCGTGAAAATCTACAATTATTTGGTAGGTGAAGGAATTATTGTGCGTAATCGCCATAACATTTCGCTTTGCTGCAACTGTTTGCGTGTGACTGTCGGTACCCGTGTAGAGAATAATACACTATTAGCCACCCTTAAAAAATACCCGGGATAATTTATGAAGAAGAAAGTATTATTTATAGATAGAGATGGTACGTTGGTGATCGAACCTCCCGTAGATTACCAACTCGACTCATTGGAGAAGCTGGAATTCTATCCGAAAGTATTCCGTAATTTAGGTTTTATCCGCAGCAAACTCTATTTTGAATTTGTGATGGTCACCAATCAGGATGGATTGGGTACATCTTCCTTCCCGGAAGAAACGTTTTGGCCTGCCCATAATCTGATGCTTAAAACATTAGAAGGAGAGGGGATTACTTTTGATGAGATTCTAATAGACCGTAGTTTCCCGGAAGATAATGCGCCCACCCGTAAACCACGTACCGGAATGCTGACGAAGTATCTAAATAATCCGGAATACGATCTTGCCGGAAGTTTTGTGATAGGCGACCGTCCTACGGATGTGGAACTTGCCAAGAATTTGGGTTGTCGGGCAATCTATCTGCAAAATTCACCTGAAACCCTGAAAGAAAAAGGATTGGAAGAAGTCTGCGCCCTTGCAACAACTGACTGGGATCAGATAGCCGAGTTCCTTTTTGCCGGAGAACGGAAAGCGGAAGTACGTCGTACAACCAAAGAAACAGATATTGATGTGGCTTTGAACTTGGATGGAAACGGCACTTGTGACATCTCTACCGGTCTTGGCTTTTTCGACCACATGCTCGAGCAGATTGGAAAACACTCCGGTATGGACTTGACGATCCGTGTAAAAGGAGATCTGGAGGTAGACGAACATCATACGATCGAAGATACCGCTATTGCATTAGGAGAATGTATTTACCAGGCTTTAGGTAGTAAGCGTGGAATTGAACGTTATGGCTATGCTTTACCGATGGATGATTGTCTTTGTCAGGTTTGTCTGGACTTTGGTGGTCGTCCCTGGCTGGTTTGGGATGCCGAATTCAAGCGTGAGAAGATAGGGGAGATGCCGACGGAAATGTTCCTTCATTTCTTTAAGTCACTAAGTGATGCGGCAAAAATGAATCTGAACATTAAGGCGGAAGGACAAAATGAACATCATAAGATAGAAGGTATTTTTAAAGCCCTTGCCCGTGCCTTGAAAATGGCAATCAAAAGAGATATCTATCATTTTGAACTTCCATCCAGCAAGGGAGTACTTTGATCTTTTTATAATAACAATATAGACTTATGCAGAAAAGAATCCTGTTAAGCCTACTTTTGGGAGTAATCTTCTCTATATCTATTTTTAGTCAGAATTTGAAAGTAGAGAAGATTACTCTTCCTGATAGTGAATTAACCAATCTGTACAAGATCGATTCGGGTGTATATCGTTCAGAGCAACCTTCGCATGAAGACTTTAAAGCTTTAGAAAAGTATGGTATTGGCGAAGCTCTCAATCTCCGTAATAGACATAGCGATGATGATGAAGCCGCAGGAACGAACGTAAAGCTTCATCGGGTAAAGACCAAAGCTCATTCCATCAATGAAGAACAGTTGATTGAAGCATTGCGTATTATAAAGAATCGTAAAGCGCCGATTGTTATCCATTGCCATCACGGATCAGATCGCACAGGAGCTGTTTGCGCACTTTATCGAGTGGTATTTCAGAATGTTTCAAAAGAAGACGCGATTCATGAAATGACTGAAGGCGGTTTTGGCTTTCATCGTATTTATAAAAATATCATTCGGAGGATTAAAGAAGCGGATATAGAGCAAATAAGAAGAAAAGTTATGTGTACAGAGGGATTTTAGTATGTAATTTTGTGCAGATACATGTCTTGCTAAAATGTTGTATCGAAGCTATGATGAGGCGTTATATTTTCTCAACTATTCTCACTGCTATGAGAAAAAATTCTCACTATAATGAGAAAATCTTCTCATAGTAATGAGTATTTTTTCTCATAGCAGTGAGAATAGTTTGATGTTTGTACTTCCCTATAAATTCTCTATTTCTTTAAGCCACATAGCTGAATTGGCATCACTAGGCATCCTCCAATCCCCCCGTGGACTAATAGAAATACTTCCTACTTTAGGTCCGTCCGGTAAGCAAGAACGTTTGAACTGCTGATTGAAGAAACGACGGAAGAAAGTGGAAAGCCATTTCTTGATGGTTTCTTCATCATACATATCTTTGAATGTCGTTTTTGCCAAATAGAATATCTTGGAAGGCCGGAAGCCGAAACGTAAGAAATAATATAGGAAGAAGTCGTGCAGTTCATAAGGACCTACCAAATCTTCTGTTTTCTGTTTAATTTCTCCGTTCTCATCCGCCGGAATCAATTCCGGGCTAATAGGAGTGTCTACAATATCAAGCAAAGTAGCTTTCGAGTTTTCGTCCATACCGTTTTCTGCCACCCATTGTACTAAATATTTCACAAGTGTTTTGGGAACACTCGCATTTACCCCGTACATGGACATGTGATCGCCGTTGTAAGTAGCCCATCCCAATGCAAGTTCGGATAAATCCCCTGTGCCGATAACCATTCCCCAAGTCTGATTGGCCACATCCATTAGTATTTGTGTACGTTCGCGCGCTTGCGAATTCTCGTATGTAACGTCATGTACATTCATGTCATGTTCGATGTCCTTAAAATGTTGGATGCAGGCATCTTTAATACTAATTTCACGGATGGATATACCTAATGATTTCATTAGATCGATCGCATTATGGTAGGTGCGGTCAGTCGTTCCGAAACCCGGCATCGTGATTCCGAGAATACCTTTCCGGGATAATCCCAGTTTATCGAAGGTCTTCACGCAGACGAGCAGTGCCAGTGTTGAGTCTAGTCCGCCTGAAATACCCACTACAGCTGTTTTGGCTCCGGTGTGAACTAATCTTTGTGCTAGTCCGGCCACTTGGATAGAGAATATTTCTTCGCAATGTTCATTTAGCTCAATTCCTTGTGGTACGAAAGGATGGGCATTGAACTTCCGGGTTAAGGTCAGTTCTTTGCTGTTGACAAATTCTGTTGCGATAGAAACCGCCTTCTTGTCTCCTAAATTTGCCTGATTAGCGGCGAAGGTAGTATTTATTCTGCGTTCTGCCCGGATGCGTTCCACATCAATTTCGCTGATAATCAGTTGCTCTTTCATACTGAAACGTTCGCTGCGTGCAAGCAGTGAACCGTTTTCATAAATCAGCCCATTACCGGCAAAAACCACATCGGTAGTAGATTCTCCAAAGCCACAAGACGAGAATACATATCCGGCAATACAACGTGCAGATTGTTGGCTGATGAGAGAACAAAGATAATTGTTCTTTCCAATGCCTTCATTATCAGCAGACATATTGAACAGAATTTCTGCTCCTTGCAGTGCCAATGAGGAACTTGGAGGTATAGTAGACCAAAGGTCCTCGCATATCTCAATGCCAAAAGTCGTATCTGAAGTCTCAAAAAGCAGATTTGCACCTATGGGAACGATTTGTCCACACAAGCGTACGTTGTTTGTAGTCAACTGAAGCGCTGATGTGAACCAACGTTGTTCGTAGAATTCTTTATAATTCGGCAGATAGGTCTTGGCTGCAACTCCCAACACTTTCCCTTTCTGAATCACTACGGCTGCATTGATTACTGTCGAATTGACAACGACAGGCATGCCAACAATAGAAATGATATCTAATTGACGGGTGTTATTCAGAATTTGCATCAGCCCCATTTCTGCTTCTTCCAGCAAAAGTTGTTGTCCAAATAGGTCACCACAAGTATATCCGGTGATACTCATTTCCGGGAAAATAATGATCTGCACTCCTTTTCCTTCAGCCACTGCAATCAGACTTTCTATCTTCTCTACATTGAATTTACAGTCAGCCACTTTTACGTGTGGCACGGCTGCAGCTACTTTTACAAATCCGTAGTTCATCTTATACCTTATTTATATATAATGGATGCAAAAATAGAAAATAGTTTTGAATAATTATCTTTTCTGTATTGAATCCTCTCAATAAGCTATTTTGTATGAGTTGTGATGTTGTTATTTGAGCAATTAAAGTAACTATCAAAATGAACGTTTATATTCAACTATCATTGAAATATGTTGTGGATTTATTTTCATTTATGGGTTTGTGTACTTAAATATGTATCAAAAAGATATAAGTGGAAATTTGGTATAAAATATGCGACATATTGTTTCTTTTATTTAAATATAATATATATATTTGTAGCCAAAATAAAACAATATTAGAAGTGTATAACACCTAAACAGAACAAGTGATATTAGTGTTTAATTTATAACTTAAGAGAGCAGATGGTCATACATTTAATTCACACAGCAGTAACACGAAAAATCTATTTGGATATTTGGCGCAATATTAAGAATTTGCCAAGTTAGTCTATTCCTATTCTATATTTATAGATAATAATAGCCTGTCCCAAGTCGGTGCAGAAAATGCATAAACCGATTTTGGGAAAGGAGTGTATTATTCTACGCAAAGACTGCGTATTCCTTATTGTAGATAAATCTATAAAAATAAATCAATTTCATTAATTTAAAATCAAAGTATCAAAGATGAGAAAATCAATTCTCTTGTTTGTACTCTTTACTCTGACAAGTATCCCCCTGTTGCTTTTTGCACAGGGTGGATATCAGGTAACGGGACACATTATTTCGGCGGAAGACAATCAGCCGATGATTGGTGTGTCTGTTTTGGAGAAGGGTACGACGAACGGAGTAATTACCGACATGAATGGTAATTACAGTATCACAGTGACGAAATCTCCCGCCACTTTGCAGTTTTCTTATGTCGGTATGAAAACGGTAGATAAGCAGGTGACTGCTTCTACTCGTATAAACTTGACAATGGAAAATGACGCGCAGATGGTGGACGAAGTAGTGGTAGTAGCGTACGGTGTACGTAAAAAAGGTACAATAGCCGGTTCTGTATCCACTGTGAGGGCGGAAAAAATGGAAAATGTACCTGCTGCCAGTTTTGACCAGGCATTGCAGGGACAGGCACCGGGATTAATGGTTATGTCCGGTTCTGGTGAACCGAGTGTAGCTGCTTCATTTCAGATTCGAGGTATCAATTCTTTGAGTTCGGGGACTTCTCCCTTGTTTATCCTTGACGGGGTGCCTGTATCTAGTGGTGATTTCAACACTTTGAACCCAAGTGATATCGAATCGATATCCGTATTAAAAGATGCCTCTTCTACCTCTATCTACGGAGCGCGTGCGGCAAACGGTGTGGTGGTGATAACTACAAAGCGCGGTTTGGCCCTAGACAAAGCTAAAGTAACATTTCGTACTCAATTGGGCATCTCTCAGTTGGCTCAGGATAAATGGAACCAGATGAATACTGAAGAACGTATTCTGTTTGAGAAAGAAGTGGGATTGGATAAAGGAAAAGACTATGATCTTCTTCGTAAAACCGATATTAATTGGCTTGATGTGGTATTTAATGACAAAGCTATGCTGCAAAATTATGAAGTATCGGTGAACCGTGCTACTGACCGTTTAAATTATTATGTGTCGGGTAACTTTTTTGACCAGGATGGAATTGCACAAGGGTCAGGATTCAGACGTTATAATATGCGTGCAAATGCAGACGTAAAAGCTAGTAATTGGCTTAAAGTTGGTACTACTTCCACTGTGTCTTATGAAGATATTGAACAGGCGCAGACTGGAGAATATACTTCAGTAACTCCAATTTCTGCTTCACACTTTATGATGCCTTACTGGAATCCTTATAATGAAGATGGATCGATAGCTTCAACTAAAGATGACAGTTGGACGGGAACCAATCAAAATCCGCTCGATTGGATGCGGAATAATCCTGTTAGTTATAAAAAATATAAAGTATTGTCCACTTTATATGCCGAAGTAAATCCCATTAAAGGCTTGACCATAAAGTCACAGTTTGCTGCAGATTATGCGCATATGACAGCGTTTAGACAATCCTTTCCGAGTTTTTCCACAAATAATGGTTCGGGGAATGCCGGGCGTAGTTCTAATGACAGATTGAGTCTGACAATTACTAATACTGCTAATTACATGTTTACATTGAGGGAAAAACATTCTTTTAATTTTTTATTAGGACAGGAAGGAGTAGATGCCCAGTCAGAAGGATTCTCCATTTCTATGAGAGGACAGAACAATGATCTTCTTACTAATATTTCGAATGGTACGCTAGCTGCCTCTTGGTCGGATACGGCGGCAGGAACCCTTTATTCCTATTCATACCTCTCTTTCTTCGGAAGAGGCGAGTATAATTATGATGGTCGCTATTATGTAGACTTTTCATTGCGTACTGATGCTTCTTCCCGTTTTGGTAAGGACAATCGATGGGGTGCTTTCTGGTCTGTCGGATTGATGTGGAACCTTAAGAAAGAAAAGTTTCTAAATGAGTGTAAATGGTTGACAACCACTCGTCTAGCTCTCAGTACGGGTACTTCCGGTAACTCGGATATCGGCTATTATGCATGGCAGTCTTTGGTGAAAGGCGGAATGGACTATATGGGTGAAACTGGTATTTACCCTGCTCAAAGCGGTAATCCCGATTTGAGTTGGGAGAAAACATGGACCACTAACTTGGCTTTGCATTTGGGCTTTTGGAACCGGATAAACTTGGACGTTGAGTTATATAATAAGAAGACTACGGATATGTTGATGGATGTTCCGCAGTCTTATGCAGTGAATGGTTCGGGAAGCCGTTGGGACAATATCGGAGCAATGGTCAACCGGGGTGTGGAAGTCATGGTGAACGGTGATGTTATCCGTACAAAAGATTTCTCATGGAATCTGAGCGCAAATTTCTCATATAATAAGAATAAAATTACCGAGCTCTATAATGGAGTAGATGAATACGAAATTGCAAGTACCAATCTTAAGTATGTGGTAGGTCGGTCATCTACTGAATTTTATATTAATCGCTATGCTGGAGTCAATCCTGCTAATGGCGATGCGTTGTGGTATACAAAAGATGGTGAGATAACAACAGAATTCAGAGATTCTGATAAAGTGATGACTGGCAAGAGCTTTGTGGCTCCATGGCAAGGTGGATTTGGTACGACATTAACGTGGAAAGGTATTTCACTGGCTGCACAATTTAGTTGGGTGGCTGATCGTTGGGTGTTTAACAATGACCGTTATCTGGATGAAGGAAACGGGCTGTTTGAAACATATAATCAGTCCCGTCGATTGCTTTATGACCGTTGGAAGAAGCCGGGTGACGTGACGGATATACCTCGTTATGGAGTTACTCCGCAAATGGATTCTCGCTTTTTGGAAGATGCCTCTTTTTTGAGATTAAAAAATTTGATGCTTAGTTACAACTTCCCTCAAGCATTGCTTAAAAAGACTAATTTTTTGACGCATTTGAGAGTGTTTGTGCAAGGACAAAATCTGCTCACATTCACCAAATTCTCAGGGCTTGATCCTGAAGGTGTGAGCAATATGTATCAGGCACAGTATCCTTCAACTCGCCAGTTTACTTTTGGTCTGGAAGTTTCATTCTAAACATATAACTATAAAACAATGAAGAATAAGATAAAGATTTATTTGTTGTTGATAGCTGTGGGCATTGGCTCCGTATCATGTTTGGACAAGTATCCCGACGATGCTATCCAAGCCGGCCAGGCTATCAAAACAGTGGACGATGCTAATCAGGCAATTATTGGCATCTATGCGGCATTTAAGGATGCTTCGCTCTATAGCGGACGTCTGACGTTGTTGCCCGATTTGCAGACCGATCTTGTGTATGCCGTTACCGGATATTCGAATCAATACGGTGATTTGTGGCGTTGGAATATATTAGCTACCAATGAAGATATCGAGGCTGTATATGGAGCTTTGTATGCTATTATTAATCGTTGTAACTTCTTGTTAGATTATATTCCGGGAGTACAGCAAAGCACGACGGACGATGACGCACTCGATAAACTGGAAATGATTCACGGTGAAGCCCTTTTTGCTCGGGCGTTGTGTTATTCCGAACTAATTAAGCTATTCTGTAATTCATATGAAAGTGATGGGGAAGCAGAAAATGAACTGGGAGTAGTGCTTACTTCTCATTATGATTCGGTAGACAATACCCGTCGTGCTTCGTTGAAAGATTCTTATCAATTTGTACTGGATGATCTTGAATTGGCTGCTGAATACTTGAAAATAGATGAAAACAGTGTGTCAAAGGACGACCTTTACAGCACTACGTATATTAATGAATATACGGTTTATGCTCTCCGTGCTCGGATTGCTTTATATATGAAGCATTATACTGAGGCAATCAAGTATTCCACCAAAGTCATTGACAGTGGTTATTATGTGCTTTCAAGTGCATCTATACAATATGGAAGTACCGGCCAGAGTTTCTATCAGTATATGTGGACGAATGATGCTTCGACTGAAATAATTTGGAAGGTGGGTTTTACACCTACTTCTTATGGCGGGGCTTTAGGTACAATATTTTTTAATTATGATTATTCAACAGTACGTCCTGACTATGTACCTGCAAAATGGGCCTTAGAATTATACGATCCGTACGATCTTCGTTTCTCAATTTTTTTCCAAACATATCTAACAGGATATCCACATGCATTGCAATGGTCATTACTTCAGAAATATTGGGGAAATACCACTCTCATGGAAAGCTATAACATTCGTCACGTCTCTATGCCGAAACCATTTCGATTGTCAGAGCAATACCTTATCCGTGCGGAAGCATACTGCTTTAAAAATTCACCCGACTACGGAAGTGCAGGCAAAGATCTCGGAACTTTATGTGCTGCGCGTTATTCTTCGTATAGCGGTGGCGTGAGTGTATCTGAGAAGAATGCTTTGGAGGTAATCGAACAAGAACGTGTGAAGGAACTTTATATGGAAGGTTTCCGTCTTCAGGACCTAAAACGTTGGCACAAAGGATTTGAAAGAAAGCCGCAGAGCGAGTCACTGGACAATGGTAGCAGTTTGAAAGTGGAGAAAGACGATCCGCGCTTTGTATGGCCTATTCCTCAAAATGAGTTGGATGCACCGGGATCAGACATTCAACCGAATGAAAGCAATAAATAATAGTTTTTAAAATCAATAAACATGAAAAAGATTTTTATTGGATTATCAGCCATATTCGCCTTCGCGTTCGGATTCACCGGTTGCGACACCGATTATGTTACATATAGCGGTCCCGATTATATCATGTTCTCCGATACATTGACCGTACTTCCGGTTCAAAACAATGAGGAGTATTTCGATATACCAGTGGCGGCTACCGAAGCTTGTAGCTACGATCGAACGTTAGGAGTGGAGATTTTGGATAAAAAGACGAATGCGGTGGAAGGGCGGCATTTTTCTCTCGAATCAAACACGGTGACCATCAAGGCGGGTGAGCGCACTGCGAATGTTCGCATACGTGGTATTTATGATAATATAGAGGTTACCGATTCGTTGGGAATGGTTCTCCAACTGGTCAGTAAGGAAGAATCTAAGTGGGAACTCTATGGAACCGAAACGAAGGTGATTTTGGAGAAAGTATGTCCGTTTGATATTCATTTGTTTGAAGGTTATGCTTTAATAGTAACTTCTACTTATTTTGGTTCGTATATGAAGGATGTAAGCCAGCGGTTAATTCGTACAAAAGTTGATCCCAATGCAGAAAACACTATCATTATGAAAGACTACTTCTATAAAGGATATGACCTCAAAGTGAAGTTTACTACCAACGACCTGCTTAATCCGTTGATTGAAATGGAAGATCAACCGTTTGCTTCTACTATGGAAGCTTTTGATACAATTTATGGTGATTGGGAAGTGTGGGCATATCAATCAGGGTATTACCTCTCTTATTATAGTAGTTGTGAAAGATTTATTTTCCAGTATATGACATTACATGTACCAGGTATGCCTGCTGGAAAAGATGAAGTCGGTACTTACATAAATGTAGTGAAATGGGTCAGTGATGACGAAGCGCAAATTCTTATCGAAGAAGGCGTCAATAATTCATTAAAATAATAATAAAAAATAGAAATATGAGAAAGTTTAAACAAAGAAACTTGGTTGCGCATATACGGAAGTTCAGTTTGGAAAGCTGTTTCACGGCTCTGTTCATGGCGTTATGCATTAGTGCTTGTTCGGACGACGACGATGCAGCAAAAGTGGTTTTTCCCGAAAAACAAACTGTCAATTGTGTATATGGTGATACAAAAGAATTGAATTTTGAAGCGAATGCCAACTGGCAGTTGACTTCTTCGGCTACATGGTGCCGGTTTATGAATGATGGTCATGAAGATTATTCTTTGTCGGGAACTGCTGGAAAGCAGACTGTGACATTAAAGATTACCGATGAAGTTGTGGCGTTCGATGCACCTACCGTTGCTCATTTGACTATGATGATAGGAGCGGATAAGGCGATTATTGCTGATGTGGTGCGTGATAATAAAACGCGTGAATTGAAGATTTACGATATGGAAGGCAATGAAATCCAAGAAATAGAAGTCGGATATGATGATTATAAACCTTTTCAAGTAAAGGCTAACTTCCGTTTTGCTGCAACTAACAGACCGGAATGGTTGGAGGTAGCCGGCAATGCTATTGTAGGTACTGTAAATGAAATGACAAAAGGTGAGGTCAAAGTGATTGATAATCCTCTGTATGCAAAGTATGTACAAAATGGTACATTGACTTTTGCCGACGAAGATGGGGTTATGTCTTATTCATTCCCTTTGGTATATAAAGGTATGGATCCGAAAAAAATTAAGATACTTAACTCTAATCCTTGGAATTGGGAAGTGTCATTGGATGGCAAGACATTCATACAAACAAGCAGTGCAGGAGCCAGTGCTTCTACTACAACTTCTACTTATAATAAATTTATACCCTATACCGTGCAGGCTTTGAATGATGAAGTAGTTCCGGTGTACATTCAGAAAGTGGTTGAATATGGAATGGTGCAGATGAAAATTGGAGAAGAAGATGGAGTGGACTGGATAAAACTTGAAGATGATAAAAAAGGTAATTTGCGATTGAAAGTCAATGATTCTTCTGAAGAAAGAGAAGGATACGTGTTACTATTACCTCAAGCGTTATATGATGAAATTAAAGATGAATTATGGGAAAATTTGATAGAAATGGATATGGAAACATACGAACAGGATATCAAATATACTTATCAACAAAATAATCTTTTGATTAATTTTGTGCAGAAAGAGAAAAAGCAAGAGGTGGCACAGGCGTTTAAAGTGACTTACTTTGATTCAAGTTGGAATACACAAGAAGCTATTTGTACGAAGGTTACTGATACCGATATAATAAATTTATATCCAGATGTAAGTGATATTTATACTATGGAGTGGCCTTCTGCTCAAGGCGGGGTTACCATTGATCCATTAGAGGGTGATTTCGAATTAGAATGGAATTTTAAAGTAATGCGTAATGGTGAAGATATAACTTCGGAAAAAATTTGTGAAGGTAGTGATACATCATTGAATGCTTTTATTGAGGGTACTTTGACAGAAGAATTCAAACCCTTTCGGTTCCAAC
>NZ_EQ973356.1:188449-209544 GCF_000157055.1 Bacteroides sp. 2_2_4 | reverse complement strand
AAAAAAGTACTTATTGTTACTCCAAATTATAATTAATCATTGAATAAATGAATAAGAAACTATATTCCATATTATTCTTTGTTCCCCTCATTGTTTCTTTATTGGCAATGACGGTGGTGACAGGATGCTCTGATGATGACGAGCCGCTACAATCCACTTATGGATATGTGCAGTTTAAGTTATTAAAGAGTGCATCCATGGACAAAGGTACGACAACTCGTGCAGTGACCGATAAGCTAGATAAGCTAAGCGATGCACAGAAAGTGAAAGTTGTCATGCAATACAATGGTTCAACTATTACTCAGACTTTGTTACTGGATTCATACAATGCAGAAAATGCAGAATTCGGATTGCGTAGTGATAAGTTGAAGTTGCTCACAGGAACCTATACTATCATTGGTTATTATTTGTATGATAAGTTGGATAATGTATTATATGCCGGACCTGCCGGAAAGGATAATGTATTTACGATTATTGCTGACGGTTTGCATACTCAAAAGTTGAGTGTAGATGCAGTGTCACGAGGTATGGTCACATTTAAATTGGTGAAGGACTTTGTGAAAACTCGCGCGGCTGAGGATGAAGCATATCCATTGAGCAATATTTTATCAATTGATATCACAGTGAAGAACCTTTTCACTCAAGAGCTGACTACGATAGAAAAGATTCGGGTAAAATATGTAGAAGACTTTACCGATGAGCCTGCCGACGGATATGGCGACAGAAACCAGGAAACGTCTTATGCAGAGTGCGACACAGTGGCATGGCTGAAAGCAGGTACGTACCAAATAAGCAGTTACAAAACCTATTCGGATGAAAAGGCTAATAATTCATTGGAGGTGGCAACTGTACAGACTTCCAAGTCGTTTGTCGTGAAAGATAATGAAGTGACAAAGGACGCGGAAGTACCTATCCGTCTTGACGAAACAGCCGAATATATTAAAGATTATATAGCACTGAAAGCTATTTGGGAAAAGATGGGCGGTCCGTCATGGAAGTATTATGGGGAATCCGCACCGATGGGAGTTAATTGGAATTTCAATAAGGATATTGACATGTGGGGTAACCAGCCCGGTGTGCAGTTGTTGGAGAATGGTCGCGTAGCTCTAATATCGCTTGCCGGATTTGGCGCTGAGGGCGTTGTGCCCGATGAAATTGGACAATTCACTGAATTGAGAATTTTATCATTAGGAACACATGATGAAAAGCTCGGTGGACACTTGTTCGACAACTATTCCGTCAACATGAGCGACGAACAACGTAAGGCTATGCGAATGGATTATGATACGAAATTTCTTTCTAGGGATGCTCGGGAAGATTTGTCTACTATTCTACGCAAAGGAATTAACGATAATCCGAAAATGAGTCCCATCAAGAGCAGTCGTATTTCTACGAAAGATGTGCAGTTTGGTGCTTTGACGAATAAAATTACTGGCGTATCTAAAGCTATCATGAGGCTGACGAAATTGGAACAATTCTTTATATCTAATTCACCTGTCAGAAGTGATGGACTCTTTGTGAATGTGAAACCTGATTCGCCTTACTATGAGGAACAGGAGGAATGGAATTGGAAGAATATGGCAACTTTGACGGATATAGAAATCTACAATTGTCCTCACTTGGAAAAACTGCCTGTAGATATGTTGAAGCAGTTGCCTGAATTGGTCTCACTCAATATTGCTCATAATCCGAGTATAGATGGAGACCAATTGAAAAGTGATTGGGAAGCGCTGCTTGGAGAAGATTCACAGTGTGCAGATAAGATTCAGCTTCTTTATATGGGATATAATAAGCTTAAAGAATTTCCTGAATATGGTCTTCTGAAGAAAATGAAAAAATTAACACTTTTGGATTGTACTAACAATGAAATTGAAATATTACATCCTTTTGGCAAGGAAGTCAAACTCATGAAAGTGTATCTGGATAATAATAAAATAAAAGAAATCCCGGGTGTTGAGGATGGCAATGGATTGAAATATTTCTTCGGCTGGAATGATGTGGAAACTTTAAGTTGCACAAACAATCAGTTGACGGAAGTGCCGAATATTTTCAATGCTAAGTCCGATTACGTGATGGGGACAGTAGACTTCTCTAACAATCTGATAGATAAATTTGAGGATGGTGAGAATCATCGGGGTATCAATGCTTCTACTGTAAATTTGCACCATAACAAATTTACGATATTCCCTAAACTTTTGTTTGAGAAAGAATCACCGATGCAAACACTGAACCTTTCCGCCAACGGTATGACAACCATTCCTAAAGGGGCACTGAAGGGAAAGACGTCTTTGGAGTATCTCACTAGCCTTGACCTGACTTATAATAAGTTAAGTTCGCTGACAGATGATTTTTATGTGATTAATATGCCGATATTGTACGGATTGGATTTAAGCTATAATAGATTCTCCAAATTCCCTTCTCAACCGCTGTCTATCAATTATCTGGTAGTGTTCGGCATTAGCCACCAACGGGATGATAACGGTAATAGAACACTGCGTGAATGGCCTACGGGACTTTATAAAAATCCGAGTCTTAAGGTCTTTTATATCGGTTCAAATGATTTACGTAAAATTGATGATACCATTTCGTCGACTATCGTGTTGTTTGAAATCAAGGATAATCCGAATATTTCGATTGACATGAGCGGGATATGTCCGTATATTAGAGCTGGACAATATACGTTGATTTATGATAAGTCGCAGGACATCCGCGGTTGTGATGCGCTTGATTTGGATAAATAAACAAAATAGAATAAAAATCAATGAAATATTTAGTAAAGATAGCATTAGGATTATTCGTTTACATGGCTGCTGTGGCATCGTGTAAAGATGATGACGATAGTGGTATTACCGGATTCTCGATAGATAAGGAAGATATCACGATGGGTGCTGACGGTGGCAAGGATATAGTAACCGTCTCATCGGGAGGCGAATGGGCTGTCAGTGCGTCGGAACCTTGGGTGAACATTTCTCCTGCTAATGGTTTCGGTGCTACTGAGTGTACGGTTTCTATCGATTCGACCTTAATTAACGGAATGCGTAAAGCAGAAATACGTTTTATACCTCAGGGGCAGGCGCCATGTGTGATGACGGTGCATCAAACTGGTTATGGCAAGATGATTTATATAGAAAAGCCTGATGTGGAAATCAAAGCATCAGATACTTATGACAATCGCCATTTTGATGTGATCGTAACCACAAATGTTGCGTTCAAAATGAATACGGAATATGATGTTATTCCAGAAAAAGAGTGGCTCACTTTGCCTGAAGATCCCACTGTTGATTTAGATCGTGGCTCTCGTCCGCGTACAACTAAAATCCGTGTTGAATGGACGATGAATCCGGATTTTGACATTCGTACAGCTAAAATTCATTTCACACCTAAAAGCACCGAAGATAAACTGGAACAGCCTGCTGTGTTGACGATCTCTCAGAAAGCTTCACCGAGGATTGAGGACAATCGCTCGGGCGACTCATTGACGTTGCTCACTATCAGAGAACGCTTGGAAATAGGTAACAACTGGAATCCGGGTGAGAACATGAGATATTGGGACAATGTAGTATTGTGGGAAGAAGGTGATGAAGGACTTCCGAAGGGCGAAAATGTAGTGGGACGTGTACGTTCTGTGTCTTTTAATATGATTAATACCAAAGAATCAGTTCCGCAAGAAGTGCACTACCTGACGTATGTGGAAAGCTTGACTTTCTTTGGCAACTCTAATACGGCAACTAAGAGCATTACGTTGGAAGATGATGTGTGCGGTTTAGAGTATTTGAAATCTTTGACTGTAAGTGCTTACGGATTGTCTGCAATTTCGGATAATCTTGTCCTATTAGGTGATCGGCTTGAGACGTTGGATTTAAGTAGTAACAACTTCAATTCGGTGCCTTCTATTATTACGAAGGAGAATTTCCCGAAACTGAAGTCACTCAACTTAATAGGTAATAGAAGATCGGTTATTTCTGATCTTAGAAATGCGAAAGATCCCGTCAAATACCCGGATGGTATCGGTTTGTTCTTTAATACCAAAGATGATAATACACTTCGTAGATTGTTTATGTGGGATAATTTGGAAGAGTTAAGGTTGTCCTACAACTTTATAGAAGGAACATTGCCTGATTTTGAAATAGGAGTGGACGGAGTGACCGGTTACTCACAGGCCGATGTAGAAGCATTTGGCGGTGATACTATACAGTATTTGGTAAATGAGGGCGCCCATATTCCTAAGATACTTCCGAAAATGAGAAAACTTAGTGTCAACTTGAATTTCTTTACCGGTAATCTGCCTGAGTGGGTGTTGTATCATCCTCATTTGATAGAATGGGATCCGGAGGTATTGATTTATAACCAGATGGAAAAAGGGTTAAATTCAGAAGGAAAAATGGTAAGGTTTGATAACGAGCCGACTAATTTCGACAAGTATTTTGAAGCCTTCCCTAAATTCAAGGAAAAATATGAACTCAAAGACTAGAATATGAAGAAAATATATATATATATAATGACAACGTTTGCACTGTTGGCAGGAGCTTGCAGTGACAACGACTTAAACGATGATGCTCCGGTAGTTCCCGTCACTCCGGATATAGTGATACCGGAAGGGGCTGCCGAAGGGGAATTATTGGTTAAGTTTGTCCCCGAAATGACTGAGATTCTCGACCATACGATGAAAATACGTGCGGTGGGAGCCTCTACCCGGTCGGGTATTCCGTCAACGGACGAGGTGCTTTCTATTTTAGGAGCGTATGACTTCGAACGCGTTTTTCCTGTCAATTCGCGCACCGAAGAAAAGAGCCGTGAAGCCGGATTGCATCTTTGGTATTTGGTGCGTTTTGATAAGGGCACAGATTTGAAAGAAGCTATGGGAAAACTGTCTAAATTGGGCGAAATTTCGAAACTTCAAATAAATCCTACCATTCAGCGGGCATATAATCCTAAAAAGAAACCAGTTCCGGTATCGGAAGCTGCTCTGAATAAGATGAAAACGCGTGCGGCAGATAACGGTTTTAAGTTCAATGATGAGCTATTACCGCATCAGTGGGGATATATAAACCGAGGAGATTATAGCTTTGTAACTGAGAAAGCTCCTGCTATTGTGGGGTCCGACGTTAATTGTGAAGAAGCGTGGGAACTGTGTACGGGTGATCCGGAAATCATTGTTGCCGTGCTTGACGAAGGTGTTATGTGGAAGCATCCTGATTTGGAGGCTAATATGTGGGTGAACGAAAGCGAGGTATTGGGTTCGGACGATGATGCGGACAAGAATGGTTATAAGGGTGACCGTTATGGTTACAACTTCGTAAAAAATAGCGGGATCATCAGTTGGCAAGCAGCCGAAGATACTGGTCACGGCACTCATGTGGCGGGAACGATAGCTGCCGTGAATCATAATGGTATAGGAGTCAGCGGCATTGCCGGAGGAAATGGAACCAAACCGGGAGTGAGGATTATGTCCTGTCAGGTTTTCGATGGTAATTCCCAGGTAAAGATGGTGAATGAGGCGAGAGCTATTAAGTATGCAGCCGATAACGGTGCCGTAATCCTTCAATGCAGTTGGGGATATAACTCCGCTTATTCCAATCCGTTGCAAGGATATGTACCCGGGCCTGCCACTGACGAAGAGTGGTCAAAGACTTATCCATTGGAAAAAGAGGCACTGGATTACTTTATCCATAATGCAGGTTCTCCTAACGGGGTGATTGAGGGCGGATTGGCCATCTTTGCTTCAGGCAATGAATACTCATATATGTCTTCCTATCCGGCAGCTTATGAGGGATGCCTTTCGGTAGCTTCTATTGCAGCTGACTATACGCCGTCATCATTCAGCAATTATGGGATGGAAGTGGATTTCTGTGCTCCTGGTGGTGATAGCGAATATCATTGTGTTCCGGGTGAAGATACTGATGGTAATAATGTGAACATTGATCAGGGAATGATCCTCTCTACTTTAGTGGTGGAAGGCAAAGCAGCCTACGGTTACAATGAGGGTACGTCTATGGCTTGCCCGCATGTGTCGGGAGTGGCTGCACTCGGTTTGTCGTATGCTTTGCAACAACGTCGCCACTTCAAGGTGCAGGAGTTTATAAACTTGATGAAACAAACGGCGAGAGAGGTGGATTCCTATTATAAAGGTTATAAGACCTATTATTATTTGCATAATTCTCCGGGCTGGTCGGCAACAAGAATGGACCTTTCTTCTTATAGGGGCAAAATGGGTAAACTGGTTGATGCTGGTGCATTATTGCATGCTATTGCCGGAAGCGGGTCGGATATGAAAATGCCCAATCTGTATGTCGGAATCGATAAAATCGTAAAAATAGACTTGGCACGTTATTTCCTGAATGGAGAAAATCTAATATACGAATGCGAGATTAGCGATACGTCGAAGGCAACTGTTACCCTTGAAGGTACTATACTGAAAGTGAAAGGAGTTGTTGCGGGTATGACAAGCGCTACGATGAGAACAAGCGACGGAAAGGAACAATCCTTCACCATTACTGTCCGCAAAAATGCGAATGATAGTGGTTGGATGTAATAGTTTGATAGATGAAGAATAGGCAATGGAGATATTATTTGCTTTATTGGCTGATGGTCTTTTTCCCTGCCCACTACCTTGGGGCGCAGGGAATAGCCTATCAGTCTGTAGAAGTTGATTCGTTGATTAATCCTCCTTTACTGAAAGAGGGAGGAGAGATGTTCAGTTTCGATTCTCTCCGTATACATATTGGCAGTATATACGATACCGATGCGCCCCGAACCTACACATTTCCGTTTCGCAATGTCAGTGGCAAGAATGTACGGATCACGAAGATAACCACTTCGTGTGGATGTACAGCAGCAGCGTTCAGTTTGGGAACACTTGCTCCGGGAATGGAAAGTATGGTTACATTGGTGTATAATCCTAAAAATCGCATCGGAACTGTAGAAACATATGCGTTTGTGTATACGGATATTTCAGAAAAACATCCGGTAGCGCGTCTGATGTTGATAGGTGAGGTTGTCTGTTCCGATGAATGGAGATATCTTCCTTCTACAATGGGAACCTTGCGTATGAAACGCAAACAAATTGTCTTTTCGGAAATGACCTCTAATGTTTGCCCTTCTGAACGCATTTTATGTGCTAACATCGGGAAGAAACCTTTGAAGCTTTCTGCGCAGATGCTTCCTCCATACGCTGTTTTTCAAACAGAACCGGAAGTTATACCGCCAGGGCAGGAGGCAGACATCGTGATAACCGTAGATGGTAGTAAATTGCCTGACAACTTAGGTAATGGGCTGCAGTTCAATTTTATTGTTGAAGGGGTCGACGCACCATTGACAGATCGCTTGGTCAGAGTAACTATCAAACGTTTACAATAATATTTTTGATTAACATTTAAAAAAAACTATAATATGAGAATTCTTTTCAGAATAATACCATTATGCATGCTTTTGTTTAGCTTTATGGCTTGTGATGACGATGAAGAAGTAAAAGTGGAAACGCTGGAAGTAACTCCCGCCAATCTGAATGGTACTTGGCGGTTAGTAGAGTGGAATGGAGAGCCTATGGCTGATGGTACTTATTGTTATATAACTTTTGTCCGTAGAGATAAAACTTTTGAGATGTACCAGAAATTCGATAGTATGTATGCTCGTTTTCTTAGCGGGATATTCGAGATAGAGAAAGATACTTATTTGGGATATATTATTAGCGGTAAATATAATAACAGCTTGGGCGGTCGTTGGAACAATTCGTATATCGTAACAGAACTTTTGCCAGCAGGAACTATGATTTGGACGGTGAAAGATGATGCAGGAGATGTGTCTAAATATGTTCGTTGTGACGGAGTTCCTTCTAAAATTGTAGAAGAAGCTAGAGATGATATAGATAATTAAAATTTAACTTATTGAAAGAAAAAGAGGATTCACTTCATTTATTGAAAATGTTGTGAATCCTCTTTTTTTACGCTTTGAAGAACCTTCTTTGCTGAATGCAGCATTTAATTGTGCATTCATATCAAACATTTTTAATTCTTTTTCGCTCATAATATCCTTTTTGTTGATTCATCTAAAATATTGAAAAAATCTTTATAGTAGTTTTCGTATGCTATTATGTTTCTGTGTATGTAGCGAAGATGATAGAAGTTTACTAGTTGAGCATTATGAATAAATAATTTATCTCTTCACCTAATTATAATTAGCCATGTCATAAAAAAAGTCATGAATTATTTGGAAATAAAATAAAGCCTTCTTATCTTTGCATTGGATTTATAATTGTAATGAATACAACTTTGAAAAGAAAGGAAGATAATGAAACCATACGATCGATTATTAGAGCATAATATCAAGCCTTCCATGCAACGCATCGCTATCATGGAATATTTGATGGAGCATCCGATTCATCCGTCGGCTGATGATATTTACACAGCATTGTCTCCTTCAATGCCGACACTTTCAAAGACAACGGTTTATAATACTTTGAAATTGTTTTCCGAACAGGGAGCGGCATTAATGCTTACGATTGACGAAAAGAATACAAACTTTGATGCGGATACTTCTGTACATTCCCATTTCCTTTGCAAACGTTGCGGACATATTTATGACTTGGAATGTCCGGAAGCGATTAAACAAGTGGAAAATTTGGAAATGGATGGTCATCAGGTATCGGAAGTTCATTATTATTATAAAGGTATTTGCAAGAATTGCTTAAGTAAAGATAAAGAAACACGTATTGACTAATTAATTTAAAATTGAGAAGAAAATGAAGAAATTTAGATGTACTGTATGCGGTTACGTTCATGAAGGTGACGCAGCTCCTGAGAAATGTCCATTGTGTAAAGCTCCTGCCAGCAAGTTCGTAGAAGTTGTTGAAGTAGAAGGTGGCGCATTGTCTTTTGCTGACGAACACGTTATCGGTGTTGCAAAAGGTTGTGACGAAGAAATGATTAAGGATCTGAACAATCACTTCATGGGAGAATGTACTGAAGTTGGTATGTATTTGGCCATGAGCCGTCAGGCAGACCGCGAAGGTTATCCTGAAGTAGCTGAAGCTTTCAAACGTTACGCTTGGGAAGAAGCTGAACATGCTGCTAAGTTTGCAGAACTGTTGGGTGACTGCGTATGGGATACTAAAACTAACCTGCAGAAACGTAAAGACGCTGAACAAGGTGCATGTGAAGACAAAAAACGCATTGCAACTCGTGCTAAAGCTCTGAACCTGGATGCTATCCATGACACTGTACACGAAATGTGCAAAGACGAAGCTCGTCACGGTAAAGGTTTTGAAGGATTATACAACCGTTATTTCGGTGATAAGAAATAATTAAGCCTAATAAACTCTTAAAAGGTCTGTATTCCACAACGAATACAGACCTTTTTTATTTATATTTGTCTATCAATTTTTAAATACCACAGTTATGAGAAAAGTACAACTATTATTAGTTTGTTTAATGCTTTCAGCGGCTGCTTTTGCTGCTGACAAAGTGATTAAATTGCCGAAGCCTAATTTAAACCGTACCGGTGCGGTGATGAAGGCATTGTCTGAACGACATTCAACTCGCGAGTATGCTTCTAAATCATTGAGTCTGTCGGATCTGTCTGATTTGTTATGGGCTGCTAATGGGATAAACCGTAAGGAATCCGGAATGAGAACAGCTCCGTCGGCGTTGAATAAGCAGGATGTGGATGTATATGTAGTATTACCTGAAGGAAGTTATCTGTATGATGCTAAAAATCATCAGTTGACTCTGGTTGCTGAAGGAGATCATCGTGGAGCAGTAGCCGGTGGACAGGCATTTGTGAAAACAGCTCCGGTGTCTTTGGTGTTAATCAGTGATCTTTCCAGATTTGGAGATGCGAAGAGTGCACGCAGCCAGTTGATGGGGGCTATGGATTCCGGCATCGTTTCTCAAAATATTTCAATATTCTGTTCCGCTGCTAACATAGCAACAGTGCCACGCGCTTCGATGGACAATGAACAATTGAAGAAAGTTTTGAAATTGAAAGATAGCCAAATGCCAATGATGAATCATCCTGTGGGATACTTCAAATAAGGATTGGCAAGATATACAAAAGAGTGACGGTATCCCGCAAGGATACCGTCACTCTTTTCCTATTATAGCGTTACTATCCCGACCGGATAGCGTCACTATATTTTCTTCTTTACTTCAAGAGAAATTCATCAATCGCTTTTTTGTAAGTTGCCTTGTCAGCAGCTCCACGGAAAAGCTGTGGATCTCCTTTCATGGGAATGAATACAAACAATGGAATACTTGTTGCATTAAATAAAGCTGCCAGTTCTTTTTGTTTATCTACATTGACTTTGTAGATGACAATTTTTCCGGCATATTCCTTTGCCAATTCTTTCATGATAGGAGCTGTTTGGCGACATGGTCCGCACCAATCTGCATATAAGTCGATGATGGCGGGCTTATTACCTTTATAATTCCACTCCTTTGATTTCTCATAATCGAAGACGTCTTTCAGAAACATATCTTTGTCCATTACGACGACTTCACCGTTACCTGTTACCTCTTTTTTACCTTGATTAGTTTCCCTACTGTCATTGAATGCGTATACAATTACACTTGCCATGACGAGGGCTACCATTACTAATACTTTCTTCATTCGTTATTATTATCTTTTTATGTATAATGCTTCTCGATAACCCCTTGTAGTTCGCTACTATGGATTACGCCGGAATGTCTCCAGACAGCCTCTCCATTCTTGAACAGTATAAAGGTTGGTACAGCTTGTATGCGATATTTAGTAGCCAGGTCTTCATGCTGGTCAACGTCTATCTTTGCAATACGTGCTTTATCTCCCACAATAAGTTTTAGTTCTTCTAAAACCGGTTTCATTGCTTTGCAAGGTCCACACCATTCTGCAAAGAAATCAACTAAAACGGGCACTGGTGACTGTATTAAATCTTCAAATTTTTCCATAATCTTTTCTTTCTTAGAGTTAAAAAGCAGTCTTTGAAGACCGCAAATATAATTTCTATTTTATTATATAACGAGAAAAAGCTGATTTTGTTCATGAAATAGTAATCATAGAGTCATCATCTTGTAATGTGAAAGAGGGAACTTTGCGTATCTAAAAATAATGGAACTATGAAATTTTTATTTATTGTTCAAGGTGAGGGGAGAGGGCATTTTACACAGGCAATCACTCTCGAAGAAATGTTATTGCGCAATGGGCATGAAGTAGTGGAAGTCTTAGTCGGGAAAAGCTCGACACGTACTTTGCCGGGATTTTTCAATCGGAGTATTCATGCACCGGTGAAGCGATTCATTAGTCCGAACTTTCTGCCTACGACAGATAATAAACGGGCGAACCTGACGAAAAGCTTTGCATACAATTTATTAAGATTACCGGAGTATCTTCGTAGCATGTATTATATAAATCAGCGGATCAGGGAGACAGGGGCGGAAGTTGTCATCAACTTCTACGAGCTTTTAACCGGACTTACCTATGCACTCTTCCGTCCCTCCGTTCCGTATATTTGTGTTGGGCATCAGTATCTGTTTTTACATCGTGATTTCGAGTCTCCGGATAAAAATTCGTGCCAGTTATGGATGCTGCGTTTCTTTACCCGGATGACCGCTCTAAGATCTTCGAAGAAACTGGCTTTGTCTTTCCTGGAAATGGAACAGGATGATATGAATCAAATAGTGACCGTTCCTCCATTGATTCGTCAGGAAGTGACCGCTATCCGTCCGGAAAAGGGTGATTATATTCATGGATATATGGTTAATTCCGGGTTTGCTGATAGCGTGGAGAGTTTTCATGCGAAACATCCGGAAGTTCCTTTAACTTTTTTCTGGGATAGATCGGATGCTGAAGAGGTGACACGGATTGACGAAACATTGAGTTTCCATCAAATAGATGATGTGAAGTTTCTTAATGCTATGGCGGGTTGTAAGGCTTATGCCAGTACGGCAGGCTTCGAGTCTATTTGCGAAGCAATGTATCTTGGAAAACCTGTATTAATGGTTCCAGCACATATTGAACAAGACTGCAATGCCTATGATGCAATGAAAGCGGGGGCAGGAATAATCAGTGATTCCTTTGATTTGCAGCCGTTGCTTCGTTTTGCAGGAGAATATACTCCGAACCGTCATTTCGTTTATTGGGTTCGTAGCTGTGAACGTCGGATGATCCGTGAACTGGAGAAACTGGCAGCTTCACATTCAGAAATAACTTCAATACCAACATTCACTAATTATTTACCAATATGAAACTAAACAGAACGGATTATGTGCTTGAACGCGCATCAGATGGTGGCTACTATGCCTGGTTGACTGTAAATATGCAATGTAATGCTTATGGGGAATCTCCTGAAGAAGCAGTTCAGAATTTACAGAATATAATGAATGAGATGATTGACGAGATGTATATGGTGGAAGAGTTTATATAAATTGAAAATAGAGAATTAAAAATTGAGAAATATAATGCCAGATGGCATAACTTTTATTTCTCAATTTTTAATTCTCAACTCTCAACTTACTCAATGCTAAGTTCGTCGATGATATGAGAGGCTCCTGCGTATTTATCGATGATAAACAAGGTATAGCGGATGTCAACACAAGCGGCTCGCTGCGATGAAGGACGGAAAGCAATGTCTCCTGTTAAGCCTTCAAAGTTGCGGTCGAAAGCAGTTCCAACCAACTGACCTTTGCTGTTAAATACCGGACTACCGGAGTTTCCTCCTGTATTGTCGGTGTTTACGATAAAGCAGACAGGCATTTCACCGTTTTTGCCATAACGTCCATAATCCTGGGATTTATATAACTCTTTTAGCTTTTGAGGCACTACGAATTCCCAGTTTCCCTGATCTTCTTTTTCCATCACACCTTTGAGGGTGGTATGAGCATCATATACCACACCGTCAGCCGGTTCATAAGAAAGCACCTGGCCGTATGTCAATCGTAAAGTAGAGTTCGCATCCGGATAAATCGGCGTTCCTTTTTCCTGTCTCATGTCCATCATGCCTTTCACCCATACTTTATGAGCTGCGTCATAGTTCTGATTGGCTTCTTTCATGGCAATGGCTGTTTTCAGAATTCCGTCGGTAACAGAATATTTGAATAATACCATCCAGTCATATCCTATTTTATACAAACTTGGTTTCTTGATAAACTTCTCAAAGTTTTTAGGATTGCCGAAAATGGAATGTTCGAAACAGGCATCAACGAAGGCGTCAATACTTCCCTTGAAACGAGAATTGATGATTTCGAAGATGTTGATTCGTTGTTCTGCAGGAATGTAGTTGGCATAAGTCTTCAGCATTTCTTTCGCTACCATCCGTTCCACGTCGGGGAAAGGGACAGAAGCAAAATACTTATCACCTTCTTTCTTCAGTTTTAGTTTTGCTTCTTTTATCTGTTCTTTATCTTTCGATTTCAGAGCGGTAACCAATTCTGTCGTGGAAGGGATACGCATAAAATCAAGGGCGGTGACCAATGCTTCATTGATAGCCTGCTGATGATATAGCGCATCGCGTCGGTGAGATACAATAGAGCGAATCTCATCAAAGGCTTTCTGATACGAATCATCTCCCTTTTCACGGCCGCGGGCTAATAGTTCTTCTTGCTGTGCACGTTTGGTATCCAGTACATTGAGGCGTATCAGTCCTTCATTCATGCCGATTGCATTTTTCCAATAATTGGCCGAAGAAGCATATTTGCTTGCATAATGAATACGCACTGCCGGATCTTTCAGCATTTGCTCCATAAGTACTTTCTGACGGGCTCCGCGTACATGCTGGCGCATGAAATTGGTCGTTTGCATCCGTTCTTCCACTTCGTCGGCAATCATATACCGCCAGTTACGTCCGGGGAATCCCATGACAAAGGTGAAATCTCCTTCCTGAACTCCGGCGAGGCTGATCTTCAGATGTTTTTTCACTTGCAGAGGAACGTTGTCTTTAGAATATTCTGCCGGTTTTCCATTCTTGTCCGCGTAAATACGGAAGAGAGAAAAGTCGCCTGTGTGACGAGGCCACATCCAGTTGTCGGTATCAGCTCCGAATTTACCGATGGAAGAAGGAGGAGCCCCTACCATACGAATATCACTGTATACTGTTTTGATGAACAGATAATATTTGTTTCCTCCATAAAAAGCCTTGAGCTCCAACTTTGTTGCAGGAGTTATTTCTATATTCTCGGCTTTGGCAAAACGTTCTGCTACGTTGCCAAGATAACTTGGAGATAGATAATTAACACCATCCGGGTCCGGATCTTTTTTCAGTTGTTCGTTGACGTAATCCGTCACATCGAGAATCCGGTCGATAAAAGTGACGGTCAATCCCGGAGTAGGGAGTTCCGCATCACGGTTCATAGCCCAGAAACCATCTGTCAGATAGTCATGTTCTACATTACTATGTTGCTGGATAGCTCCATAACCACAGTGATGGTTAGTCAGTACCAGTCCTTCGGAAGAGATAACTTCTCCCGTACATCCTCCTCCGAAGTGTACAACAGCGTCTTTTAGAGAAAGACCATTTGCGTTGTATACTTCCTCTATCGGAATTTCGAGGCCAAGTTCGCGCATGGAAACTGCGTTCTGGGTTTTCAGATCGGTTAGCATCCACATGCCTTCGTCGGCGTGGATGCTAAGAGTGGCCAGTGAAAATAGGACAAATAGGATTTGTTTTCTCATTTATTCTACGATTGTCATTTCATTGATTAGGTGTCCGCAGTTTCCTAACTTTTCCAGAATGAACAGGACATAACGGATATCCAGGTTAATACAACGTTGTAGGTTGTTGTCGAAATTGATGTCACCGCTTAATGATTCCCAGTTGCCATCAAAAGCACAACCGATCAGTTCTCCGTTTTCATTCAATACCGGGCTGCCGGAGTTACCACCGGTGATGTCGTTGGTCGACAGGAAGCAGACAGGCATATCACCATTTGGCAAAGCATAACGGCCATAATCTTTCTTTTCAATCAGTTCTTTCAGTTTGGCAGGTACAACGAATTCACGGTCTTCCGGATTTTCTTTTTCAAGAATACCTTTAGTGGTCGTATAGTAGTTGTAGTGTACGCCGTCTTTCGGATCATAAGGTTTCACGTTACCATAGGTCAGACGAATGGTGAAGTTTGCATCCGGATAAGAAGGTACAGGCAACTTCATTTCACCTAGACCACGGATATAAGTTTTGTGCAGCAAAGCTAGTTCCCGATCCATATCCTTGAGTTGGGAAGCCAGTGTATCCATTAAGTCGTATTTAGACTGGCAGTATTGCAGTGCCAGATCATTGTCAATCGCTTTCACTGAAGGCTTCTTTGTAAACTTCTCGAAGTTTGCCCGGTTGGCAAAAATAGAGTTGTCATACATATCATCAACGAATTTGTTATAATCGCCTTTATATTTCTGCTCAATAACCTTATAAATAGAAGGACGTTGGTTTGCCGGAATCATTTCAGCATATAAGGGGAACAAGGCTTTCGCTACCTTGCGGTCTACTTCATGATCGTAATCTTTGTTATGGATGCTTTCGTAAGTGCTTTCCAAGGCTTTCATGCGTGCTTCGATTACAGAATCGTTTTTCTCAAGCAATGCTTCGCGTGTTTTAGTCAACATCACATTGCCAAATTCGATAGCTCCGAAGAAAGTCTCTCTCAAACAGGTGTACTGATAGTTGAGAGGAGTTGTCTTAGCTACCAGGTCATCAATGTTCTTCACTACCGCTGCATATTCAGCATTGTTTTGTGCTTTTGCAAACTCTGCGAATTTGGCTTCTTGTGCAGCTTTTGTTCCCAATACATCATTATCGATGATGGCCTTATTCATGCCGATGGAGTTTTTCCAATAGTTGCTGGAACCCGCATACTTGTTAGCATATTGAATACGGATTTTGTCACTGGCATTCATTACCTCTTTCAGGACAGCCAAACGTGCACCACGAATACGGATACGTGGATCGTTTTCCGATTCCATACGTTCTTTTACTTCTGATACGGTCAGGTAGCGGCTCGTACTTCCGGGGGATCCCATAATCATTGCATAATCTCCTTCTTTCAATCCTTTGATAGAGATAGACAAATGTTTCTTGGTTTTCAGTGGGACGTTACTCTCGCTGTATTCTGCAGGTTCACCATTTGCATCTGCATAAATACGGAACATGGAAAAGTCACCGGTATGACGCGGCCACATCCAGTTGTCTGTTTCACCACCAAACTTACCGATAGAAGAGGGTGGAGCGGCTACCATACGTACATCCGGATATATTTTCTTATAGAAAAGATAGAATTTATTTCCGGCATAGAACGGAAGAGCTTGCGGAACAATTCCCTTTTTGTCTGCCAGGTCACTTTTAAAATAAAGATCATGAGCCAGCTTTTGAAGGAATATATTGCTGAATGATTCGGATTCGGTGATTTCTTTCGCCGCGATCTTGGCATTGACAATATCCGTAATATCTTCGATACGTTCGATAAATGTGAATTGCAATCCCGGAGTAGGGAGTTCTTTGTCTCTGGAAGTAGCCCAGAAACCATCAGTCAGATAATCGTGCTCAACACTACTATGTTGCTGGATGGAGGCGTAGCCACAATGGTGATTGGTCAGAATCAAACCTTCGGGTGAGATAATTTCTCCGGTACATCCGCCTCCGAATATACCTACGGCATCTTTAAGAGAAATTCCATTCGGATTATATAGGTCCTGTGCTTCCAGTTTTAATCCTTGTTTTTTCATCATGTCTATGGAGTGTTGCTGTTGCATCAGTTGCAATAGCCACATACCCTCATCCGCTTTAACGGAACATACAAAAAGCGCAGCCAGCGCTAATAGATAAAGTCTTAGTCTGTTCATTATTTAATGATAAAATTAAAATATATGATTGGTTAGTATTCAATTTTCAAATCTCCGTTCTTCAGTGCTTCCATGATATTAGCAGGCGGACGTTGATTCATCAGTTCGTTTTTCATAAAGTCCATATAAGGAGCTACATGCTTAAAGAACTGGTAATAGCCTTTGCATAAGTAATTCAATCCCGGTTCGCCTTCTGCCGTTTGGCTGAAACGATTTTTCGGGCATTCTCCGTTGCAGGCAAACAGGAACTCACATTCCTTGCATTGAGTAGGGAGAGACTGATATTTCATGTTCCCGAAATTGTGCTGACGCTCGCTATGCATCATTTCCACCAGAGTTTTACTATAAATGTTACCTAATTTATATTCGGGAAATACAAAATGGTCGCACGAATAAACATCTCCGTTGAATTCCATCACACCGGCATGACCGCAGGTCTTTGCCATTGTGCATATACCAGGCTGTTCGCCCATCCAGTTCGCCAGAGTCGAATCGAATATTTGTACATAGTACTTGCCTACATCTTCTTTCACCCATTCGTCGAAAAGAGCACAAAGGAAGTTGCCCCATTGCTCCGGAGTGATCGAAAAATCGGCAAGAGTTCCGGCTTTATTTTCTGCAAGAGAAGCGAGGTGACGACCGTCCTCATGTGAGAGAATACGTTCAACGATAGGAGCGAACTGGATATACTGACAACCGATTTCTTTGAAGAAACGATAAAAGTCTAGTGGATAGTCGGCATTGAAGTCATTAATAACTGCCATCGCATTCCATTCCACCCCATGTTTTTTCAAAAGATTGATGCCTTGCATCACTTTCACAAAAGAGGGTTTTCCCATTTTATTTTTGCGATACTCGTCATGAAACTCCTGGGGACCATCGATAGAGACTCCTACCAGCCAATTATTTTCACGGAAGAACTCGCACCATTCGTCGGTGAGCATGGTTCCGTTGGTTTGGATGCAGTTGTCGATCGTTCGTCCTCGGGCATACTTTTTTTGTAGTTCCATCGCCTTTTTATAGAAGGAGAGCGGTCGCATCAGCGTTTCTCCTCCGTGCCAGGTGAAAAGCACCTGCGGCATGGTTTGTGAGTTAATGTACTCGTCGATAAACTTTTCCAGAAGTTCATCGCTCATTACGTGTTTCAGATTGTCTTTGTATAGGTTGGCCTTTTCCAAATAGTAGCAATAATCGCATGCTAGATTACATACGGCACCTACAGGCTTTACCATTACATAAAGCGGTTTGGCAAAAGGGGCAAATGTTGATGTTTTCATGACCGCAAAATTAGATAAACTAAATGAAAAAAATAGCCTTATACCTATGTTTATAAGGATTATTAAAGAAAAGAGTCTTACAAGATTTAAATATTGATAAAATGTTTCTTTGAATTCTGAATCAGTTGTACCTTTGTACCCAGAATTTAATGAATAGATGAACGTGAATAAAATTTTGCCTTTTTTGCTTTTGCTTCCGTTTTTGGCTTCCTGCACCAGTAAGTACAAGATTGAAGGAACCTCTTCAGTGAATAGTCTGGATGGAAAGATGTTGTATCTTAAGTCCCTTCGTGATGGAGAGTGGGTGAAGCTGGATTCAGCTGAAGTAGTGCATGGTCTGTTCTCAATGAAAGGGAAAATAGATTCCGTACAGATGGTGACACTTTATATGGATGAAGAAAGCATTATGCCGATTGTGTTGGAAAGTGGGAAGATAACTGTTACCATTAGCAATACGGACCTCAAGGCAGTCGGAACATCTTTAAATAATGCACTGTACGAGTTTATCAGCAAAAGAAACCAATTGGAAGAAAGCATTGGTGAACTGGAGCAGAAGGAAACCCGTATGGTACTGGATGGAGGCGATCTGGATGAGATTCACGGTCAGTTGGTGGTGGAAGGAGACTCACTGATGAAAGCGATGAATCAGTATGTGAAAACGTTCATCTCCGATAATTACGAAAATGTGCTGGGACCCAGTGTGTTTATGATGCTCTGCAGCTCTTTGCCCTATCCCATTATGACTCCGCAGATTGATGATATAATCAAGGATGCTCCTTATTCTTTTAAAGACAATAAGCTGGTTAGAGAGTTCCTGTCTAAAGCAAGAGAAAACATGAAGTTGATAGAAGAACATCAACGATTGGAACAAAATGCTTCAACAAATAAGTAATACTTGAGTTTTTTGTGTATTTTTGCACAAAACTCAAGTAAAGTGAAAACGACTACTGTTTCGGTATACGCCGCTTTCTTTTTTATTTTAGTCTTATCAGTTTCTTGTCATAGAGATTCGGAGGCCCCTGATGCGGCATTCCAGAGGATTGAAATGTGCATGGAATCTCTTCCGGATACAGCTCTGTATCTATTAAAGTCAATACCTCATACTGAAAAATTGCGTGGAAAGTTGCAGGCGGATTATGCACTTTTATTGACGCAGGCGATGGATCAGAACTATGTGAAGTTTACTTCTGACTCATTGATTGCACTGGCGCTGAATTACTATACTGTAGAGCGTGGTGACTCTGTTACGCGTGCTAAAGCGCAGTATTATTATGGAAGAGTGCTGCGTGAATTGGGCAAAGATGAAGAGGCTTTGACGTTTTTATCTTCGGCAAAAGGAAATGTTCGGGAATATTCAATGTTGTAAGATGTTTGCAATGGCTACTGATGAGATAGGGATGATTAACCGGAAAAAGAAATTGTATCAGGAGTCGTTGAAGAATTTTCGGGAGTCATATACGATCTATGAAGAGTTGAAAGATTCTTTGAGTCTTGTCAGAGCCGGGCAAAATATAGGCCGGGCTTATTTGTTTCAGAATAAATGGGATAGCTGCTATTTCTATTATACTTACGCTTTAGAACTAGCCAGGGAAAAGCAATATCCGTCTGAAGTTTCCATTTTACATGAGTTGGGGATACTGTACCGTTCCATGGGAGAACTGAAAAAGTCAGAACGCTATTTTCTTGCTGCTTATGAAAAAGAAACGGATGAAGAAAGGAAATACGTGGAGTGTATGTCTCTCGGCTATTTGTATATACAGATGGGCGATGCAGAGAATGCCCGGAAATATTTTAAGATGAGTATCTATTCTTCTAAAGAATATACCCGTATTGACGCATATAACAATTTATACTTTCTTGAAAAAGATATTGATAATTTTGAAGAAGCGATTATCTACCATGAAAAAGCGGACTCTATCGTGAATGTATTGGATGAAGTCGATTCGCAGGAGTTGATAACAGAACTGCAAAAGCAGTACGAGAACGAGAAACTCCGGAATGATAATCTACAACTGAAAGTGGACCGTACAGTTTTTATATTTTGCGGTACGGTTATTTTCCTGATTGTGGCCTTCTATATGTGTTATTACTACTACAAAAGTAAAAATCACAGGAAGAAGATTGCCGAAATCGAATCCCAGATTAGAGATAATGAAGAGGAGATAAAGCGATACCAGCAGGAGATGGAAGAAATCCAGGAGTTGAAAGATCAAGTACTGGAAGAGAACCGCATACTGGAAGAAAATCGAATGAAGGTAGGCGAGTTGAATGGAAAGATTGTACTTCTAAGTATGCAGAACAAAACCTTATCGGGACTGTTGAAAGAACTGGGAGGAGAATTAACTGTCGGACCCTCTTCTGAACAGTACATATCCGCTTTTCGTCTGCTGCTTGCTATCAAAGAGGGAACATTAAGAGGTAAATTGTCTAATGGAGAACGCTATAAATTGTTTAGCCTGTTTGATTTACTCTATTCTAATTACGTTACCCGGTTGCTTGACAAAACTCCTTTATTAACTAAACATGATCTTGAGATCTGTTGCTTTCTTAAATTTGGACTGACCAATGAAGAACTGGCGCGTATTTTTCAGACCTCTTCCGATTCTGTTACCAAAGCAAAAGGAAGGCTGAAAGGTCGATTAGGCATTTCTCCACAAGAAGATTTGAATGTGTTTTTAAGGGATTTTTGATAAATAAAAAATGAATTGTCCGGGTCATTAATAGAACGCTAATCTGTATTTGATTGAAATGCAAGTGTTTACGAAAAATCAGGCGCACTGATTTTGTCCGGGTGACTTTTTTTGTGTTTTCGGATGCATGCTGTACTTTTGACACAACAAAAACCAAATAGCTATATGAAAAATCCTAATGAATTATCTGCCGCCTCTTCTTTGAGAGGTGACGAATTGCAGTTAATAGAACAAAAAGCCAGCATTGTTGTCGGAATAGCAAATTCTCGCACCAGGTTACGGATAGGAATTCTATTAAGTAAATATTCAGAGTATCAGGTGGATTATATAT
>NZ_EQ973356.1:2682-188405 GCF_000157055.1 Bacteroides sp. 2_2_4 | reverse complement strand
CTCGCACCAGGTTACGGATAGGAATTCTATTAAGTAAATATTCAGAGTATCAGGTGGATTATATATCCTCCGAGAGTGAGATCGGTAAACTGATTGAAGAAGCCGACTTGATTATTGGTGCGGGGATTACCGCTTACGAAGGGGTATTGCGCCGAAAGCCGGTGATTGTAGTGGGTGATTATGGCTTGGGAGGTCTGGTTACTCCGGATACATTCCGCAAGCATTATAACAATCGGTTTAGAGGGAAGATTAATGGTGTCAGAAATGAATCTTTCTCATTAGAGAATTTAGAAAAGGAAATTTATAAAAGTTTTAATTTGACTTTTCAAGAATTACAAATGATGTCAAACCAAACCATAACCTTGCAAAACATCTAAATATCTGAATTTCTTAATTTAATAGTTTGATGCATAAAACTGGTTAGGAATATGGGGGTGCGTGAGCATCCCCATATTTATATAAGATTATGTACTGACTATCGGTCTTGATCTTCGTTTTTCACCATTCCCTTGTATTGTTCCGGCAGGGCGCTTTCAACCGCAGCGTAGGCCTCTGCCATGGTTGCCTTGATATTTTCCATTCCTTTCCCTTTGGGAGGAATAGGCTCGTGAATAGTCAGAATCATGCGATGACGGTGTATCCATTTGCCTGTGCGTGGCAGAATCTCGAATGAGCCGTCAATGGTGACGGGTACAACCGCCAACTGTAAATCATCAGCCAACTGGAAAGCGCCTTTCTTAAAGTATCCCATGTGTCCTGTAAATGTACGCGCTCCTTCAGGAAAGACTACGAGAGAAACCCCGTCTTTCAATGAGTCTTTTGCCTGCCGGATTGTTTCCAATACTTTTTTAGGACCAGATCTGTCTACAAAGATATGTCCTGCACTTTCACAGGCTTTTCCTACAAACGGCAGTTTGCGCAGGCTTTTTTTCATCATCCACTTAAAGTTTCTTCCGATGAAGCCGTAAATAAGGAAAATATCAAATGAACCCTGATGGTTAGGTACGAAAATATAGGAAGTCTTGTCATGCAACTTTTCACGTCCCTCAATCTTCACGGGAATCAATAGAAACAGACAAATTAATTGTGACCAAATCTTCCCCGGATAATATCCCCAGATGTGGGCTCCTCCCAAGAGAGAACCTACAATAGTGACGATTGCCGTGAGGATGGTCAACACTAATAAAATAGGCAAAGCGATGCAAATCTGATAAATATAATACAGTATCTTCATAGGGTTGGATTTTTATCCTGCAAATATACATGATTATTGGTAAAAAAGAGAGGCAGATGTGATATAATCTTTTTGATTGTGTTATTTTTGCCTCTTGTTATTAGAGATAGTTACAAAATTATGATACGTATATTACATACTGCCGACTGGCATCTGGGACAAACCTTTTTTGGTTATGATCGCACGGAAGAACATGGAGTATTCCTGAATTGGCTGGCAGAAGAAATTCGTCAGAAAGAGATTGATGCATTGATTATAGCCGGAGATGTTTTTGATGTTTCCAACCCTTCCGCAGCATCCCAAAGCATGTATTATCAGTTTATTTATCGGGTGACAGCAGAGAATCCGTATTTGCAGATTGTCATTGTTGCCGGCAATCATGATTCGGCAGCACGCCTGGAGGCTCCTTTGCCTCTGTTGCAAGCTATGCGGACGGAAGTCAGAGGGGTAGTTCGCAAGCTCGAAGGCGGAGAAATCGATTATGACCATTTGACTGTGGAACTGAAGAACCGGAAAGGGGAAGTGGAATTGCTTTGCATGGCAGTTCCTTTTCTGCGTCAGGGAGATTATCCGGCCGTGCAAACGGAAGGCAATCCGTATGCGGAGGGAGTTCGCGAACTTTATGCACAACTTTTGCAAAGGCTATGGAAGCGAAGGACGGAGAATCAGGCGATTCTTGCCATCGGTCATTTGCAGGCTACAGGATCGGAAATTGCAGAGAAGGATTATAGCGAGCGTACCGTGATTGGTGGGCTGGAGTGCGTATCTCCGGAAACTTTTTCCGAACAGATAGCTTATACGGCATTGGGACATATACATAAAGCGCAGCGAGTGTCCGGAAGAGAGAATGTGCGGTATGCCGGAAGTCCCATTCCGATGTCTTTTGCCGAGAAACATTATCATCATGGAGTCGTGATGGTGACTTTCGACGGAGGTTGTGCGGTGGACATTGAACGGTTGGAATGCCCGAAATTAATACCTTTGTTGAGTGTCCCGAACGGAGAACCTGTTTCACCGGAAGCCGTCTTGGAAGCCTTGAAGGAACTACCCGAGACAGAAGCCGTAGCCCCATATCTGGAAGTAAAGGTATTGTTGGAGGAACCGGAACCCATGCTTCGGCAGGAGATTGAAGATGCACTGGCAGATAAAAACTATCGGTTGGCGCGTATTGTTTCTACCTATCGCACTGAAACTGGAAATACGACGAAAGAAAATGAAAACTGGAAGAGGGGGTTGCAGGAAATGTCTCCCTTGCAGATTGCACAGTCTGCCTTTGAGAAGATTTATCAGGTGGAAATGCCTGTAGAACTGACAGGTTTGTTTGAAGAGGCCTATTTGGCTGCTACCCGTAAAGAAGAGGAGGAAGAAGAATGAAAATACTAGCTATACGATTGAAGAATCTGACCTCGATAGAAGGAACGGTAGAAGTGGATTTTATGGCAGAACCATTACATTCTGCAGGTATCTTTGCCATTTCAGGACCTACCGGTGCAGGTAAGTCTACTTTATTAGATGCCTTATGCCTGGCATTGTATGATAAGGCTCCCCGCTTTGCTACTTCAGTGGAAAATGTGAACCTGGCAGATGTGGGAGACAATCAGATTAATCAGTCTGATGTTAGAAATTTGCTGCGCCGGGGGACAAGTGATGGTTATGCGGAAGTCGATTTTTTAGGTATTGACGGACGGCGTTACCGTTCTCGTTGGTCGGTGAGGCGGACAAGAAACAAGATAAACGGTTCTTTGCAGCCACAAACGCTGGAAGTGAAAGAACTGGATACGGAGAAAGAATTTCAAGGTACCAAGAAAGAGTTGTTGATTCAGTTGGTGGAGTTGGTTGGCCTGACGTATGAACAGTTCACCCGTACAGTATTATTGGCACAAAATGATTTTGCTACATTTCTGAAATCAAAAGGGGCGGCAAAAGCAGAATTACTGGAGA
The DNA here is from genome assembly GCF_000157055.1 of Bacteroides sp. 2_2_4. NCBI lineage: Bacteria > Pseudomonadati > Bacteroidota > Bacteroidia > Bacteroidales > Bacteroidaceae > Bacteroides > Bacteroides sp. 2_2_4. The sequence continues at coordinate 185,230 of NZ_EQ973356.1, read as the reverse complement.
AGTTGACAGGAACTGGCGTGTATTCCCGGATTTCTCAAGAGGTCTATGCCCGGAATAAGGCGGCACAAGAGGAGGTGACCTTGATTCAGAATCGAATGAATGTGATCGAATTGATGCCGGAAGAAGAGCTGCTTGCTCTGCAAAAAGAGAAAGAACTATCAATTGAAAAGCGCGCGGCAGGGATTAAACTGCTGGCAGAACAGAATGAACAACTGAATGTGGTTCGTTCATTAAAAATACAGGAAGAACTTTGGAAGAAAAAGCAGCAGGAAGAACAGGAGGAACAGGCCAGGGAGAAAGTATTGCAGGGTGCATTGGCTTCCCAAGAGGAAGGATTGGTGCATTTTAAGGCACAATGGGAGGCCATACAGCCGGACTTGAAGAAAGCACGTCAATTGGATGTACAGATACAGTCTCAACAAAGCAGCTATATACAGTCGCAGCAGATTTTACAAGCGGCTAACAGGCAGGTGGCGGAGCAGGAACAAAAAATGCGAGTGGCTGCGGAACAATTACAGGTGTCTTATTCTTCTCTGAACCGCTTATTAAGCCATGTAGGGATAGAAGAAGCACTGCAACTTGAACAGGTGGAAGAGATTCTACGGCAAGAAGAAAGTAAACTGGCTGCCGCTACCAGTACGAATGAGGAACGTTTGTTGCGCTTAAATTCTTTCGGATATCCGTTATTGGCCGAAGAACAGGTGAAGTTGCAAAAAGAGTTGACTCGTCAGCAGAATATCCGGCAATTAACGGAAACGCAGACGAAAGCAAAGACGGAAATAGAAAGACTGGAGAAAGAAGTGGCCAATTGTCTGAAACAATTGACGGAGCAAGAAACCGCATTGAAAGTTACTCAACGTCTTTACGAAAATGCACGTATGGCAGTGGGAAAAGACGTGAAAGCATTGCGCCGGCAATTACAGGAAGGGGAGGCTTGTCCGGTTTGCGGTAGCACAGCGCATCCTTATCATCAGGAACAGGAGGTGGTAGATACTCTTTTCCGGAGTATAGAGCAGGAGTATAATGTAGCATCAACCAACTATCAGCAGATGAATAACCGGAGCATTGCTCTGCAACGTGATTTGGCGCATCAAAAAACGGTGGACGGACAGATCGCGGAACAGTTGGCAGCATTATATAAAGCAGGGATTGAAGCCGGAAACGAAGAGCAAATACAACACCGTTTGGCGGAACTGGCAATACGTATTTTGGAATATCGCAATCTTTATGCAGAATGGCAGCGCAGCGATGAAGAAATTAAAAAGATGCGTGCACATTGTGAAGCCCTCCGTGAGAATGTTTCTCTCTGTCGTTTGGCTATGCAGAAAGTATCGTCTGCCAAAGAACAGCTGGTAATCTTACAGAATGCTGCTTCGGCCGAACTAAAGAGATTTGAAGTGATAGAGAAAGCGCTGAATGTGCTTCGTCAGGAACGTTCGCAGCTATTGAAAGGAAAAAGTGCGGATGAAGCGGAAGCTGCCGTAGCAAAAAGAGAGAAAGAACTGAATCTCGCTTTGGAGAAAGCACGTAAAGAAGTAGAGGCGGTACACAACCGGCTTTCCGGTTTGCAAGGAGAGATGAAGCAAATTGCACTGGCTATAGGAGAGTTGCAAGAACAGTATAAAAAGATAGAGTCTCCCGAACTGCTTCCCGAAATAATAAAGAAGCAACAGGAAGAAAACCTGAATATAGAACGTGCCCTTTCTACTATGGAAGCCCGCCTGCTACAACAAGCAAAGAATAAACTGACTGTGGAACAGATTGCGAAGGAACTGGCAGAGAAACAAACTGTTGCCGAACGTTGGGCAAAATTGAATAAACTGATTGGCAGTGCGGATGGAGCGAAATTTAAAGTGATTGCTCAAAGTTATACTTTGAATTTGTTGCTGCTTCATGCCAATCAACATTTATCCTATCTCTCTAAACGCTATAAGCTGCAACAGGTACCCGATACGTTGGCACTTCAGGTAATAGATTGCGATATGTGTGATGAAATACGGACCGTGTACTCTCTTTCAGGAGGTGAATCGTTCCTGATTTCTTTGGCACTGGCTTTAGGTTTGTCTTCCTTGTCAAGTAATAATCTGAAAGTTGAATCTCTTTTTATTGATGAAGGTTTCGGCTCTTTGGATGCGGAAAGTTTGCGTACAGCGATGGAAGCATTGGAACAATTACAGATGCAGGGGCGGAAAATAGGAGTAATCTCTCATGTGCAGGAGATGAGTGAACGGATTTCTGTTCAGGTGCAGGTACATAAGAAAGTGAATGGAAAAAGTGTGCTTACCGTGGTGGGGTAAGCACACTCCTTACTACTTAGTATGAATTATTCAGGTTGGATTCTTTTACATTAATTCGTTCAGTTCGCTTAAATTCTTTTTGATTTCGTGGATACGATTTAAGAACTTCTTGCGGTAAATCCATAAGATCAATCCCAGTCCTCCGCCCCATAACAGGATGAAGAAAGCAATCATGCCCATTCCATATTGCCACACTTGCCAGTAGATAAATGAAAGTATAGCCAGGACTAGGAGAAAGGCAATAGCAATCAATCGTTCCCTGATGGTCCATCGATGGATACGGTTTACGCGGCTGATTACTTCTACCAAAGGCATCTCGTCTATTTGTGTCCGTTGGAGGAAACGGGTGGTGACGATATCCCAGCAAAGGGCAGGAATCCATGCGAAAATGATAATGATATAGATCGGGTTCAATCTGTTGTGCAACAGTACCTCCGCTAAAAATAAGATCAGTATCGGCAGAGAAATCAGAATAAGCTTGATGTTCAGTCTGGCAATGGCATGGATACCTTTGTCCGCATGCCTTATCAGCTTTTCAAGCTCTTCTTCTTTGATGAACTCTTTGTCTTTCAAGTGTTCATCCAGGGCATTCCAAGATTTTTTCAGTTCTTCCAGTTCCATATATCTTATTCCTCCTTTTTCATTCTTTTAAGTTTGTCTTTGATGCGACTTAGTTTGGTCGCTACATTGGTAACCGTCAGTCCGGTGATTTCTGCTATTTCCTCGTAACTTTTGTCTTCGAGATAAAGCAGGATAATTGATTTGTCGAGTTGTCCCAGTTGGTTAATCATCTGATAGAGCTGTTTCAGCATTTCGTTGATCGGGTCGTGTGCTTCTATGGCCCAGTCGGTATCTCTGGTGAGGCTGACTATTTCCGGCACATTCTTTTCTTTACGATAGAAGCTGATACAGGTGTTGAGGGCAATACGGTAAATCCAGGTGGAAACCTTACATTCTTTTCTGAATTTGGGATAGGCTTTCCAAAGATTCAGTACCACATCCTGATACAGATCATTGAGAGGAGCATTGGGATTGGCATACAGATAGCATACCTTGTAGATCACCCGTTCATATTCGCGGATCACCGACAAAAACTCTTGTTCAATAGGGGCGCTAACCTCTGCTGTTTGTTCTCTCATGGAATCTATGATTACTTTTCTGGTTAGTTAGTCGTGAGAAAAGGAGAAAAATCACAGGGGAATAAGGACTATTGGAGATTAGCTGCCAGAAACTTACACATTTCTTCGATACTTTTTCCCCGACGGCGGGCATAATCTTCCAATTGGTCTTCTCCAATCTTTCCGACGGAGAAGTATTCGGAAGCCGGGTGTGAGAACATAAGCCCGCAAACAGAAGCGTGCGGGTACATAGCTCCGTTTTCGGTCAGCGAAATGCCTATCTGCTTCATGTCCAACAGTTCATCCAGCAGGAAGTTGACAGATTGATCCGGTAAAGACGGGTAGCCGACAGCAGGACGAATGCCCTGATACTTTTCGACCAGTAAGTCCGCTATGCCTAAATTCTCGTCTTTGGCATATCCCCACGCTTCTTTGCGCACATATTCATGCATCTTTTCTGTTGCTGCTTCTGCCAGTCGGTCGGAGAGGGTTTGGACAAGCAGGTGTTTATAAGGGTCCTGTTCGTACAATCCTTCCATGTCCGCATCAATGGAAGAGGCAAAAGCACCGATGGTATCCGGGATGCCGGAAGAGATCGGGCGGATAAAGTCACTTAGACAAAGAAAAGGACTACCGTCTCTTTTCGGCGTTTGCTGGCGCAGTAAAGGAAAAGTGATGAACCGGTCTTTTTCTTTCTCAATAATCAGGTTATCCCCGTCAGAGTTTGCCTTGCAAAGCTTGAAGATGGTCTTTACTTCATAATCCCGGTCAAGCAGATCGAGCATCCGGTTGGCCTCTTTGAATAGCTGCATTGCTTCGGAAGCTTTATTACGTTCTTCTTCCGGGAAAGTTGTCAGCCACGAAGCACGGCAGGCATCACATCCGTGAATGTTGGCGATGGCTGCAAAACGTGGCTGGAACCCCCATGCATGGAAAAAGTAAATCCAGTTGATGTAGGGAGTGACTGTATGTATTTTATAAGATAAAATGGTACTCATAGGCTTGTTGAAGGCGAGCTGCTGTTTATCTGAATCTTAATTCCTGTCCGCGATAAGTCTCGTCTATTTCTCCGTTGTTATATAACAGATGTCCGTTTACAAATGTTTTCTCTACTTTCCAGTCGAATGTGTGTCCCTCTAATGGGCTCCATTTACATTTGCTTAGAATACAATCGGTTGTTACAGTCCATTCGCTTCCGGGACGGACTAATACCAGGTCAGCCTGATAGCCTTTGCGAATGAATCCTCTGTTTTGTATCTCATACATCTGCGCAGGAGCATGAGCCATCTTTTCTACTACTTTTTCGATAGTAAACACTCCTTTTTCTGTCAACTCCAACATGCTGACGAGTGAGAACTGAATCATCGGCATTCCGGACATTGCTTTTAAGGCACCGCCTTCTTTTTCGCTAAGTAAATGTGGGGCATGATCTGTGGCAATAGCATCAATCAAACCGCTATTGACAGCCTCTCGCAAAGCTTTCCGGTCTTGCGCTGTCTTAATGGCAGGGTTGCATTTGATGCGGGCACCCAGTGTCTGATAGTCCTCTTCCGTAAAGAGCAGATGAGAAACACAGGCTTCTGCCGTGATCTTTTTTTGTACCAAAGGTACATTAGAAAACAGGCTCAACTCTTTAGCTGTGGAAATATGCATGATGTGCAGGCGGGCGTTTGTCTCACGTGCCAACTGCACTGCCAGTTCGGATGAACGATAGCAAGCTTCTTCCGAACGAAGGAGCGGATGAAGAGCCAAAGGTACGTCGTCTCCGTATTCTTTCTTATATTTATCCGTGTTTTCTTTGATAATTCCCTGATCTTCGCAATGAGCAGCGATGAGCAGATCGGTTCCACCGAATATATTACGCAGACTGGCCATCCGGTCTACCAGCATATTGCCGGTGCTTGAACCCATAAATAACTTCACTCCACAAACCCGGTGTTTATCCAGTTGTGCAAACTGGGTATAGTTATTATTCGTTGCTCCGAAATAGCAGGAATAGTTGACTGCTGACTTTTCACCCAACAGAACAAATTTTTCCTCCAAAGCCTCCAATGTGGTAGTTTGCGGATTGGTATTGGGCATATCCATGATAGAGGTGACACCTCCTGCTGCCGCAGCACGACTTTCTGTGGTGATATCTGCCTTATGAGTCAGTCCGGGATCGCGGAAATGCACATGTTCGTCGATGGCACCCGGCAAAAGATAACACCCGGTTGCGTCTATTATCTCGTCGCAGGGGGCAGTTGCGTTTTCTCCGCCAACCAATATTTCGGCTATCTTTTCATTCTCGATTACTACTGAACCCAGAACTTTTCTTCCTTCGTTGACAACAACGGCGTTTTGAATCAGTGTACGTTTCATTTCTTTTGTGGGAATTTATGGAACCAACTATTTACTTTTAATTTTATCACACCAAATATGGCTTCTCCAAAGATGCTGCTATTCATTTTAGAAGTCCCTAATTCACGATTAATGAAGATAACGGGAACCTCGATAATTTTGAAACCACACTTGTAAGCAGTGAATTTCATTTCAATCTGAAAGGCATATCCTTTGAAGCGAATATGATCTAAATCGATTGTTTCCAACACCTGGCGGCGGTAGCAAACAAATCCGGCAGTGGTGTCATGTACAGGTATTCCGGTGATAAACCGCACATATTTAGAGGCAAAGTATGACATCAATACCCGTCCCATCGGCCAATTCACTACATTCACTCCGCTGACATAACGGGAACCGATGGATACATCTCCTCCTTGTTCCGAACAAGCCTGATACAAACGGGGTAAATCATTCGGATTATGACTGAAGTCTGCATCCATTTCAAAAATATACTCGTATGCGTGTTCCAGTGCCCATTTAAATCCAGTAATGTAGGCAGTACCCAGTCCCAGTTTTCCTTTACGTTCTATCATGAAAAGCTGTTCGGGAAATTCTTGTTGCAGTTTTCTTACGATGGCTGCCGTTCCGTCCGGAGAGCCGTCTTCTATGACCAGAATATGGAATACTTGGGGAAGGCCGAAAACGGCACGGATGATATTTTCTATGTTCTCCCGTTCATTATAGGTGGGGATAATTACAATGCTATCCGATGTCTGCATATAGATACTATAAAATTTAGAAACAAAAGTAGTTCTTTTTCCTTTAGTTATAGCTGAACTAAGGAAAATTTAACGTGTTTCATGCCCCATGCGGAATAAGACGGCAGATACCTTATTATAATACTTCTGTTCTTTGGGTGCATACTCCCAATCTTTTTTGTAATTTTGCGGGGAAATTTTATAGGTATGACAATAACTGAGTTGCAACAACAATATGCTGCCCATCCCAATATGGCAGTAATGAAGCGCTTGTTGAAGGACACTTCCGTTCAGACTGTTTTTTGCGGAGGACTGTGTGCATCCGCCGCTTCTCTTTTTTCTTCTGTACTGGTGCAAGAGGGTGGTTGCCCGTTTGTATTTATTTTAGGTGATCTTGAAGAAGCCGGATATTTCTATCACGACTTGACGCAGATATTGGGTACGGAAAGAGTATTGTTCTTTCCATCTTCATTCCGTCGCTCCATCAAGTATGGACAAAAAGATGCGGCCAATGAGATTTTGCGTACAGAAGTACTTAGCCGCTTGCAAAAGGGGGAAGAGGGATTATGTATCGTTACGTACCCGGATGCATTGGCGGAGAAAGTGGTGTCGCGCAAGGAATTGAGTAATAAAACGCTGAAGCTGAATGTAGGAGAGAAAGTGGATACCACTTTCATCACCGATGTGTTGCATAGTTATGGTTTTGAATATGTAGACTACGTATATGAGCCGGGACAATATGCTGTTCGCGGTAGTATTATCGACGTTTTCTCTTTTGCTTCGGAATATCCTTATCGCATCGATTTCTTTGGTGATGAAGTGGAAAGTGTTCGTACCTTTGAAGTGGAGTCTCAATTATCCCGTGAGAAGAAAGATGGAGTGTCTATCGTTCCCGATTTGGCGGTGACAGGAGATGTAACGACTTCTTTTCTGGATTTTATCCCGAAAGAGACTACCTTGGCGATGCGCGATTTTCTTTGGTTGCGCGAGCGAATCCAGGTGGTACACGATGAGGCGCTGACTCCACAGGCAATAGCCGTTCAGGAGGCCGAAGAGAATGGTGGCATTACATTGGAAGGGAAATTGATAGACGGCAGCGAGTTTACTGTACGGGCACTCGATTTCCGCCGGTTGGAATTTGGTAATAAACCGACCGGAACGCCCAATGCCAGCGTTACTTTCAATACATCTGCCCAGCCTATCTTTCATAAGAATTTCGATCTGGTAGCTTCTTCTTTTAAGGATTATCTGGAAAAAGGCTATTCGCTTTATATCTGCAGTGACAGCATGAAGCAAACAGATCGTATCAAAGCTATTTTTGAAGATCGGGGTGATAAGATTAATTTTACTCCCGTAGAACGTACCATTCACGAAGGTTTTGTAGATAACACACTGCGGCTCTGTATCTTCACAGACCATCAGTTGTTTGATCGTTTTCATAAATATAATCTGAAAAGTGATAAAGCCCGTTCGGGAAAAGTGGCACTATCCTTGAAAGAACTGAATCAGTTCACTCCGGGAGACTATGTGGTGCATACGGATCATGGTATCGGACGTTTTTCCGGCTTGGTACGTATTCCGAATGGTGACACTACGCAAGAGGTTTTGAAACTGGTGTTTCAAAATGAAGATGTGGTGTTCGTCTCTATTCATTCCCTGCATAAGGTTTCCAAATATAAAGGTAAAGAAGGAGAGGCTCCCCGGCTTAACAAATTAGGTACAGGTGCATGGGAGAAACTGAAAGAACGTACGAAGAGTAAAATCAAGGACATTGCCCGCGATTTGATAAAATTGTATTCGCAGCGTCGTCAGGAAAAAGGTTTCTCTTACAGTCCCGATAGTTTCTTGCAGCGTGAGCTGGAAGCATCCTTTATTTATGAAGATACACCGGATCAGAGTAAGGCGACGATTGATGTCAAGGCAGATATGGAAAGTGACCGCCCGATGGACCGTCTAGTCTGTGGCGATGTAGGATTTGGAAAAACAGAAGTTGCGATTCGTGCGGCTTTCAAAGCTGTTGCCGATAATAAACAAGTAGCCGTTCTGGTTCCGACAACAGTACTTGCTTACCAGCATTTTCAGACTTTCCGTGAACGTCTGAAAGGCTTGCCGTGTCGGGTGGAATATTTAAGCCGCGCACGTACTGCCGCACAGACCAAAGCTGTATTGAAGGGATTGAAAGATGGAGATGTCGGTATTCTGATAGGTACCCACCGTATCTTGGGAAAAGATGTCCAGTTTAAAGACTTGGGATTGTTGATTGTGGACGAAGAACAGAAATTCGGTGTCTCTGTCAAAGAAAAGCTGCGCCAGTTGAAAGTGAATGTGGATACACTGACTATGACTGCTACTCCAATTCCCCGTACCCTTCAATTTTCATTGATGGGTGCACGCGACTTGAGTGTGATTTCTACTCCGCCACCCAACCGCTATCCGATTCAGACCGAAGTGCATACTTTTAATGAAGAAGTGATAACGGATGCCATCAATTTTGAGATGAGCCGCAACGGTCAAGTCTTCTTTGTCAATAACCGGATTGCGAACTTGCCGGAATTGAAAGCGATGATCGAACGTCATATCCCGGATTGCCGTGTAGCGATTGGACATGGACAGATGGAACCGACAGAGCTGGAGAAGATTATTCTGGATTTTGTCAACTACGACTATGATGTACTCTTGGCAACTACAATCATCGAAAGTGGTATTGATATTCCGAATGCCAACACTATCATTATCAATCAGGCGCAAAACTTTGGATTGAGTGATCTCCATCAGATGCGTGGACGGGTAGGACGTAGTAATAAAAAAGCTTTTTGTTATCTGCTGGCTCCTCCGTTAGGTAGTTTGACAGCCGAAGGAAGGCGACGTCTTCAAGCAATTGAAAACTTTAGTGATTTGGGAAGTGGCATTCATATCGCCATGCAGGATTTGGATATTCGTGGAGCCGGAAATCTGCTTGGAGCCGAACAAAGCGGATTTGTTGCCGATTTGGGATATGAGACATATCAGAAAATTCTTACTGAAGCTGTCCATGAGTTAAAGACAGACGAGTTTGCAGAACTGTATGCGGATGAAATCAAGGGCGAAGGACAAATTAGTGGAGAAGAGTTTGTAGACGAGTGTCAGGTAGAAAGCGACCTCGAACTATTGTTGCCTGCCAACTACGTAACAGGCAGCAGCGAACGTATGTTGCTCTATCGCGAACTGGATGGACTGACATTGGACAAAGATGTGGAAGCTTTCCGTGCTCGTCTGGAAGACCGCTTCGGACCGGTTCCCCGGGAAACGGAAGAACTACTCCGTATTGTGCCTCTACGCCGTCTTGCAGCCCGTTTGGGTGCAGAGAAAATCTTCCTGAAAGGTGGGCGGATGACCTTGTTTTTTGTTTCCAATCCGGATAGTCCGTTCTATCAAAGTAAGGCTTTTGGTAAAGTGATAGACTATATGATGAAATATACTCGTCGTTGTGATTTGCGTGAACAGAACGGCAGACGGAGTATGCTGATTAAGGATGTTACTAATGTGGAAACGGCGGTCAGTGTGTTGCAGGAGATTGTGGCTTTGCCGGTAAAGGAAGCATAAATGAGTTGAAGATGCTATCATTGGCAACAACTCATTACTATGTAGCTTTTATTTCTTTCTCTTACCTATATTATTTTTTCGATTGACTAATGAGTTTTCGTTTGACAGTTGTTGAACTATCGTTTGACTATTGTCAAACGAAAACTTACTAGGTAATCAAATACATATCAATTGGAGAGCGCTAACTTAAAAGTAGCCAATAAGATCACAAGTTATAATTGATTCATAATCATGCCTTATGCTTGATTTATAATTTATTTCATTCTATCTTTTTCCTTTCCCTCTTTCCATGTCCTTTCTTTTTCCGTATAACTTGTCTATCAAATCTGAACGTCCGATACGTCTCAACTCATTGATGATGTTTTTTCGTTCTTCCGGTTTGTACCAGAAAAAGAATTGGCGTTGTGCAAGTTTCTCCCGTTGGGTTTTGGCACTGAATATCGGTTCTAGCGTGTATGGATGGAATCCGCTATACCAGGCTTCGGTAGCCACTGTCATCGGAGTAGGAGTGAAGTCCTGCACTTGTTCCAGGTGGAAGTCCAGACGTTTGGTGATAACGGCAAGTTCCGCCATGTCTTCTTCATTGCATCCGGGATGCGAAGAGATAAAATACGGAATCAGTTGTTGACGCAGATTTTCTTCCCGGTTAATGCGGTCGAATATCTTTTTGAATGTTTCAAATTGCTCAAAAGAAGGTTTGCGCATTATAGATAATACCCGGTCACTGGTATGCTCCGGAGCCACTTTTAACCGGCCACTCACATGATTGACTATCAATTCACGGGTATATTCGGCAGTGCTACGGTTGGTAGTTTCATCTTTGCTTTGATGAAGTAACAGGTCATAGCGTACACCGCTACCGATAAACGATTTTTTGATTCCGGACAAGGCATCTACTGCACGGTAAATATCCAGTAGGGGACGATGATCTGTATTTAGATTCGGGCAAACTTTCGGGTGAATACATGACGGTCGTTTGCACTTCTTGCAAATAGCTTCATCTTTCCCTTTCATCTGATACATATTAGCGGAAGGACCGCCCAAATCACTTAAATATCCTTTGAAATCGGGTAATTGAATAACCTCTTTTACCTCTTTCAGTATAGACTCTTTGCTTCGACTGACAATAAACTTTCCCTGATGGGCGGAAATGGTACAGAATGCACAACCACCAAAACATCCCCGATGAATGTTGATGGAAAATTTAATCATATCGTATGCCGGAATCCGTTTTCCTTTATATTTGGGGTGAGGCAGACGGGTATATGGTAAATCAAACGAATGATCGAGGTCTTTCTGGCTCATCGGAGGATAGGGAGGATTGACTACGACTATCTTATTCCCTACTGCTTGTGTGATTCGTGAAGCCGAATATTTGTTGGATTCTTCTTCGATATGTCGGAAGTTACTAGCCTGTTTCTTTTTATCTGCCAAACATTCTTCGTGTGAATAAAGTTGAAGGTCATCTTCGGCAGATGTCCATTCTGTTGCACGACAAAGATAGGCTGTCTGGGGCACAGATCCGATAATTGTTCTAAATTTGCTACTTGTCAGTACAGGTTCTTCAGTGGTGAGCAGGCTTTTCATATTTTTCACCAGGTCTGCAAGAGGCTTTTCTCCCATTCCGTAGATGAGCAGATCTGCTCCGCTGTCGCACAAAATACTCTTTTGTACTTTGTCCTGCCAATAATCGTAATGACTCAATCGCCTTAAACTAGCTTCGATTCCTCCAATGACTACCGGAACATCCGGAAAAAGTTTCTTTAGTATCTGGCTGTAAACTGTAGAAGGATAGTCCGGGCGCATATCCGGTCGGCCGTCCGGAGTATAAGCATCTTCACTGCGTAGGCGTTTGTTGGCGGTATATTTATTAACCATTGAGTCCATGCATCCGCCGGAGATACCGAAGAATAGCCGTGGACGTCCCAACTTCTTGAAGTCGCGCAGGTCGTCACGCCAGTTAGGTTGGGGAACGATGGCTATTTTCAAACCTTCCGCTTCGAGAATGCGTCCGATAACGGCAGCACCAAAAGAAGGATGATCCACATAAGCATCAGCACTGAATAGAACGACATCCAATTCATTCCATCCGCGAAGTTCAACTTCTTTTTTGGTAGTGGGTAACCAGTCGGTCAATCGATATTCTTTCATGCTGCAAAGATACGGATAATAAAAAACATCCCAATGATTTTTTTATTCATTGAGATGTTTAACTTCAATCATCAGGATGTTTTCTTCCAATCATTGGAGTGTTTTCTTAAAACTTCCCGTTGATTGTGAACTGTAATGTCATTTGTTCTCCGTCATAGATTTCACGGAAGCCGATACCTTGCTCGGACAGATATTCCTTTAGATCCTGAAACGCATCAGCATGGTTCATGATAATCTCTATTGTTTCACCCGGAGAGGCAGTGCACATCGCTTTTATTGCAGGAATCAGCGGACTGTATGCTGTTATTCCGCAGGTATCTACCGTAATCATTATTCCTCCTCTTCTTCCGCTTCCGGACTGGAGAGCCAGGTAAGATAAAGCTTGATGAGCTGTTGCAAGCCGAATGCCTTCATATTATTGTGATAAATCACGTCAATACAAAGGTCCAGCAAGTCTTTACTGTCTTCCTCCTGACTGGCGATAAGGGAGCGGATATTAAGTTTCAACTTATCCAGAACTGCTTCATCTACAATACCGGTACTGTCGATAAGATGACGGAACAGAGCATATTTCTCAATTGTTCTCAAGTTTTCATTAGATACTTCTATGCTGCGTGTACCGCTGGGATTTGCTTGTATAGTATACATTGTTTTTTAGTTTTAAAGGTTATTATAGTAGCAAAGATAGAATTTAAAATGAGAAACGGATTAAAAAAAGGATATTTTTTATTTTTGAGTAAAGAATCCCAGAATGCCTGCCATAATGGTTGCCCGGTCTGCTTCGGACTGGATACTTTCAAAAGGAAAGCCCAATACAAAAGTACGGTAGTTTCCTTTGTAGGCAATACCTGCACTCTGATTGCCGGGTGCATACGTAAATACGGGGAAAGCAGTATCTACGGGAACAATACAATCGGCAGTAGGTACAGCATAACTGCTTTCATTAGGCAGACGTGGGATTGTAATAGTACGGCCCAATCCTTTAATCTGATTCGAACTCTTATCCGTCAGGCTACCTTGATAACCATATTTCAGTATTTTCTCCGTAAACTCCCGGTTTCCTTGTGTTCCACTCATATCACTTCCTACATAAGCACCACTGACAAACAGGTTACCTCCCGCTTGGCAATAACTGGTCATAATCCGTTGCATAGCCGAAGAGAATGTCTTGTAATATGCTTTACTTGCAGGATCTTCTTTTTCCAGTCCCAAAATATAATCTACCACCGGATAATCTTCTAATGTAACCAATCCGTTCTCTACTGCTTCGTCGCTGCATGATACGAAACTATATTTTCCGGCTGCCTGAATTGCTTTTCCGTGAATAAAAGGATAGTCGAACGTGTTTCCTGCAATTTTCATTCCTTCTAATTCGTTTCCGCTATGTCCCAGACTTCCTTTTCCTTCTTTACCGGCTTGTGTACGGTCGAAGCCGGTTTGTGCTCCGCAAAATGAAATATTCGATATATACGGAACGCCGGGATCTTGCATTAGATCGAATCCAGCTTTATCAGAAGTGTTAACGACCGCCGGACCGCTGATTCTGTCAAAGCCATTGATGATGATTACTTTTCCCTGTTCACGTTTGGCTTTATAGGCAGAAAGGATTTCAGAAGGAAAACTTTCCCCACCCCGGTTTACAGCAGTTACTTTGAATGAATAAACAAGTCCCGGTTCTATTTTAACGGTGTGGGACGTTTTGCTGACTAAAGTGCCATTGTCAAAACCTCCATAACCGATGCGGGTATATACAATGTATTCCCGTGGTCGTGCAGTCGGTTCTTGCGGATCGTCTTCGCCTTTCCATGAAAGTTCTAATGTATTCTTTTTCTTTCCAAATTGAATGGCGAAATTGCTCACAGGCAGAGGCTGAACAATGTATTCTTTATCGTGCTGGTTGGTAATGAACTGCAAAATTCCTTTGTAGATGGCACGTCCCACTGTAAATTTAAAGTTCGGATCATGTCCTAACTGCATATCTGCGAAGTTCTGGTGGGAGAGTAGTTCAATAATCGTAGAAGGCGTAGCCGGAAGACGTGTTTCGCTATAATTCCGGTTCCACATGCTGCGGCGTGTCCACGGCAAGCTGTAGCTTGAATAAATATCTTTCTGAATCTGTGTCAGCAGAATGTCTGCCAGATCACGTGAGGCATACCGGTCTGTTCCTGCATTCAGTTTGCCATTATTGAAATCGGTGGTGTAAATGCCGAGTGATCCGATCAGTTCGTCTGTTTTGCTGCATCCGGCGTCACTGTGCAATGCCATCGTCATTTCCAAAGGTACGCCCAGACCCGACTGTTGTGGGTTATAGACGGAACTGCCCGATAAATAATTGATAACGTTAGAGCGTGTGTTGATATCGTCTGTATAGTCGTTTTCACCTTTTCGTCCGGCATATACTTCGTATGGCATTCCCGCCCATTGAGCAGAGTAGCGTGCTCCTTCCAAGTAACGCGGTAGCCCGCTGATTTTTCCTCCACGGGCAATGTTTCCCATTCCCCCTCCAAAACGTACTGCATCGGCGCATACAACCCCATGTTCGCTGCTCTCGTTACTAAGTACCACCATGCCGTAGTCGTTGCTCCCTTTATCGAATTCAAAAGTTCCGAGGTAAACCCATGTGCCTCCACCTATTTTCTGATTAACTTTAAATTCGGTTACTCCTCCGTTATGGAATACCAGATATTTGGCGTCGCTTACACTGTTGGGCAATGTTTGGTAGGAAACATAAACTGCATACTTGCCTGTTGCCGGTAGAGTAGGCACCCATTCGGCAAATACCTGGTCTTTATTCTTCTTTTTCTTTCTCTCTGTCGGAATAAAACGACAGGTTCCGTCAGTGAAAGGATTTTCTCCATCTTTATAGATTGTTTTCTTCTGAGCAAATCCTCTTACCGGAGCATTTGCCCAATTAATCTTTTTACCCCCCATTTCCAAATAAAGGGAAGCATTGGGGGTATCATTATCTACAATGATTTCATTCTTTTGTGTATCTCGTTCGCGGGGAGTATAGACAATCGCTCCTGCATTTTCCAGCATTGGAATTACATAAGGAAGGACAAAAGATTGAGTGAACATGTCTTCTGTGGTGCAGAATAATCGGGGACGTTGCCATCCCCATTCGTTTTTATCATTTTTGAAATAGTTGCCGTGGCTTTGCCAGATTGCAATGTGGCGGTCTTGTAGTCCGCGTGAGATTTCATTAGGACGTGAAGTGTTTTTCACCCAGGGAGCTCCTTTATAATCTACATTTAAGGATAACCGCTCCTTATCCTTTTTCTTATTCCGGTAGAAATTAGGTACCAAATCTTCAATGGGTTTCCCATCCGCATAAATGGTGAGTTGGTAATAATGAACGGGACCCGGAAGCAATTCTTTAACTTGATTATAAATGTTTTCTACAGTTTCCGGACGGAAAGGCTGGTAGGCGAAACTCTCCGATGCATAGATTGCAATCGTCTTACGGTCGTAATTAATATCGAAGCTATTCAGTTTAGGAGTGCTGATTTTGGCTGTTGCGGTATATTGGTTGAAGTAATCCGTCAGCCGCTCTTTTACATTTCTTTCAATATCCTGCGCAAAAAGAAAAGTTGCACAGAATGTAAGGCCTAGAAAAAATACTATTATTTTCTTCATACTTGTTGCTTTTTTGCTAAACGCAGATTATCACGGATTATCGCAGATTATTTTATTCTATTTTTCTTTGCGAAAATCTACGTTAATCCGCGTTTAATTCTCCCCGCAAAAATAAACAAAAAAGAGCGAGAAGTATCGAAACTTCCCACTCTTCTTTCATTGTTTTATATTCTCTTAATTAAGAATGATTACTCTTATAATGGAACATATTCTACAAATGCTTCCATTGCTTCGTAAGAAGCCAATCCCAATTGATCGTACAAAGTAGCTGTACCACGGTTACGATCCTCGCTACGTTGCCAGAACAAACGTTCGTCGTTACCCAGGAACGGAGCACTTTCCATTTGCGACTGATGTTTCAGGATAGAGTTACGTTTTGCACGAAGTTCTTCCGGACTGATCGGCACTGCCATTTCAATATTTTCGATTTCCCATTCAGCCCACGCACCACGGTACATCCAGATACGGCAGTCTTTCAGCCATTTGGCACCTTCTTCTTTTTCAAGATCGACAGCAGCAAATACAGCGTCTGTACATACACGGTGAGTTCCGTGCGGGTCGGCCAAGTCACCTGCAACGAAAATCTGATGAGGTTTCACTTCACGAAGCAAGTTACGTACGATTTCCACGTCTGCTTCACTGATCGGGTTTTTCTGAATCTTACCTGTTTCATAGAACGGCAAGTCTAGGAAGTGGCATCGTTCCAATGGTATATTGTTATAAGTACAGGCCGTACGGGCTTCACCACGACGAATCAGACCTTTGATAGTCAGAATATCACGACTGTCCATATCACCGTCTTTCTTCTCCTTCAGGAAATTGCGTATTTCTATATATTTTTCATTGATAACCAAATCTTCGCTATTATTGAAGAGCTGATTGAATCCATTGATAAAATGCATGAAACGAACTACTTCTTCGTCACCTACGGCGATATTACCGGAAGTTTCGTAAGCTACGTGTACTTCGTGCTTTTGTTCTACCAAACGGCGAAGCGTACCACCCATTGAAATAACATCATCATCCGGATGCGGAGAGAAGATGACCACACGTTTCGGATACGGTTTTGCGCGTTCCGGACGATAGGTATCATCAGCATTAGGCTTACCG
Organism: Bacteroides sp. 2_2_4; assembly: GCF_000157055.1. NCBI lineage: Bacteria > Pseudomonadati > Bacteroidota > Bacteroidia > Bacteroidales > Bacteroidaceae > Bacteroides > Bacteroides sp. 2_2_4. The sequence goes on along the minus strand of NZ_EQ973356.1, from coordinate 168,256 downwards.
CCCGGCCATCCGGTAATGGTGTGCTGCAAATCATTGAAGATTTTGATATTTACATTGTACGCAGAACCGTAAAGTGCTAGAAGTTCACTCAAACCGTTTTCGTTATAGTCTTTATTTGTCAACTTCAAAATCGGTTTGCCGGTCAACTGACACAACCAAACGATTGCACTGCGGATTAATTTATCATTCCATTCGCAAGAAGTGACTAACCATGGACGTTGGATACGTGTCAGGTTCATAGCGGCTGAAAGATCAAGAGCTACATGTGCATTATTGTGAGTTTGCAGATAAGAAGCAGGAATTGTGTCAGTGATCGGACCTTCCACACACTCTTTAATCATAGCTGCTTTGTTTTCACCCCATGCAAGCAGATAAACTTTCTTTGCGCCAAGAATAGTAGCTACTCCCATTGTAATGGAGCTGATCGGCGTATTATCCAGCGTTCCGAAAATCTTGGATGCCTCGTTTCGTGATGCATTATCTAACAAAATCAGACGAGTGGTAGAATTCAGTCGGGAACCCGGTTCGTTGAACGCAATGTTACCTACACGACCAATCCCTAACAAAGCAATATCAATACCTCCGAAGCTTTCAATGCGTTGTTCATACAGACGGCAATATTCGAAGATGGTATCTTTGGCAATGCTTCCATCGGGAGTGAATATATTCTGCTTGTCAATGTCGATGTGATCCAGCAGCATACTCTTCAAAGCATTGAAGTTACTGTTGATTGCATCGGGAGACAACGGATAATACTCATACATATTAAATACGATCACATTGCGGAAGCTAAGTCCCTCTTCCTTATGCATACGGATAAGCTCGGTATATACGTGGCTGGGTGAATCTCCTCCGGGAAGAGCCAATACACAGAAACGTCCTGCCTTTTGTTTCTCGCGGATGGTTTGTGCTATTTCGCGCGCAATATAGTTAGCACCTTCTTCTACGGATTCGTAGATGTCCGTAGGGATTTTTTCGAGTCTTGTCAAGACTGATTTTTCAAATGCATTCTCCGGTCTGTAGTATCTGGGGGAGACCCGGTGGAGACTGATTTGAGAACTAAGATTTGTTTTCATAAAGTTGTTAATTAAGTTATGTAAGATTAGCGTCCTTACGACTGTATTTTCACGACAAAGATACAAAAGAAGTCTATATAATTAACTACCGAGTTCTAGGTATTGTTGCTGCAAGAATCTGTTTTTAACATTTGTTATTTTGCCAATGTTACAGATGGAATTCGTCTGCATCTTTCCATACCGGGAACTTCTCTCTGAATTGGTTGAGAGTGTTCAGATTAAGACTCACAGTAGCTATTCCTTCCTTTTCATCTGGAAATGAGCCGATTTCTTCTCCGAAAGCAGAATAAACTCTACTTCCTCCATTATATGTAAGCTGATATCCGTCTATACCCACCCTGTTGACACCGCATACATAGCATTGATTTTCCAAAGCACGCGCCCGGAGCAGAGTGTCCCAAACCAGACGGCGGGGGATAGGCCAGTTGGCTACATATATTAAAAGGTCGTACTCGTTGTTTACGTTCCGGCTCCATACAGGAAAACGGAGATCATAGCAAACCAACAGGCAGATATTCCATCCACGATAGGGGATGATAAGTCGTTTGTCACCGACCGAAAAATGTTCGGCTTCCCTTCCCATACGAAACAGGTGACGTTTGTCATAATAGAATTCTTCTCCTTCCGGTGTCAGGAAGAAGGCCCGATTATAGAACTGGTCGTTTTCAGTTGCTATATAACTTCCACAAATGGCTAGCTGAAATTGGGCAGCCCATTGTTTGAGTATTGTAATGGTTGCTCCGGAGTTCGGCTCTGCCAGCATTTTACTCTGCATGCTGAATCCGGTGGAAAACATCTCCGGTAAAACAACAATCTCCGTTATTCCACGAAGACTTTGCAGCTTTTCGTGGAGCAAACGGAGATTTTCTTGTTTATTTTCCCAAACAATATCGGTTTGTATGATAGAAATACGGATAGACTCCATGATAACTAAGTATTAAGTAATAAGTATTAAGTATTAAGCCGTGCGGATAAGTATATCAAAAGCTACGATTAATACTTAATACCTAATACTTAAATCATATTTCTCCAAGAGCAAAATTCTCCGGATGTTTTCCTTTGAAATCCTTGAAATAAAGTTTGATTTCTCTCATGTCCTTATTAATATCTCCTGACGGCATGATAGCTTTCGTTGCCGAAATCGTTTTCTTGCTGTAATCAATACCAATCAGGACGATAGGAACCTGTGCTTTCAAAGCTATAAAATAAAAACCTTTTTTCCAGTTTGGATTCGCTTTGCGGGTTCCTTCGGGAGTGATAGCCAAATTAAACTTTTTATATTTAGCAAAATTATGAACCATCTGATCTACTAGCGAAGTTTTTCGGCTACGGTCGACGGGAATTCCGCCAACTGCTTTGAAAAAAACTCCAAGTGGAAAGAAAAACCATTCTTTTTTCATCATGAAACTTGTCTTACGGCCTATAGCACCATAAAATAGTTTTCCAATAAATAAATCAAGGTTTGTTGTGTGTGGAGCGGCACATATCACGCATTTATCATAATTAGGCACCGTAACGTTTGTCTTCCATCCTAACAGGCGGTAATAGATAAAGCTATAAATTGCTTTTTTCATTCTGTTGTTAGTTCAATTTCCCTATAGCTTCAATAATCTCGTTTACCTTTGCATTAAAATCAGCACGGAATTTCTTATAAAAACCTTTCACGTTGCCCGGTTCTGTGTGGCTGATGCGAGTGACAAACTCATCCTGCATCTTCAGTACCTCTGCCATCAGTTCATCTGCTTTTACCTTGTCTGTGCCAGGGATAAACATACTGTTGATTAAACACTCGGTGAATAATTCTCCTGCGATATAGTTTACGTTCTTTTTGAGTTCTCTTCTACTTGCCATAATCTTTACATTTAATGGTGAATAATAAAAATACTTGCGGTAAAGATAGGCACTTTCTTTGATTCTAGCGAATAATATAGGGAAAAACATTATTCAGGCCTTCATCTTCTTAACTCTATCTCTTCATTTAAATAATTTCACAGGCTATTATTGATGGAATAACGGTTTGATTGTGATCCTGAATAGTATTTATATGATTTACTTGTTAATCTGCGTTTCAATAAATTCCTATTTAGTTCATTTCGGATCACTAATGAGTAATTTATTTAGTTCAACAGTTGATAGGGTAAGTCACTTACTTAACCAATGTTGGTTATGTATGAGCCAAATGTTATTTTTAGTGAAGCGGTAGCCCGAGAAATAATATAGAATTTACCTAACGGACAAACGTACGTTATCTACCGTGTGAATATCCGTTACTCACCGGACGAGCATCAACAACCTGCCGGACGAGAGTCGGTCATCTGCCGGACGAACAACTCATGAGGGACACGGGAATAGAAACGGCACCGACAAAGTGATCCGGACCGACAGCGGTAGCAACCAAAGCCATTTTCTCTGCCCTATATTATTGCTATTATTTATAACAGAAATAATACTTTTCTCTTCTCTACTTTACTCTACTGGTTTTCGTTGGCTTTTCCCCCTTTACTGGCAGGCGTTTCAGCGCTTTGTACAGCCCTCTTTGGATACCCTCGTTTTTGTATCGGTTTCACTTGTTTTCTCACCGAAGTACAAGAATAACTTTCACGTGAATGACGGTGTTTCTCTTATTTTTCTTTTTTATAATAGCTGCAATCATAAAGTAGGTTATTTTTGTTCTTTCTCTTAATTTATTGTATAATCTAAAATAACTAATGATGCAAAAAATTAATAAAAATGGATTTAGCCAATGTGCCGGAGCGTACATTGAGCGTTTGCGGAAAGAAGGGCGATATTCTACCGCTCATGTTTATAAGAATGCTCTTTTTTCTTTTAGTAAGTTTTGTGGAACATTGAACATATCGTTCAGGCAAGTCACGCGAGAATGTTTACGTTGCTATGGACAGCATCTTTACGAGTCCGGATTAAAGCTCAATACGATTTCTACTTATATGCGTATGCTTCGTAGTATCTACAATCGGGGAGTAGAAGCGGGAAGTGCCCCTTATGTTCCCCGGTTGTTTCATGATGTTTATACAGGCGTGGATATCCGGCAAAAGAAAGCATTGTCTGTGACCGAGTTACACAAACTTCTATATGAGGATCCGAAATCCGAACGTTTGCGTCGTACGCAGACGATTGCCGCTTTAATGTTTCAGTTTTGTGGAATGTCATTCGCAGATTTGGCGCATTTAGAGAAGTCGGCTTTAGACCGGAATGTGCTTCAATATAATCGTATCAAGACTAAAACACCAATGAGCCTGGAAATTCTCGAAAGTGCAAAGGAGATGATGAATCAGCTTCGAAGCAATAAACCTGCTCTTCCTGATTGTCCCGACTATTTATTCGATATTTTACATAGTGATAAGAAGCGAAAAGATGAAAAAGCATATAAGGAATATCAGTCTGCTCTTCGTAGATTTAATAATTGTTTGAAGGATTTGGCGAGAGCGTTGCGCTTAAATTCGCCTGTCACTTCATATACTTTCCGACATTCTTGGGCCACTACTGCCAAATACCGCGGAGTTTCTATTGAAATGATAAGTGAATCGTTGGGGCACAAATCTATTAAAACCACACAAATATATCTGAAAGGCTTTGGATTAAGAGAACGTACAGAAGTAAATAGAAAGAATTTATCTTACGTTAGAGATTGCAATGCAGGCAGGTGATATATAGACAAAACTTTAATAATCAGCATTTAAATGTATCTGTTACTTCTTAGGTAACGGAATCAAATATGACGCAAAGATAGACAAAAATATAAATAGCAAACAAATATTCTCCCATTTTTTTTCGTTTTATCTGATGCATACGGCAAAAAAAAATCCGAACATGAAATAATTATATCTTCATGCCCAATGATTTATATGTCCTGTTTTAAAAAGAATTTTCCCCTTCGCTAAAGGCAAAAGCTCTTCTCTCACTGTAATTGTCGATGTTTTTCTCTGTTCTCATTCCGGTTGGTCTCGATTGTGTGTTTACTGTTACCTAAGAAGTAACAGAATTATATAAGGTAAAAATAGTGGATTAATCAAAAAAGTTTTGAGAATATCTCTATTTAAAAGTATAACATACAAATAAAGATGAAACAAACTAAAGCGGCTTTTAGGAATAAGCCATTTATTTCGTTAAAAGGTAGTATTCTATTTCTGATACTCATTCCGATGAGCGGTCTGATTCATGCGCAATATTCCATGGGAACAACGGGGCAGTTGATGATACCTACCGCTGAAATGCAAGAGACCGGTACATTTACGGGAGGAGTCAATTTCTTACCAGAACAGGTTACTCCATCGGTTTTCAGTTTCCCTACCATGAACTATTTTGTAGATATGACTCTTTTCTCTTTTATCGAATTCACTTATCGGATGACATTACTCAAAATGACAACCGGCACAGGCAGAACGGGTTATCATAATCAGGACCGTTCTAATACGATTCGCATTCGTCCAATAAAAGAAAGCCGCTATTTTCCGGCTGTTGTGATTGGTGGAGATGATCTTTTGACTGAGAAGAAGACTCCATATTGGGGAGCTTATTATGGTGTGTTGACAAAGACTATCGGATTTCGTTCAGGAGATCAATTGGCTGTCACAGCCGGATGGTATATTCATCAAGGCGATTGCCGGGTATTTAATAAAGGACCTTTCGGAGGTGTCCGTTACACGCCTTCTTTTTGCAAAGAATTGAAATTGATGGTGGAATATGATACGCATGGATGGAATATGGGGGCTGCCATGCGCTTTTGGAAGCATTTGTCCGTCAATGTGTTTACTCGTGAATTTACGTGTGTTTCCGCTGGTCTGCGGTATGAATGTACATTAATACATTAAAAGAAGATGAAAAGGATTGTTAGTGTGACTGCTGTTTTTCTCTGTGGTATTTCTTTGTTACAGGCACAGCCAGTTCGTGTGAGTGAGACACTGAAAGAATTGGAAATGGAGAATATTTCAGTTGTGGAGAAAAGGGACACGATAACTGCGGCTTTTGAGACCTCTGCCTATAGAGGTATTTATAATGGAATCGGTATTGCTATACGCCATTTGGTTGCTATACCGGAAATACCGACTTTGCAGCTACTTATATTAGATAATGCCCTACCACAATTATGTATAACTATCCCTGCAGATTTGATTCAAAAATGTCAGTCCGGTGAATGTACGTTGGATGAAGTGTATCGTAAGATGGGGATGACTACTTCTACCGGAACTGCTGTGCGTCAGCTGAAAGGTGTAAAACGAAAAGAAAGTTCTTTCGGTAAGGTAGATTTTGTGATATATCCCAACGTGATGTTAGTCAATAATGTAACTTATAAGTTGTATAAGGCGGCACTCGAGTTGCAACCTGCCCTGGAAATGCAATTATGGAAAGGAGCTTCGCTACGGATGCAGGTTTCTTTGCCTATTGTAAGTAATGAAGATGGTAAGTGGAACTGCGTTCGCTTGGGATTCATGGCTTTGCGTCAGGATTTTCGCTTGGCTAACCATTGGAAAGGATACCTCACTGGCGGTAGTTTCTCTAATGACCGTCAGGGACTTGCTGCAGGAATCGGCTATTTTTCAGCAAACGGCAGGTGGACGGTAGAAGGTGGAGGAGGAATTACCGGTTCTTCCCATTTCTATGGCAGTGACTGGAAAATGAGTAAGTGGAAAAGAGTCAATGGACAGATTAGCGTAGGATATTATGTGCCGGAAGTGAATACCTTGGTGAAAGTAGAAGGGGCCCGCTTTATTTATGGAGATTATGGAGTACGCGGAACTCTTTCACGCTATTTCGGCGAATATATTGTAGGTATATATGGTATGTACACAGATGGAGCAACGAATGCAGGGTTTAATTTCTCTATTCCATTACCGGGAAAGAAACGCAGGCGACATCTGCTACGGGTGATGCTTCCCGAATATTTTGCTTTTCAGTATGATATGCGTAGCGGGAATGAATACGCTCATCGTTCATTGGGCGAAAGTTATAGTGTTGAACCTAAGTCGGCAGAGAATTCACACTTCTGGCAGCCGGATTATATTCGATATTATTTGATTAGAACGAGTGAGAAGTGAAACATGATTGATATTTAAACTAGTATTTTTAACAAATTTGAACATTATGAAAAGTGTAAAATGGTTTTATGTGGGTGCCATGGCGATAGCCTTGGGTATGTTAACTTTTGCGACAGTAGCCTGTCACGATGATGATGACGATCCGAAACCGGCAGAAGGGGAAGTTGTTGAAACTCCGAAACCGGTTGTAGAGTATTACATTATGGGGACGGTGACTTCCGGAGGAGCAGCAATGGATGGGGCAAAGGTAAAAGTGGGTAGTAAAAATTACACAACCGACTCGAATGGTAAGTTCTCTGTTACAGAAAGTGCTACAGGTACTTATAGTATTGAAGCGTCTTCTAATGGATATCTTTCACAGAAAACGTCAGTTGTCATTGCAAATAATGCAGAGAATCGTAGTGTGGTAACGGTAGCTCTGGCTTTGACAAAGGAGAGTCCGAAAACTGCTGTGTCAATAGAGGCTACAGGAGAAACTAAAGTAGAGGATAATAGTGAATCGAATCAGGCAATTGAAAAGCCGGGAGAAGTTGCTCCGGAAGAAGTGGTAGAGGATAAACCGCTCGTGAAAGTCGAACTGACAATACCGGAAGATGCAATTGAGGCATCTCAACAACAAGCAGGAATTGTTGAAGATGGTAAAGTCAACATTAGTGTGACAACCTTTGTTCCTGCTCCTGAAGAAGTAACTACTGAAGTAAAGGCAGAGGACGTGAATAGAGATGTACCTAAAAGCATACCTTTAGCTGCTGCTAAATTTGAACCGTCTGGTTTGAAATTTAAGAAGTCTGTTACGATTTCTATTCCTAATCCTATCCCTGGAATAACATTCGCTGATGCTGATATGATACTTACTTATCAGAATCCAAATACAGGAGAATGGGGGGATGCAAAAGATAATAATGGAAATGTAATTAAAAATATATCTTCTACTACAGAAAGTGGAGCTGTCACTGCATATACAGCCGAAGTCGATCACTTCTCTGCTTATGCTATAGAGAATAAAGTATATAGCAAGATTAGTAATGAAACTGTGACAACTAATATTCTAGGACAAGCTAGTCGTGATAATAGCGAGAATGCTAAAGCGGTGGCTGGCATTGAACTGAAATATAAGGAAAAGTCTGGTTGGGACTATGATAAGAATGATGCTGGTCTTGTTGCTGAAGTTAAATCGCAATTAGGAGCTGGTGCTAGTGCTGAAGATACAAAAACGGTGAATGCAATGGTTGCTTTTATGAAAACTCGTATGTTCTCATTAATGGGATCGGTATCTGGCATTACGGAAACTGAACGTGTTTATAACACTGTAAATGTAAACGGATATACTACCATGAGTTATACTTGCTATGCAAAAGTCCGTACTACCACGTTGACGGCTAATGTAAAGTTTAAGGGTACTGCAAAGTCTGTTTCGATTACAGCAACTCGTTATACCGGTACGGACCATCAATATAAAACGGTTACTTATAATCCGACACATAGCGGTGGTAAGGGTGGTAGTATCTAAGATGTTTTATAGTAAGGGGCTTAGATTCATTTGTAGCATTGAATCCCTGCCTTAGTCGATTAGAAAAAAGTACAGAGGTACTTCTTTACCTAATTGGCCCCATGCATCAGATTTTATTTTGATGCACATTTCCCCAAATATCAACTGTCTGTGAAGATCGTTGATATGACTTTGATACCGTTTGTCAAGTTGATGGCAGTATAATAAGTTTTTAATTATTCATTTTAAGATAAAACCCTTTTGAATATGCTCCTTTTCCAATAAACCCTTTGGGGCATGTTCATATAGAGTATAGAAGGAGGAGGTCACTGTGAAGCGGTCTCCTCTTTTGCTTTTCGAAAATACTGTATTACATTAGAAGTAATACCCTAAATTCACAAAGCAACTTCCTTTGTCCGTCTGATTGGAATATCCCAATGATATTTCCAATGGCCCGAAGATACTGTCCATTCCATAGCCTGCACTGATACCGAATAATTGCTTGCCTTTCAATATATCGAAGAAATTACTATCTGTTAGTCCGTAGTTACCCGTCAGTGTAAGATAATGAATGGCTCCCATGCGTTGTCTGAACTTAATAGATGCAATCATAATGGTGTTATCCATCAATTCCAGATTGGTAACCCCGGCAAATGGTAATTGCTGTGGAATATAGAAACCAGGTACGTCACCGCCAATGGCATTTTGCAGCGGGTAGGGAAAATCTCTTCCGATCAGGATACGTCCATAAATGGAAGGAATGATAGAGAAACGGCGGGTTACAGGAATGACGCTTGCCCACGAAGCATTCAGTGCTGAAAATGGAGCGTGTTCGTTGTATTGTGCCATATTATCCGTATAGAGTGAATAGGCGGCTCTGAAGTCACTTCCTTTAGAAGGGAAACGTCCTTTATCATAGGTATTATATTGCACTTGGGCAAAATAACTTAGAAAGTGTTCGGATTCTACTTTCAGGTCGGAAATTTCAGGTTTCTTGAACAAGAAATCTTTGTATTTGTAATATTCAAAACGAAGACCGAGTCCGAAACGGAAATTCTTGTACCATACATCAGAGAAGCCGAATTCGGCCAGATGATATTTGTAAGTTGTATTATAGGCACGGTCGCCTTCCTCGTAAATATTGATATCATTGTATTGGAACATATACGAGAAGTTGAAATTACGCTGTTGCATTGGTTCCAGCGTATAGTCTATGCGGGCAGCATATCGTTTACCCAACCGACCGGTAAGAGCCAGGCGGGAAGGAATACGAGTTTTGAGGTCTGCTGTTGCATTGACCAACAAAGATGCGATCTCTTCCGAATCGAAACGGATGCCCAGGTTGATTCTTCTTTCATATTTTTCCTGTAACAGGAAGTTGAGGTGATAACCTTCAGGTGTCTCTTTCAACGTATAACTGGCACTGGAGTAGGACTGACTGCCACGTAACTGATACAGGGCCTGTTCTATTTGTTGAGTGGAAATATCGCTGTTTTCTTTCAGATTACATTTCTTCATCAACCATTTTTTATCATCCACCTCTACACCGGAAAATGAGATGTCCGTCACATAAACCGTACGCGCATTAGAAAGAGAAGAATAAGGACCATGTTGTTTCGGGGTATAATCTTCGGCTATTCCTATTTTCTTTTTCAAAGCAAGCAATGAACCCCATTGGGCTTTTGCTGCTTCTTCGCCTCTACGCATCAGGGTATCAATGGCGGCTGGAGTAAAACTGGCGGATGAATATCCATCTACATTGACACGGATATAGGTATCTGTGAGATCTACATTTTTTTCATGGTTAGACTGACAGGTGATATCTACAATTTGTCCCAGAATGTCGGGGACGCTATTGAGCTTGTCAGCCTTCTTCAGAGCATTCTGTACGTCTACTCCGATAATAATATCGGCCCCCATGGCTTTCACAACATCTGCCGGATAGTTGTTTACAATGCCACCGTCCACTAATACCATACTGTCTTGCCGTACCGGAGTAAATACACCGGGGATAGCCATACTGGCACGCATGGCAGTAGAGAGTATTCCGTCATGGAATACAATTTGTTCTCCATTAACAACATTGGCTGCTACACAGGCAAAAGGAATGGGAAGTTTATTAAAGTCGATAGAGTCATGATACCCTACGGTAAGGTCTGAAAATAGATTAGCCAGATTCTGTCCTTTCATGATTCCTCCGGTAGCGGCATCTTTGGGAGTTTTGGTGAAAGGAATAGAGACTGTATATTTTTCAGATCGCTCACGATCTGTTAATGACATGGCACTTCTTTTGATACGGTCACTCAATAGGAATGTCCAATCTTGTTTTCGTACCATGCTATCCAATTGTTCCGGAGTATAACCGATGGCATAAAGACCGCCTACGATAGCTCCCATGCTGGTGCCGGCTATATAATCAATAGGAATTCCGGCTTCTTCGATCACTTGCAGTGCTTTGATGTGTGCCATTCCTTTAGCACCGCCGCCGCTTAGAACGACACCTACCTTTTTTCTTTGTTCCTGAGAATGCAAAGAAAAAGGCAATAAGATGCCAATTGATAAAACTAATGTTGAAAAGATTTGTTTTTTCATTAGGACATGGTCTAGTATTGATGTTTAATATAATACAAATGTAGAGCATAATTTGTTTAGTTGTTGAAATGGGAATTAAAAAAAATGTTCCAAAAGTCGGAAATGTGGATAATTCCTACATTTTATCTGGTGGATTCTACATTTCTACATTTCTTAAGGCAAAATATAATAGACTGAATACCAGTAAATAATAGGTGTAATGAATTTTGGCATACTAATTGCAAGAAAGAGTATAGAACAAACATAAGTTAAATTAAATAATAAGATTCGATATGAGATTATTCTTTTCGAAACATGAGTTGAAACTGAGGAGAAAGAGAACCATTGCTGCTATTATATGTGTGGTACTTGTGTTGGGTGTGTATTGGATACTGACCCGACCTCAGAAGGCTGCGCCGGAAATGCCGACAGTCATTGTAGAACCGGTAGTGAAAGATGATGTAGAGATATACGGGGAGTATGTAGGGCGTATTCGTGCCCAACAGTTCGTCGAAGTCCGTGCCCGGGTGGAAGGCTATCTGGAAAATATGCTTTTTGCCGAAGGTACATATGTCAATAAGAATCAGGTTTTGTTTGTCATTAATCAGGACCAGTATCGTGCCAAAGCTGATAAGGCCAGAGCGCAGTTGAAAAAAGACGAAGCGCAGGCTTTGAAGGCGGAGCGTGATTTAAAACGTATCCGTCCGTTGTTTGAGCAGAATGCTGCAAGCCAGTTGGATTTGGATAATGCGGAAGCTGCTTATGAAAGTGCTGAGGCAACGGTAGCCATGAGTGAGGCGGATTTGGCACAGGCTGAATTGGAGCTGGGCTACACCATTGTCCGTTCGCCTTTGTCGGGACACATTAGTGAAAGAAATGTGGATTTGGGTACGTTAGTGGGACCCGGGGGAAAATCATTGCTTGCTACTATTGTGAAGAGTGATACGGTGTTGGTTGATTTTAGTATGACGGCACTCGATTATCTGAAGAGTAAAGAAAGAAATATTAATTTGGGACAGCAGGATTCTACCCGTTCCTGGCAGCCCAATATTACCATAACATTGGCAGATAACACAGTCTATCCATTCAAAGGATACGTGGATTTTGCCGAACCCCAGGTGGATCCTCAAACCGGCACTTTCTCTGTACGTGCAGAAATGCCTAATCCGAAACAAGTATTGTTGCCGGGACAGTTTACAAAGGTGAAATTGTTGCTGGATGTTCGTGAAGGAGCACTCGTTGTTCCAATGAAAGCCGTTACCATCGAAAAGGGTGGAGCATATATTTATACCATGCGCAGGGATAATGCAGTAGAGAAACGTTTTATCGAATTAGGACCGGAAGTCGGGAATAATGTGGTGGTAGAAAGAGGATTGGCAGAAGGAGAAATGGTAGTTGTAGAAGGGTTCCATAAGTTGACTCCGGGTATGAAAGTACGGGTGAGCCAACCGGATGCAGAAGCCCAGGATAGTATAACTGCGACAAAAAATGAAGTGGCCGGGGCGAAAGAAAATGTTACCGGAACGAAGGATAACGCGAAAGGAGAATAAACGATGAAAGTTACTTTTTTTATAGATAGGCCGGTCTTTTCGGCTGTAATCTCCATCGTGATTGTGATTGTCGGTATTATTGGTCTGACGATGCTTCCGGTGGATCAATACCCGCAGATTACTCCTCCGGTGGTGAAGATTAGTGCTTCTTATCCGGGTGCGAGTGCACTTACTGTATCACAGGCAGTAGCTACCCCGATTGAGCAGGAAATCAATGGTACTCCGGGGATGCTTTATATGGAATCAAATAGTTCTAACTCCGGAGGTTTTTCGGCAACAGTTACTTTTGATGTATCTGCTGATCCGGATTTGGCAGCTGTTGAGATTCAGAATCGTGTGAAACTGGCAGAATCCCGTTTGCCGGCGGAAGTGATTCAGAATGGTATTTCGGTAGAAAAACAGGCTCCCAGTCAGTTGATGACGCTTTGTTTGACTTCTACCGACCCAAAGTTCGATGAGATTTACTTGAGTAACTTTGCTACCATCAATGTGCTCGATGTGATTCGCCGTATTCCCGGAGTGGGACGTGTATCCAATATCGGTAGCCGTTATTATGCCATGCAGATATGGGCGCAGCCGGATAAGCTGGCAAACTTCGGACTGACCGTACAGGATTTGCAGAATGCATTGAAAGATCAGAATCGTGAATCAGCAGCGGGTGTGCTGGGACAACAGCCTGTACAAGGATTGGATATCACGATTCCTATCACGACACAGGGACGTCTTTCCACTGTAGGACAATTTGAAGATATCGTAGTACGTGCCAATGCGAATGGTTCTATCATTCGATTGAAAGATGTGGCACGTGTATCGCTGGAAGCTTCTTCGTATAATACAGAGAGTGGTATCAACGGTGAAAATGCTGCCGTGCTTGGTATTTATATGTTACCGGGTGCCAATGCGATGGAAGTGGCCGAGAGGGTAAAAGAGGCAATGGATGAGATTAGTAAGAACTTTCCGGAGGGATTGAGCTATGAGATTCCGTTCGATATGACGACTTATATTTCCGAATCTATCCATGAAGTATATAAGACGTTGTTTGAAGCGTTGGTATTGGTGGTTCTGGTAGTTTATTTATCCTTGCAGAGCTGGCGTGCAACGTTGATTCCGGTAGTGGCGGTGCCTATTTCATTGATCGGTACTTTCGGATTCATGTTGATTTTCGGTTTCTCATTGAATATCCTGACATTGCTCGGATTGATCCTTGCGATCGGTATTGTGGTGGATGATGCGATTGTGGTGGTGGAAGGTGTGGAACATATCATGGAAACGGAGCACCTAAGTCCTTATGAAGCTACGAAAAAAGCGATGAACGGACTTGCCAGTGCTTTGATTGCCACTTCGCTGGTATTGGCGGCTGTGTTCGTCCCGGTTAGCTTTTTAAGTGGGATTACAGGACAGTTGTATCGCCAGTTTACGGTGACAATTGTAGTATCCGTGCTTATTTCTACGGTCGTGGCTCTGACATTGAGTCCGGTGATGTGTTCGCTGATTCTGAAACCGGATAGCGGGAAGAAAAAGAATATCGTTTTCCGGAAGATTAATGAATGGCTGGGTATCGGTAGTAATAAGTATGTAGCTGCCGTAACTCGTACAATTAAGCATCCTCGTCGAGTTTTGAGTGCTTTTGGTATGGTGTTGATTGCTATCATGTTGATTCATCGCATTATTCCGACCAGTTTCTTACCTGTGGAAGATCAGGGATATTTCAAGATTGAATTGGAACTGCCGGAAGGGGCTACTCTGGAACGTACCCGTATCGTGACAGAGCGTGCCATTGCTTATCTGGAAAAGAACCCGTACATTGAGTATATACAGAATGTAACGGGAAGTAGTCCGCGTGTCGGAAGTAACCAGGGACGTGCAGAACTGACAGTGATCCTGAAACCTTGGGAGGAACGGAAGAGTACCACTATTGAAAAGATCATGCATACGGTAGAGAAACATCTTGAAGAATATCCGGAATGTAAAGTCTATCTGTCCACTCCTCCGGTTATTCCGGGGCTCGGTAGTTCGGGAGGTTTTGAGATGCAGCTGGAAGCTCGTGGAGAAGCCACTTTTGATAATTTGGTAGACGCGACAGATACATTAATGTACTACGCATCCAAACGCAAAGAGTTGGCGGGCTTGTCATCTTCTTTGCAGTCGGAAATCCCACAACTCTATTTTGATGTGGATCGAGACAAAGTGAAGATGCTGGGTGTACCTTTGGCTGATGTGTTTTCTACCATGAAGGCTTATACCGGTTCGGTTTATGTGAACGACTTTAATATGTTCAACCGTATATATAAGGTTTATATTCAGGCAGAAGCTCCTTATCGCGAACACAAAGACAATATTAATTTGTTTTTTGTGAAAGCCTCCAATGGAGCGATGGTACCATTGACTTCTCTGGGAAATGCATCATATACCACAGGACCGGGAAGTATCAAACGTTTCAATATGTTTACTACGGCCGTTATTCGTGGAGCAGCTGCGCAAGGATATAGTTCCGGACAGGCGATGGAGATCATGGAACAGATTGCCCGCGATCATCTTCCCGATAATATCGGACTGGAATGGAGCGGCCTTTCCTATCAGGAGAAGCAGGCGGGAGGTCAGACAGGTATGGTGATGGCACTGGTATTCTTGTTCGTTTTTCTTTTCCTTGCCGCACAATATGAAAGTTGGACAGTGCCTATTGCCGTGTTGCTTTCTTTACCTGTGGCAGCTTTGGGAGCCTATTTGGGAGTCTGGGGTTGCGGATTGGAAAACGATGTCTATTTCCAGATTGGCTTAGTTATGTTGGTCGGACTTGCCGCTAAGAATGCAATTTTGATTGTAGAGTTCGCAAAGGTGCAGGTAGATAAAGGTGAAGACTTGGTGCAATCGGCCATATACGCAGCCAAATTGCGTTTCCGTCCGATTCTGATGACCTCTCTTGCCTTTGTGCTCGGTATGCTTCCGATGGTACTGGCAAGTGGTCCGGGTTCGGCAAGCCGGCAGGCAATCGGTACAGGTGTATTTTTCGGAATGATATTTGCCATCGTATTTGGTATCATTCTTGTGCCGTTCTTCTTTGTGATGGTGTATAAAACAAAGTCGAAAATCTTAAAACATAAGAAATAATGAAACGAAAGAAACTATATATTGCTATCCTGTTACTTGCCGGAGTACTGACTTCCTGCAAGGTAGGGAAAAGCTATGTCCGTCCTGATCTTCATTTACCCGACAGCTTGGAAAGATCACAGGATTCGGTCAGCTTCGGTGACCAGGACTGGAGGGATATTTATGCGGATGCTACATTGAGAAGTCTGATAGAGCGTGCGCTGGATCATAATAAAGATATGCTGATTGCTGCTGCCCGTGTGAAAGAAATGGCTGCACAGAAACGAATTTCTACGGCTGCATTGCTTCCGGATATTAAAGGAAAAGTGACAGGGGAACGCGAACTCGAGAATCATGGAGGAGATGCTTTCAAGAGATCGGATACCTTTGAAGCACAATTCCTCGTTTCGTGGGAAGTCGATCTTTGGGGAAATCTGCGTTGGGCGCGTTCGGCCAGCATTGCCGAGTATCTGCAATCTATTGAAGCACAACGTGCATTGCAGATGACGATTGTGGCTGAAGTGGCACAGGCTTACTATGAACTGGTAGCTTTGGATACAGAACTTGATATTGTCAAACAGACATTGAAAGCCCGTGAAGAAGGAGTGCGCCTGGCACGTATCCGGTTTGCCGGCGGATTGACTTCCGAGACTTCCTATCGACAGGCACAAGTGGAGTTGGCACGTACGGCCACTCTGGTTCCTGACTTGGAACGTAAAATCTCCCTGAAAGAGAACGATATTGCTTATCTTGCGGGTGAATATCCTAATAAGATAGCCCGTTCCCGTTTGCTTCAGGAGTTTAACTCTCCGGAAACACTTCCTGTAGGGTTGCCGTCTACTTTGTTGGAACGCCGTCCCGACATTCGTCAGGCAGAGCAGAAATTGATTGCTGCCAATGCAAAAGTAGGAGTGGCCTATACAAATATGTTCCCACGTCTTGCCCTGACAGGCGGTTTCGGTAGTGAAAGTACTTCTTTGTCGGAACTTCTAAAATCTCCCTATGCAGTGATGGAAGGAGCTTTATTAACTCCTATCTTTGGTTGGGGAAAGAACCGTGCGGCATTGAAAGCGAAAAAGGCTGCTTATGAGGCTGAAGTACATAGTTATGAGAAATCCGTACTGGAAGCTTTCAAGGAAACACGTAATGCGATTGTCAACTTCAACAAGATTAAGGAAGTGTACGAACTTCGTGCCAATCTGGAACGTTCAGCCAAGAGCTACATGGACCTGGCACAATTACAGTACATCAATGGAGTCATCAACTATCTGGATGTGTTGGATGCCCAACGTGGATACTTTGATGCCCAAATCGGATTGAGTAATGCCATTCGTGACGAGTTGATTGCGGTGGTTCAACTTTATAAGGCTCTTGGCGGAGGCTGGGAGCAGAATCCCTAGAATTATATTATAAATTAGCTCGCTGAAGAAAACGTAAAGGCTATCTCCTACGTCGGGAGATAGCCTTAATTTTTCTTTCTTCTTTCTTTTGTCTTAAAAACAACAGAAGAAGAATTTTTATAATTCGGAAAAAAATGCGAAATTTGCAACGCTTTTCAAGTTTGACAAGAAACTTACTAACACCTTTAAATAAAAAATTAAAGAAAATGACTAAAAGTGCATTGCAAATCGCAAGGGCTGCTTACCAGCCCAAACTTCCGAAAGCATTGGCATCAGGAGCTGTTAAGGCTGTAGCAGGTGCTGCTACTCAATCTGTAGCCGATCAGGAAGCTATCAAAGCATTATTCCCGAACACGTATGGAATGCCGTTGATTACATTCGAAGCTGGTGAAGCTGTTGCTCTTCCCGCTATGAATGTAGGTGTAATTCTTTCCGGTGGTCAGGCTCCGGGCGGACACAATGTAATCTCCGGTTTGTTCGATGGTATCAAGAAATTGAACCCGGAAAACAAATTATATGGTTTTATTCTGGGTCCTGGTGGTCTGGTAGATCACAACTATATGGAACTGACTGCTGATATCATCGACGAATACCGTAATACAGGTGGTTTCGATATCATCGGTTCCGGACGTACGAAGCTGGAAGCTGAAAGCCAGTTTGAAAAAGGACTTGAAATCATCAAACAACTTGGCATCAAGGCACTGGTTATCATTGGTGGTGACGACTCTAACACAAATGCTTGTGTATTGGCTGAGTACTATGCTGCTAAGAAGTATGGTGTACAGGTAATCGGTTGCCCGAAAACAATTGACGGTGACTTGAAGAACGATATGATTGAAACTTCTTTCGGTTTCGATACAGCTTGTAAGACTTATGCTGAAGTAATCGGTAACATCCAACGTGACTGTAACTCTGCACGTAAATACTGGCACTTCATCAAATTGATGGGTCGTTCGGCTTCTCACATCGCACTGGAATGTGCTTTGCAAGTACAGCCTAACGTATGTATCATTTCAGAAGAAGTGGAAGCAAAAGATATGTCTTTGGACGATGTAGTAACATCTATCGCTAAAGTGGTAGCAGACCGTGCAGCACAAGGACACAACTTCGGTACAGTTTTGATTCCGGAAGGATTGGTAGAGTTCATTCCTGCCATGAAACGTCTGATTGCTGAATTGAATGACTTCCTGGCTGCTAATGCTGAAGAATTCGGTCAGATTAAGAAATCTCACCAACGTGATTATATTATCCGCAAACTTTCTCCGGAAAACTCTGCTATTTATGCTAGTCTGCCGGAAGGTGTTGCCCGTCAGTTGACTTTGGATCGTGACCCGCACGGAAACGTTCAGGTTTCATTGATCGAAACTGAAAAACTGTTGTCTGAAATGGTAGCTACTAAGTTGGCTGCATGGAAAGAAGAAGGCAAGTATGTTGGTAAATTTGCTGCTCAACACCACTTCTTCGGTTATGAAGGACGTTGTGCTGCTCCGTCAAACTTTGACGCTGACTATTGCTACTCTTTGGGTTACACAGCTTCTATGTTGATTGCTAACGGTAAGACTGGTTATATGTCTTCTGTACGTAACACAACAGCTCCTGCTGCTGAATGGATTGCTGGTGGTGTGCCTATTACTATGATGATGAACATGGAACGTCGTCACGGTGAAATGAAGCCGGTTATCCAGAAAGCATTGGTAAAACTGGATGGTGCTCCTTTCAAAGCATTTGCTTCACAACGCGAACGTTGGGCTATCGAAACGGATTATGTATATCCGGGTCCGATCCAATACTTCGGTCCTACAGAAGTTTGCGACCAGGCAACTAAGACTTTGCAACTGGAACAAGCTAAATAAATACACTTCAAAGTAGTTGTTAATACAACAGCTGCAATGAAGGGTTCTTTCAGGCACGGATTACGCGGATTAATACGGTTTTTAGTTATTTCTTATAACCCTGTATTCCGTGTAATCCGTGCCTATCTCTAAAAACATTGATCGTTTAAAGTAAATGCCGCAACGCAACAACCCGATGTCTGCCGTACAGAAGAAAAGAACTGTTTCCACTACCAAAAGAAAGGGAACGACTTCTTCTTCCAAGACTTCCCGTACCTCAAAAAAGGAACAGGTGAAGCATCGAACTGTGATGCCTACCTGGCTTCGTAATATTCTGGCAGTGATAATTGTCGGTTGTTTCTCCGTCGCTTTCTATTATTTTTTTATCCGCCCTTATGCTTATCGATGGAAACCTTGCCATGGCTTAAGGGAATATGGTGTCTGCATCCCTGACGGATATGATATTCATGGTATTGACATTTCTCACTATCAGGGAAAGATTGACTGGAAGAAGCTGTTGCAGAATAAAGAGACGGCTACTCCTTTGCATTTTGTCTTTATGAAGGCAACAGAAGGAGGAGATCATAACGATACCACATTTGAGGCAAATTTTGCCAATGCCCGTAATCATGGATTTATCCGTGGCGCTTATCATTTTTATATTCCAAGCACGGATGCTTTGAAACAGGCGGACTTCTTTATTCGCACGGTAAAACTTGTTTCCGGTGATTTGCCTCCCGTACTTGATGTAGAAGTGACCGGGCGGAAGGAAAAAAGGAATTACAGCAAGGCATCAAACGCTGGCTCGACCGGGTGGAATCTCATTATGGAGTGAAGCCTATTCTTTATACCTCTTATAAATTTAAAACCCGTTATCTGGACGACTCTATCTTCAATGCATACCCTTACTGGATTGCCCATTATTATGTGGACTCTGTGCGGTATCAGGGAAAATGGCACTTTTGGCAACATACGGATGTAGGAAGTGTCCCCGGCATTAAAGAAGACGTAGATTTGAATGTGTTCAATGGCTCGTTAGAGGAACTTAAAAAGCTGACAATTAAGTAACGGGTATTTCTTTTCCCTACAACTTATCTCTTCTCATATTTGTTATAATCGTATTATTACTAAAAAAATACGATTATGAACTTTGATATAGCTATTATTGGTGGTGGTCCGGCCGGGTACACAGCTGCCGAACGGGCAGGGGCCAACGGATTAAAGGCCGTTCTTTTTGAGAAAAAGGCAATGGGTGGAGTATGTCTCAATGAGGGGTGTATTCCTACTAAAACTTTGTTATATTCTGCTAAAATACTGGATAGCATCAAGAGTGCTTCCAAATACGGCGTTTCTGCCGAATCTCCTTCGTTCGATTTATCCAAGATTATGAGCCGTAAAGATAAAACAGTAAAAATGTTGACGGGCGGTGTGAAGATGACTGTGAGTTCTTACGGAGTGACTATTATAGAAAAGGAAGCTCTGATAGAAGGAGAAAAAGATGGGAAAATACAAATCACTTGTGACGGAGAAACCTATTCCATGAAATATTTGCTGGTATGTACCGGCTCTGATACAGTGATTCCTCCTATACCGGGACTGTCAGAAATCAGTTATTGGACTTCCAAGGAGGCCTTGGAGATAAAGGAACTCCCTAAGACACTGGTCATTATTGGTGGCGGGGTGATCGGGATGGAGTTTGCTTCTTTCTTCAACAGTATGGGCGTGAAAGTACATGTGGTAGAAATGATGCCGGAGATTCTGGGAGCGATGGATAAGGAAACCAGTGGTATGCTTCGTGCCGAATATGCCAAACGGGGAGTCACTTTCTATTTGAATACGAAAGTGGTGGAAGTAAATCCTCATGGAGTTGTGATAGAAAAAGAAGGCAAGACGTCTACTATTGAAGCGGAGAAGATCTTGCTTAGTGTAGGACGTAAGGCAAATCTATCCAAGGTAGGACTGGACAAGCTGAATATAGAACTGCATCGGAATGGAGTGAAAGTAGACGAACATCTGTTGACTTCACATCCTCGTGTATATGCGTGTGGTGATATTACAGGCTACTCTTTATTGGCGCATACTGCTATCCGTGAAGCGGAAGTCGCCATCAATCATATTTTAGGAGTGGAAGACCGGATGAATTACGATTGTGTTCCGGGAGTCGTTTATACCAACCCTGAAGTGGCGGGAGTGGGAAAGACGGAAGAAGAACTGGTAAAATCAGGAGTTCCTTACCGTGTTTCAAAATTACCGATGGCTTATTCCGGACGGTTCGTTGCGGAGAATGAACAGGGAAACGGACTCTGTAAGCTGATTCAGGATGAAGATGGGAAGATTATCGGTTGTCACATGTTGGGAAATCCGGCATCAGAACTTATTGTGATAGCAGGTATTGCTATTCAGAGAGGGTACACGGTGGAGGAATTCCAGAAGACTGTGTTTCCACATCCTACGGTTGGAGAGATTTATCACGAAATTATGTTTTAACTCTTATTCCGCTTGATCTATGATTCGATGTATCTATAGTCCGTTTACTGATATTTACTTTCACTTGGCAGCAGAAGAGTATCTGTTGAAGCAGGGAAATGAAAATATTTTCATGCTTTGGCAGGATACTCCTTCTGTGGTAATAGGTAAGCATCAGCGGTTGCGGTCGGAAGTCGATAAGAAATGGGCGGAACAGGAACGAGTACATATTGCCCGTCGTTTTTCGGGTGGGGGAGCGGTGTACCATGATTTGGGCAATATCAATCTGACTTTTATAGAAACGGCTCCCCGATTGCCGGAATTTGTTACGTACTTGCAACGGACATTGGATTTCCTGAACTCTATAGGCCTGATGGCAAAAGGAGGCGAACGACTGGGGATTTATCTGAATGGATTGAAAATATCAGGGAGTGCGCAATGCGTACATAAGAATCGGGTGTTGTATCATTGCACTTTATTGTATGATACGGATCTGACAGCATTGCATAAAGCTTTGAATCCGGAACCGATGGTTGATGATGAAACTTTATCGTCAGTATATGCCGTTCCTTCCGTTCGGAGTGAGGTAACCAATATTCGGAGTTATTTACCGGAGGGAACTGTAACTGATTTTAAAGAGAAGGCTTTTCAGTATTTCAGTAAGTCCCAATCTGTCAGTGCTTTTACCGGGAAGGAAATAGAGGCTGTTAATCAGCTCCGGGAAGGGAAATATATTCAGAAAGAGTGGATATATAGTCGTTGATGTCCGGGCTGGCTTTGTCAGCATCCGGTTAAAATTTACTTAACTTAAAACTTTCTATTTCAGCCCGTTGTTGTAATATATCAAGGTTGAATAATAAATTTACTGTCTATGTCAAAATTCGAAATAAAAATGCCTAAGTTAGGCGAGAGTATAACCGAAGGGACCATTGTCTCTTGGTCTGTAAAGGTGGGTGACATGATTCAGGAAGACGATGTGCTTTTTGAAGTGAATACTGCTAAAGTAAGTGCAGAAATCCCTTCTCCCGTAGCGGGAAAAGTGGTAGAGATTTTATATAAGGAAGGTGACACGGTTGCTGTAGGAATAGTAGTTGCTATTATTGATTTGGATGGCGAAGAATCATCCGGTACGGAGCCGGCAAGCGAAGGTGCCACAAACGAAGGAGCTGATGCCAGTCAGGTTGCCGCTGATGTTTCCGGAATATCACAATCAGCAGCAGACATTGCTAAGAGTCAATCAGTGAATACTGCATCAACCCCCGTTGATACATCCAAACCCGTTGCTGTTGAGGAAGAACGTTGGTATTCTCCTGTTGTGATTCAGTTGGCGCGGGAGGCTAAGATTCCGAAAGAAGAGTTGGATACTATACAAGGTACGGGTTATGAAGGGCGATTGAGTAAGAAAGATATAAAAGACTATATTGAAAAGAAGAAAAGAGGCGATATGGCTGAACCGAAGCCGACCTCTGCTGTTGCTGCTCCGGCTGCAAACAAACCGTCGGTGGTTGTTGCTCCCGAACCGATAACTCCGAAAACGTCTCCGGCTGCATCTGCCCCTGCTGCACAGTCGGCTGCTACTTCATCCAAATCGTCTGCTCCTGTTGCCATGCCTGGAGTTGAAGTGAAAGAGATGGATCGTGTCCGCCGGATTATTGCCGATCACATGGTTATGTCTAAGAAAGTATCTCCTCATGTAACTAATGTGGTAGAAGTAGACGTCACTAAGCTGGTGCGTTGGCGCGAAAAGAACAAAGATGCTTTCTTCCGTCGCGAAGGAGTGAAGTTGACTTATATGCCTGTGATAACCGAGACCGTAGCGAAAGCATTGGCAGCCTATCCTCAAGTGAATGTGTCAGTAGACGGATATAATATCCTCTTTAAGAAACATATCAATGTAGGTATTGCCGTCTCTCTGAATGATGGAAATCTGATTGTGCCTGTGGTGCATGACGCCGACCATTTGAATCTGAATGGCCTGGCAGTTGCCATTGACTCTTTAGCCCTGAAAGCAAGGGATAATAAATTAATGCCGGAAGATATTGATGGCGGTACATTTACCATTACCAATTTCGGAACGTTCAAGAGCCTATTCGGTACACCGATAATTAATCAGCCGCAGGTTGCTATTTTGGGAGTAGGATATATTGAAAAGAAACCTGCTGTGATAGAAACACCGGAAGGCGATACGATTGCCATCCGCCATAAAATGTATCTGTCTTTGTCTTACGACCATCGGGTAGTAGACGGAATGTTGGGAGGTAACTTCCTCCACTTTATAGCCGACTACCTCGAAAACTGGCAAGGCTGATAACTGATTGTTTCACTCATTAAGAACTTCATTCACTATGAAAAAGAAATATGATATAAAAACGACAGATGTAGAAACCCTGAAAAAGTGGTATCATCTGATGACATTGGGGCGTGCTTTGGATGAAAAAGCACCGTCATACCTGCTACAATCCTTGGGTTGGTCTTATCATGCTCCTTACGCGGGGCATGATGGTATTCAGCTTGCCATCGGTCAGGTATTCACTTTGGGCGAAGACTTCCTGTTTCCTTACTACCGCGATATGCTGACTGTACTTTCTGCCGGAATGACTCCGGAAGAAATCATCCTGAACGGTATCTCGAAAGCGACAGACCCGGGCAGCGGCGGACGTCACATGTCGAACCATTTCGCCAAACCGGAATGGCACATCGAAAACATTTCTTCTGCAACGGGTACACACGACCTTCATGCGGCAGGTGTGGCACGGGCAATGGTATATTATGGACATAAAGGAGTCGCCATCACTTCTCACGGAGAATCTGCCACTTCCGAAGGCTTTGTCTATGAGGCTATCAATGGCGCCAGCCTTGAACGTCTTCCTGTTATTTTTGTGATTCAGGACAACGGATATGGAATCTCTGTCCCTAAATCGGAACAGACAGCCAACCGCAAAGTTGCCGAGAACTTCTCCGGCTTCAAGAATCTGAAAATCATCTATTGCAATGGAAAAGATGTGTTCGACTCGATGAATGCCATGACCGAAGCCCACGAATATGCAAGGGAAACCCGTAACCCGGTGATTGTGCAGGCCAACTGTGTTCGTATCGGTTCCCATTCCAACTCGGATAAACATACCCTGTACCGGGATGAGAACGAACTGGAATACGTAAAAGATGCCGATCCGCTAATGAAATTCCGCCGGATGTTGTTGCGTTACAAACGCCTGACGGAGGAAGAATTGCAACAGATCGAAGCTGACGCAAAGAAAGAACTGTCGGCTGCCAACCGAAAAGCGTTGGCTGCTCCCGATCCTGATCCTAAGAGTATCTACGATTTTGTGATGCCCGAACCTTATCAACCCCAGAAGTACAAAGAAGGTACTCATGAAGCAGAGGGCGAAAAGACCTTCCTGGTAAATGCCATTAACGAGACATTGAAAGCCGAATTCCGTTACAATCCCGATACGTTTATCTGGGGACAGGACGTAGCAAACAGAGAGAAAGGCGGTGTGTTTAATGTCACCAAAGGTATGCAACAGGAATTCGGCGAAGCCCGTGTGTTCAGTGCGCCGATTGCCGAAGATTATATTGTAGGCACCGCCAACGGAATGAGCCGCTTTGATCCTAAAATCCATGTCGTGATAGAGGGAGCGGAGTTTGCCGATTACTTCTGGCCTGCCGTAGAACAATATGTAGAATGTACGCATGAGTATTGGCGCAGCAATGGTAAGTTTGCCCCGAATATAACGCTGCGGTTGGCTTCCGGAGGTTATATCGGTGGAGGGTTGTATCACTCTCAAAATATAGAAGGAGCTTTGACTACATTGCCGGGAGCACGAATTGTCTGCCCTTCTTTTGCAGATGATGCAGCCGGATTGTTACGTACTAGTATGCGCTCTAAGGGATTTACTTTGTTCCTCGAACCGAAAGCATTGTATAATTCGGTAGAAGCCGCCACTGTGGTGCCGGAAGACTTTGAAGTACCTTTCGGAAAAGCACGTATCCGCCGTGAGGGTACGGATTTGAGTATTATCACCTATGGAAATACGACCCATTTCTGTCTACATGCCGCCGAACGATTGGAGAAAGAGGGTGGTTGGAAAGTAGAAGTGATCGATATTCGTTCTCTGATTCCGCTGGATAAAGAGGCAATCTTTGAATCGGTCAAGAAGACCAGCAAAGCATTGGTTGTACATGAAGATAAAGTATTCTCCGGTTTCGGTGCGGAGCTTGCAGCAATGATTGGTGAGGAAATGTTCCGTTATCTTGACGGACCGGTGCAGCGTGTCGGTTCTACGTTTACTCCCGTCGGTTTCAATCCGATACTGGAAAAAGAAATTTTGCCGGACGAAGCTAAGATATACGAAGCTGCACGGAAATTATTGGAATATTAAAAGAGAAGAATTATGAAAAAGATAGGTTTGTTTTATGCTACCAAAGCCGAAAGAACGAGTTGGGTGGCAGAGAAAATACAGAAAGAGTTTGGTGAAGACAAGATAGAAGTAGTGCCTATCGAGCAGGCCTGGCAGAATGATTTTGCTGCTTATGACTGCTTCATTGTGGGTGCTTCCACCTGGTTTGACGGAGAACTTCCTACTTATTGGGACGAACTGTTGCCGGAACTCCGGACAATGAAATTGAAAGGTAAGAAGGTTGCTATCTTCGGTTTGGGAGATCAGATACGTTATCCGGAAAATTTTGCAGATGGAATTGGTCTGCTGGCAGAAGTCTTTGAAGGGGATGAGGCTACCTTGGTCGGTTTTACTTCTTCCGAAGGTTACACTTTCGAACGTTCCAAGGCTTTACGTGGCGAGCAGTGGTGCGGGTTGGTTGTCGATTTGGATAATCAGTCCGAACAGGCGGAAAAGAAAATCAAAGCATGGTGCCAACAGGTCAAAAAAGAGTTCGCGTAACGACTTTATTTCTCTTTATAAGATAGTGACGCTATCCGATGCAAATAGTGACGGTATATGCTATGGATAGCGTCACTATCCCACGCGTATACCGTCACTATTTTTTTTCTGCATTAATCTGGAGTCTTACGCTTGTTTATAGCGTATATCGACTGCGATTTTTGCTTGCTTTCTTATATCTTTTAATGATAAGGGAGCTTTCTCTTTTAAAGATATTTGTTGGCTCTTATCCTTTATAAATAAATTTCACTTCTGCCCAACGATTCTTCTCTTTATAATGAACGAAAGTCAGTCCGTTCTTCTCCGCTTCTTCGCGGATGGCGGCAATGTCGTCTATATAAAATCCACTCATATAGAGTTCGGAATTCGTATGCATACAGGCAACATATTGCTTCATATCATTCAGTAATATATTCCGGTTGATGTTGGCGATGATAACGTCGAAAGGTCCTTTTCCTACAAGCGACGAGGCATCTCCTTGTGATACGGCAATATCGTCTACGTGGTTCAACTCGATGTTTTCGATGGAGTTTCGTACGCACCATTCATCAATGTCGATGGCCGTACAGGGACGTGCGCCCCGCATACGTGCGAGGATGGCAAGAATCGAAGTTCCGCAGCCCATATCGAGCAGGGATTTATCTTTCAGTTCGCTGTCCAATAATTCTTCAATGATGAGGCTGGTAGTTTCGTGGTGTCCTGTTCCGAAGGCCATTTGAGGATTGATGACGATGTCATATTCCGCTTTGGGGACATCTTGGTGGAAAGTGCTGTGGATCACACATCGGTTTCCGATAATGATGGGTTGGAAGAAATTCTTTTCCCATTCCTCGTTCCAGTCCTTGTCTTCCGCTTCGGTATATGTATAAGTAATATCCGTATCGGGTAGGGGGAACTCGTTGATGGCAATCTTGATGGCGTTTTCATCACACAATGTCTGTTGGATATATGCGGTCAGTCCGCCTTCACACTCAACAAAACTTTCAAATCCGACTTCACCCAATATGGCAGCCAGTACGTCATTGACGGTTTCGGTACAAGGCTGGGTGCGGAATGTGAACTCAAAATACTTCATAGTTGTTTTTAATGCTGGTGAATAATGTGCAAAGATACAGCAATCCGGGTATAGAAAGTCAAGTTTGCCTGAACTTTATGCCGGTGAGCGTTGTATCTTCTACAAAGATAGTTAGAAATAGGGATTTCCCTATTATCCTTTGGGGAAAATCTCCCCCGGACGAAAAATCTCTTCCTTATCTTTGTAACGTGAATAAGTTTAAGTAATTACATAAACCGAGATGATATGAAAAAGATTGTTTATTTCTTGCTATTTGCCTTGTGCCTTCCGATAGGTATCTTTGCACAAAGCGTTGATGACGACCTTTACTTCGTACCTTCCAAAGACAAACAGGAGAAGAAAGAAACTCCAGTTAAGAAGGAACCGAAGAAACAGGTGACGACTAACATCTATACTTCACCGGGTACTACAGTGGTTGTTCAGGACCGTAAGGGAAGAACACGGGATGTGGATGAATATAACCGCCGTTACGATGCACGTGAAAATGAATTCGTAATGGATAATGATACCTTATATATAAAAGAAAAATCTAATCCGGATTTGGACGGAGAATGGGTGACGGGCGAATTCAATGGTACAACAGACGACTATGAATACGCTGAACGTATCATCCGTTTCCGCAATCCGCGTTTTGCTATCAGTATCAGCAGCCCGTTGTACTGGGATGTAGTTTACGGTCCGAACTCATGGGATTGGAACGTATATACCGATGGTATGTATGCTTATGCATTCCCGACGTTCAGTAACCCGCTTTGGTGGGATTGGCGTTATGGCTCTTACGGCTGGGGATGGAACTATGGCTGGGGATGGAATCGTCCTTATTACTCTTGGGGATATTACCCCGGTTATTGGGGAGGCGGCTACTGGGGTGGCTGGTATGGCGGCGGATATTGGGGACATCATCACCACTGGCACGGTGGTCCTAGCTGGGGCTGGGGCGGAGGTGGAAGACCTTATTATGCCGGACGTAGTGTGATTAATGGTAATAATCGTTCCTATTATTCTGGTTCGAGAAATTATAATTCTACTTCTTACAGAAGAGGTGTCGGTTCATCAACTACCAGACCAGCTAATTCTTCTGTTGGACAAAGTGTTCGCCGTTCAGGTAGTACAGGTACAAATAGTAGAGTTGTAGGTACTCGCGATTATACTCGTAGCGGTAGCAATAGCTCTGTTCGTTCAGGAAGTTCATACTCTCGTAGAAATACAGAAACGTATACACGTCCAAGCAGTACACGTACTTCTGGTACTAGTACACGCAATTCTGGTTCCTCTTATAATAGAAGTAATAGTTCGACACGAAGTTCCGGAACAAATAGTAGCCGTAGCAGTAGTAGCTATTCACGTGGAAGTTCCACTTCTCCATCAAGAAGTTATACGCCTGACAGATCATCATCCCGCTCTTCTAATTCAGGTAGTTATTCAAGAAGTAGTGGAAGTAGCTATTCATCAGGTAGTAGCGGTAGTTATTCTCGTAGTTCTGGCAGCAGTGGCAGTTCTTCACGTAGTAGCGGCGGTGGTGGTTCTTCACGTAGTTCTGGTGGTAGCTATAGAAGATAGTTTATAATTTCAAAAGAGATTGATTATGAAAAGTAATAGAATATTAGCGATTTGTATTCTTTTGATAAGTGTAGGATTTCTAAATGCTCAAACAACTATCTATGATGCAAATCGATGGATGGGAAGTGATTTAAATGGAACTGCCCGCTTTGTAGGTATGGGCGGTGCCATGGGAGCTTTAGGCGGAGATATAACCACTATAGGAACTAATCCTGCCGGTATCGGAATTTATCGTAGCAATGATGTTATGGTTTCATTTGGCTTTGATAATACAGGAGTGAAAGCGAATGGGGCAAGTCTTGATAAGTTTCATGGCTCATTTGATAATGCCGGATTTGTATTCTCTACAAAAATAGGAAATACAACTGCTTTGAGATTTGCCAACTTTGGTTTCAATTATCGCAAAATGAAGTCCTTCAATAGAAGTATGCTGGTGAGTGGAGTATTCAATACTTCTCAAACAGTTCAGATGGCTAATATGGTGAACTTTGATTCATACAGAGACTTTGATCCGTTCACAGAAGCTGCTTTGAGGAGCGATGATGCTTTTCAGAATCCTGAATTGCCTTGGTTGGGTATTATGGGATATAATGCACATTTAGTGAATCCTGTTTATGGGAAAGTAGATCCAGAGAATCCAGATGCAGTTCCTCCTTTTGAGGGATATGAACCCTATTTTCAGGCAGGAGATGCTGTGAGCCAGTCTTATCGTTCGAAAGAAAGTGGAGGTATCCATTCTTTTGATTTGAATGGTGCGCTGAATTTTTATGATCGTTTTTATGTTGGAGCAACATTAGGACTTTATAGTGTAAACTATGACAGGACTAGTGAATATAATGAAGACTTTACTGATAAGGACGGAAATGGTCATGGAGGATATACGTTGGGAAATGACTTTTGGGTAGATGGTAGTGGAGTTGATTTTAAACTAGGTTTTATTCTTCGTCCTTTTGAGTCATCCTCATTCCGTATTGGTGCTGCTGTACATACTCCGACTTTCTTTAGTTTGAAGGAACGGAATACTGCTTATATTAATTTTGATTTGAATGAGACTACACGTGGCATTACCAAACCTTATGATGCCCGTGGAAATGATACTGAAGGAGAATATGAATATAAGTTAATTACTCCGTGGAAGTTTAATGCAAGTATGGGATATACCATCGGTTCTTCTGTAGCATTGGGAGTTGAGTATGAATATTCAGACCGTACTTCAGCTAAAATGAAAGATCCGGACGGATATGAATTAGGTCAGACAGAAGACATTAAAGCAATGATGAAAGCAGTTCATACACTTCGTGTTGGAGCTGAATTTAAGTTAGCACCGGAATTTGCATTCCGTTTAGGATATAATCATATTACTGCTCCTTTGAAATCAGATGCTTTTAAGTATCTTCCTGTAAATTCAATGCGTACTGATACGGAATTTTCTAATCCGGGTGCTACTAATAATTATACATTGGGTTGTGGCTATCGTGGTGAAAGTTTCTATGTAGACATGGCATATATGTATAATACTTATAAAGAAACATTCTATGCTTTTGATAGTTTAGATTTACCTGGAACGAAAGTGACGAACAACAACCATAAAGTGGTTCTTACTTTAGGTATGCGTTTCTAACCTAAAAAAGACAGTTTTCAATTTCAATAATAACTTTTGTGTGTAAAAAATCCCTGGAATGCTGAGTGTCTACAGCGGTTCCGGGGATTTTTATTAGTATCACTTTTTATTCTTCAGTCTTATCTGAATAGTGGAGTTCGTTCGTCAATGATTCCGCGTCTTGCGTACATTTTTACCGCTACAGGAGTTCCGGCTTCTATGGTAATGTCCTCCTCTGCGATGATAGGTTCTTCTTTACCGTCCTCCAGAATAACCGTTCCTATTTTCTCGCCGGCTTTGATGATCTGTGGAATCAAGTTAGTCAAGATACCTTCAGATACTTTCCGGATATCAATGTATTCCGGTTTTGCATTGGGGTCAGCTTCGATTTTACCGCTGAACAGGTCCTGTACACCTTTGTTCTTCAAGAACAGTTTAACGATTGCTCTACCTTCGTAAGGCTGGTTGTTCTCGTCGAGCAGAACGACGGGTGTTGTCATTCTCTTGAATGTAAGAGCAACATTCTTAGAACCTTTGTTGGCTTGGGCTGTACCGAACAAATATTCTAAGCCACCCTTGATTTCACGATAGCGGCTGCTCAATGATCTGGTAGTAGCAGCTTCGTTGGTCAATTCAGGGTAATGAGCATAGAAAGTAACCGTTTCCGAATCGGTGCCTGCTTCGTTCCAGGTTTGGCTATCCATGCCTATGGCAAACGGATGATAATCTTGCTCGGCAACGGACATGGAGATAACATCTCCGGCAGCGAAATTGCTTTTTAACGGAAGTGTCAGACTACTGCTGTTACGAGTA
The DNA here is from genome assembly GCF_000157055.1 of Bacteroides sp. 2_2_4. Lineage (NCBI taxonomy): Bacteria > Pseudomonadati > Bacteroidota > Bacteroidia > Bacteroidales > Bacteroidaceae > Bacteroides > Bacteroides sp. 2_2_4. Next base: position 136,783 of record NZ_EQ973356.1, on the reverse strand, counting down.
AGAGCATTGTTGATACTTTGGTCAATAGAAGTAGAAAAGTCGATCACTCCTTTACTGGGATCTTGCAGTTCTTCTTGCTGTTGACAACTGAACAGGCATACTGATGCCATAACAAATAAAAGGCTTTTTCTTTTCATTTGAGGGTAATTAATAGGTTAATAATAGTGAGAGGTTTTCTAATATTCTACTCTGTCTTCTTTGGCCACCCAGGCTTTGAAGGCAGTAAGGGCTTCATTATGTAGTAGGATTTCGGAAGGCAGCTTTCTGTCTTCAGGTTTCAGTTGCAGTTCGTCATAGATAAAAGAGTCGTCGAAGCCGATGTTTTTGGCATCAGTCTTGTTGTTTCCATAGTACATCTTATCCAGGCGTGCCCAATAAATAGCACCCAGGCACATGGGGCAAGGTTCGCAGGAAGTATAGATTTCGTATCCGCTAAGATCAAATGTTCCGAGTTTGGCAGCTGCGGCACGTATGGCGCTTACCTCGGCGTGAGCCGTAGGATCACAAGATGCAGTGACACGATTAACTCCTGTTGCAACAATTTCTCCGTCTTTCGTGGCAATCACAGCACCGAAAGGACCTCCACCATTTTCAACATTTTCTTTTGAAAGCTCGATCGCTTTTCTCATTAAAGCTTCTTTAGTCATGGCACAAAAAATATATTGTTAGTTTCATTTTTTCTTTGCTTCTTCCTACAAAGATAGAAAAAACTAACAATATACAATGGAATGTCCCTATTAATTTTTTAACAATACCGGCAGAATCCGGAAAAAGAAGGAACTTTTTTTTGCTTTTTTTAGGGTTATAGCTTACCTAAGATCTTGTCCATTACCCAGTTAGTCAACGTTGCACTTTCGCCGTCGCAAGAGCAAACCGACTTACCCAATAAGTGGTCTACTACTGCTTGGATAAGAGGCTGTTGCACGTGTTCCGGGTTGCCGATACAGATTTCTTCCCGTCCTTTCTCGGTATGCAGTCCGATAGGTTCGTAAGTAAAGACAGAGAAGCAAATCATTCCTTTGTCGCCGATAATCTCTATGCGGTCTTCGCGGGCAGAATCATGGGCTACGAAGCACCAGGAACCACTACCCACCAGTCCGTTGTCAAATTGGAAACAGGCGCTTAATGTATCTTCTGCAGGATAAAGCCCGCCGCGATTACTCTTGTAACCGCTTGCTTCGAGGATACAACCGAACATATCCTGCAACAAATCAATCTGATGCGGAGCAAGGTCGTAGAAGTAGCCGCCTCCGGCAATATCAGCCTGCACACGCCAGGGAAGATTATCACGATTGTAATCCAGATCGCGTGGCGGCTGGGCAAAACGAATCTGTACATTGATAACGTTGCCGATCGTTCCGTTCTCTACTAATTCCTTTACTTTCTGGAAATAGGGAAGATAACGTCGGTAGTATGCTACGAAACAGGGAACCCCCGTTTCATTGGATATGCGGTTGATTCGGGTACATTCTTCATACGTCACCGCCATTGGCTTCTCAATATAGGCCGGTTTACCCGCTTTCATGGACATAATGGCATACGTAGCGTGTGAAGAAGGAGGAGTGGCTATATAGACAGCGTTTACTTCCGGATCATCTATCAGCTCCTGTGCATCGTCATACCATTTCTTGATTCCTCTCTCTTTGGCATACGCTTTCGCTTTCGCGCCGTCACGACTCATCACGGCTACGACTTCCGAATGTTCTACTTTCTGGAAAGCGGGACCGCTTTTCGTCTTGGTTACTTCTCCGCAACCAATGAAGCCCCATTTGATCATCTTTTCACTCATAATATAATATACCTATTGTGTCTGTTCTAACAAACCCCAAAGATAAAGCTATTTTTTGTCAAGAGCAACTTTATTGATTATTAACTTAGCGGGGACAGTTGGAAAACAGACATTGTGTTTTGTTTCAACAGAAGCTCTATTTTATCGGAACAAAGGCTCTGTTTCAGGCAAACAGAACGTCTGTTTGAGGCGGATATATACTTCATTTCGGTAAGAAGCAAGGTGAACACTGCTGATCCTCCGGCTGAAGAACCATAACCACCGGGCAAAGCGCAAGGAAAAGCCGGGGCGGGGAGAGGTTTTTCCCGGCTGGATAAAAAGAAAGGAGAGAATCGCGATTCCCTCCTTTGCATGTAGTTTAATTGAAACTACTTTATCATTAACTCTGTAAAGATACGACATTCGAAAGCGAAAGTCAAGTCTTTGGGAGTTTATTTCTCGTAATAGACATGAATATATCTATCTTACATTCTGTTTTTGATTGTTTTCTTCTGATCTGTACTATGATAAGGTTATTCTTTATCATAGTACTTTTTATAAATCTTCTGGTATTCTTTCTCCTTTTGGAATTTATCCAGCCATGCATTCAAACTATCGAGTAAAGCGGGTGATTGTTTGCTGACTGCCCATGAGTAAAATTGTGTAAAGCTGATGGCTGTATTTATATCTATCTGTGGGATGGAATCGGCAGCCGCGCGTGCGATGCTTTCGTCACAAACGGCATAGTCGATATCCCCATGAGCTACCATTGAGATTAATTGTTCGGAACCGTATTTCTCTATTTCTTTGATATAAATGGTATCGCCGATTTCATTACCTAGATTCTGAATACGCAGAATAGAAGGAGACCCTTTTACTACGTGAAGTGTCCGCCCGGCCAAGTCCAGCTGGCTACGGATATAGAGTGAGTCGTTTTCTCCGTTTTCTTTCCGTTGCACGAGCACTTGCTTGTTGAGCGTGATGGGAGAGGTGAGGAGCAGAGAGTCTTTCAGTTCGCTGGTAGCTAATATGCCGCAGGCAATTACATCGTAACGTCCCTCGCTTAATCCTTCCAGCCGTTCTTCAAAACTCATCAGGGGTGTTATTTCGGTCTTTAATCCCTTGTCATGGGCAAAAGCCTGTATCAGTTCGTAATGGAAACCGGAAACGGTATCGCCGTCCACGTAGAAACTGATCGAGTTATATTCAGTCGCTACACGCAATATACCTTCTTTGGCAATGGCTGCATAATCACGTGGGTGTCCTGACGGCTTTTCCTGATTACCGCATTGGCGGATAGAAAAGATGATTGCCAATACAATGATTACGGGCACTAAATATCTGGCCAGTCTCAATTTGGGGCGTGTTACCATAAGCCATATAGATTTTGTTAATCATAGAAATTCCATGAAAGACCGAATTTCAGTACACGCGGGTTGATAGGATAGTGAGGAGCCAGGAAGTAATTCGGGCTGCTCATACCTTGATTCACGTGATACATCATTACATAGAAACGTGTACGCTTTAGATGTAAGTTTGCGTATACATTCACGATCGGATAACCTCCTATCTCTACCTGGTCATTTTCCGGTTGCAAATAGAAGTTTTGGATAGCCGGCATATAAGCGGGTGCATTGTATTTACTGAAATAACGCACATCGGCACCCAATTGTACACTAAGCACTTTCTTTGCCAGCTTGAACTGCATATAGAAATTGTGATACAGCGAAAGATCAGGCAAAGGTAATACGGTCTGGTCGCTGGACTTTTGCCAGGTTACTTCATTGTCTAAATGGAAGATTCCCAGCTTGAAGTCCTGATTAAGACTTGCTGACAACACCTGTATACTTCCGCTTTTCTGTTCCGGCATTGCTTGTTGGTTGAAATAAGTGTAGTTCTTTATGTTTTCAACTCCTGCTTTCAAGCGTGTTCTCCAACGTGCAATGCTTAATTCTCCTTCAATACGGGTACGAAATTCTTTGTCCATATCATTGTCCCACATGAAATGTTTGGAATGATAATGACGCATATAGAAAGGCGCAAGCTTATTGCTGACTTCACCACGGGCTATAAGGCTCACAGTGTCTTTCCATAACGGAAAGTTAAGGTCGATATCTCCTTTCACATTGAATTGTCCGATTGCTTTTCCGGCGAGTCCCACTTCACCAATGGCATGGTAATGAAGTACATTTCCTTCACGTTTGGATAATTCGCCTCCAACAAATATTTCATTTTCATTGTATTTGTCGGGCAATGGATTCCCCTCCATATTCATAAGAGTATATTTGCTGATTTTATAGGAAGCAAATGCCGTGAGTCCGGCTTTGGCATATTTATTGAATCCTTCGAGTAGAGCTATACCTATGGTATTCTTGATACCCATATAAGTAGTACTGTCTCTGGCAATCGGATTATCCGGTTCCAAATAGGTGTTTTGATAATAGTTCTTTTCACGCATGTCATCATCAGAGTTGAAGCTATGACGTGCACGCTCTACCTGAATGGTATGTATAAAACTAGTGACCGGCACAAACTCTTGTTTGGCTGGAGTAGTGTCATTTTCGGCCTGCGGTATGTCGCGGCTGAATCCCAGATTGTAACGTTGGGTCAGGAATATATAAAAGTCATGATTACGGTTGGTTGTGGCGCTTAGTACAGTCGGGATATTGGTTGATTCATATTCCCTTTGGCCTTGTGCCATCTCTTCAGGAGCAGTGATGTATCGGTCGTCCTCAATACCTCCGTTTTCATTTGTTTTGAGATAATTGTTGCTGTAGATAGCTTGCATCTGGTATCGGTCGCCGATATAACTACCGAAAATTGCCGCATTGAAATAAGCCGTATTTTGGTTATTATAATATCCTCGTCCGTACAAGTAATCTATGTTAAAACCGAAAGCCAGCTTCTTGTTTACATTGACAGAGAAATAAGACTTAAAGCGTTCTTCTCCGTTTATTTTATTACCGGCTTTATGATACGTCAGATTGGTATAAGGTACGTTACTATTGGTGAAATTGAACTCCGTAGGACGAATAAAGAAACTGGAGAAAGGCTCCATAAAGATAGTCGGTTCCGGATCACGACGTTCAAAGAAGATGCGTGACATACGGGGAGAACCCATATTGGCCAGATAATTATAATGTCCGGTAAGTCCTTCGGTAAGATTTGAATTCTGGAAGTGGTGATAAACAGTATCCGCCGGGATGATAGTCCGGTCGCCCAACTGATTATTAATACGCCACATATATAATTTCGGAGGTAACCCCTGTACTTCTACATTTGCACTATCCAGTCTGTCCGGAATCATGGCAGGGTCCACCTGGTTACCGTATTGGTCGTATCCGTTCTCGTCCACTCTCTGGCGACCATTATCGAACTGTGCATGGACAGTTGTCAAACCTATAACGGAAAAGATTATATATAATAGTAAGATTCGTCTCATAATTGGAGGCAAAGATACTTACTTTAATTGATTTAATGATAATGGATAATTGAAAATTATGTTGCATACGTACTATACGTAGCTAATAATTATCAATTATCCATTGTACATTATCTGTTAATTAAACCTCACGGATTAACTCCATACCTTTCTTGATAGCTTCCTCGTTCATAGGAATCAAGTGATGGTGGCGTTCCGGCAGGGTTTTCTTAAGTCCTTTGATAACATTCTCCAACGTTACGATGGGGCGAAGCTTCAATAATCCGCCAAGTACGATCATATTGAATGCTTTGGCATTGTTCATCTCGTTAGCTGCATCCATTGCGTCGATACGATATACCTTAATATCCTTACGGGTAGGAGGGTTGATAATTCCGTAACCGTCATAAATCAGGATACCGCCGGGTTTCACTTTGCTTTCAAACTTTTCGAGTGAAGGCTGATTCAGAATGATGGCAGCGTCGTATTTACTAAGAATCGGTGAGGATATTTTGTCATCGCTTACAATAACTGTAACGTTGGCTGTTCCACCTCGTTGTTCGGGACCGTATGCCGGCATCCAGGTCACTTCTTTGCCTTCCATCAAACCGGAATATGCCAGAATCTTACCCATAGACAATACGCCTTGTCCACCGAATCCTGCTATAATTATTTCTTCTTTCATTGTTCTGTTGACTTTTAGCGTTATTCTTTATCTTTTAAATCACCCAGCGGATAGAATGGGAACATGTGTTCTTCCATCCATTTGTTCGCCTTCTCCGGAGTCATCTTCCAGCCTGAACTACAAGTGGAAACGATTTCTACCAGGTTGGAACCTTTACCGTTCATGGAGTTCTCAAAAGCCTTGCGGATTGCCTTCTTAGCCTTACGGATAGCCGGTACGGATTGTACGGACTGACGGGTTACATAAGCAGTTCCTTCCAGTTGGGCTGCGATTTCAGTAATCTTCAATGGATAGCCGTGAAGTTCAACGTCACGTCCGTAAGGACAAGTCGAGCTCTTCATGCCTACCAGTGTAGTCGGAGCCATCTGGCCGCCTGTCATACCGTAGATCGCATTATTGATAAAGATAATCGTGATATTTTCACCACGGTTCAAAGCGTGGATTGTTTCGGCTGTACCGATGCAAGCCAAGTCACCGTCGCCCTGATAAGTGAAAACAAGACGGTCCGGCCACAGGCGTTTCACAGCAGTCGCCACAGCAGGAGCACGTCCGTGTGCTGCTTCCTGCCAGTCAATATCAAGATAGTTGTAGGCAAACACTGCACATCCCACCGGAGAGATTCCCACAGTTTTATCTTCCATACCCATTTCCTCAATGACTTCGGCAATGAGTTTGTGTACCACACCGTGACTGCAACCCGGGCAGTAGTGCATGGCGTTATCGTTCATCAGAGTCGGTTTTTTGTAAACCAGATTCTCGGGTTTGATTATTTCTTCTTTAGTCATAACTTCATCTCCTTATCTGTTGGTGAACCGTATAAAAAACTCCATCAGCTTGACAAAGATTGCCGCGCCGCATACGTAGATAAACATTTTGAAATCATCTTTTGCTACAAAGTAGGTGATGATGGCTGCAACAGCCAATATCATAAATAGGATGTTCAGTACGTTTCTTATTTTATCGGGATTCATTGTTTCGTTATTTGATTATTTTTTCTTTCAAGGCAGTTACAATTTCATCCGGATCGGGAACGATGCCACCTAGACGTCCGAAATGTTCTACCTTTACTTTACCGTTAACAGCGAGACGGACATCTTCAATCATCTGTCCGGCATTTAGTTCCGTAACGAGCATACCTTTTACTTTATCAGCGTATGCAGCAATCGCTTTGGTTGGGAACGGCCACAGTGTAATCGGGCGAAGGATACCTACTTTAATTCCTTTTTCACGGGCTAGTTCCATTGCTTTCTGGCCAATACGTGCCATTGAACCGAAAGCGATAATCAAATACTCTGCATCTTCGCAGTTGATCTCTTCGAAGCGTACTTCATTTTCTTCAATTTCACGATATTTAGCTTGAAAACGGAGGTTGTTGATTTCCATGGCTTCCGGTTTCAATTCGAGGGAAGTGATAATATTCGGTTTGCGGTCTTTTGCTTTTCCGGTAGCAGCCCATGGACATTGTTCAATTACTTCTGCTTCCGTGCGGCGTGGCTTTTGTGCAGGAAGAACAACCTTTTCCATCATCTGACCGATCACACCGTCGGCAAGGATAATAGCCGGATTACGGTATTTGAAGGCCAGTTCGAATCCTAATGCTACGAAATCCGCCATTTCCTGTACGGATGCCGGAGCGAGGGCAATCAGTTTGTAGTCTCCATGACCACCACCTTTCACTGTCTGGAAGTAGTCAGCCTGGCTGGGTTGGATAGTTCCCAATCCGGGACCGCCACGCATTACATTCACAATCAGACAAGGAAGTTCGGCACCGGCCAAATAAGAGATTCCTTCTTGTTTCAAGCTCACACCCGGACTTGAAGATGAGGTCATAACCTTCTTTCCGCTACCTGCACCTCCATATACCATATTGATAGCTGCCACTTCACTTTCCGCCTGGAGTACTACCATGCCGGTTGTTTCCCACGGTTTCAGTTCGGCAAGCGTTTCCAACACTTCCGATTGGGGAGTAATAGGATAACCGAAGTAACCGTCGGCACCGCAACGGATAGCTGCGTGGGCGATGGCTTCGTTTCCTTTCATTAATACAACTTCTTCTGCCATATTCTTTTCTTTTATTCTACTTTTACTTTATACACTGAAATACATCCGTCCGGACAAACCGTTGCACACGAGCTGCATCCGTTACAGGTATCTTCCTTCACTTGCCAGGCATAGTTATAGCCTTTCATGTTTACCTCTTTATTGAGGGCGATTACATCGAGCGGACACGCCACTACACACAGGTTGCATCCTTTGCAACGCTCCGTGTCGACTACGATTGCTCCTTTGATTTTTGCCATAATCTTTATTTTATTACGTTATCTTTGAGTACGGTTATTGATTATACATCTCTTTTATTGATTGAACATATCCTTGTGGTAGAAGTTGAGGATATCTATTGCCATCTTCCTGGCCTGAACGGCAGGACTGTCCGGATTGATCTCGATGGCATACTGGTAGTTGTCCAGTGCCTGCTTCCAATCTCCTTTCTTTCGGTAGGCATTTCCCCGTAAATAGTAAAGAGTATCTTTCTCTTTTTCGACAGAACTGTCCTGGAGAAGCTGGTCCAATTGCTTAATCGCTGTGTCCACATCCCCCTGATTGATAAGCTCTTTTAGGTTGTCTATTTGCTCCATTTCTTTTCGTCTTTCGGGATTCTGAAACGCAAAGATAGTTTTTATTTATGTAAACAGGGCAAATGAGGACGGAAATTTGCAACGTTTTGAGTTTATTGCATATTCTATGAATATATAGTCAGGGGAAAGAGAACTCATTTGAATTTTGCGTTTTTTGTCACATTATGTACACTGATGCTTGGTTATCCTATGCTTTTATTTATAGCTTTCCCTGATTGTTACTTAAGGAATATTTTTCAGCGAAAACTCCTGTACATCCCACAAAAGATTCAATTCGGTTAGATAGTTCAAATACCCTCACACAAATAAAAGGATAATGAGCCGTTAAGAAACAGAATTCTTTTGTTACATTTGCGATTGGAAATTAAAAAAACACTCAATGTTATGACTAAGGGCGATGCGGAACAAGTAGAACCAATGAAGCTTATATTCAATTATAACAATGTATTTTACAGCTTCTATTATGATGACCTTGGCGGTTGTATACACCGTTCTCGTGAATATGCTATCAACTATGTGTATTCAGGTGAGATGATTCTCGATAATGGAAAAGAACAAATTCATGTCAGAAAAGGCGAATGTGTCTTTATCCCCCGCGATCATCATATAACAATGTATAAGAGAACGTACAACGGTGAGCGGTATTGTGGTATTTTCCTGATGTTTACACGTCGTTTTTTACGTGAGATGTATAGCAAATTGGGACAGCGGAGAGTACCCGTCAATACTCCAAAACTTGATTCGGGTGTGATAAAACTGCCCCAAACGGTGGAACTCGCAAGCCTTTTCGCTTCAATGACACCTTATTTCAATCCTGAAGTAAAACCGAAAGATGATTTTATGAATCTGAAGATACAGGAAGGTCTGCTCGCTTTGTTGGATATAGATGAACGGTTTGCCCCGACGCTTTTCGATTTCAACGAGCCGTGGAAAATAGATATCCTGGAATTTATGAGCGAGAACTACATGTATGAGTTCACAATGGAGGAAATGGCTCATTATACCGGGCGCAGCCTTGCCACGTTCAAGCGGGACTTCAAGAAGATAAGTGACCTGACACCTGAAAAGTGGCTTATTCGCAAGCGTCTTGAGGTGGCTTACAACAAGATGAAGGAAGGCGGTAAAAAGGTTGTGGACGTCTACGCAGAAGTAGGGTTTAAGAATCCTTCCCATTTTTCAACCGCATTCAAGAAACAATATGGTATATCACCGACCGCCATATTTGCATAGAATTCTTATTTGTGTAAATCGGGATAGTTTTATATTGAGCTTTTGAGCAATACTATTTGAGCCTCACAGCAATGCCGCTGTGTGGCTTTTGCTTTACCTTTGCGCTGTAAAATAAGAAAGAATAATTCAACAACCATTTAAGTAATAGCAGAATGAAAACAACGAATCTTACATCCGTGGCAATCGCAGTCTTGTTAGGAACCGTCATGCTTGCGGGCGCAGGCTGCACAAATAGTAAAACAAATCAAGAAACAAGTGATAATATGGAAACATTGAATCTTACTCAAGAATGGGACAAGAAGTTCCCGCAAAGCGACAAGGTAAACCACCGTAAGGTGACGTTTAAGAACCGTTACGGCATCACACTTGCTGCCGACCTCTACGAACCAAAGAATGTTGAAGGCAAACTCGCTGCCATAGCTGTGAGCGGTCCTTTCGGAGCTGTAAAGGAACAGACATCCGGTCTTTATGCACAGACAATGGCGGAACGTGGGTTCCTTACTCTTGCATTTGACCCCTCATATACCGGTGAGAGTGGCGGTGAACCTCGTAATGTAGCTTCACCGGACATCAATACCGAAGATTTCAGCGCAGCAGTCGATTTTCTCACAGCATTGTCTGATGTGGATGCAGAGCGCATCGGGATTATTGGTATCTGTGGTTTCGGTGGGATGGGACTAAATGCTGCTGCTATGGATACACGTATCAAGGCTACAGTGGCTTCGACGATGTACGATATGAGCCGTGTGAATGCCAATGGTTATTTTGACGCAGAGGATAGTGCCGACGACCGCAACAAAAAAAGGGAGATGATGAATGTTATCCGTACCCGTGACGCGCAGAGTGGTACAATCACTCCCGGTGTCCCTGGGTTGCCTGACAGCATCACCGGTGAAGAGCCACAATTCGTCAAGGATTATTTCGATTATTACAAGACTAACCGTGGTTTCCATGTTCGCTCTATCAATTCCAATGGTGCATGGAGTCCTACGATGACGCTGTCTTTTATCAATATGCCGCTATTAGCTTATATTCATGAGATTTCCCGCCCCGTACTTCTTATTCATGGTGAAAATGCCCATTCGCGTTATTTCAAAAGTTGACAGGTGATAATAAAGAACTGATGATTATCCCTGGAGCGAACCATACTGATCTCTACGACCGTACGATTCCTTTCGACAAATTGGAGGACTTCTTCAGAAAGAACCTGAAATAATAAATTATGAGTAAACAGTAGTAATAGCTATATACAATTAAAACAATTAAATGATGAACGATATTTTTGCAAAAGACTTGAGCGGTGAGATGGTCTCACCTGATGAACCGGGTTATGATGAACTGATTGCGGATATTTTCGCTACCATAAAGACTGCAACCGAGATGAACACGGGGTATCGTACGCCTGAAGAGGTGCATGAATATATGGAACGTATTCTTGACAAAGAACTGGATGCAACCACCACCGTCCTGCCGCCACTCTACATTGATTATGGTAAACCTGTCAATATTGGTAAGCGATGTTTCATCCAGCAATGCTGTACGTTTTTCGGACGAGGTGGTATTACGATTGGTAATGATGTGTTTATCGGGCCGAAAGTCAACTTGATAACTATCAATCATGATCCGGATCCGGATAACCGCAGTGCCACATACGGACGTCCGATTGTGATTGAAGATAAGGTTTGGATTGGCATAAATTCGACTATACTTCCAGGTGTAAGGATTGGCTATGGAGCGATAGTGGGAGCCGGTAGCGTGGTAACTAAAGATGTTCCGGCGATGACAATCGTAGCCGGCAATCCGGCACGAATCATCAAAAAGATAGAAACAAGCGAATAATATAATGGCTGCTCCCTTATGAAATAGGAATTATACCTGAAGAAACTGTAATTAATAAAGGTGCGTTCTAACTCTAATGAAGGTAAGGTAGTTGAAATAAATATCTTACCTTCTGCAGATTGTTTAGAACCCATATAATCAGTTACGCCTGTTTTCCTTATTGATACGTTATAAGCCGTTTCTACATTATATTCATATTAGATAAGAGTGTTTTATTTTTCAATGGCATAGTGTTATCTTATTCTATATTAAAAAGCAGCAATAGGACGTACGTAGTAAGCCGTCGATATATAGGACTGAGTAGTGTTACCATTTGTCAAACCTACACTCCACGAATCTCCACTTCCATTTTGGACGGATTGCCAATATCTGCCCGAATTATAATTAGTGAAAACAGTTTTTTTGATTAACTCTCCTCTTGTATTTCTCAACTCCAGCATCTGTCCTCCGGCTGGGAAAAACCATCCGCTGGTTTTAGCATCTGCGGCAGGCGAGTAGCTGATACATGCATTAGCAGCCGGATAATTACCTATACCATCGGCTTTGAGTAATTGTGTTATCTTAAAGCCATTAAAATATCCGTACGGACTACTTCCGTTACGATTGGAATCCAAAGCGAACTTCTTGTTCCCCCACTTGATGGCTGCTCCATTATTTGCATCTTTCAGTGCCACTGTATATCCATTAATGTTAGTCATCGGCTCTCCGTTACCATTGACATATTCACTATCATCCGCTGTAAATCGCCCCACCTTGAAGACAAGCCCGATGTAAGTTCTTTTGATAATGGATGTTTCGCCCGGAATAATCTTACCATCGCTACAAAAATAGTCGCCCACCTGTAGCGCCCGGGTTATGCTTCCGTCGGTATAGACCGCTGTTTCCACCTGCTGAGTGTAGTATTTCCCGGCAGCGAGCTTTCCGGCTGTTAGTGAGGTCCCCGTATATAGAATCGTTTTGTCACCTTTCGTTAGATAACTCCCGGCAGGCACAAAGTCGCCTGCCGGGGAAGGTACGATGGCACGAAACGTTCCGTCGTCCATACGCAGGGCTTTGATGCCGTTTATAGTAGCGTCTTTGGCAGTAACGTCCAGCCTCAGTACCCCACCGGCATACTCAAAGCTTGCTCCTGCCGGGGGAACGCAATTAACTAATCCCATCGGTTTGAGTACCAACAACGCATGCAGATGTTCAAACTTCAGCGTAAGCATCTTCTTATTCGCATTTGCCGGGTCTACCGTGGGGCTGGCAACGGCTGCCATCAGGTCGCTGCCGGTATAGGCGGCGGAGGTGGACTGGTCAGCGGCCGGTTGCAGCTTAGCGTTGTTTGCCAGGTCTTTGAGGATTTCCGCTTTATTGTCTTGTTTGATTGTAATACCGTTCCGATAAGGATAGTATGCCACATAGGCGAGATTATCGTCGTAGCTGTACAATGCGTGTGTATCACCGGTGGCAGGTGCCCAACTGCCCGTTCCGTCCGCTGCTTTTGTATAAACCAGTTTGAGGTTGTACACACCATCGATAGTGGCTACATTGGGCGTTTCAAAATTCCTGAGGGCGAAGATGCCGATGGCATCACCATCGGAAAATTCTGTGGTATAATCGTTCTCGATTGGCGTGCGGGTGACGGAGGTATTTTTTTTATCAATGGCGGTGTAACGACTCACCGTTGCACTGATGGTAAGAGGGATGCGGCGATCTGTATTTCCGATGTTCTCCATACCTGCCTCGTCCGTACAACCACCTCCAAGGATAAGGAAGGTATAGAGACAAATATTAGACAAGAATGTTTTGTTTTTTAACGGCATAGTGTTCTCTTATTTTATTATAAAATAATTTTTATAGATGGATTAAAATGCTAAGGCGGTACGTACCATAGATCCTGAGCTTTTGTTTTTTTGACTGTATGTTCCTGAGTCCCAATTAATGTTATATGAATTTGCCGCAGTCGCTTCCGTACTGCTCCAGTAGTGGTGCTGCCATCCGCGTCCCATGGCGCCGCCACACTTATCAAAACTTTTAGATATTACCTCTGCATACTTCTTCTTTATATAAATCAGTTGTCCTATTGAAGGCAGAAACCATCCGCTCGTAGTTTGGGGTGAATTGGTCTGCTTTCTTACATAAGTCATCATATCATTATAACCGGCAGAGATTGCTTGTAATTTATCTGTATTGAAATAACCATTAAAGTCGGTGGTGCTTTTATAAGTGCCAAAGTCAGTACCACCGCCATTGTGCCATTGGTCTGTCCCTTCTGACCGATTAATCACATATCCGTGTACTTCCATCGGGTTTCCATTTTTATCGACATATACACCGTTATCTTCCGGATGCCGTCCTACATAAAAAACAACTCCGATAACGGGACTGCTGAAAGAGTTTGCCTCATAAGGTGAAATCTTGCCATTGCTACAGAAGAAGTCACCCTCTTGAAGCGGGCGAATAACACTTTCATCGGGAGATTCCAGCATATTCACCTGTTGGGTGTAGTATTTACCGGCAGTGAACGTAGCTGCTGCCAGTGAAGCACCTGTATAGAGAACTGTTTTATCTCCTGTAGTCTTGTAATTTCCGGTAGGTACAATATCTGCCGAAGCAGTTTTCACAATGGCACGGAACGTACCGTCACCCATAGGTAATGCTTTGATGCCATTTATGACAGCGTCTTTGGCTGTAGCGTCTGCCCCCAGCATTGGATCGCTATATTCAAAGCCTGCCCCGGCAGGGGGCGTGCAATTGAACAACTTATTTGTTTTCAGCACCAGCAACGCATGCAGATGTTCGAACGCTAGCGTCAGCACCTTCTTGTTGGCATCCGTAGGGTCGGTCGCAGGCCGGGCAAAGGCTGCCATTAGGTCGCTGCCGGTATAGGCGGCGGGGGTGGACTGATCGGCGGCGGGTTGCAGCTTGGCGTTGGCTGCCAGGTCTTTGAAAATTTCCGTCTCGATGTCTTGTTTGATAGTGATTCCTTCCCGGTAAGGATAGTAGGCTACGTAAACCAGGTCGTCGTAACTGTACAGCACGTGCGTGTCGCCAGAGGCGGGCGCCCAGCTTCCCGAGCCGTCCGCGGCTTTGGTGTAGACCAGCTTGAGGTTGTACACCCCGTCAACGGGAGTTACATCGGGCGTTGCATACTCTTTAAGGGCGAAGATGCCGATGGCGTCGCCGTCGTTGAACTCCGTGGTGTAGCCGTTCTCAGTGGGTGTGCGTGTGGCGGGGGTGTCTTCCTGCACGCAGGAAACGAAGCCGCTTGCAGTGGCGCGGATGGTGAGGGGCGTGCCGTTGCCTGCATCGTCGATGCCCTGCGGCTCATCTGCTATTTCCGTGCAGCCTCCCAAAGCGCAACTGCTCGCGATGAGGAGGGCGGCGCCAAGGAAGCCACTGATGAAGGAATGTTTGTTTTTAAACGTCATAACTATCTTGTCTTTTTTATCATATTCCTAATCATGTTTATTTTTCCCGTCACACGAGGATAGCACCTATCTGGTACGACGGACCTTCAACCTGTTGGAAACGGAACGTCCCGCTCGCTTCTCACGAGGGAGAGGCGGGCGGGACGGAAATTATTCTACTACAAAGTTTATAAACTGCTACTAACTTCTTTTATCATGCGGTGCACAATGGGGGCATCATCGGAATGTCTTCTTTTAAGGTCTTGAATACAACTTCAGCATCCATTTCAAAATAATGATGAGCTATCTTATTACGCATTTTCATTACTCCACTCCAATATATCTCAGGATATCCGGGGAGCAATTCACCTCTTGTTATTTTATCCAAACCTTTCACAGCTTCGTCCAATGCGATTAGGTTTATACAAATAGCATCCAAACGCAACATACCATCCGGCGATAATAAAAAATCATCCGGGGTAGCAGCTACAGCTGCCCGTTGGGTAATCATCAACTGTTGAGCGCCAATTCTTTATCATACATAAATACTTTCTTTTAAGATTCTTTGTTTCAAGCGCGCGTTCATTCGCTCACGTATTCTTATTAAATCTACCGGGGAACCCAGTAGCTCTTCAAGCTCGCTCTGTATATGTTCCTAGGTGAGAAGTGATGGCGGCTCGCCTTCATAACAAACATCAACGTCGCTTTGCTCCGTTTGCTCTCCTCGCGCTACGGAACCGAATACACCGAGACGCTTGAAACCGTATTTACTCGCAAACTGTGTTTTATATATGCGGAGAAGTTCTAATATTTCAGCAGTTGATTTCATAACTCTATAATTTTTACTTTGCTATGCTTGCAAAGATAATCATAATTTCCGTTTCCAGCATGTCAAAGAGCGATATTTCAAGCAACAGGTCTGCATAAGCGAACGAAAGTTGCAAAGGATATTTTGATGTACTACGCTCCCGGTCTCCGGTTAAAAGGCGAAGAAGGGACGGGCGACGGCAACAGGCACGTCATAGTTTTCTAAATTTCCATACGTAGATTCTATCGCAAACACACCGCTTCTATCGGTACCATAGAACGCCCATATACCTTGATTAGCGAAATGGGAAGTTAGCCAAAAACCGATCTCATGTTCTTCAGGAGAAGATGGCATAAGAAATGTGGTGCCAATTTTAGCCAAGTAATTATTTGCTTTACCCAGCATTTCAATTCTTTGGCTGTTGTCCGACTGCCAGATACCCCATTCTCCAACTGAAACAAAATCATACGGTGATTTCCCGCAAAGGGTTATCATTACATCAAACCATTGACCTATACTCGGGATGAACCACGGGCTGCGATTTATGCCGGCAGGCACGGCGTTATCATTCCGGTATTGTTGTAATGCCGCAAATATAGGGTAGTCACTGAGAGGCGTTTTTCCCAACATCGTTTCTGTTTCAGCATATCCGTTCATGTAAGTTTCCGCTGTATTCATATCCGCAACCGGTGGGTAAGGGTAAGGAGTCGATAATGAGTGACCGTTTTTCATCCACAAGGTCTTCTGCCCGGAGGAAATGTTAGCCAATCCCATTACGTACGCATGATTCCAACCCTTTGCGTTGCATCCCGCATCCGTCATCCTTGTGGGATCGCACGTCATCACTATCCCTACGGCGTTGGCATAGTCCGGTATTTTTCCACCGGCATCCACCGCTCCGTCGACAGGATAAATCTCGATTTTGCCGTTATGCTGATATACAAAGTCACCCGGTTGTAGCGCGCGTTCTACAGCAGTACTTCCTGTACGACTTGTGCAGTGCACTTCCAATGTGTAGCACGTATTGGCCTGAAAGCCGCCGGAAATGGCGGAACCGGTGGCGGTGACCGGACACAGCCCTAAGTCATCATCATACGTAGTGTACTCGCATCCAATGGAAGAACCGGTGTTTGTGGCTTGCGTCAGTATGCGGTAGGTTCCGTCGCTCATTTCGCTGGCTTTCCTGTTGTTTATCTTCATCTTGAAGTCATCTCCGCCACCTTGTACTACATTCCTGTCTATTCCCCATTTCCGGGCTTCGGCATGATAGCCGTAAGCCGTTACCCCTGTGGGAGGAATACATGGGCTCATTAACATGGGCTTTATCACTAATAATGCATATTCGTGCTTGAAGTTCAGCACCAGTGCTCCGCGGTCGGCATCGGCCAGCGAAGGCAGGGCGGTGGCGGTCATCAGGTCGTTGGCTGTGAATACCTCCTTCGTAAGCATATCGGTTGCCAAGGGTTTATTGGTCTTGAGCCAGTTGCGGATGTCCTGCTCGTTGTTCACGGAGGCAGTGGTCAGTGCGTCCGTATAAGGATAGTAGGCAAAGTAGGCCACCGCATCGGTATAGAGCAGTGGGGCGGAGACCGCTGTAGGAGCTTCCCAGGTGCCGGTTCCGTCCGCTGCTGCGGTGTAGGTCATCTTGAGGTTGTAGATGTCCGTTGATATGTATTCAGTGCCAGATGCGTTTTTGCGCACGCAGAAGAGCCCGATGGCGTCGCCCGTCTGGAACTTGGTGCTCGTGGCCTCCATCACCGGGGTGCGGGTGGCGGGGCTGCTTCCGGGCTGTGCCGGGGCTTGGAAGCCGCTTGCCGTGGCGCGGACGGTGAGGGGCGTGCCGTCGGCGGGAAGATTGCTGTTTCCGGCGATATCTGGTTCCATTTCATTCGTACAGCCTGAAAAGGCAAACAGTGCCACGAAGAAGATGAGGTTGATAAAAGGATGTTTGATTATATTTCTCATTATTATCTAACTTTATTTTTGTAAATTGATAATCAGAAAGCGAAAAAACAACGGACCGTTCTCTGCCATTCCGCCAAATTCTTGTTTGCACCGTTCACAACAACATGGATATTATATTCTTCAAATCCGGCTATCCAAGATTTGCCGGCATCTTGTTCCGAACTGCACAAGTAATGAGCAGAGTTCCATGCAATGTAAGTCAATGGTTTGTTGATCTTACTTAACTGTTTGTTGATCGTTTCCCACATTTCAGTTCCGTAAGTCTCATCTCTCCAATTATAATTGGTATTATTACGAAACGTTTTTGGCGACCTGCCACACAAGTTCACCATCACATCAAACCATTGTCCTACACTGGGCATAAACCATGGGCTGCGCTTTCCCGTCAAAGCAGCAGGAACAGCATTATTGTTCCGGTAAGTGTTTACCGTATTGAAAGCCGGATAGTTGCCCAAATCACCTTTACTTGCACGTTCCGTTAGCATAGCTTCCGTTTCTGTATAGCCATCCATATTATTCTCCGCGCCTTCAATCAATGGAGAAGTATTGGCAATAACACTTTCATCAACGGAAACATTACTCCACTGCAAACTTCCACTGATATTTTCCAATCCCATTACGTAAGCATGTGTCCATCCCTTACTCCTATCAGTTGCCGACATTCTCTGCGGGTTGCATGTTGCTACAATCCCTATGGCATTGGTATAATTCGGTATTCTTCCGTTTGTGTCAACAGCCCCGTCACCGGGATAGATTTCTATATCGCTTCCGTTGTGGAAAACAAAATCACCGGGTTTTAGGGCTCGTTCCACAGGGTTGCTATCATAAGGCAACGTCGCTGTCACCGTCCATTCGTGCTTCTTGCCTGCCTCCAATCCCGGAGCAACTAACGAACCGTCATAAACGATAAGCGCACTATTCGTTGTATAACTTCCTTTTATCGGAATGTCACCCGAAGCCGGTTTGACGATAGCATAGAATTTTCCATCACCCATTTTGCGCATTTTTATACCGTTGAGCACCGCATCGGTTGCATCTACATCAGAGGAAGGTGCAGTTACTTTCGGAGGATAAACAAAAGCCCCGTCGGGAGCCACGAAGTCTTTCGGCGACAGGTCAATAGCTTTCAACACCAGCAGCGAGTAGCTGTGGGTAAAGGTAAGCGACAGCAACTTCCGGCTGGGGTCGGCGGTATCGGTGGCCGTGCCGTCGGCGGTCATCAGGTCGCTGGCGGCGTATGCTTCGGGGGTGGACTGGTCGGCAGCGGGTTGCAGTTCCGTCTTCCCGGAAAAGGAGGCAAGGATAGTGGCCGCGCTTTGTGTGGGGTCTATTGCGATGCCATCTTTGTAGGGGTAGTAGGCGATATAGGTCACGTCCGCATAATAATATAAGGTGGTGGCGGCATCTGCCGGTTGCCACGTTGGCTTATGCGAAGCGTCGGCGGCGGGGGCGTATGTCAGCTTGGAATTGTTGATGCCATCCACGATGGCGGCGGCCGGCGTACCGATGCCCCTTACGGCAAAGAGGCCGATGGCGTCGGTTTCCTCAAACCAAGTGTCATAATTATCCTGTTCCGAAGCGCGGGTGTCAGGCGAGGCGTCCGGCTGTCCGGTGAAGCCGCTTGCCGTTATCTCCAAGGCAAGGGGAATGTGACTGTCTGCCGTGGATGATCCGCCGGCACTGTCGGTTTCGTTGGTACAACCGCCCAGTGCTGCGAAACCGGCGCAGAGCAAGGCAAGGCGGGCGG
This sequence comes from Bacteroides sp. 2_2_4, assembly GCF_000157055.1. Lineage (NCBI taxonomy): Bacteria > Pseudomonadati > Bacteroidota > Bacteroidia > Bacteroidales > Bacteroidaceae > Bacteroides > Bacteroides sp. 2_2_4. The sequence continues at coordinate 117,289 of NZ_EQ973356.1, read as the reverse complement.
GGGCTGCGCACTGGTAGAAAGAACGGACGAATAAGTGCTTGATGTATCTCATTGTTATCTTGTTTTAGTAGGATTTACGACTTGGAATCAACTCTTTTCCACGATTTCCGTTCCCCCGTCCTCCCATTGCACGTCGTTCCGCACGGTGCTGTGGGTTACCACGGGCTTGCCGTTCACCGAGCCCGAGCCGCCCGTCCCCCAATTGGGGTCGGAAGGATTGACAGCGTAGGTGATGACTACACTTCCGGTGACGGTGCCCGTCCCGGCATCATCCCATGTGGGATGGGTAGAAGTGGTGATGGTGAGTTTTTTCTTCTCAAGCTTGAAATTATAGCTGATATGCGCCCCCATAGTCCATGTTTCGGGCGAAGGAATTTTATCGTTCCATTCTATTGTTTGCACCGGAGCCTCGCCGGAGGGTACATTGCCGGGGGTCGTGTAAGCAATCTTAAAGGAAGGCTTGTAAGCTAATCCTTTACGGATGGGCATGACAAAGAAAGTGGCGAGGTTTGTTTTCGTTCCGTCTGTGGCAGGACTGTATGGGAGGCGTGTGGGAATACAGGTTACCTTAGTGAGAATCCCACTACCACCTGTCAAAAGGTTCCACTCCTCGTTATCATAAGGAAGGGGTCTTTTTCCATCCAATAAACTGCCCATTGTAAAAACTGTAATTGTCATCCCCGTCGCCTTATCCACGTTTGTCACATTAATATCCACCCGCGTCAGGGCATGGAACATCTTAAAGCTCACCTTTCCGTTGTTGCTCGCATACGTCTGGTTCGGCAGCGCGCCGGCAATGACCAAATCTGCCTGGTCGGCTTCCGCACCTTGTATTGTGTACTCCATGGTGGGAGGACCGCTTTGTGTGGTGCCGGACACATTCAGCCCTTTTGGGGCGTAAGGTCCGTAAGCATAAAAGCTCACTTTATCTGCCGGATTATTGGGCCAGTACTTCACGGGTGAGTACGTCCAGGGAGATGCACTGTTGGTTCGCTCCACCTTTTGGTTGCACATGAAGTTGGGCTTGTCCGAAGTGCTCAGATTGCTGCTGCCTGTATAATAGGCATACACCCCCATGGAGGAAAGGCTGGAAGCAGTAGTCTCTGCCGCACGGCTGACGGCCTGGTCTACGGACACACCGAAGTCCAGAGGAATGTCTCCCTGCGGCATGTCCGGCGTGTTGTCGTCCGCACCGCATGCGGCGAGCAGCGTCAGGAGAAAGACGGTGACTCCGGCGCGTATCCCGTTTTTGTGAATGAATAGCCGTCCGGCTTTTATCGTTCGATTCTTCATATTTCTTCTTTTTTCATTTTCTTTGGTGACCGGGAAGGGACATTCAACCCTGCCCGGTCTGATGTGCCGGCTTTGGTTGCCGGAATCAGCGGTTGATTATTCTACTGTTGCTTCCGTTTTGATATCTTCCCATGGAGTGACCGTAGCATCACTAATCTCAATCTTATGCAGATTGATTTTCAGAGTATACAAATAAGACTCCTTACGTTTCATGTGTCCTGCCGGTAGCTCGATGAAAGCTTCCCCATGGCTGGCAATGAATTTGCCGGCATTAGTCGCATCTTTGGACACGATATCGTAATGGAAACCTATCTTGATGTCTCCTTTGGCACAACCCTTATTTGGGGTTAGATCTGTGCCGCTCTTTTCTCCTACCGGAATCAGATAAAGGTACTCTTTATCCTTGAAAAGCGGAACGGCCTTCTCTGCTGTCCCTTGTGACGCTTTTGTGATTCGGATACCTTGTGTACGTGCGTCATGTCCTGCGGCGGGGGTGGATATATCGATACCCGGACTTTCCAGGTTCAGCATCTTGTCGAGACTGAAGTCTGCCTGGGCAATAGTGGCATCCGCCTCATAGTTCCAGTGAAGTTCAGACCATTTGGCACTGGTGTAGAATTTGGAATTCGCATTAACGGGCGATGCCGGGTCTATCAGCGAAAGATTACTGCCGTCAGCACTGTGGTCCGTACCTACAATCCACATGTGGGTGATATAAACGAAACTGTTCGTACCGTCCATACCATCGAAGTCACCGGCTCCCAACTGTGCGCGGAAGGAGATACGCGAGAGCGTATGCTCGAAGGTAAAGCTGATCTTGCCTCCATTTTCGGCCGTATACGTTTTGTCACGCTGGTCGGCAACCACAAGATCCACCATCTTGTCGAGTTTGTCCGTTGTTTTGAGCTTAAACTTGATGTAGGGGATACCCGGAGCAGTGGCTGCCGAGGTGATTACTCCTGATTTGCTGCCGTTCTGCCAGTCGCTCTCATAAGGTGCATAAGCGAAGAAAGAAATTTTGTCATTCTGTCTGTTCGGCCAGTATTTCACCGGAGAGTACGTCCAGACATTGTTGGTTCCGTCAAACTTTACCATCTGGTTGTGCATGAAGCTGGGGGTTACCGTGGTCTTTACAGTTTCAAAGTTATCTTGTCCCGTAAAGTAGGCCATGATGCCGAATCCACCATATTTATTGGCATCTGTCGGATCATCCTTCATACTTTCCGTAGTCATGTCCACACCTCTGGTTGGTACTCCTGTGTACACACCGAATCCCACCTGCGGGTGAGCGTCCGGACTGATTTCTGTCACTTCATTCTGCGAGCAGCCTGCTATCGTCAGTGCCGCAAGCGATAACATCATAGCGTTAATCGTTTTCATTGTTTCTTAGCTTTAGTTTTTCATTGTTTATATATTAATAAATTTATTGCACATTCATTTTTATAGAGTCAATTGATGGGAATATCCGTATTGATTTCGTTCCCCCATCCGTCTACGTCCACATCAAAGCCGGAACCGGCTCCTCCTTCTGGTTTTACGTCCGGCACTTTTTCAGTACTGGCTTCCAGAATAAGCGTGACGCTCCCTGTTCCGTCGTCGTTTTCCGTTATTTTTACGTTGGTACAATCCCCTTCAAATTCAGTTTTTCCATCCACCAGTAATGCATCCAGATGCAGGTTGTTGTTATCAATAACGTTGAGACCGAATATTTCAAACTCACAACTCAACGTACCGTTGAAAGGAGAACCGGGCGAGAATTCCGGATTTGACGGTGTGAACTCCTGCGTCACCGTGTTGGCGGATGTTTTTCCTGTTGCAAGGAAAATAGATTCTGCCACCCCGCCCAAGCGGCAGGTTGCTGAACGTATGTTGTTCAGTCCTTCTATATGAAGCACGGCGGACACTTCGCGGGTCAGCTTTTTCGGAACGAAATGAAGGTGGTAAAGTCCGTCCGGCGTCTCTTCCGACGAGCGTGAAGGAGCCGTCCGCCCGTAGGTGGTCTGGCTATAATTTCCCAGCATATCTTCCGTAACAGTGAAACCTTCCAGCGTGGCTGCCGCCAATTCATCGGGTGAGGAAATGATTGTGCGTGTTTCCACACGTGTCTTTTTGTCCACACGCGTCTCCACTTTGCGGGCGTATGCTTCCAGTGTCTCATAACTGTTGCCACGGAAAGCAATGTTGCTGAAATCGTTGAACGAACGGTTGAAGACAATGATGTCATACACTCCCATCGGCAGGCGTACTGCGTCGCCCGAACGGTCACCCATCATGAAGATTTTCGGTTCGCCGCCATTCCGCGGATAGAACACGGCTGTGGCACCGTATTTTTGCTCTTTGTCGTCCAATCCCGAATCATTCCAGTCGGCAGTTAGGGTAATCTCCGATACTTCATAGTAGGTCAGGTCACGACGCTCGCAGGAGACAAGCAGGATGGAAACACATAAGAGACAGAAGAACAGTAGCTGTCCGCTGCTTGTTATTAACCACTTATCACTCATTTTATACCTCCTTTCCTCACTTTACGGTTCAACAGCCAGACGAGAGAGAGCTTGGCTTTTGTAGGGCCGAACCAGGTGTATTTGCCATTCTCCTGCCAGAGCAAGGTCTGGTAGTTGTCCCGTGCATGGTAATGCCGGTAATCGGTACGTAGCATACCAATACCTATATTGAATTCCAAGTGCAGATTGCGTGCAATCCGTGTTGCCCAGCCGTAACTGATGCCTGCAGCAATAAAGAATTCTCCTTGATAACCGTTCTCTTTCCACTGAAGGTCGTATTTACCTCCTCCGGCATATAACCCGAAGAAATGCCCGGTCAGCACTTCGCTATTCTCGCGCTTCTGATGGCTTCCCAACCAGTAGCGGCCTTCCAGACCGCCCATAAGGATTTGCATGGAGTACTTGTCGCCGTCGAACAGCCACCACGGGAACATATATTCACCATTTATGGACCAACGTTTGCCGATGGGGACTTCTATTTCTATATTCGGCATCATGGCGACGTCGAACAGAAGATTCGTTTTCAAGGCAAATAGCGGGCGTTTATTTTTTGCAAGCTGTTCCTGCTGTCGGACTTGCTCCATAGTTCGCCTTGTTTCTTCTGTCAAGGGATTTGGCAGATTATGCGCATACGGTTCTTGCCGTTGGTATTCCGGCTTTACACAGACAGGCTCGGGTAGAGCCGGCAGGGTATCGGCATATAATTTGACCGTACAGATGGAAGCATTGCGCAAATAGCGTAATATCTTTTGGCGGATGTAATGGTAGGGAATACCATTATCCAGTTTTTTCAACTGCGCCTTGCGCTTTTCCGTTTCCGGTGTGCAATCAATGATTTGCAACACTTCTTTTTGTTTGGGCAGGTTCGCGTCTTCTGCTATCATACGGCGTAATTCCTGCCAGTTTTCACCTTGCGGACACGGAAGGATACGGCACTTGTCGAGGTGGGGATATTTCCATATCAGGTAATTCCTCACCGCATAAGAACGCCGCATTGCCAGGCGGTTGTTGTAGGACGGAACACCTTCGGGCGAAGCGAAAGACAGTATGTATATTGAATCTATCCGTGCGGTCGGAATACTGTCCGAGAAAAGTTCATCTAAACGGCGTAATGTGCGTCCATTGTCCATATAGCCACTGTCTACCAAAGCTTTGTCAAAGCGGAAATAAAGCAAGGCAGGCTTGACAGAAATTTCTTCGGTATGCCCCTTCTGTGCAAAGATATCAGCAGAAAGGGATAATAGTAAACCGAAAAGAAAAGCGAGGCGTTTTAAATATGTAGGTTTATTTTTCATAAGTTGATGTGTGTCATTTTTATGTGTACTATACGGTTACCAGTCGGATATTTTGATTCCTGTCAGAAGCATCCGCGTAACCTGGTTGAGCACGCCTGTCTTTTGAGCGACTTGCATATTCTGCAAATAGAGGGATTCGGGAGTAGGGCGGATACAATAAATAGGTTCGCCCAATGCTTCAAGTATATCTAATAAGGAAAGGTCGTTCAAGGAGCGGCACAATACGTAGGATGATATTATGTTTGCTTCACAGTTCGGTAACAATCGTATAATATGTCCTTCCTCTAATTTATGGAACAGATTTTCCCATTCTTCCTCTGTAAACCGGAAGTTGGCTGAACGGAAGTAGATACCTGTAGAAATATCATGCAGGATCGCTATTGCTGCTTGTGTGGCTTGTGTTAACATACTTTGCGTTTTAATTTATCTGTTACTTACCAAGTAACGGCTGTTGTTCATAATTAAGCAGCGGTGAAAAGCGTTTTTTCGTAGGCTTGATTTATAATAGAAAGACTTTTCTGGCGGGAAAAGTGCATGAAAGAATGTTTCATTTTTGGAGTACAGAAATGAACTGGGGGCGTATGCCCTTAAGAAGCATAGTCGTGATAATATGTTGTTTTGTCAGGTTTTGTGTCAGTATATAGTTCTTTAATATTGAAAATAAAAGAAGATTTTACAATATATATTTGGATATATGAAGAAATATTCACTACTTTGCATCGTAAAACGTCCGTTACTTGGTAAGTAATTCAGACTGGTATTTCCGTTACTTGGTAAGTAATAGTTTCTCTTCTAATCTGTTGTTATTTGGTCGTTTACGCTACTATCTTTTCTTTAGAACGTTTTACAACCGACATTATCAGTTCATCATTTGCGGCATCTACCTTTTCATTTTCGAAAGGTTTCAGATAAGTTTCTGTTACCTTGATGGACGAGTGTCCCAGGGCTTTGCTTATGATACCGATGGGAATGCCTGAGTAAAAGGCTAGTGTTGCCCAGGTGTGTCGTGCGGTGTACGAACTGATATTAGTGCCGGGGAGCAGCAATGCGGCCATTTTGGCTAGCTTGCGGTTGAATGTGCGTAAAGCCTGACGATAATTCTCGTATAGTTTCTTGTCGTTTTCTGTTGTTTCGTCAAGAATAGGAAAGAGATAACCGGAATCAGTTTTCTTGTTCCGGCATTTCTCAAACAGAGCAGTTGCTTCATGCGGAATGCGTACTACCATTTTCTTTCCGGTTTTGTGACGGCAGTAGGTGATACAGTGTTCCTTTAGGTCTTGTTTGCGCAGGTAGGCCATATCGATGAATGGCATTCCACGGAAAAGAAACATCAACAGAAAATAAGCGAGTACATTTTGTACGTCTTCGGGCAATTTTTCAAAATCCGTGTGCAGTAATGTATTCATTTGCTCTTCTGTAAGCGACCGTTTGGACTGTGCCTCCACCTTTGTATATACACTATCAAACAGTCTGGCATCATAAGTCAGGCGCTTTGCTTCCACGAGCCTGTTGTAAACCGCTTTAAGCACTCGCATATAGGTGGAAACCGTGTTCCAACTTGCATTTCTGCTTCGCAGCCATGCTTCGTACTCTTTCAGCTTGCCTGCCGTAAAAACGTCCGTTACCAGCATTTCTTCTGTGCCCTGTCCGCCGAAAAACTTCGTAAAAGAGTTTAGCGTGGCATTATAAGTATGTACTGCCGGGCGTTTTTTGTCTGCCGTCAACCTTTCAATGACCGACTTCATGTATGGTGACAGATGCACCATCTCAACATTCTTTTCTTCTTTATCCATAAATTTAAATTTTAATTTCCGCATCCCGCGGTCTTTTTTGAAACAGACCTACTGGGGAAATGTTTATGGATGCAAGATAAAGAATTTTATGGGCGAAGAAAACAAAAGATGTTTCAACTAGTTCCATTTTTTGTTTCATACCTTGAAACGAATGGTTTCCCGTAGTGAAACAGTTTGTTTCTCGGTGTGAAACGAATCGTTTCACCCTTTGAAACTTTTTGTTTCAAGCGCTTGAAACAAAAAGTTTCAGCAGGCTGGAAACTAGTTAGAACGCAGCTTTACCAATTATACTCATCCGTGTAACTGTCAAAGACCGGTTCTTCGGTGATACCTTTCCGGCGAAAAAGCTGGCGGATATAGTTTTGGTCTGCGGGGCTTAGGAAGCGTTCTTCGCGATAAAAGCGATAGTAAAGCGTTTTTCCGAAATGCCCGATCAGTTGTTGCTTGATGTTTGTTCCGTCCTTATAAGGTACGTTGTCCAGCAGGTGGCTGATACCCCATGCCACATGTATCTTTTCTGCGTTTTGGAAGTGGGGACAGTCAATTCCGGTGGCCGGAATACACATTGGGTTTACGATGCTGATGTAGGACGTGTCAGCGGTAGTGAGAAGTGCAGCCACCCGACGCAGGCAGTTACAAGCTTTCGGACATTGCTCGTTGTAGCAGCGGGCGTAGTTGAAAGGGACTGTTTTGTTTTTTAATTTATTGTCGTTCATTTTATATTGTATATTACATACATGATTGACAAAGGTAGTGCTTTTATTGTGGAAAGGTACAATTTGAAAAAGAAAAAACGTGAAAGGATGGGTGAAGGGAACACCCTTCACCTATAAACTGCTTATAGATAGGATAATACAAGGAAAAGTGAAGGGTGAAGAGATTGTTCATTATAACTCTTCGCATACCCGCATTTCCATACCTTTATATACCACTACAATCTTGTGTAGTTGCGTGGAGCCAATAGCTTGTTTCACCGTGTCCGTGTCGGCATAGCGGTTGGCTTGGGCGATGGCTTCTTGACGCAATTCCTCCACACGGTTTTCAGAATCGCGATATTTGGCGTACTTCAACTCAACGATGTAGCTGTGCTTCATGTCAGAATATATGTCCAACATGGGACAGAGGAAAATATCGACGTAACCCGCTTGTGTATCTTGCTCGGAGATAGGACGGTAGAAGCGGTTTTGCGCAGTCATGGCCAAGGTGAAGCCGTGAACGAAGAATTCGCCCTTTTGCTTGTCACGCTGGGATGCATAACGTTTCAGGCAGTCGGCAATGTAATCGAAATAGGCTTGCCAATTGCCATCATAGGCGAGCTGGCTTGAAAGTTCGCTCTTTTCGTAGCTGCTGAAATTCAAGTCTGCGTCGTTGTAGGTATTCAGCAAATAAGTGTAGAGCTGCTCTTGAACCACCAGGTTCGGAATGGTCAGTTTGGTCTTGCCTTTATCTATTCCGCTAATGGTCAACATTCCGAAATAGTAGAGCAGGCTTATAAAATTGTCCGGATTGGTGATGTTGACAGCAGGGAAACCTTTCTTCAGTTCGCCAGTGATATAACCTTGACTCACTAAAGTTTGAATGACGGAAGCATCGTTTGCAAACTCCTTATCCTTTCGAATGAGCATACGCAGCTTTTCATAGTCGATACGTATATTATCTTCTATCATTTCTCGTGGCGCTTTGCCGTTATCTATGTAATTCTTCACGAAGTAGAGCACCATGTTGGAGTTGTACATGGTAGTTTCACCGTAACAATCCTGCGCGAAGCAATAATTGTCGTACCATGGTTTCATTATTTCTATCAGTTCGTCAACAGTATGGCGGAAAGGACTGTTCGTTGAATAATAAGTCAGCATTTCGCGCACTTCTTCTTCGGTGAACCCCATCATTTGGTTAAATTGGGGGGTAAGTGAGTAGTTCGTGCCGATGTTGAAGCCACTCGTCAGGTCATCCATCGTTACGGGGCTTACACCGGTGATGAAACAACGCTCTATGCTGGAATAAGTTCCTGCCTTCACCTTATTGAAGAAAGCACGCAGATAACCTTCGCCATGCGTTTCATCAGTGTAGCGGTGCAAGCTTTTGGCATCAGAAAGGATGGCGTTGGTGAAGTGGTCGTATTCGTCGATGAAGAGATACATTTTCTGTCCGGCACGTTCGCAGGCTTGATAGAGGTAGTCCAACTGCTCTACGGCCCCATTCACTTGGCGTAGTTCTTCTAGTGTCTCCGGTGGCAGAAGGTCGGCATATATCTTGCAAAAATTCATGAAAGTAATGCTGCAATGTGCATCCAGTCCTTTTCGATAATCGTTCAGTTCGCCGGTGATACCTGAAAAGTTGAGGTAAAGCACCAGATAGCTGTTGCGGTTTGCTGTGGGATGCTTCCCGATGTAGAGATTGCCGAATAAGTCGTTGAACTTATCGCGGGTACGCACATCGTAGTAGTGTTGCAGTACGTTCAGCGTGAGGCTTTTGCCGAAGCGGCGGGGACGGATGAAGAAAAAGAACCGGTCTGCCTGCTCTATCATAGGAATGAAGCGGGTTTTGTCTACATAATAATAGTCTTCGCGGCGGATGACTGCGAAGTTCATCATGCCGTAAGGCAAACGCTTTCTGTTGGGTACTATATATTCCATTGGATCCATCTTCTGTCCTCCTGCTGATTTCTTATTTTATAACTTGCTTATTAATAGCGTTAACGACACAAAGATAGTAAAAGTTCTTGTTGGGTACGAGGCATCCTCAAAAAAGTATTGGAAAAACTCATTCACACTAAGAACTGCAGACCTGACAAAGCTATTCTGAAACAGCAGTGAAGTGGCGGAAATAATTCTCGAGGTTAGCTTGTATATATTGAAAGATACTGTATTTTTGTGCAGAACTAAAAAAAGAAGAGACTATGTTGGACATTATTTTGATCGTAATTAGTGCCCTTTGTATGATAGCCGGGTTAGCAGGTTGTATTCTGCCGTTTCTTCCCGGTCCGCCTATTGCTTATGTGGGGTTGGTCATTCTGCACTTCACGGATAAGGTACAATATTCTACGACACAATTAATCGTATGGTTATTGATTGTAGCTGTTTTGCAGGTATTAGATTATTTCACTCCGATGCTGGGAAGTAAATATAGTGGCGGTAGTAAATGGGGTAATTGGGGATGTATCATAGGAACTCTTGTCGGTCTTCTTTTCTTGCCTTGGGGCATTATTCTCGGTCCGTTTCTAGGGGCGGTGATTGGTGAACTATTAGGAAATAAAGAGTTCTCGCAGGCACTCAAATCAGGTGTGGGCTCTTTACTCGGATTTATATTCGGAACTTTACTGAAGTTCGTTGTCTGCGGTTATTTTTGCTATCAATTTATCATAGGTCTTATTCGGTAACCTATTTGATGTTGTAAAACATTCGTAAGAATAACTTATCTATTGCCTTTACATAGAGTACTAAATCGATGTGTGTTCGTCTTTATTGAAGTAGCACATTGAGGTAGTACCATGAAAAAGACTTTTATTTATCTTTCTTTTATCATTTTCTTGGGGTGGTTTCCCTCGCTTTTTGCGGGAGAAATTTATGTATCCCTGCAGGGGAATGATAAGAATCCCGGGACAAAGGAAGCTCCGTTTTATACATTAAACCGGGCAATCAAGCAGGCTCGTGAATGGCGTAGACTGAATCGGCCGGAAGTAGCCGGAGGAATTTATATTCGTTTGGAAGAGGGTGTTTATGCCCAGCGCAATTCTCTGTTTCTTCGTCCGGAAGATAGTGGGACACCCGATTCTCCAACGGTGATTTGTGCAGTAGATGGTGCTCACCCTGTAATTAGTGGTGGAGTTGCTGTTACGGGGTGGAAGCGTGGATGTAATCATCCGGCAATTCCTGAAAAGCTAAAGCAGAAGATATGGTCGGCAGAGGCTCCCCTAATAGGAAATAGAAGAGTAGAAACTCGGCAAATGTGGGTGAACGGTCATAAAGTTCAAAGAGCTGCGCAATTTCCTGACGGAGAATTGGAACGAATGATTGACTTCAATCCGGAAGAGCAGACAATAACGATCCCCGTTTCTCAAAGTGTAAATCCGAATAGACTACAAAATGCCGGTCAACTGGAAATGATTGTCCATCAACGCTGGGCGATTGCTATTTTGCGCGTGAAAAGTATAGACGTGAAAGACGGACAAGCTGTAGTTCGCTTCCATGAACCCGAAAGTTACTTGGAGTTTGCGCATCCCTGGCCGCAACCCGTCATCGGAGGAGAGAAAGGAAATTCTTCCTTTTGCCTGACCAATGCACTGGAATTGCTGGACCAACCCGGTGAATGGTTCCAGGAATATCCTTCCGGCACGATTTACTATTATCCGCAGGCGGGCGAAAATATGGAAACAGCTGAAGTGATTATCCCTGCCTTGGAAACTTTAGTGACCATAGACGGTACATTGTCTCGTCCGGTAAAACATATACAATTTAACGGAATTACTTTTGCGCATACCTCCTGGATGCGTCCTTCTTTTCAGGGGCACGTCACCTTGCAAGGGGGATTTCCTTTATTGGATGCCTATAAACTACAAGAACCGGGGCTTCCGGAAAAAGCGGAACTGGAGAACCAAGCCTGGATCACCCGTCCCGAAACAGCGATACGTGTAAAAGGTGCCGAACATATTGATTTCAAGCATTGCACGTTCCGTCATTTATCATCCACCGGACTGGATTATGAATGGGCAGTCACAGCATCGAGCGTCGAAGATTGTCAATTTACGGATATTGGAGGAACGGCTTTACTGGTCGGCGCGTTTCCGGACGGAGGATTTGAGACGCACGTCCCTTTTATTCCTGTTGACGTACGGGAATTATGTTCCCATATTACTATCAGAAACAATTTCATCAGTAATGTGACTAATGAAGACTGGGGATGTGTAGGTATCGGCGCCGGATATGTCAGAAACATGGATATTTCTCATAATGAAGTCTGCCATCTGAACTATTCAGGGATTTGTGTAGGCTGGGGATGGACATCGCTGGAGAGCGGAATGTGCAATAACCGGATAGAAGCAAACTATGTACATCACTTTGCCCGTCGGCTATACGATGCAGGCGGCCTGTATACTCTTTCCAACCAGCCGGGTTCCGTCATGCGAAATAACCGGATCGAACATTTAATCGAAGCCCCCTACGCTACGAATGACCGTGCTTTTTATATCTATCTGGATGAAGCTACGGACGGATATACAATGGAAAACAACTGGTGTCCCACTGAACGTTTTGATTCGAACCGCCCCGGGAAAAAGAACGTGTGGAAGAATAACGGCCCTCAAGTGGCGGACAGTATTAAATACAAAGCCGGAAGAATAAAGCAAGATTGAAACAAATCAATGGATTAACATAGTCATCAATGTACTAGTATAGCAATCAATAAACAAGTGTAATAATCATTAGAACTAGACTACTATGGTAATCATTCAAACTAATATGATAATTATAGTAATCAATAAACGATATTTAATCAATAAAATAGATGAAACCAACGAATTACCATTTATTTGATTTCCTTGATTTCGATACCGAGTTATCAAGGAATGAGTCGCTTTGGAAAGCATACAAGCCAACGGCTGTTTATGAAAAGGAAGGAGATATTTACGTAACAGTTCCCTTTCAGAAGCAAAAGCTGGCTAACGATATGATGGCGGATACCGATGTTCCCCAGGAGGAATACACGTTAATCATCCGTCAGTATAACATCGGCATCACCCGTCTGTTTCTTGGCTTCGGTGATTATGTACTGACAGATGAGTCGGAAATGCTACAATTCAGTGACCGGATTCAGAAAGTGCCCCTGTTTATAAAAGAACAAAAAGGAAAATGGATTCTTTCGACGGAGGACGGAACGAAGCGTGCCGTTATCAATGTGGAAGAGCCTCTATTAGACCGATGGAGCGAATTGCTTCCCGACCCTCAAGAAACGCTTGACATCACTTTATACCCTGACGGAAAGCGTGAAATCCGCTTGTCAGCCTATGACCATTTTTCGCCTCCCCGCTACGATGCGCTACCTGTTGCCTTTTGCAAACGCGACGGTCGGAAAGAACGTGCAACGCTTTCTTTTGAATGTAAGCCCGATGAATGTTTTGCCGGAACCGGAGAACGTTTCTTTAAAATGGACTTGAGTGGACAGACTTTCTTCCTGAAAAACCAGGACGGGCAAGGAGTCAATAACCGGCGTACTTATAAGAATATCCCTTTCTATCTATCCAGCCGCATGTATGGAACATTCTACCATACATGTGCTCATAGCAAGCTCTCGCTGGCCGGACATTCCACCCGTTCCGTACAGTTTCTAAGCGACCAGGCATTGCTTGATGTATTCGTAATAGGCGGTGATACGATGGAAGATATTCTTCGCGGTTATCGTGACCTGACCGGCTATCCGTCTATGCCTCCTCTTTGGAGTTTTGGCGTTTGGATGAGCCGTATGACTTATTTCAGTGCCGATGAAGTAGACGAAATATGCGACCGCATGCGTGCCGAACACTATCCCTGTGATGTAATTCATCTGGATACGGGCTGGTTCCGTACCGATTGGCTCTGCGAATGGAAATTCAATGAAGAACGGTTCCCCGATCCGAAAGGATTCATCGGACGGTTGAAAAAGAATGGCTATCGTGTCTCTTTATGGCAACTTCCATACGTTGCGGAAAATGCAGAGCAGATTGATGAAGCCAGAGCCAATGATTATATAGCCCCATTGACCAAACAACAAGCGACCGATGGTTCCAACTTCTCCGCCCTGGATTATGCCGGAACAATCGACTTTACTTATCCGAAAGCAACCGAATGGTACAAAGGACTATTGAAACAACTCCTGAATATGGGAGTAACCTGTATCAAAACCGATTTCGGTGAAAACATTCACATGGACGCCCTCTATAAAGGTATGAAGCCGGAATTGTTGAACAACCTGTATGCCCTGCTTTATCAAAAGGCTGCTTACGAAATTACGAAAGAAGTGACAGGTGACGGCATTGTCTGGGCACGTTCCGCATGGGCGGGATGCCAGCGTTATCCTTTGCATTGGGGAGGCGATTCCTGTAGTTCTTGGGATGGAATGGCAGGTTCTCTGAAAGGTGGTCTGCATTTCGGTCTGTCGGGATTTGCTTTTTGGAGCCATGATGTTCCCGGCTTCCATACATTGCCCAATTTTATGAACTCGGTAGTAGCAGATGATGTGTACATGCGTTGGACTCAATTCGGCGTATTCACATCGCATATCCGTTATCACGGAACCAATAAGCGTGAACCCTGGCACTATCCGGCCATAGCTCCGTTGGTGAAAAAGTGGTGGAAATTGCGTTATTCGCTCATTCCATACATCGTAGAACAAAGTAAACTAGCCATAGAAAGCGGCTATCCGCTCTTGCAGGCACTCATTCTGCATCATCCGGAAGATAAACTTTGTTGGCATATAGATGATGAATACTATTTCGGCAATGATTTCCTGGTAGCTCCGGTGATGAACAGCGAGAACCGTCGGGATATCTATCTTCCCGAAGGAAAATGGGTGAACTTCTTTACGGGAGAACGTCTGGAAGGAGCATGCTGGCTGAAAGACGTATACGTTCCATTGGAAGAAATGCCCGTATATGTGCGTGCAAATGCCGTGATCCCCATCTATCCGGAAGACGTGGACTGTACGGATGAAATGGATTTAAGCAAGAGCATGGCTTTACGCATAGATAATGATTATAAAGGATTTTGGAATAGATAAATAGAAATAACTCAAGTTTTGTAAGTAGCCTGAAAGGCTTACATAATATTGCGTAGAGTGATACCTTACGCTATATAGCAAGAGGCTTTCAACCTAATAAATTACTTCCGAAACTTGAGTAGAATAAATAAAAAATGGCAGAGTATGAAAACATGGAAGAGTAATTTAGAAGAAACAAAACAACGTTATATAAATTGGTGGAACCATAAAGGAATCATTCTCAATATGTGGGAGCACTTCCAGGAAGGAGTGCAACCACATGCAGAGATAATGCCTCCCGCACCGGCAAAAGATTTGTCGCAAAAATGGTTCGACCCTCAATGGAGAGCTGAATATCTGGACTGGTACGTAGCGCACAGCAGTCTGAAAGCGGATATTCTTCCGGTTGCGAATACCCAACTGGGTCCCGGTTCTCTAGCTGCCATTTTAGGCGGAGTGTTTGAAGGCGGGGAAGACACCATTTGGATTCATCCCAACCCGGATTTCACCGATGAAATAGTCTTTAACCCCGAACACCCGAACTGGATTCTTCATAAAGAACTCCTGAAAGCCTGCAAAGCGAAAGCCAACGGACACTACTTTGTCGGTATGCCCGACCTGATGGAAGGACTGGATGTTCTGGCCGCACTGAAAGGAACGGATAGGGTATTACTGGACACAGTGATGCAGCCCGAAATCTTGGAACAACAGATGCAGCAAATCAACGACATCTACTTCAAAGTATTTGATGAACTATACGACATCATCCGTGAAGGCGACGAGATGGCATTCTGTTATTTCTCGTCCTGGGCTCCCGGAAAGATGAGTAAACTGCAAAGTGATATTTCGACCATGATTAGTCAGGATGATTATCGCCGGTTTGTGCAACCTTTTATTCGTGAACAATGTCAGAAGATTGATTATACCCTTTATCATCTGGATGGAGTGGGAGCTATGCATCACCTGCCTGCCTTGCTTGAAATTGAAGAATTGAATGCGATTCAATGGACTCCCGGAGTGGGCGAACCACAAGGAGGATCTCCCAAATGGTACGATCTGTATAAGAAGATTCTGGCAGGCGGAAAGAGCGTGATGGCTTGCTGGGTGACATTAGACGAACTAAAACCCCTATTGGATCATATCGGCGCGGACGGTGTACATTTGGAAATGGATTTCCATAACGAAAAGGAAGTGGAACAGGCCATGCGGATTGTTGAAGAATATACCGGTTCTTCTACCGCTGTAAATACCAATGAACATCAACAGGATGCCGACTTGGCAACTACCGGACAGGAACGTATTTGTATACGGGAAGAACAACACCAGCAAGAGGATAAACTGAAACCTCTGTATGAAGCCATTGTTGCCGGGAAACTGGAACCTGCGGTTGAAATCACCCGGCAAGCCATTGCGGAAGGAATAGCACCCCCAATGATTATCAATAATTATATGATTAAAGCAATGGGCGAAGTGGGACAACGTTTCCAGGATGGAAAGGCTTTTGTTCCCCAACTGTTGATGGCAGGACGTGCCATGAAAGGGGCTTTGGAGCTACTGAAACCTTTATTGGCAGGAAGTGCTTCCACTACAATCGGTAAGATTGTCATCGGTACAGTGAAAGGAGATCTCCATGATATTGGTAAAAACCTGGTGGCTTCCATGCTGGAGGGGTGCGGCTTTGAAGTCATAAATATTGGTATTGATGTGACTTGTGACAAGTTTGTGGAAGCTGTGAAGGAAAACCATGCTGACATCTTGTGCATGAGCGCATTGTTGACTACTACCATGACGTATATGAAAGAGGTTATTCAGGCATTGGAAGAGGCCGGTATTCGTAATCAGGTGAAAGTGATGATTGGCGGAGCACCCGTCAGTCAGGGGTTTGCTGACGAAATCGGTGCGGACGGATATAGTGATAATGCGAATACAGCCGTAGCAGTTGCCAAAGAACTGATTGGAAATAAAAAAATAGAATAAAAAGGCACGGATTACACGGATCAACACGGCTCTTAATTACATAGCCTATTAAAACTGTGAAATCCATGTAATCCTTGCCTAAAGAAAATTAGATTTAAACTTACGTTACTTATTTAATACTTGAATTATGCATGTGAAATTCTTAGAGACATTAGATTGGAGTATTCTGATTGCCTACTTCCTTATTTTGATAGCTATTGGTATATGGGCAAGTTCTAAACGAAAAAAGGGGAGTAGTCTTTTCCTTGCGGAGAATTCGCTGAAGTGGTATCATATCGGCTTCTCCATGTGGGGGACGAATGTGGGACCTTCCATGTTGATAGCTTCCGCAAGTGCCGGATTTACTACCGGTATTGTTTCGGGGAATTATGCCTGGTATGCATTTGTCTTTATATGTCTGCTTGCTTTTGTCTTTGCTCCCCGATATTTGGGTAGTCGCATCACGACATTGCCCGAATTTATGGGAAAACGTTTCGGACAATCTACCCGTAACATCCTTGCCTGGTATACCATTATTACCATTCTTATTTCATGGCTTGCATTGACTTTATTTGCCGGTGGAGTCCTGATCCGTCAGGTCTTCGATATTCCTATGTGGCAATCGGCATTGCTGTTACTTGTCATCTCCGCTTTCTTCACGATGCTCGGCGGACTGAAAGCTGTGGCCTACACGAATGTATATCAAATGATACTGTTGATTGTAGTATCAGCCACACTGGCTATCATGGGAATCTATAAAGTAGGTGGTGTAGGAGCACTGGTGGATGCCGTTCCGGCTGATTACTGGAATCTTTTCCATCCAAATGATGACCCGGCTTTTCCTTGGCTACCTATTATCCTGGGTTATCCTATTATGGGAGTTTGGTTTTGGTGTACGGATCAGTCGATGGTGCAACCGGTTCTTGCTGCCAAGAATCTCAAAGAAGGACAGATGGGAACCAACTTTACCGGATGGTTGAAAATATTAGATGTACCTCTTTACATTCTTCCCGGCATTATCTGCCTCGCTTTATTTCCACAATTGGAAAATCCCGATGAGGCTTACATGACAATGGTGACTCATTTATTTCCGGTAGGGATGGTCGGTTTAGTACTAGCTGTGCTGACAGCAGCGTTGGTAAGTACTGTAGGCTCTGCATTGAATGCATTAAGTACGGTATTCACAATGGATATCTATGTGAAGAAAATCAGACCACAGGCCAAGCAAAGAGAGATTATCAGGATGGGACAAGTGGTTACAGTAGTCGGTGCACTGATCTCTGTCATAATAACCATAGCAATCGATAGCATTAAGGGGCTGAATCTATTTAATGTTTTCCAGTCTGTATTGGGATTTATAGCTCCTCCGATGGCAGCCGTATTCCTCTTTGGCGTGTTCTGGAAACGCACCACTACGCTGGCTGCTAATATGGCTCTGACATTGGGAACTGTGTTCAGTATCGGAGTGGGAATTTTGTATTTATGGGTATTTCCGGCCGAACAATATAATGCGTGGCCTCATTTTATGCTGCTTTCTTTCTATTTATTCGTTATCATCGGAATAGGCATGATAGTAGTCAGCCTGTGGGATAAGTCTCCGCAACTGGGAACCTTGAATATGGAAAAGATAGAGGACAAACCTGCACGAATTGTTCTTATCCTATGGGGATTACTTATTGTGACTATGATCGGGCTTTACATCTTCTTCAATGGCCACTAGTTTTTATTCACCACAGAGGACGCAGAGATTATTATCTAATAATAAAAGACTCTGTGTCCTCTGCGTCCTCTGTGGTGAAACTATTTTCTGCGAAAACAATTTTCGTACGTACACAGCCCGCAAGTATATTCCAGCTTACGGACATGAGAACCCACTCCGATAATACCACTTACAGATTTGATGGGAATCATCAGGCTGGAATCTGTCAACTGAATACCACAGGGCGAAGCGACCGGAAATAAGGAGAATAGTTTTTGTTGTTCCGATACGTGCCATCCGCAATAGCCGGGGCTGTATCTGTTAGTGTGCTTCCAACCTCTCTTTTCGATAAATGCAGCCAACTTCTCTTCCATGCAATCAGCAGCCTTTTCTGCAATGATGCTCCCTAATGAGTCTGCTATATATACTTTCACCATGTCGTCCTCTTGCTGAAGCAGATGTTGAAACTTCTCAAATTCAACTCCGGCAGTTGCAGTAAAAAAGGCAAAGGCTTCCGAACCCCGTAGTTGGCGGGCAATGGTTTTACCGATTGAGAGAACCGTATCTTTTACAGTCAGTGTTGCTTTTTCAGTGTCAAGCAGTCCGTCAGTGAGGAAAAAGAAAAAACAGGGACGGAGGAGGGGAGTGATACGGTCAAGTAACGTATTTATTTCTTCTATGACCATTCCATCCGGCATAGAATCTTTATATCCCATCGCTTCGTAAATATCAGATGATGGGATTTGCAGTTTTTGATAAGTAAGCTCCTGTTCAACCATTGGTGGATGCATTGAAATATATAGGTTGTTGTAATCCTGCGGACACAGAATTAAACTTGTGTTTTATTGAATTCTTCCAATGCAGTATAAAATGCGTCTATATTAATAGAAGACGTATGTGGCGGAATATCACAACCACTTGACAATACGAAATTCGGATATGCACGGGTAGCCTCCAATAGTTGCAAAGTCGCTTCCTTCATAGTCTCCGGACCTGCCATCTTGAAAAGGCTCACCGGATCCAGATTTCCCATTGCCAGTGCATCGGTCGGAACCTCTTTCAACGCTTCCTCCATCTTAATTTTATTCCCGAAGTGGTAAACGGCTGCACCGGTATAAACCATCGCTTGCGTGCAATTCCCTGTGTTTCCGCAATTATGAAGTACTACGGCAAAGTGATCATCCTGTACCTTCTCTACTATTTCTTTCACAAATAAAGAAGAATATTGCAGGCAATCTTCGTTGGATAACAATCCCGCAGCAGGTTCAGCCATGATTACACCGTTCACACCGGTTGCTTTCAATGCCATACAATAGCGGGTGATGAAATCACTGCATTTTCTTAACAACGTATTGGCTGCTTCGGGATTGATATAAATCAGCATCATGATTTCCGACATATCATACAAACGTCCGGCCAGCGAATAAGGACCGATGCAACCGGCAAAAACCGGGCGGTCTGTAATATTTCTGGCTGTCAGCATATTCGCTTTAAGATATTCCGGGATTCTTCCTTTGTTTAATGCCGGAATCTCCAGTTTCTCAATAGCTGCCTCGTCTGCCAGTAAACGACCGGATACACTGGGCACCTCATTTTCCGGAAAGATAATCTCTGCCCCGAAAGCTTCCGCTTCTACCGTCAGATCCATGATGACGGTTGCGGCCGCCGCCGGGTACTTGCCACAAAGAGCCTTGATTGCCTCATAATGAACCTGCCCGTTTGTCACTGCATCATGCACCGTTTTCCCGATAAACTCGATACCCGGATGTGTCATGATCGGAATTGCAATCGTTTCCTTACGTTGGATCGTTTGGCTGATCCATTCTTTCATATTCAGTCTACCCATAATTTTAGTTTTTAATATCGTCTTGTAATAAAGACGAAGTTACCCCTCTTTTGTAATCTCGTATATGATAAAATCTGATACCGGTATAAAAATAAAGCTGCTCTTCTTTCTGAAGGGCAGCTTTACACCTATTTGATTTATCTTCGAGCTTTATTTTACCGGAATCTTATCAATACGATTCTGATGACGGCCACCGTCAAATTTGGTAGAGAAGAACTCTGTCAAAATCATGTCCGCTTCTTCAGTGCTGATGAAGCGTCCCGGCATAACCAGTACATTAGCGTCATTGTGCTGACGAGCTAGGTGTGCGATTTCTGCATTCCAGCAGAGAGCAGCACGAACCCCTTGGTGCTTGTTCAGCGTCATATTGATTCCGTTTCCACTGCCGCAGATAGCGATACCGGGATAACATTCTCCCGATTCCACTGCAAGAGCCAGCGGATGAGCATAATCCGGATAGTCTACGCTTGCGGTAGAGTTAGTTCCGAAATCCTTGTAAGCCCAGCCTTTTGCTTCCAGCCAGCCGCGAACATATTCTTTCAGTTCAAAACCGGCATGGTCGCATGCTAATCCGATTGTTTTCATTAGAGCATTGCTTTTACTTGGTTATATACGTTCTCGGCAGTAAATCCAAGTTTCTCATCCAATACTTTATAAGGAGCAGAGAAACCGAAAGATTCCAATCCCCAAACTTTACCGTGGCAACCTACCAGACCTTGAAGAGTGACAGGCAGGCCGGCAGTCATACCGAAAATCTTCGCATCTGCCGGAAGGATAGCTTCCTGATATTCTTTCGGTTGGTTGCGGAACAGACCTTCAGACGGAGCAGATACAATGCGTACCTTCACGCCATCTTTGCGAAGCAACTCTGTGCCGGCTACCAATGTAGACACTTCAGAACCTGAAGCTACCAGGATAACATCCGGATTTTCGTCGGAACCTGCTACGATATAAGCACCCTTAGCTGCTTGTTCGTAATCTGTTCCTGCCGGTAAGTTGGCAATATTTTGGCGAGAGAAGATCAATCCTGTCGGAGTAGACATATTTTCCATAGCAAGTTTCCAAGCAATGGTTGTCTCTTCTGCATCAGCCGGACGAAGTACCAACATAGAGTTGTGTCCCTTATGGTTTTTCAGTTTTTCCATCAGGCGGATTTGAGCTTCCTGTTCTACCGGTTCGTGAGTAGGACCGTCTTCACCTACGCGGAATGCGTCGTGTGTCCAGATGAATTTCACCGGTTGTTCCATCAAAGCAGCCATACGTACGGCAGGTTTCATGTAATCGGAGAATACGAAGAATGTACCGCAAGCAGCGATCACACCACCGTGGAGAGACATACCGATACAGATACAAGCCATTGACAATTCAGATACACCTGCTTGGAAGAATGCTCCGCTGAAATCACCTTTCTTGAAAGAATGAGTCTTTTTCAGGAAACCGTCAGTCTTGTCAGAGTTAGAAAGGTCGGCCGAAGCAACGATCATGTTTTCTACCTGTGTAGCAAGTGCGCCCAATACGGTTGCAGATGCAGCACGAGTAGCGCTACCTGCTTTCTGTTCGATAGCAGCCCAGTCCACTTTCGGAGCTTTGCCCGAGAAGAAGAGTTCCAGTTTTGCAGCCAGTTCCGGGTTTGCTTTCGCCCATGCAGCTTTCTTTGCATACTTTTCAGCAACGATCTTCTTCAGTTCTTCTGCACGTTTTGCATACAGTTCGGCTACTTCCGGGAATATAACAAACGGGTTAGTAGGATCACCACCCAGATTCTTGATTGTATTTACATAAGCGTCGCCACCGAGAGGAGCACCGTGTGTAGCGCAGTTAGCTTCATAGCTGCTGCCGTCTGCCTTGCGTGCACCTTTACCCATTACGGTTTTACCGATAATCAGTGTCGGACGTTCTTTTTCAGCTTGTGCTTCTTTGATTGCCGCACGGATTTCGTCAGGATCATTACCGTTGATACTAAGTACGTTCCATCCCCATGCTTCATATTTCATGGCAGTGTCTTCAACGGTTACGTCTTTCGTTTCTGTAGAAAGCTGAATATCGTTGGAGTCATAGAACATAATCAGGTTGTCCAGTCCCAGTGCACCGGCAATACGTCCGGAACCTTGAGAGATTTCTTCCTGAATACCACCGTCAGAGATGTAAGCGTAAATGGTCTGATTCATCACCTCGTCGAAACGGGCTTTCAAGAATTTGGCAGCGATAGCAGCACCTACTGCAAAAGTGTGTCCTTGTCCCAGCGGACCGGAAGTATTTTCGATGCCACGCATGATGTCCACTTCAGGGTGTCCCGGAGTAGGGCTTCCCCATTGGCGGAATTCTTTCAGCTCGTCCAGTGTGAATTTTCCTGTCAATGCCAACGTAGAATAAAGCATCGGAGACATGTGGCCCGGGTCGAGGAAGAAGCGGTCACGTCCTTCCCAACGGGGATTTTCAGGATCGTATACTAGAAACTCAGAGAAGAGTACATTTACAAAATCAGCACCACCCATGGCGCCACCCGGGTGACCGGAATTGGCTTTCTCAACCATTGAAGCAGCAAGAATACGGATGTTATCCGCTGCACGATTCATAAGTTTGTTATCGTTCATATCATTAAAATTTAATTGATTTCTGTCAGATTGTTCGCAAAGATAACTCTTTATGTGGATTTAACAATCCAAAAGAGCTATCTTTTTTATCGACAATTTTACGGTCTTCTTGTTTGTGATACAATAAGTAATTGCTCTAAAATTACTGTAACTCTAAAGTAACAATGGACTTAGCAGGAAGTTTTACCTTCATTGTACCTTTATTGATTTTTACCTCTTTGAAAGGTGCCGGTTTTACAATATTAGGTTTTTCAAAAGAATTGTAATCGGTCAGTTTGGAAGCGGTCAGAATCTCTCCGACAGCTTTCTTGGCTTTCGTATCACCCAGATTGATGGTGATTTCCTGCGCTTCATCAGCATCTACATTGGAAAGAGAAATATGGATCACCCCATCTTTATTTTTGGAAGCTGTGGCGCTCACCATCGGTACAGTGCGGTTATCACGTACACTTATCTTTTCGCAAGTCAGGTCGATGGGAAGATAAGTGGCATCCTGATGTACTTTATACATCTTGAAGACATAATAAGTAGGAGTGAGCACCATTTCTTTGTCTTTCGTCAGAATCATGGATTGAAGTACATTGACAATCTGTGCGATATTTGCCATCTTCAAGCGGTCTGTATATTTGTGGAATACATCAAGACTTAAAGAAGCCACGAAAGCATCACGCAACGTGTTTTGCTGATACAGATGTCCTTTGATGGTTCCGGGTTCCTCATCCCACCAGGTTCCCCATT
Source organism: Bacteroides sp. 2_2_4 (assembly GCF_000157055.1). NCBI lineage: Bacteria > Pseudomonadati > Bacteroidota > Bacteroidia > Bacteroidales > Bacteroidaceae > Bacteroides > Bacteroides sp. 2_2_4. The sequence continues at coordinate 93,846 of NZ_EQ973356.1, read as the reverse complement.
CGTCCAGTAAGAGAGCGATTTTCTTGTCCTTGTCATATTTGTCCATGATGGTACAATGTTTCTTGAGTACATCTTCCACTTCCAGACATTTGCCCATCGTCCAGTAATAATCATCCTTGTTGAATTGAGTGGCTGATCCTTTGCTACCACTCCATCCGGTTACGGTATAATAGTGCAGAGAAAGACCGTCCATTCGGTGTCCTACACGATTCATCAATACATCTGTCCATTTGTAATCATAGTCACTTGCGCCACTGGCAATCTTGAACAGACGGTTGCCGTCATAATTGCGGCAATAAGTAGAATAACGACGATATAAGTCTGCGTAATATTCCGGACGCATGCTGCCACCGCACCCCCAGCTTTCATTTCCTACGCCGAGATATTTCAATTTCCATGCTTTGTCGCGACCATTCTTACGGCGAAGGTTAGCCATAGGCGAGTCTCCGTCAGAAGTCATATATTCCACCCATTTAGCAAGCTCTTCTACTGTACCGCTACCTACATTTCCACTCACGTATGGTTCGCAACCCAGCATTTCGCAAAGATTCAAAAACTCGTGTGTTCCGAAACTGTTATCTTCAATGGTTCCGCCCCAGTTGTTGTTCACCATCTTCGGACGGTTCTCTTTCGGACCAATGCCGTCCATCCAGTGGTATTCATCGGCAAAGCATCCGCCCGGCCAGCGAAGGACGGGAACGGACAAGTCTTTCAGTGCATTGAATACATCTGTGCGGTATCCCTTGATATTAGGAATATCCGAGTTTTCGCCTACCCAAAGACCGCCGTAGATACATGAACCCAGGTGTTCGGCAAACTGGCCGTAAATTTCCTTCGGTATGATTTCTTTGCCTTGATCGGCATGTACGGTTATGGTAGCACTCTTTTGTGCAGAAAGAGATACGGATGCTGCCAGAAAAGCCGTGCTGACTAATAGTTTTGCTTTCATAAATGGTATTTGTTTAATGATTATTTTTTACCACAGATTACGCAGATTATCACAGATTGATTTTATTCTGACTACTATCAATAAATAATCTGTGTTAATCCGTGTAATCTGTGGTGACTTCTATTTTAGTAAACGAACTTCATAAACGGCAGAGGTCCATTCCGTCCCGTCAGGGATAAAACGTATCGGACAACTACCCGTATTCAGTTTTTGAGGCAGAACGTATGAAAGAGTAATGAAACCGTCTTTATCCGCTTCACTGATAGTCGGATGAACAGCCAACTTTTCGTTATTCAAAAGAATAGCCACTTTATTGCGGTCATCTTTCCGTACCGTAATCAGGAGGCGGCTTGCTTCCTCTTTTACCTTCAATTGATAGCCGAACCAACCTTTGGCACGTCGGAAATGCCGGTCTTTATTCGTCCCTGTTTCTGCCTGTTCATACTGGATGCCATGGTCAGACTCCGGCTGCTGTTCGCCAGGGAAGATAAGGTCAATGGTTTGATTAGCCAATTCCGTTGCTTTTCGTTCAGCCGTTGCCATCTCTTCCTGAATCGCTTTAAACTGCTCTTCGCTTGCCTGCCGGAAATAAACGGCATAACGGGAATTATGCAGGCGGAAGAATGGAACGAGTTCCAATGCTTTGCCTTGTGCAGGATAAACCTTCCCGTTATAGCTGAAAGTAATCCGGCTATTCTGTTCTTTCAGAAGAGACTTGCAGATTGAATCTGGATTCCCTATCAGCATCGGAACTTCTTGCAAAGGAATTTGTTTGCCATAGGCGATATGTCCGCCACGACTGTCATCGGCATATAAACCATCAAGATGTTCAGTGCCTGTGGAAGCTGCAAGAACGATAGGACCGTATAAGAAAGCATAATAATCTTTCTTGTCGGGAATCTGTTCCATGGTGACTTTCATCGGCAAGTTGAAAGTAACGACATCTCCTTTCTTCCATTTCCGGGAAAGAGGAAGGTACTGATTTCCTTTTCCCATAACGAATATTTTTCTTTTTCCATTGATGCTGACGCTGTAACCTTTGGATTGGTTAGCCCATTCCGGGATACGTATCATTAAAGTACGTTTTTTCTTATGCGCTTCATCTATTCGCAAAGTTACCTTGCCGTCATCGGGAAAACGGGTTTCCTGCGTCAAGGTTATGCCTTGTTCTTTCCAAGTTAGTTGTGAAGGGATGAAGAGATTGACATAGAGTGTATCTTTCTGATGTGCATAGATAAATTCACCGTATTTTGTATGATTCTCCAAACCTGAACCTACACAGCACCACATCGATGTTTCCGGTTGTGAGTACACACGATAGTGTCCCGGGCGCATGGGAGTGAAGTAGACAAATCCCCCTTTATCCGGTTCCTGCGACGCTAGGATATGATTGTAAAGTGCACGCTCGTAATAGTTTACGTAGTTGGGATCAGGTTCCTGCGTATTGTTGGGATTGTGAGAATTCTGATAAAGCATTTTAGTAAGGCGGAGCATGTTGTAAGTATTACAGGTCTCCGGTCCTTGAACGTCGTTCAGCATGGACGTAAAATTGTCAGATGGGTGGAAATGTTCGCGAACGCTATTTCCTCCGATGCAGACGGAACGGTGATTGACTACCGTGTTCCAGAAAAAACGGGCGGCGTGATCCCATTCTGCAGCATGATTCCAATTCTTGTCGTCTTGTGACAGTTCGGCTATTCGCTTGTAGCCGATCACTTTCGGAATCTGTGTGTTGGCGTGCATTCCCGTCAACTTATCTTCATCTTTAATAAGCGGGTCGAGAATCAGCTTGTGAGAGAAACGGCGAGCCAGTTCCAAATACTTCTTGTCGCCTGTGATTTCGGCCACATCAGCGAAAGTCTCGTTTAATCCGCCATGCTCACTGCGAAGCATGTCCTGCATTTGTTCGTCACTCAAGCCGGAAGTAATGTCAATCATCCAGTCTGTAAAAGCGATAAGCATTTGGCGTGCAAGGTCGCTTCCTGCATAGAGATAAGCATCCCGCAATCCGGCGTAAGTCTTATGTATATTGTATAGAGGTACCCATTTGCCGTTAAGGTCGAAACCTCCGGCGCGGATCTTCCCTGCTTTTATATCTTTCCAAAGTTGAAGGCTTCCCGGAGTTCCTCCGATAAATCCTGTGCCGACAGTTTGCTGTGCCCGATTCAACTCATTCAGCATGTAGTTGAGGCGACTATAGACTGCGGTATCTCCGGTGGCGGCATACATCATGGAAAGTGCGGATAAATAATGTCCGCCGATATGTCCGTCCAATCCGGTATTTTCCCAATTGGTGTAGCTGGGGGCTTTAGGCTGTAACCCTGCTTCGCGGAGAAAAGGAGCGAGCAGACGGTCGGGGTCTAATGCAAGTATGTAATGTAGATCAGTCTGTTGAGCTTGCAGAAACGGACTATCCAATAGTTTCACATTTTGTAAAGGGAAGTAAGACACCTGTGGAGCGTTTTGAGCTTTGACCAGTGAGGTGGACAGGACAAGTGCAAGTATGAACGAGGTGGTTTTCATGATAATAGTCTCCCCATCTCCCTCTCCAAAAGAGGAGAGGGGTGGAGATAATTAATGTTAATACTTAGTTAGAATTGGCTCTTGATAAACAGCGATTTATCGGCAATTTCTGATGAACAACAATGGATTGCCGACTGTCAATTATTTAAATTTGACTGCTGCCTCTTCGATAGGCAATCCTGCCTTGTAGTTTTCGATGTATGCATTGAAGCCGGCTACATCTTCGGGTGTAGGTGATACCTCGATACCCGCGTCACCGACAAATACGCTTTCATCCAGAAAATCGGCAAGAGATTGTTTCTTTTCATTGTTCACGAGGTAAGAACCTAACAGGGCAATACCCCAGGCACCACCTTCGCCGGCTGTTTCCATCACAGAAATAGGCGAGTTGATAGCTGCAGCAAGTATTCTTTGACCTACTCCTTTGGTTCTGAATAATCCTCCGTGACCAGTAATTCTGTCCACTTTGATTTTTTCTTCGTTGAACAGGATATCGTTACCAATCTTGAGCACTCCTACTGAAGCATACAAGTGAGTCCGCATAAAGTTTGCCAGGTTGAACTTGTCATTTGCCGAACGTACAACCAAAGGTCTTCCATCAGCAAATCCAGTTACAGGTTCACCTGAAATATAATTGTATGAAAGCAAACCTCCGCAATCGGTATCACCGGTGAGCGCAATATTGTAAAGTTTGCTATAGATTTCATCCATATTTACAGGTATGCCCAGAAGCTCCTGATATTCCTTGAACAGGTTGACCCATGCGTTGAGATCAGAAGTACAGTTGTTGCAATGCACCATAGCTACCAGACTTCCGTCAGGAGTGGTCACCATGTCAATCATTTCGTATGGCTTCGACAAATCTTTCTCCAATACAATCATAGAGAATGAAGAAGTACCTGCCGATACATTTCCGGTGCGTTGTTTGACTGCATTGGTTGCCACCATTCCGGTACCTGCATCTCCTTCCGGCGGACAAACCGGTATTCCTGCCTTCAAATGACCCGATGCATCGAGCTTTTTACTTCCTTCCGGAGTGAGGACACCAGCATTTTCACCTGCCGACAATACTTTAGGCAGAATATCTTCCAGTTTCCAGCTATATTCTTTCGGAGCAATCAGTTTATCGAATTTAGCCACCATTTCAGCCGAATAGTTGTGGGTTGTCGGATCGATAGGGAGCATACCCGATGCGTCACCGATACCCAATACCTTTTCGCCAGTTATCTGCCAATGCACATAACCTGCCAGAGTAGTCAGGAAATCAATGTCATTCACATGCGCTTCATTGTCCAGGATAGCTTGGTACAAATGAGAAATGCTCCATCGCAGCGGAATGTTGTAGACAAACAGTTCTGATAAAACTGCTGCTGCCCGACCTGTATTCGTATTTCTCCAAGTGCGGAAAGGCACGAGGATTTCTTCTTTTTTGTTGAACGGCATATAACCATGCATCATGGCGCTGACACCGATAGCAGCCAGCGTCTCAATCTCTATGCCATATAAGTTCTTTACGTTAGCGCGAAGGTCAGCATAGCAATCTTGCAGTCCCGACCAGATAGCTTCAATATTATAAGTCCAAAGTCCGTCAACTAACTGGTTTTCCCAAGTGTGGCTACCTTGGGCAATCGGCTTGTTTTCCTGGTCAATCAACACAGCTTTAATTCGTGTTGACCCTAGTTCTATACCAAGAATGGCTTTGCCTGCTTCGATGGTTGATTTTGCATCTAATTTCATGTTGAAATCAATATTTTAAGGTATAACGATAATGATAGAAAAAATCAAGTTTCGCAGGTGCTTAATAATTGGATTAAGCTCTTGCGAAACTTGAGAGATCGGCTTTTTAGCAAAGCGCTTTATTCAACATGTAATATACTTCGTTCATGCGCAGTTCTTTCTTGAAGCAGCTGATCGTAGTATCCTTGTTGATATGTACCATTTCGATACCTGCGATTTCAGCATAATCTTCCCAATATTCTGCTGTCAGGTCGTAAGAGAAGCAAGAGTGGTGAGTTCCACCAGCCAGGATCCATGCACCTGCACCCACTTCGAGGTTAGGCATCGGAATCCAAAGAGCAGAAGCAACCGGCAACTTAGGCAGCGGTTTCGGTTCGATACATTCCACATCGTTCACAATCAGACGGAAGCGGTTACCCATATCTACTACTGTAGCAGTGCATCCTGCGCCTGTCTTTGAAGTAAATACCAATCTTGCTGTCTGGCTCTTGCGGATACCTATACCGAGGAAGTGTACTTCCAGGCGCGGTTTGTTGGCTGCGATAAGCGGGCAGATTTCCAACATGTGTGACTGCAGGATAGAGCTGTTGGCACCGTCGAAGTTCAGTGTGTAGTCTTCCAGGAATGAACAACCTCTGGGAAGTCCCTGATTCATTACCCATACTGTACGGTAAAGAGCAGCCGATTTCCAGTCACCTTCAGCACCGAATCCGTAACCTTCCGCCATCAGACGTTGTGAAGCAAGACCCGGGATCTGATCGAAACCATTGTATTCGATGTCGCCCAAATCGTCGAAGTTGGTCGTAAATCCTTTAGCGCCTTTAGCTTTCAGGATAGCACGCATGGCAAGTTCTGCTTTAGCGGCATTCCATACTTTCTGATAAGCTTCAGTCGATTTGTCTTCCAAAGAAGCATCGTGATCGTATTCTTTGAAATAAGTAGCTACCAATGCATCTACATCTTCATTCTTGATTTCTTTGTGGTATTCCATCAATTCGCTTACCGGACAATAATCTACGTGGTAACCCATACGTTGTTCAGCTTCCACTTTATCACCGTCGGTTACAGCTACATTGTTCATCTGGTCGCCGAAACGGATAATCAGCATATCCTGTGAATCTGCCCAACCGGCACAAACACGCATCCAGACAGCGATCTTGTGCAAAGTGTCTTCCTCTTTCCAGTAACCTACCACTACTTTACGGCGGATACGCATACGGGTACAGATATGTCCGAATTCGCGGTCACCGTGAGCTGACTGGTTCAGGTTCATGAAGTCCATGTCCATTGTATCCCAAGGAATTTCCTTGTTGAACTGTGTGTGCAGGTGCAACAATGGTTTCTTCAACTGTTGCAGACCATGAATCCACATCTTAGCAGGAGAGAAAGTATGCATCCAAGTGATTACACCGATACATTTTTCGTCGTTATTGGCTGCTTTGAAAATAGTTTCCACTTCTTTAGAAGAGTTGGCAGTACCTTTGTATACCACCTTGACAGGGAGTTTACCGGATTCATTCAGTCCGTTTACCATTTCATTAGAATGTGCGTCTACTGCGATTACTGCGTCACCTCCGTACAGAAGCTGTGCTCCTGTTACGAACCATACTTCATATTGATCAAATACGTTATTCATAATGTTATTGCTTTAATTTTTAATATCTGTTTTTTTAATTGTTATTGTCCATAATAAGCATTCGGACCATGCTTGCGGCTGAAATGTTTTTCTACCAGCAATGGGTTCATTGTTAAATTCGGGTTTACCGCATAAGCGATACTTGCCATTTTGGCTACCTGTTCCATTACCACGGCGTTGTGTACAGCATCGTGCGCATCTTTTCCCCAAGAGAAAGGACCGTGATTCTTCACCAATACTCCCGGTGTATGTACAGGATTCAATCCTTCAAAACGTTTCACTATCACATTACCGGTTTCCTGTTCGTAAGCGCCTTTCACTTCCGCTTCCGTCATATCTGCCGTGCAGGGAATAGCGTCATGGAAATAATCCGCGTGAGTCGTTCCGATGTTCGGAATGTCGCATCCCGCCTGTGCCCAGGCAGTTGCATAAGTAGAGTGGGTGTGTACCACTCCGCCAATCTCCGGAAATGCTTTGTAAAGTACTACGTGAGTAGGAGTATCCGAGGATGGCTTCAGTCGTCCTTCAACGACCTTGCCATCCAGATCCACTACTACCATATCTTCGGCTTTCATATCATCATAACTTACACCACTGGGTTTGATTACTACCAGTCCGCTTTCACGGTCGATAGCAGAGACATTGCCCCAGGTAAAGATGACTAATCCATGCTTTACCAATTCAAGATTGGCATGAAATACTTTTTCTTTTAGTTCTTCCAGCATAATGATTATATTTTAAATTTCGGGTCTTTGCGGTAAGCCTTGCCGTTGAACTTATACAAGGCAGCGCCCCGTTTGGAACCCAGTTTATCAATTTTATCAGTCTTTTCTATATAATCCATTTCAGCCACTCTTTTACGGAAGTTCCGTTTATCCATTGTTTCACCGTAAATGGCCTCATATAAACTTTGTAATTGGGATAATGTAAAGAGTTTCGGAAGCAGATTGAATCCGATAGGTTCTACGGATGCTTTCTGTTTCATCAGTTCCCGTGCTTTTTCTACCATTTCAGGATGGTCGAAGATAAGCGGGGGAAGTTCGTTCATATTCACCCAGTAGGCATTGTGCTTCTGAACCAGTTTCCGGTCATACTCATTGATGTTAATCAATGCATAGTAAGCCACGGAGATAACCCGTTCACCCGGATCGCGGTCGATTGCTCCGAAAGTTCCTACCTGTTCCATGTAAACGTTTTCCAGTCCGGTAAGCTCATGCAATACACGTTTGGCGGCATCATCCACACTTTCATTGTTTTGCACAAATCCTCCCATCAGTGACCATTCACCCATTGCCGGCTCGAAGTTTCTCTTCAACAATAGCAAGCTGATTTCCCCTTCGTTGAAACCAAAGATGATACAGTCGATGCCGACATAAAAGGTGGGATTCGAGCTATAATAAGCCTCCCCCCGGTTCTTTCCAAAAGAGAGGGAGTTTGAGCTTATCATTGACTCTTGTGAATTATCTTTATCCATTTAGATTGTGATTTTAGTTATAATAAACCAGTCTTTCCGTTGGCAAGACTATTTTTAGCTTCCTTCAACCTTTCCCAAAGAGAAGATTGAAGGAAGGGCTTATTTTTTACCAGAAATACCAGTAGAAAGCACCTGTAATAGCCAGGATAATTACAGTATGAATAATATCCCAGTGATTCCAGCTAGCACGTGTAGCAGCTTTTTGTTCTTTGGTAGCCGTACCGAATACCAGTCCCTGAATCTTTTCTGCAGTCGGAGCTTTGGTTGCCAGGCTGACTACGATTACTACAATAATGCAGAACAAGAACATCCATCCACAGAAGAATAACCAATTCATATCATAGAACAAATATTTGAATGTAGAATCTGCTACTTCACCTGCATTGCTATAATATACTTTTGCACCGAGGCGAGTTAAACCGATTACCATACCAGCAATCAATCCCCACATACCACCCTGGGCGGAAGTACGTTTCCAACAGATACCCAGTAAGAAAGCCGCAGCGATACCTGGTGCCAGTACGGATTGAACGTCCTGCAAATAAGTATAAAGTACATCGCCTACACTACGCATGATAGGAATCCAGAGAATACCTAAAATAACGATTACAACCGTTGCAACCTGACCGATACCTACCAGTTTCTTCTCCGGAGTTTCCGGTCTGAAACGTTTGTAGAAGTCGATAGTAAACAGCATGGCTGACGAGTTAAACAGAGATGCAAGAGAACTCATCAAGGCGGCAAGAATACCACATACTACCAAACCTTTCACACCGGCAGGAAGTAATTTGGCTACTAATGTCGGGAAAGCGGCATCAGCATTTGCTGTTCCGTTGGCCAGCATCGGCAAGAAACCTTCGCCACCGGCACCGATATATTTTTGATGTAATGCAAATGCGATCATACCAGGAATCAAGAAAAGGAATACAGGCAACAATTTCAGATAAGCACCGAAAATAGTACCACGACGAGCTTCCATTTCATTTTTACCTGAAAGTACACGTTGAACGATGAACTGGTCGGTACACCAGTACCAGAAACCGATAATAGCCGAACCGATCAAAGCGCCCAACCAAGGGAAGTTTGCATCATCATTGCTACGGATCAGGTTAGTCATTGTATCACCGTAATCATTTACGGTAACAGCCCCACAGACTCTCATCATTTCGTCCCATCCACCTAATTCTTTGAAGCCGAGTACCAGAATTATTAATGATCCTAGCAGTAGGATAGGGGTTTGAAGAACAGAAGTGTAAAGAACTGATTTCATACCACCGAAGATCGTATAAAGTGCAGTTAACACTACCAGACCGATAGCTGCAATCCAGAAGAAATCAATTCCCCAAAGCTCTTTGATACCGAATACTTGTTGGAATACAAGACCACCGGCATATACAGTCACAGCTACTTTGGTTAACACATAACTTACCAAAGAGATGACCGACAGGATGGTACGTGATTGAGGATTATAGCGGCGTTCCAGAAATTCCGGCATTGTATATACCATGCTTCGTGTGTAGAAGGGTACAAACACCCATCCCAGAATCAAGATCATCCATCCCTGAATTTCCCAGTGTGCCATAGCCATACCACTGGATGCACCGGCTCCTGCCAGTCCGATCAAGTGTTCCGAACCGATGTTGGATGCGAAAATAGAGGCACCGATCGCAAGCCATGTTGCGTCGCGTCCGCCCAAGAAATAATCTGCCGAGTCATTTTGTTTTTGTCTGACTACCCAAACAATAATACCGATCAGAGCCAGAAAAAAGACTCCGATTACTAGCCAATCTAATGCTTCCACAATAAATATGATTTATGAGTTAATATTATTTCTCTACAGAGAATTTGAAAATACATTCACTATTATAAGTTTGTCCCGGTTCCAGTACAACAGAAGGCCAGTCTGCCTTGTTAGGACTGTCAGGATAATGTTGTGTCTCCAGACACACAGAAGCACGTTGGTTGTAAACGATGCCTTTCTTTCCGGTTACGGTTCCGTCGAGGAAGTTTCCTGTGTAAACCTGTACACCCGGTTCGTTGGTATATACTTCCAGAGTAATACCGCTTTCAGGTGAGGTAAGTTTTGCAGCAACTTGCGAAAGATCTCCCTTTGTGTTGAGTACCCAGTTGTGGTCATATCCTTTTCCGTTCTTCAGTTGAACGAAATCGTAGTTGTCGATCTCTTTGCCTATAGCTTTCGGAGTGGTGAAGTCCATCGGAGTGTCTTTCACCGGAGCGATTTCGCCTGTGGTCATAAAGGTACTGTCTACCGGAGTATAATAGTCTGCGTTCACATACAATATATTGTCGGTTGAAGCTTTTGACGGATCGCCAGCCAGATTGAAGTAAGAGTGGTTGGTCATATTGATGATCGTCTTTTTATCGGTAGTTGCGCTATATTTGATGTCGATAGCGTTGTCTTCAGTCAGTTTGTAAGTCACTTTAGCTGTCACATTACCCGGGAAGTTTTCGTCTCCGTCCGGTGAGACAAGTGTCAGTTCCAGCGTTGTCGGATCAATCAGATTAGCTTCATAAACTTTGTATTGCCAACCTTTCGGACCTCCGTGCAGGCAGTGGCCGAAATTGTTTTGCGGCAGTTGGATCGTGTCGCCGTCCAATGCGAAACGTCCTTGGTTGATACGGTTTGCATAGCGTCCGATAGAAGCACCGAAGTCGCTAGGTACATTAATATAGTCAGCAATGCTGTCAAAACCTAAAACTACATCTTGCATCTTACCGTTCTTGTCGGGTACCATGACAGACACGATACGTCCTCCGAAGTTAGTGATGCATACTTCCATGCCTGCCTTGTTCTTTAAGGTGTAAAGAGCTGTTTTGGCATTGTTCACTTCTGTTTGAAATTTTACCGGATCAAGACCGGACAAGGTCAGCTCGGAAGCCGGCTTGTTATTGCACGCAACCAGCATCAGCGCGGCAAATCCTGCAAGTAGAAAATGTTTTTTCATGGTTTTATTTTTAATGTAAATGAGATATTTATCTTATTTTGGGTGTAAAAGTAACACTTTTGTTTGGTGTATCAAATACACTCTTGTATGTTATGCAGCATAAAAGAGAAAAAACTGCTTCTGAATATCAAGATTCAAGAAGCAGTTTTAATAAGCATATCAATGGGCGTTTATTGAACTTTCTTTCCCCAATAAGTCTTTTTATTTCCTTGTGCAGCGTAAACGATAGTATGAGTTCTGGGACTAGCTTCCCAATCCACTTCTCTTTGTAGATAAAGCACTACTCCGGCACTAGTCGTAATCGTCTGTGAAACTGCATCGAATGTCCACGATGCATCCTTCCAACTGCCGGAAGTAATCTTATGCGTACCGGCATCAAAAGTCAGAGTTTCAGATGTTCTTTGAGTACCAGTGGAGGAAGTCAGAGACAGATGTTCCCAGTTACCGGCAATTTCCTCTTCCGTGATAGGCACTTGCGGCACAGCTCCATATCTTTCCGGCATCACCAAAGGCCAGCCGTTGGCATCCCAGCGGATACTGCGAACGTGTCCCATCATCATAGCGTTGGAATATTCATTCCCTCCGACATTCTCCGGGAAGCGTCCCTGTGAAGTATAAAACCAGTTGCCCTCTCCATCCTCGAAAACACCGCAGTGGGAGATACCTACCCATCCGTAGCTGTTGTTGAATTTGTAAGGTGCTGTCAGTATCGGATAGAGTTCTCCGCTTCCCATAGCTGAGTTACCGTCCATATCAACATACGGGCCGTCGATGTTGGTAGAGCGGCAGACACGGGTGTTATATTCTACCGCTAGTGTACCATAAGCGAGGAACAGGTAATAATAACCATTGCGGTAAATCACTTCCGGACCTTCCGAAGCTTGCCAACGGCTATTGCCGCGGGTAGCGATAATTTTGCCATAACCGGAGTTGTTTTCACCTGTGATGTCCCACGGATTGCCTAGGGCGTGGAGCGGCTTACCGTCTTCGGGATTCAGTTGCAGGGCAGCAATGCTACTGTGCCATGAGCCGTAGATCATCCAATGTTCTCCGTCCTCAGTAATAATATAGGTTGGGTCGATAGCATTGATCTTAAAATAACCGTTCCAGTCACCGGTGCTTACGCGTCCATAGTCCGTTTTGCCTTTATCGCTGGCAGAGCAGACAACAAAACCCTTGTCTTCCCAGATATTGCTTGCCGGGTCGGAAGTCTCCATCAGTCCGATAAAAGCACGTTCAGTCCATGAACCGTCAAAGTTTCCATTGTTTTCTATTTCCGGTTTCCCCGTTTTGATATAGTTAGTAATCACGATGGAGTAGTACATACGATATTTGCCAGTGGCAACTTTACGGGCAACCGGTGCCCAATAACCATAAGAAGGGCTATCGATAGGTTCCAGTCCCATTTCCGCACGATAGGCGTTCAGCTTCTCTTTAATCCATGTGGGAGGGGTTTCGGTCATTGTAGCTCCCAGATATTCCCAATTTACCAGATCTTTGGAACGTCTTGCATGAAAATGTCCGTTTCCACTGTGTGCATTTCCGTAAGAAGCATCTGTCTGATACATATAATAGTATCCGTCATCAGCTTTCATCACTGTGGGATCATGAACGTTAGCCAAGTTCCATCTACTGCGTTGGTTCCAGGCGGCTATGTCCACGTAGTTGTCCTCATAGGCGGGTGCCACGTAGTTTTTGAGCTGTTCGTCAAGGCTTTGGCTTTCTGTGGTTGCAGTGAACGCATCCGAGTAGGTATAACGGCTGTTACCGTAGACATAAGCACGGATATAGTAAGAGGTATTGCCCGTCAAGCCGGAAATCGTGGCACTGAAATTCTCGTCGGCCTCCACTATGTTATCTTTGATGGTTGGATTCTGAGCATTGACGCTGTAGCAAAAGCCTTTCTTGACTATCTGGTCGATATTGCCGGTGGCCGATGCAGTGACAGTCAGCGAGGTACCTGTGGTTGCAGTGACTTGGGCAGTGGCTATGGTTATACCGCTGTTTCTATCGTATTCGATATTGTCCAACCCGTCGGAGCAAGCTGCAAAAGCAAGGACAGTCAGCAGGGACATGAAGAATAATGTTATTTTTTTCATTTGATATGGATGATAAAATGATTTAATTGTGAACCTCTCTTATTCTTATTCATTGAAGACGAGATGACAGCCGTCAACGGTCAGTGCGAAGTGCAGGTCGTCGGGGTTCACTGTATTGATACCTAAATAATATTGAGTGGAAGTTGTACCTGTAGTACCCTCCATCACTGCCTGAACGTCGGCGGTGCCATTACCGCAGTTGGTTACGTAGACCGTGACTTTGGCTCCATTCATGCCGGCAAGCCAAGTGTTCAAGTCGCCTTGTGTTCCGTTGTGAACGCAGGCGCCATATCCGTTGCCCGATCCCCAGTTGTCGGCGCGAACAAATGCGTATTCGTCCATATGATTGGCTTTACGGAGAACTACAACGAAGTTGTTCCAGTAGTTAGCCAGATTGCTGTAATTGGTGAAGGCGATGGACTTTGTTTCTCCCATAGGTATATTGAAGTAGTCTGAGAAAGCTGCCCCGAAGCCCGTTGAGTTGTTTTCGGTTCCTACCATGTTGGCTGTGTTCCTCACTTCAGAAGTTGTAGATTTGGAGACGGTAACCTCTACCGTTGCGGTGATCCCTTCTCCAGCCGTAATGGTAACAGTCTGAGAACCGGTCTTGGCAGGAACGGCGGAGAAGCTGAGTCTTGCGTTGTCGATGATTCTTGTACTTTGGTCGGTGTAAGTTGCCGTAACCACCATACCTGTCGGGTCGAAGGCCATCGTCCGGTTCGCCAGACTCTCAGTAGCTGCCGAACTGTAATAATAGTATTGCGTGTGCGAGGGTGGGGTAGTCACCTCGATGGATGCAATCTGTTCCACTACTTCAAAGGTGGTATTAGCCATAATCGGCTTATCGCAATTCTCACCCTTTAAGGTCTTGTTGTAGATAACCACAAGAGTTTTCACGCCCGGTTGCTCCATATCGGGGATGGCAGAGAAAGTGAGTTCGGCAGCCGGCACAGTTTTGGTCACTCCCTCTTCAAAGGTAACGATGGCCGAGACATTGGCCATGGCCTCTTCGAGCGGAGTACCTACGTTGACCAGTTCGGGTACGTCTTGCAGTACCATCGATACCGGATTCTTGTCTAGAGCAGATGTTAGGCCGCCTATAGGGACGATGTTGGTTTGCAAGAAGTCGATGTAAGAACCTTCGGGAACTAAGAAGCAGCGGATATTGGTATTGCTCGCATCTGCGTTCAGATTTTCTTCCTTATATGGTTGCTCGTAAGTCTTGGTCACCTCGCCGTTGGTCATCTTTATGGTGAAAGCGCTTTCGTTGGTGCGGTCTACGGTAAGTGTCACCTTGCCGCCTAATTTCTGCACATTGGCATCTATGTCGTTGTCGGGACTGAAAATCAACGTACTCGAGATGTATTGCCTATCGATATAAGTGCCCCACTCGGAATTGAGGGCTGCTGCGAAGTCAAAACGGATAGCTCCATATTCAGTGTATCCTGTACCTCCACGATCCACATCGTTGGTGACTACAATGGCATAATTCTTGTAATACGTGTTATCGGCCGGATTGATATGGAGTTTGAACACTGCATTCCACTTCTCGCCATCAGGTACCACGTAATACTTGGAGAAAGCACTCCAGAAACCGGAGGTGAAATCCGTATTACCGATGGTGTACACATCTTCCTGCATACCCTCAAGTTCTTCATCTTCCGGTTGTTTCTTCGAATCCTCAATTTCCTGTATCTTATCAGAAATCCAGTCGGGGGCGTCTACCTCATAAAGTTTGCCATCCGTGCAGCCTGTCAGTGTCAGTAATCCAAAGGTTACGGAACAGCAAGCGTATGCTATCTTTTTTAGTATTCTCATTGTCTTGAAATTTAATAGGTCTCTAAGTTTGTTTACTTGCTTAAATTAACAACCGGACGCACTTTACATCCGCTTTCCCGGAAATAAGTGGAATTATCTGAACTATAGTTGGCGGAGTTGCCTTTCAGATTCGGGTTGTTGTTCATCAACTGCTGCACAATGGGCAGGAATTCGTGTCCCGATATGTAGGTATCGAAAGTGCTCTTCAGTTCGGGATCGTTTGCTACATCGCTGTAGCTCACAGGATTCTTTACTCCCGTTGTAGAGCGACGTACCGTGCCGTGTTCCTTGAGTTGCAGCAAGCGGCCGCTGTCATAGAAGAAGCCCCAGCGGATGAGGTCGAAGCCTCGGCCGAATTCGCATCCGAATTCTTTGGGACGCTCTACGTTGGCAATCTGCTCAAAGAGTTTGTCAGCCGTGTTGAAGTCGGAAAGTTCCAAGTCGGGCAAATCAGCTCGATTGCGCACTTCGTTAATCCAGTCGATAGCCTGCTGTGTGGGACCATTGACTTCATTCTCGCACTCGGCAGCGCGGAGCAGCACATCTGAATAGCGCATCAGGCGCAGGTTGATACCATCGTGCAAGCCTGTAACGATGGTGCTGTACAGACCGGTACGGAGATTCGTGAATTTGGCGATCGGCAGACCACCGTAAGTGTTGTTGGTCACCATATTGTCGGTGGCTGTAAGTTTGTGCGTATAAGCTACATTGCCATACTCGAAATTCGCCCAGTCGTTTTCGTAGGTTCCGATGGTCCAATAGAGTCTTGGGTCGAGTTTGCCATTGATAGTACGTTCACTTTTGAAGAGTTGATAGAGCCAGGGCGAAGCCGAGATGTCGGCCCAACCGCCATAGTTACCGGGACCAAAGTTGCTCTCAATGGCCGATCCTTGTGTGGCATTAGGACTTGTATTTACCGGAGTCCACTCGTCATCGGTGCCTTGCGAACCATAGTCAAGATACTGCACTTCGAAGAGGCTTTCCGCATTGTTCTCGTATGCCGAACCTTCGCGGAAGTTATCACCATAGTTGAGCATCAGTCGATAGGTGCCGTATTTCTTGCCGATGATGTCTTTCAGCACCGTGAGTGCATCGCTGTATTTTTGGCGCATCATGAGGGCGCGGGCATAATAGCCTGCCGCAGCGCCACAGGTGGCACGTCCTCCTGCCCATTCGCCACCTTCATCACGGGAAGGAAGCAATTCCATCGCCTCGTGGAAATCTTTTTCCACCTGGTCTAGTACGGCATCGTAGGTGCTGTTGGAGGTATAAAGTCCGTCCAACGAAGAATAGGTGGCATAATCTGTGATGAGGGGCGGATTCTGATAATAACCAACCAGATTGTAGTACGACAGGCCGCGTAGGAAAAGCACTTGTCCTTTGATGCGTTTCATTTTATTAGAAAGTTGGCTGTTGTCCTCACCGCAACGGGAAATGGCGAAGTTGCACACGTTGATGGTGTAGTACCACTCCCGCCAAGGCCACCACGTGATGTCCGAGGTAACTTCTGCGTTAAGGTCATCGAAAGGCATGTACCACACTTGTGAAGAGTTCCAGGCTTCATCGCCACGGCACACGTCGATGGTGTAGCCTACACGGGCATAGGAACCCTCCATACGGATGTGGTTGTAGGCAGCAATCACGCTTTCCTCCAAATCATCGGCATTAAAGCCGAAAGTACTTGAGGTTTGCTGGTTAGGATTCAACAGATCCATTTTGTCACTGCAAGAAACCAGCGTGCTAAATCCCAAAATGAGAGCAAGTGAATATTTATATAGTTTCATAAAATATGTTTTTAGTATTTAGGTACTAGATAGTAACGATTAGAATGTAAAGTGAACACCACACATGAAAGTGCGTGCAGTAGGATAAGAACAGAAGTTGTATCCCGGGGTGAAAGTACCTCCCGCATAGTCTACATTATAACCGTGATAGCCGGTGAATGTGTGGAGATTCTGTGCTGACACATAGAAACGTACATCAGATACATATTTACCGAACCACTCGTTAGGGAAGTTGTAACCCAACTCTACATTGGCAATCTTCCAGTAGGCTGCGTTCTGAATCTTGCGTGAACTGAAGAGGTCGTTCCAACCCAAGCTGGCACTGTTGGTGACGTAGGTGCGTGGCACGTTGGAAAGGTAAGTGCTGCCGTCTTCGCTAAAGCGGTTAGCATCGAGCATACCCACCTCTTTGTTTCCCCAGCCGTAGCAAGAGTTAAGTGAGTTGTAGATGTCGTCACTGACGTGATAGTTCAGCGCACCGAAGGTAGCAATACTCAGGTCAAAGCGCTTGTACTCAAAACGGGCATTGAGACCGAAATGTATCTTAGGCATACCGCTGCCCAGCACCACTTGGTCGTTGGCGTCTATTTTACCGTCGGGTTTACCGTCCGGTCCGCTTACGTCCTTATAGAGGCAGTCGCCAATCCGGGCACCCTCTTGAGTAGCGTGATTGTCCAAGTCTTCTTGCGTGCGGACAATACCCTCATATGCCCAGCCATAGAACTGACCTATTTCCTGGCCTACATTGGTGATGTATGCTCCGGAGATGTAAGAGTCGGTACCAAAGCCTAACGAAGTCACACGGTTGCGCAATGTGCTGAGGTTGGCCGAAAGTTCATATTTGAAGTCACGATCGCGGTTGCGGTAGGTAGCCGAGAACTCAAAACCGGAGTTGTTCATTGAGGCGGCATTCATAGTAACAGTGGTATTAGATACACCGGCTTGTTCGGGAACAGGTACAGCATACAACAGGTCTTCGCTGGTATTCTTGTACCATTCGGCTGTGAACTCCAAGCGATTGTTGAATAAGGCGAGGTCGATACCCACGTTGTAGGTTTTCTTTTTCTCCCATGCCAAGTTATTGTCCACGAAAGTGGAAACAGCAGAACCGGTCACCACGTTACCGTTGAAATTGTAAGTCATGTTGTTGCGCGACATGACAGCCTGATACATATACTCACCTATATTCTCGTTGCCGAGCTCACCATAGCTGGCACGAACCTTGAACAGGTTTACGACATTTTGGTCGAAGGGGAAGAATTTTTCCTTGTCGAAGCGCCAACCCACAGAGACGGAGGGGAAAGTTCCCCAACGGATATTTCTGGTCAGGCGCGAGCTGCCGTCCCGGCGCACTGTTGCCGAGAATAAGTATCTGTCATCATAATTGTAATTGATACGACCGATGTAAGAAAGGATGGAATGTTTGTATTCGTAGCTTTCAGAATACGTGTCGGAAGCATTCTGGAGCTGTAGGAAATAAGGTTCGGTGAAGTTGATTCCCCATCCGGTCAGCAGGTCGGTGTCTTCTTCTTCATAAGTCTGGCCTGCCAATACGTTGATGTGGTGCTTGCCTATCGTGCCATCGTAAGTAATCACGTTCTCTATCAAAGCATCTGAATAGTCGCGCGACCCTTTGGTGAGTCGTTCGTTGCTTTTGGACAAGTACACACGGTTACTCTGCACCCATGCGGGAATCCAAGTAAAGTCCTTGCAATGGGTTTTGCTGTAAGAGAGGTTGACTTTATAGTTGAGCTTATGATTTTTGTTATCAACTCCAATCATCTTGAGGATATCCACATCGGCAGATCCGGTTCCCACGAAGCGATCCACGCGGGTGTTGCGTTGCAGCAGGTTATTTACCAGCAACGGGTTGGAAGCGGAGATATCACCATGCACGGTATCGTAGTATACGCCATAGCCGTAAGCGTCATAATTAAAGTTGTTGGCGATTCCCACCAGGTTATCAAGTACCCATGTAGAAGAATCATATGCCTTAATGGTGGGCTGCATCATCAAGGTGCCGCGCAGCACATTGGTTACGTCGCCATACAAACCTTGAACGTATTCGGAAGCATTTGACAAGCCCATGTTGTCCTGGTCGGAATGAGAGTAAACAAGGCTGGTCTGGAATTTTATGAACTTAGTCTCCATGGTATTGTTGACACGTGCTGTGTAACGTTCGTAGTTAGGGCCGGCACCTTCGAGAGTTCCTTTTTGGTTGAAATAGTCTAATGATATATTATAGGTGTTATGGGCACCACCTCCGGAGAGGTTCACATTGTGGTTTTGACGGATCCCCGTTTTGAATACTTCGTCAAACCAGTTGGTGTTGGTGTCATCTTGGAAATGGTATTTTCCGGTTTGGCTGTCAAGTTTGTATCCCGTTGGCAACGGAGTGTTGGAGTTTGCAGCCGCCTGACCGAGGTACTGGCTGTACTGGTCAGCATTCATTACATCATAGACATCCTTAGGAATATTATCCACACCGAAGTATCCATTGTAATCCACTTTCAGAGGTTGGTCTTTTTGTCCGCGTTTGGTGGTGATAATAATCACACCATTAGCAGCGCGCGAACCGTAGATGGCAGCAGCCGAAGCATCCTTCAGCACTTGGATGGTTTCAATATCGTTTGAAGAGAAATCTCGGATGGAAGTTCCCATGGGGACACCGTCGATAACATAAAGAGGAGAGGTGTCGCCGAAAGAACCGACACCACGGATGCGAACGGTAGGATCGGCTCCGGGTTGTCCGTCGGAGGTGATTTGCACGCCGGAAACCTTACCTTCGAGCATGGTGGAGATGTTGGAGTTTGATGTCTGTTTCAAGGCTTCCGCATCTACTACGGCAACAGAACCGGTTAGGTCGGATTTCTTTTGTGTGCCGTAACCCACGACAACCACTTGATCAAGCATCTTATTATCGGCTTGCAACTGGATGCTTTCAATAATGGCACGATTGCGAACAGCCACTTCACGTTCCTTGAAGCCCACATAGCTAATCAGAAGGATAGTGTTTCCGGGAACCTCCAGTTGAAAGTTTCCGTCCAAATCGGTAACGGTTCCGCCTGGTCCACCTTTAATCTTGACGGTAGCCCCTGGCATGGGTTCACCTTGTTCGTCGATCACTTGACCACGAACCTTGATAGTCGGAGATTGTGCCACGATAGCCATTGCAGGTGTAGGATACACCACCATGCCGCCAAAGGCACACATACTAAGCAATGCTATGCACGATACGACAGCCATTTTCTTGTCATTCTTCATAATATTAATATTAGATTAAACTTTAAATGCATGGTGCTCTCCCGAAGGATTGAGCACCGATTGCATGACAAAAGTATGGCATTGATTGTAAATGAGGGTGGACAAACGTATTTTAGAGGTGGATAAAAAGTTTTAAGTGTAAAAAATACAGCTTATTATGCAGAATTATTGTTTTTAGGTAAAACTATTCTTCCTTGTTAAGCAGTGAACTCGGTGTCGTATTAAAGTATTTGGTGAAGCACCTGGTGAAGTATTTAGGATCGTTGAACCCTACTTCATAAGCTATTTCCGCAATATTCATATTCTTTGTTTCCCGATTCTTCAGAATCAGTTCGCGTGCTATATTCAATCGGTAATTCCGGATAAACTGTCCGGCAGATTGTCCGATGAGACTTTGCAACTTTTTATTCAGTAAACTTTTGCTCACCCCTACAGCTTCACTGAAATCACTGACCTCAAAATAAGAATTCTTATAATTCTCCTTGATCACCTCCATCACCTGATTCAGAAACTTCTTATCACCCGATTCTTCCTCCATATTCAGCACATCCACATCCATGTTGAGCGTGAATTTGCGCTGATAGCGTTTCCGGTTTTCCAAGATATTCTGAATACGTGTCAATAGCAATGTTTCATCAAAAGGTTTCAATAAATATTCATCCACTCCCATACGATAGCTTTCCAAACGGGCCTCTTGTGAAGTTTTGGCAGTTAACATCAGGAAAGGAATGTGTGAAATGGCGAAAGCGTCTTTCACCCGACGGGAAAGTTCGATACCGTCCATCACCGGCATCATCAAGTCACTGATGATAAAGTCTACCGGATTGCTGTTTAGAATATGCAATGCCTCTTCTCCGTTCGCCGCTTCCAATACATTATAATGTTCATGGAGGATGGAACGGATATATCCTCGCATATCCACATTATCTTCTACCACTAGAATCGTCAAAGCCTCTTTCTCTTTAGGAGTTTCGGAAGTGGACGTAGCATGAATCGAAGAATCGTTAGAATCAATGATTATCAGCTTGTCGTCTTTTTCTTCTTCCCGTTGCAAGGGGAGGAGAAGGCGGAACGAACAACCTGAAAGGCGTTTGTTGCGCACCTTGATTTCCCCACCGTGCATCTGCACGATTCGTTTGCAGAGATAAAGGCCTATACCGGTTCCCGCCTGTCCGTACACCGGATATTTCACCTGATTTTGCGATTGGTAAAAACGATTGAATATCCGGTTCAGATCCTCTTCCGGGATGCCCTGTCCGGTATCTCCGACACATATATACAAAGATTCTTTTCCACCTTCACCAGATGATAGGGAAGATATATACAGCGAAACAGTTCCTCCATTCGGCGTAAATTTAATAGCATTACTCAATAGATTAGTCACCACTTTACGCATTGCCTCCTCATCATACAGAATCTCTGGTGTCTCCATCCTGTAATACCTTTTCAGCACGATATTCCTTTCTCCCGCAAACACCTCGAAAGGAGTGATTAACGAATCAATGAATTTTAGAAAATTCCCCCGTGTTTTGACAATCTCCAGCTTGCCCGATTCTACCTTACGGAAGTCCATTAACTGATTGACCAATGACAACAGATACTTCGAATTGCGCTCAACAAAATGAAGTTGTTCAATCACCTGCGGATTATAACTCAACTTCAATGCCCGCTCGATAGGTCCGATAATCAACGTAATTGGCGTACGGAATTCATGCGTGATATTGGTGAAAAACGAGATCTTATCAAGCGTAAGCTCCTGCACTTTACGCGACATTCGGATCAGCTGCGCTTTCTGTCTCGTAATCTTCTCATTCTGCTGGGTCAGCATCTGGTTCTGGCGTGAAAGTTCTTCCGTCTGATTCTCCAATAGATGCTTCTGCTGCTCCAGTTCATGAGTGCGTTCTTCCACCGTGCAGTGCAGATATTCCTTCTGCCGTTTCAGCGTGCGGATTCTCCATTGATAGAATTGCCATACGCTTACTAGCACGAGGATGATAATCAGCAGAATGAACCAAGCTGTTTTGTAAAAGTAAGGAACAATTGTAATATTCAGCTCCGTCACATTTTCCCCTTCATTTTCTCTGTCGGGAGTATATTTCACTTGCAGCGTGTAGTCGCCCGGAGGTAAATTGGTATAACTGGCAAAACGGCGGTTGCCGGACACTTGCACCCATTTATCATCAAATCCGAGCAGCCGGTAACTGTAAGTTGCCGTATTACTCGGCTCAAAATTGAGTGCCGAAAACTCCAGTGAAAACGATTTTTCCTTCTCGTGTAGCCGTAGCTCCGTAGTGATAGCAATGTCTTTGGGCAAATATTCGCTTTCCGGCAATATCTCCTCATTGCCGATCCGCAGGCGTGTGAAGCGGACCTTGGCGGCAGGAAGAGAAATAGCAGGACGATTGTTCTCGATAGCTACCAGTCCGCCAACACTTCCGAAATACAGTAAACCTTGTGCCGAACGGCAAGAAGCGTTCCAGTAAAACTGAGTGTCGATCAACCCATCCTGCAAAGTATAATTGATAAACCGATTCTCCTCCGGCTGATAGCAGGAAAGACCATTATTGGTGCCAATCCACAGATAGCCGTTGCCATCTTCTAATATTCCACGCACACTACTGTTAGGCAATCCTTGAGGAGTGCTGTAAGATATGAAAATTTCCTTTCCCTGTTCGTTGGTAGTCCGTCTGTAAATGCCATATCCGCTACTTCCCAGCCAGAGTGTGCCATCCTTTGTCTCATAAAAACAGGTGATTTTTTCAATCAGACGAGAGTTGGGATCGTTCAGTTTGTAGTTCAAATGCCTGTATTCGAACTCTCCTGTAGCCGAACGGGAATGAAGGTCGATGATATATACCCCTTCCAGACATCCAATCCAAAGTTTTCCTTCTTTATCAATAATAGAACCGATGCAGCCATGAATACTCTCCGCCACTCTGTCTGCCAGAGGAGCACTGATTGTCCCGGTTTCCGGTTCGTAAAAGTAAAGCCCTTGATTGGCGCCAATCCATATACCTTTATTAATAGGATCGTATGTCAGCGAACCCACAAAGTCGATTGGAAATCCATTGCTTGTTTGGGAAGAAATGACTTTCAGCACTTGTCGGGGAGCTTTCAGGTCGAGAAGGTTGATGCCTCCACCCCAGGTTCCTATCCAGAGATGATCGTCCGGATCGGCTGTTAACGCACTGACGGAATTATGGCTTAGTCCACCATGGTCACGGGTGAAATGAGTAAACTTTTCGCTGCCATGCTCTTTCCGGTTCAGCCCGCCTTCCACAGTTCCTATCCATAAAGTGCCGTACTTGTCTTCGTAAATGGCATTCACCGGATTGTAAGACAAACTCGACGGGTTTTCCTTGTTGTGTAGATAATTCCGTATCGACAATCGTCGTGGACTCAGCATGTTGATACCACCGGTTTCGGTTCCGAACCAGATATGATCTTCCTCAGACAGTATGCAATTGATAAAATTACTGTTTAGCAGATTTGAACTTCCATATTGAAGATCACCGGATGCGATACACTCAAAGTCGTCCGTCATTGGATTATAGATGTTCACACCGCGTAAGGTGGCTATAATCAATTGTTTGTCATTGGTTATAGACAGGTCGGTCAGGTAATTTTGTGAAAGCGAACGTGGGTTATTGGGGGCGTGTTCGTATCGTTTAACGATGTTCCCGTTTTTATTATATCGGAACAGTCCCCGGTCCGTGGAAATCCATACCTCGTTTTCCTTCATAAGAAAATCGGAAATATAAGTTCCAGGCTCGAATTTCAGACATTCGGCGATTGGGGTAGCTGTCAGTTTTCCCTGTGAGTCCCAATCCACTTTAAGTATTTCACCATTAATTCCTGCCCAAATTTTACCGTCTTCGTCAATATCCTGAAGTGCGATATTCGGCCCGTTCAAGACAACTGGATCGAGAGTGGAGATCATTTTTACATCTCCTTCTTCATTAAATACAATACGGTTGAGTTTATTGGCACAATGCAGCCAGATGCAACCTTTCGAATCTTTCATGACGTGCGCAGCCGGCTGATTCAAAATGTTTTTCAATACCCCTTTGGCATCCCCCGGTACGGTCGGTTTCAAGGTCGTTAGGTCAATGATATCCGTTCCTCCTTCAGATACCATCCAAAGACGTTGAGCTGAATCTTCGCATACATTAATAATAAAATTACTCTTCAATTTGCAATAGGGAGTGTTGGGATTGTAATTCACAAACTCATAACCGTCGTAGCGTGACACTCCGCCTCCGGCAGTGGAAATCCACAAGAATCCGCGACTGTCTTTATATAAATCGTCGATGAAATTATGAGGCAACCCCTCGTTCATTGTCACGTAAGTGATGTTGTATCGATCTGCAAATCGTTCCTGTGCATGCACGCTCTTCCATCCGGCAAAAAGCAAAACGCTATATATAATAAGGAGTGTGAGTAGGTGTCTTTTCATATTTGTACGTATTAATAGTAGCAAAGTTAAAAGATAATCTCAAATCGCAAAAGCGGAAGAGGGCTTCTTTTTAGCAGGTTATCGGATTATCCACCAATCATGTTCGTATGTCCACCTTCAATGGGGGAAACGGGGCGTATTTTTGTGGCATGATTGACAAACTAATCATTAATGTTATGAAAAACTTGTTTATGCCCCTTTTTTTTGTAGCCGGTAGCTTGTTGACAAGCTGCACCTCTGCTGTGTTTAGCCCGATCCCATCCGCGAATCCTTGGGATGATAATTATTTGTCAGTAGCCAAAATGGAAGATTACCTCCAATGGGGAACATACAACGTACACGACCCGTCCTGCCGAAAGCTGGGCGACTATTATTATATGTATTCTACCGACGCCATCTTCGGTGAAAACCGAAAGGAAGCCGAAGAAAAGGGGGTGCCCTTGGGATACATTCAGATGCGTCGTTCCAAAGACCTCGTACACTGGGAGTTTCTGGGATGGGCATTTCCCGAAATTCCGGAAGAAGCTGTGCAGTGGGTGCGGAAACATGCCGATGGAAAAGGAGCAACCAATATCTGGGCCCCCTATATCATTCCCTACAAAGACAAATACCGTCTCTACTATTGTGTCTCCGCTTTCGGACGCAAGACTTCGTATATCGGACTTGCTGAATCCAACTCCCCCGAAGGTCCTTGGACACAAATAGGCAGTATTGTCAAAACCAATGATTCCACTGCCATGAATGCCATCGATCCCAGTGTGATAGCCGATGAAATCACCGGAAAATGGTGGATGCACTACGGCTCTTTCTTTGGTGGACTCTACTGCGTGGAGTTGAATCCGGAAACAGGGCTGGCTCTCAATGAAGGCGACTTGGGACATCTGGTAGCCCGCCGTGCCAACTATCGTAAAGACAATCTGGAAGCACCGGAAATCATCTATAACCCTGACCTGAAGAAGTACTATCTCTTCACTTCATACGACCCGTTGATGACGACCTACAATGTACGTGTCAGCCGTTCCGATGCTGCCGAGGGACCGTTTACCGACTATTTCGGCAAAGCCGAAAAGGACACTACGAACAACTTCCCGATACTGACCGCTCCCTATCGCTTTGAGAATCATCCCGGCTGGGCGGGCACTGCACATTGCGGAGTATTCACCGACGGACAGGGAAACTATTTTATGGCACATCAGGGACGTCTTTCTCCACAAAACCAACTGATGGTATTGCACGTCCGCCAGTTATTTTTTGCACCGGATGGATGGCCGGTCGTTTCTCCCGAAAGATATGCGGGGACTCCTCCACGCGAATTCACCGAAGCCGATCTGGTAGGAGAATGGGAGATTATACGTGTGCAGGAACCTAAGTATGAACGTCAACTGGAAGCCGGTCAAATCTTGTGGGGAGAAGGCGAACTGAAAGATGGTGAGTGGAATCTTTCCACCCGGGTCAACTTGGCTAAGAATGGAACTTGTGCGGGGGAGATGACGGACGATGAATGGAAAAATGTGCAAATGAATGGAAATTGGTCTTTTCTGACCGAAAAACAGCTATTAATGATAGAATCGGACAAAGAGATAATTGAGAATCTGATTATCTTTGCAGGACACGATTGGGAGAATGAAACGGAAACCATTCTCTTTACAGGACTTGACAGCCGGGGACGTTCCGTCTGGGGAAAAAGAATCAAATAAACTATCTATAATTTTTTATTAAAAACCATGAGAAGATACACAGAAATCTTGGCTGCATTAGCCTTATCTGCCGGAATGGCACTTCATGCGCAAACCAATGAGCTGGTGATACAGACGAAAAAAACGGGTGCAGAAATCCAACCTACCATGTACGGACTCTTTTTTGAGGACATCAACTATGCTGCCGACGGCGGACTTTATGCCGAACTGGTGAAAAATCGTTCCTTTGAGTTTCCACAACATCTAATGGGATGGAATACCTATGGAAAAGTGTCATTGATGGACGATGGCCCTTTCGAACGCAATCCGCATTATGTGCGCCTTTCCGACCCCGGGCATGGACATAAACATACCGGATTGGATAACGAAGGTTTCTTTGGTATTGGCGTCAAAAAAGGAGAGGAATATCGTTTCTCCGTTTGGGCGCGTTTACCACAAGGCGGTACAAAAGAAACATTACGAATCGAACTCGTCGATACCAAATCAATGGGAGAACGTCAGGCGTTTGCCTCGGAAAATCTGACGGTTGATTCTAAAGAATGGAAAAAATATCAAGTCATCCTGAAACCGGGTGTTACCAATCCTAAATCTACGCTCCGTATTTTCCTTGCCTCCAAAGGAACTGTAGATTTGGAACATGTTTCTCTTTTTCCGGTAGATACATGGAAAGGACATGAAAATGGACTTCGCAAAGACTTGGCACAGGCTTTAGCAGATATTCATCCTGGAGTTTTCCGCTTTCCCGGTGGTTGTATCGTAGAAGGTACTGATCTCGATACCCGTTATGACTGGAAGAAATCCGTAGGTCCGGTAGAAAACCGTCCTTTGAACGAGAATCGTTGGCAATACACTTTTACTCACCGTTTCTTTCCGGATTATTACCAAAGCTACGGACTGGGATTCTATGAATATTTCCTGCTGTCCGAAGAAATGAATGCGGAACCTCTTCCGATCCTGAACTGCGGGTTATCCTGCCAATATCAGAACAATGATCCGAAAGCACATGTAGCAGTCTGTGATCTGGACAGCTATATTCAGGATGCACTCGATCTGATTGAATTTGCCAATGGTGACATCAATACGACTTGGGGAAAAGTGCGTGCAGATATGGGACATCCGGCTCCGTTTAACCTGAAATTCATTGGTATCGGTAACGAACAATGGGGTAAAGAATATCCTGAACGTCTCGAACCATTCATCAAAGCCATTCGTAAGGTTTATCCCGATATGAAGATAGTAGGTAGCTCCGGTCCGAATTCCGAAGGAAAAGAGTTTGATTATCTGTGGCCCGAAATGAAACGTCTGAAAGCCGATCTGGTTGACGAACATTTCTACCGTCCCGAAAGTTGGTTCCTGGCACAAGGTGCACGCTATGACAACTATGACCGTAAAGGTCCGAAAGTATTTGCCGGAGAATATGCCTGCCACGGAAAAGGTAAAAAATGGAATCATTACCATGCTGCTCTGCTCGAAGCTGCCTTCATGACAGGCTTGGAACGCAACGCTGACATTGTTCACATGGCTACTTATGCTCCGCTTTTCGCTCACGTGGAAGGATGGCAATGGCGCCCGGACATGATTTGGTTTGATAACTTGAATTCCGTACGTACTACAAGCTATTATGTACAGCAACTGTTTGCACACAACAAAGGAACCAACGTACTTCCACTTACCATGAACAAGAAAAATGTAACGGGAGCTGAAGGGCAAAACGGACTCTTTGCCAGTGCAGTCTATGACAAAGATAAGAATGAACTGATTGTAAAGGTGGCTAATACTTCCGCCACAGCTCAACCGATTTCATTGAACTTTGAGGGCTTGAAAAAACAGGATGTGCTTTCTGATGGTCGTTGCATCAAACTTCGTTCGCTTGATCTTGATAAAGATAATACGCTTGAACAACCTTTTGCCATCACTCCTCAGGAAACTCCGGTATCCATTGAAGGCACTGTATTTACCACCGAACTGGAACCGACCACCTTTGCGGTTTATAAATTCAAGAAGAAATGATAACTAAGATTAGATTCATTGTTTGCTCATTCGTGCTGACAGCCTTTTCCGGGCTGTCAGCGCAAAATGACACAACTTTCGTAGCTAACGGCAACCCCATCATTAAATATAAATATACAGCAGATCCGGGTGTTATGGTATATGACGGAAAGGTATATATCTACGCCGGACACGACGAATGTCCTCCGCCTAAAGAACATTACCTGCTGAATGAATGGTGTGTCTTTTCCTCTCCTGATATGAAAACATGGACGGAACATCCTGTTCCTCTGAAAGCCAAAGATTTCAGTTGGGCTAAAGGGGAAGCGTGGGCAAGCCAAGTGATTGAGCGGGACGGCAAATTCTATTGGTATGTAACAGTAGAACATGGCACGATTCCCGGTAAATCTATCGGCGTAGCTGTTTCTGATTCACCGATAGGACCTTTTGCGGACGCACGTGGGTCAGCATTGGTCACCAACGACATGACTACCGAATATACCAAAATCAGGTGGGATGACATTGATCCGACAGTTTTCATAGACGACGACGGTCAAGCGTATCTTTATTGGGGAAACACCCAGTGTTATTACGCCAAACTGAAAAAGAATATGATTGAACTGGACGGTCCCATTGTTCCGGTACATCTGCCGAGATTCACCGAAGCACCTTGGATTCATAAGCGTGGAGACTGGTATTATCTCTCTTACGCTTCTGAATTTCCGGAGAAGATCTGCTATGCAATGAGCCGTAGTATTACTGGCCCCTGGGAATATAAAGGTATCCTGAATGAGATTGCTGGAAATTCCAATACCAATCATCAGGCTATCATCGAATTCAAAGGAAACTGGTACTTCATTTACCACAATGGCGGTATCAATACCGCAGGTGGTAGTTTCCGCCGTTCTGTTTGCATCGACCGTTTGTACTATAATGAAGATGGTACAATGAAACGGATTCAGATGACGACCGAGGGCATACAATAATAAGAATCAAAATGAATAGGGTTAGTTCAATCAATAGGTAATAGATTTTAAATTTTTGTTAATTTGTAAAAGTAAGGGCGGCTCCCATCACGGAAGCCGCCCTTCTTATTTAATAACGAATAAATTCTTATTCTATTCTACGAGAACCGTCTCCGATTACTACGTCATACACTTTCGGGCTTCTGCCGAATTTAGCTTTGAAAGCAGCTTTTGTTTTTTCAACGAAGTTGTCATACAACTCATCTTTAACAAGATTGATTGTACAACCACCGAAGCCACCACCCATTACGCGTGAACCAGTCACACCGTATTCTTTAGCGCAGTCATTCAGGAAGTCGAGTTCTTCGCAGCTTACTTCGTACAGCTTGCTCATACCATGATGAGTTTCGTACATCTTCTTACCTACAGTTTCGTAATCATCCTTTTCCAATGCCTCGCAAACATCGAGTACACGTTGGATTTCTTCGATTACATATTCTGCACGCATATAGTCTTCAGCGCTGATATCAGCTTTCGCTTCTTCTAGCATAGCCATTGTACAGTCGCGCAGGAATTCTACGTGCGGATGTTTTTTCTGGATAGCGGCAACAGCAGCTTCACAGCTTTGGCGACGCTTGTTATAAGCAGAAGAAGCCAATTCGTGTTTCACAACTGAATCCATCAGAACCAGACGATAACCTTCCGGATGGAATGGGAAATACTGATACTCCAGTGAACGGCAATCCAGACGGATCAAGCTACCAGCTTTACCGAATACGGAAGCAAACTGGTCCATAATACCGCAGTTCACACCACAATAGTTATGTTCTGTAGCCTGGCCAACTTTAGCCAATTCAAATTTATCTATTTTGTTTTCACCGAACAGTTCGTTCAATGCGAAAGCATACGTACTTTCCAAAGCGGCAGAAGAAGACATACCTGCACCCAGAGGCACATCACCTGCGAAAGCAGTATTGAATCCCTTCACATCAACGCCACGTTTAATCATTTCACGGCATACACCGAAAATATATCTTGCCCAGCTGGCGCGTGGAGCATCTTCTTCATTCAAACCAAATTCTACATAATCCTTCAAGTCGATAGAGTAAGCCTTTACTTTGTCAGTACCGTTAGGTTTGATTTCAGCAATCATCCCTTTGTCTACCGCTCCCGGAAAAACGAATCCACCGTTGTAGTCAGTGTGTTCACCGATCAGGTTGATACGGCCCGGAGAAGCATATAAAAATCCAGTAGTTCCGTCAAAGTGTTTAATGAATCGACTTCTTACGTATTCTGTATCCATGATATTTATATTTTAAAGGTGAATAAATTGAATTCTATTCTATGTGATTATTCCACAGGAATATCCTTATTTACATTCTTGCAACCTACCAAGCCGTAGAACAACAGGTAAGCCAGAGCAGCGATAATCAACCAGTAGCTAGCCATATAACCTACAGAGTCAGAGATGCTTTGTTGGATCAACGGCAATACACCACCACCAACAACCATCATCATAAAGATTCCGGAAGCCTGTGCTGTATATTTTCCTAAGCCTTCTACTGCAAGGTTGAAGATACCACCCCACATTACAGAAGTACAAAGACCGCAAAGTACAAGGAACAAGGCACTTATAGGAACCTGTGCCATCATAAAGCCTTCGCCTACAGTGTAACCCGGCATTGAAACCGTTACATCTTTCGGAGTGAAGATAGCGATCAATACGAAAATGATAGCAGTAGCAGAAACAGCGATCAACTGTGCACGGCTGGAAACCTTACCACTGATAGCACTACTTGCAGTACGTCCCACAAGCATCAGCAACCAATAGATAGCAGCGATAGCACCACCGATAGCAGCACCGTTCATCATGATACCGGCACCTTTATCGCTTGAATCGGCAAGATAGAAGTTCAGTGTACCCGGGATACCAATTTCAATACCTACATAAATAAAGATACCGATTACACCCAGTAAAGTGTGACGGAAGCTCCATGGACTGTGAGAGAATTTTTCTTTCTTCACTCCACCTTTCTGAAGGTGTGGTTCAGGAATAGCAACAAATGAGATAACGATAAATGCAGCAACGAATACACCCATAGCAACGAAGAGCAGAGGAGCAACGTCAGACATAGCAGTACTTGAAGTAACAGTACCGATCAAAGCACCTACGAAAAGCGGAGTCAATGTACCAGACAAAGAATTAAGAGCTCCACCAGTCTGAATCAACTGGTTACCTTTGTTACCACCGCCACCGAGAAGGTTCAACATCGGGTTTACCACTGTGTTAAGCATACAAACGCAGAAACCGCAGATAAATGCACCAAGCAGATAGATTACAAAGTTTAATTTGATAACATACTCACCGAATGCAAATACTTCAGCACCTGCTCCGAATAAGCTGGAAAGATACTGTGTGAACAAACCGAGGAAACCGACTGCCATTGCAATCAAAGCAGTCTTCTTGTAACCGATCTTAACGAGCATGTTACCGGCAGGAATTCCCATAAACAGGTAAGCCAGGAAGTTCATCATATTTCCCATCATACCTAAAGTGTTCGAACCCGCATATTCATTTCTCCAGATTGTTCCGAATGGAGCAGCGAGGTTTGTTACGAAAGAGATCATCGCAAAGATGAAGAACATCGTGATAATTGCGACGAGATTACCGTTCTTTTTTTCTTGTGTCATGGTTCAAAAAAAATGTTAGTTTATAAAATTAGGTTAGTTATTTTTCAAATCTTATTCTTCTACCGTAAATTTGTAGACAGTGATCTGTTGGTATTCATCACCCGGCAGCAAGGTAGCCGATGGGAAATGAGGTTTGTTCGGAGTATCCGGGAAACACTGTGCTTCAAAGCAGATAGCGCTTCTGGCAGGGAATGTAGCTCCGTGTGCACCTTCAAATCCATTGAGCCAGTTGCCCGTATAGAGTTGTACACCCGCTTCGGTGGTATATACTTCCATGATACGTCCGCTTTCCGGGTCCTTGCAAGTGGCAGCCAGGTCGAGCGAACCGCTTTCCATCTTGTTCAGTACATAACAGTGGTCATATCCTGCACCGAAAATCAGTTGCTGGAATTTGTCGTCGATACGTTCGCCTACAGTGTGCGGAGCACGGAAATCCATCGGAGTACCTTCTACTTTGGCAATTTCACCGGTAGGGATAGAAACTTCGTCGATAGGAGTATAGAAATCAGCGTTGATCGTAACGATGTGGTTGTTAACGGTAGGAGTAGGGTTGGAAATACCGGCGAGGTTGAAGAAACCGTGGTTAGTCAAGTTAACGACTGTAGCTTTGTCGGTGGTAGCGCGGTATTCGATAGTCAGTGCATTTACTTCATTTTCCAGGCGGTAAGTCATTTCCACTTCCAGATTGCCGGGGAATCCCTCTTCGCCGTCAGCAGAAACATAGTTGAATTGCACTGTGCTCTCATCAATCTGGACAGCATCCCAAACACGGGCGTGGAAACCGGTAGGTCCACCATGCAGAGAGTTAGGTCCGTTGTTAATCGTGAGTTCATGTTCTTCGCCGAACAAGGTGAATTTTCCTTTCGCGATACGGTTGCCGTAGCGTCCGATAGTAGTGCTTAGGAAAGGTTCCGGGCTGTTGATGACGTGGTCGATGCTGTCGTGTCCGAGGATTACATTAGCATACTTACCGTTTTTGTCCGGTACCATGATAGAAAGAATGGCGCATCCGTAATTGGTTACAGCTACTTCCATTCCCTTTGTGTTTTTGAGGATAAATAAATCAGTTTTCTTATCATTTATATCCTTTTGGAAATCTTTCCGGCTGAGTCCTGATAGATTCCCTTCTGTTGGGAATGTGTTATTCATGTCTGGTATTATTAAAAATTTCCTGCAAATAAAGGGAAATTCTTTCTTACTCACAAATTATTCCGACTAAATATGACAGGTGCTTTAGGAAAGTTTAGCTTTATTACTTCATCTTCTTTGGATGCAAGGACAAAAGATGATTTCTTAAATGAATTTTCATCCTCCTTTTCTTAAAAACTGAACTATTTTTTGTATGTTTGTTCCCGGATTGTAACAATCCGAGCGAATTTAATCTAAGTTTATAACAAGAAAAACAAAAATGTATCCATTAAAATTCGAACCTATTCTGAAGCAGACGCTTTGGGGGGGCGACAAAATTATTCCGTTCAAGCATTTGAACTCTGACTTGAAAGGAGTAGGAGAAAGCTGGGAGATTTCCGGTGTTGAGGACAATGAATCCGTAGTGGCTAATGGCCCGGATAAAGGTTTAACCTTAGCCGATATGGTAAGAAAGTATCGTGAGGAACTGGTTGGTGAAGCGAATTATGCCCGTTTCGGCAACAAATTTCCGTTGCTCATTAAGTTCATCGACGCCAAACAGGATTTGTCAATCCAGGTACACCCAACAGATGAGTTGGCGAAGAAACGCCATAATTCGATGGGAAAAACCGAGATGTGGTATGTGGTAGATGCCGACAAAGGAGCTAAATTGCGTTCAGGATTCTCTGAACAGATTACCCCGAAAGAATATAAAGAACGCGTGTTGAACAATACGATTACCGACGTATTGCAGGAATATGAGATCCATCCGGGTGATGTGTTTTTCCTTCCTGCCGGACGCGTACACAGCATCGGGGCAGGTTCTTTCATCGCCGAGATTCAGCAAACCTCTGATATTACTTATCGTATTTACGACTTCAACCGTAAAGATGCGAATGGCAAAACCCGCGAACTTCACACCGACTTAGCCCGTGAAGCCATCAACTACGAAGTATTGGATGACTATCGCACTAAATACGAACCGTTGAAGGATGAGCCGGTAGAACTGGTTGCCTGCACCTACTTTACGACTTCTCTGTATGACATGACTGAAGAAATCAGTTGCGACTATTCCGAACTCGATTCATTCGTGATCTTTATCTGTATGGAAGGATCCTGCAAGATGAGAGACAATGAAGGCAATGAACTGACTGTTAGTGCTGGAGAATCTATTTTGTTGCCTGCAACTACACAAGACATCACAATCACTCCTGAAGGAGGAAATGTGAAATTGTTGGAAACATACGTATAAAACTAGGAAACAGGAAGTATAAAGGGGCATTCTTTTGAAGGATGTCCCTTATTATTTGGCAAAGTGGAAAAATTGGCAATAAAATGTGTAGAATGTTATGCATTATCCATGAAATCGATGATGAGAGCCATCATTTTTAGAAGTCTTTTTTCCAAATCAATATTGGAAGTGCTACTTCCTCCATGGGTGTTGTTGTTTCTTGTAGAGTTTAATTCCAATAATGTCATGAAATGTCGGTTTGTGGTACGGGCAAACATCCATGAACCAATGCGCGCGTATGGTGTCAGTTCTAACTCTTTTTCTTTATGAGTACCTTGTGTTTGTTGGATCAAATTGCCCTTCCAGGTTTTATCATATATCATTTTTAGCTTTTCAGAACAATTAATATCATTTCCGTTTATATCTTCGCAATAAATATCCTTTTTGTTTTTGATTTTGATATACATATCAGGGCTTGGTTCTGCAAAAAGTTCTAGAATCTGATAATATGACAAGTAAGCATATCGTAGATATCTTTCATCAAAGCGGTAATTTGTTAACATGATCCATGCTATTTCTATTTGTTCCCTTATATTATCAAGCATCTTTTTTCTAATAGGAACACTTATTGTGCTTGTTTTATCATCTAATCTGTCCAAAATCTTTTTTTCATTTTCTGCCACTTTCTGGAGAAAATGACTTTTAGAGATTGCATTGACAGATTGTTTTAATAACTCTTCCAGTTTTTCTTTAGAGCAACTTTTATCAAAAATAGATTCTTTAGTGATATAAGCAAATACATTTTTGTTTAAAGTATATTGTAGGTTCCATGCCTTATTGGAGGCTGTCACGATGATAATTTGGATTCCCTTATTAAGTGTTTGCAACATATTGATAACATCAAAGCTGGAGAAGTCTGTTTTCTTGTTAAAGTCATCTTGCAGTAGCCGGATGTCAAGTAATACTAAATGGTATGGTTCAAACGCATTTTCTAGAATCGTCTCCTTTACTTTTTGGAGTAAGGTCTCTTTGGTGTCAGATGCATAATCAAAGCCTTTCAGCGTGTTTACTTCAATGCAGGAATAGTGGGAAAATAATGCCTTATAAAGTTCACCCCATCCTTTATCTGCTTCATCATCAATAATAAGAATGCGCTTTTTTTCCGGCTCTGACTCTGATGGATATGGAGGATAATCAATCGTGACTTTATCGTCAGATTCGGGGTGTTGTGATGTAATATACCTGTAATATAAATTCCTTTCAATATGATTTTCTATAGCCGATTTGATATTCAGACATTTAGACCATTGGTAGAGAGACCACTCGCTCGTTATAGAATGATGGGAAAGATAGTTATTAGGTTGAGGTATATGAGTTTTTTTTAGATATGCTTCATAATTTTCCAGATGTTTATAGGTATGAATATTGTCAATGACATTTTTCACTTTTTCTTTAGAATAAGGTAAAAGTTCCACCGCCGGAGTCTGTAGAATGGAGGAATAATCTGAAAGACGTAATAATTCGGTGATATTTTCTGAACCAATTAAGAAAATGGGCAGCTTTCCTACTCCTTCGCCTCTGGTTATAATACGTATATAGTGTGCCATCTGAAGTCCTTGCAATTCTATAGCATTATCAGATAATGTGTTCATAATGAAAATGGCTGTGATTCCTTCTTTGTTGTAGCTTTCTGATAAGTCATTGAATGTCAGATAAAATCTTTCATCAACAGTGTGTCCAGAAGTGGCTAAACGGATGTTTTGAAAATAATCAAGTTGAGAAAATACATTTTCTTTATAGTAAATCAAGGCAGGTTTCATATTTTTTGTTTTATAAGTGAGGATATACTATTAATCTGTTCGCGTAATAGGGTCGGATTATACCCTTTATCTTCATGCACACATTCGGTTAACGAAGCATTGTTGGCTAATTCTAATACATAACTGTCTAAATCAAGTTCTGAATATGTCTGCGTGTCGTCTTCAGCTTCAAGCCATTCTATCAATTTATTTCTTGTGTTCATTAATATGGCAACTTCATAATCTTCTCCGAATTCTATTTTTTCAAGTATCAGCGGATTTTCTGCTTTTATATCTTGCACTATGTATGGCAATGCCTGTGTGTAAAACTTGTCGACGCTCAGTTGCAATACATTATCACTCATGTAGGAGTAGGAATAACGTCCGGAAAAGAAAATTAGTGGAATACTGTTTTTCCGGCATATCTCTTTTAGCTGATCTTCTATTTTTTCCACAAATGTGTGGTGGCAACAAATGATTGCATACTTCGCAATATGGGATGTCTCTTTGTTGGAACGAATTTCTTCAATAAAAGAAGCACATTCGTTCCCTGTCAGGATGTGAAGCTGGTCACAGTTCTTCAATATGTTGTTTACTTCCTTATTTATTGAAGCAAGCTCTTCCCGCCGTGTTTTCTTTTCATCTATAATTAGGATTTTCATAAGCATAATGTTTATATATACGGATTCGGTGAGTGAATCCCTTTACTCCATCTAAAAGTAAAGGTTCTGCTATTGTCCGATCAGATTGAATACTATTTAAATACTTGATGCGGAATACTCCATCTTTACATTGTGCTTCCACATACCAGTCGCATAAGTTTATCATTTTTCTTTTCCATTCACAAAAATCTCCTGATTCAATTTCCTGCATCAGTTGTTGGTGAGTGGCGTAATAATTCGAATCTTGTTGACTAAGTAAGATGTCTACATAATCAGAACCAAGGTCTTCTACTTTTACGAGTATGTTGGGAAACTGTTTCCTTTGTGCCATGTCATGTAGTATGTCGGATAGAATATTACGTATCATATATACGTTTGTGTATAATTTGGTGTCTGTTAGTTCAAAAGTAACATGAAAATCGAAATTTAAATATTGCTTGACTAGTTCTCGCAGAAGTTTCTTTAGTTGACGTGTCTCCAGCCTGAACTGAAATTCAGACTTAAATAGTTCTACGATATCACTGAAATAGTTCAATTTTACATTTTTTGCTATTTCGCGTTTATTTTCCGGAATCGGGCAATCGAAAGGAGAACGTTCCGGATGTTCAGAACACCATGCTTTTAGCCATGAAGAACTCCATCCGGATTTTATTTTATATTGCCCCCATCCTCTGTTGTTGAGGGGATTATGTAGAAAACCGTAAAAACAGTAAAAAAGATTCTTATCTATTGTTTTAAAACGTTCGGTTATCTCTTTAAATGCAATTTGTTCCTTTCGGATAAAATCCTCATATCCTTCAAATTTGCAATTGTCAGCATTTCCATCCCAGATATGAGTGATAAATTTGAGCGGATCGTTTTTGCTGAAATTCTCATATAAAAAGGATGGTAGTAGTGTGGCATTGTGTATTTGTTCCTTAAAGACAGTCTGTGTGGGAGTGTCAGATGCTTTTAAAGTTAAACAAGACAGAGCTTTGGTAAGTGAAGTATAGAGGGGTGTGTCTTTTAGCAGGTGTATGTTGATGTTTGTACTAATTGTTTTATACCATTTATTTAGCTCTTCTATACTTAATTTAGAGTTCTGTACTGCATCACAGAAATTGAGTATATTCTTTTTCCATTCTTTCCACTGAGGAATATATAAGTAAATAAATTTATTTTGCAATGTCTTATAAGTAGCATCACCATTTCCTTTTATCATCCGCATATATTGGATTTTTCCACTTAAATAGTTGGATAATTGAGGAATGTCAGAACAGTTGTCTTTCGTTTTCTTTATATCTGAATCGAGATACATCTGCGCGCGTTCGTATCCATATCGTTCCCATAAATATAAATATAACCGAATCTCTTTGACATACGATTTTGAGACATTTACCTTTTCATTGATCGTTAAGCCGCAAACAGTCTGTCTGTAGCCTCTGCCTTCTGCTCTGGTTTTGGAAGGTTGAATTTGGAAGTTCTGTCCCGAAATGATCCTGGCTAGTTCTTGCTGGAACTCTGTGTTGTTTGCGATGTCCTGATAGGATGAAAAAGTTATATCATCTGCATAGCGTGTATATCTAGCACTGAATCTTTTGGCAAGTCCGGTAAGTTTACGATCCAGACGCAGACTTACAATGTTAGATAAAATGGGAGAAGTCGGTGCGCCTTGAGGTAAGAAGGCTCTGTTGCCGTCATTAGTACAACATATATTGGCAATACAATAAGCTATTCTTTCTTTATCTCCATTCAGATTGAATGGAGGTAATGTAAGACAGGCCTTTACCCGATAAAGAGAAATAGAAGTAAAAAAGTCTTTTAAATCTAAATGAAAAACATAAGGCATTCTTACATGTGGTTTTGCTGCGTCACCTATGTTTTGTCCCAAAATAAAACCCTTAGCGGAAGGATGAGGGTGATAGAGACTGGACAGGATAAAGTTCAGACATATTTGCAGACGTTTTAAATCTTTTATGGGTGCTTGTATTTCACGTGTTTTTCCGCTTTTTTTAGGAATTAAAAACTTGTAATATGCATCTTTAGCCAATTTATAATTACTAAAATAGGTCACGTCTTTTAGTGGAATTCTTTTATGTACACCTTTGCATAAGTATGACCAAACCTCATTCATCAGTTTAGTCAAATCTGCAACAGTCTTTATATCTTGAAAAGACTGAGCTACTTGCTGACGTATCTTAATTTCTTGCTCTGTCATTAATAGAGGAAAGTATACTAAAAAATTCTTTATGTATAAACGAGCACGCAGAGCAGTCTGCGACTACGGCAAATGATAAAACCTATAGTCTTCCGAAGAAGACATCAAGCCGATCTGTTAATTTCTTAACCAGCTTGCTAAATTCAATTTATGTAATAGCATACTTTCCTTGCTGCAAAGATAAGATTTTCGTTTGAAATAGGAAAGAATTAGAAAGTTTTTCGTTCTTTTGCCACTTGCCAAATGGCATAATATACCAAATAATTAATGATGTAATGAGGAACAAAAATGGATTTAGCCGGTGTGCGGAATTCTACATCGGTCGTTTGCGAAAGGAGGGACGGCATTCTACGGCGCATGTCTACAAGAATGCCCTCTTCTCTTTCAGCAAATTTTGCGGCACGTCTAACGTGTCGTTCAGACAGATCACCCGTGAGCGTTTACGGCGTTACGGTCAGTATCTTTATGAGTGTGGCTTGAAGCCCAATACGATTTCTACGTATATGCGTATGCTTCGTAGTATCTATAACCGTGGAGTGGAAGCGGGCAGTGCGCCATACGTGCCGCGACTGTTTCATGATGTTTATACAGGTGTGGATGTCCGCCAGAAAAAGGCTTTGCCTGCTACGGAATTGCATAAGCTTCTGTATGAAGATCCCAAAACGGAGCGTTTACGCCGTACGCAAGCTATCGCTGCTCTGATGTTTCAGTTTTGTGGAATGTCATTTGCCGATTTAGCCCATTTGGAGAAGTCGGCTTTGAATCAGAATGTGTTGCGATACAATCGTATCAAAACCAAAACTCCGATGAGCGTGGAAGTGCTGAATACTGCAAAGGAAATGATTAACCAGCTCCGTAGTAAGGAAAGTTCTCACCCCGATTGTCCGGATTATCTGTTTGATATTCTTCGTGGGGATAAGAAACGGAAAGATGAAAGAGGTTATCGGGAATATCAGTCCGCTCTTCGTCGATTTAATAATAATCTGAAGGACTTGGCAAGAACCTTGCATTTGCAATCTCCTGTCACTTCCTATACGCTTCGTCATTCCTGGGCAACGACTGCGAAGTATCGGGGAGTATCCATTGAAATGATTAGTGAATCATTGGGCCATAAATCTATAAAAACCACACAAATCTATTTGAAAGGCTTTGAGCTTAAAGAACGTACGGAGGTAAATAAAGGGAATTTATCTTACGTAAGAAACTGCTGTGTAGGCAGAAATAAAAGCGTAAAGTTCTAATAATCAGAACTGATATATGTGTGTTACTTCTTAGGTAACGGAACTTAAATTTGACGCAAAGATAGACAAAAACATAAATAGTAAGCAAATATTCTTCCATTTTTTTTCGTTTTATCTAAAATATAGGAAAAAAACTATCCGAACATGAAATAAGATTATTTTCATGCCCTATACTTTTTATTGCCTAATCTCTGGATTCTTCCCGTTGAGTATTAGGCTGTTTCCTTCTTATGCCCTATTTCTATATGTGATTTCCATTTTTTGTTGAGATGTGTGCCTTGTGTATGTATTGTCCGTTACCTAAGAAGTAACGGAAGAACATGAGGTAAAAAAACATGATTTTAACAAAGCCGAAATCAATTAGTGCTGGGCCTAGCGATGGGACAGGGGAAGGCGTAGCACACTCTAAACGCTGGTATGTTGCTCTGGTTCGTATGCATCACGAGAAGAAAGTAGCCGAACGTTTAGATAAAATAGGGATTGAGAATTTTGTTCCTGTTCAGCAGGAAATTCATCAGTGGAGTGACCGGCGCAAGATGGTTGAGTCTGTCCTTCTTCCAATGATGGTGTTTGTACACGTTAATCCGAAAGAACGCAAAGAAGTTCTAAGTTTTTCTACAGTGAGCCGTTATATGGTGATGCGTGGTGAGAGCTCTCCAGCGGTGATTCCAGATGAGCAGATGGCTCGTTTTCGTTTCATGCTCGACTATTCAGAGGAAGCTATTTGTATGAACAGCTCTCCTTTGGCACGTGGTGAGAAGGTTCGTGTAGTGAAAGGACCTCTGACCGGGCTGGTTGGTGAACTGGTTAATGTAGATGGCAAAAGCAAGATTGCCGTCCGGCTGAATATGCTGGGATGCGCTTGCGTGAATATGCCTATTGGTTATGTCGAAGCTATCTGCGAGAAAAACTAGTACTCGTCATCATTTATCCACAAATTACATGAATATGAAGTTTTCTTGTGCTTTTGCACTGATATTCTCTTTCTTCTTCTTTTCAGCTTGTCAATCCTATAAGAAAGTACCTTATTTGCAGGATGCGGAGGTTTTGAAACAGGTGAATACGCAAGTTTCCCCTGTTCAGGACGCCAGGTTGATACCGGGAGATGAGGTTTCCATTCTTGTTTCTACTTCCGATCCGGTTGTTTCGCAGCCATTCAATGCACAAGGCAGTACCTTTTTGTTGGATGACCAGGGAAATATCAATTATCCGGTTTTAGGTAAACTCCCTTTAAACGGATTAACGAGCCGAGAAGCTGAAAACCTGATAACGGAGCGACTGAAATCTTACGTGAAAGAAAGACCTACGGTAGTAGTCCGCATGTCCGGTTTTAAAGTTTCGGTTTTGGGAGAAGTGGCGTCTCCGGGTGTTTATCCGGTGGTGAATGAGCAGATCAATGTACTCGAAGCCCTTGCTATGGCAGGAGATTTGACCATTTATGGTGTTCGTGATAATGTGAAACTAATCCGCGAAGACAAGAACGGGCATAAACAGTTTGTTACACTCAATCTGAACGACGCGGATTTGTTATTATCTCCTTACTATCAGTTGCAACAGAATGACATCCTGTATGTCACTCCCAATAAAACCAAAGCACAGAGCGCGGACATCGGAACAAGTACCACGATGTGGATTTCGGGATTTTCCATCTTAGTGTCTATTGCCAGTCTGCTGGTTAATATACTTAGATGATCCCTACAACTCTCCATATTCTTTGATACAGTTAAAACACGGACATTCCTTCATCGGATTTAAATCATGATGGTCTACAATCAATGCTTTGGGGAATCTTTTCCTCAATTCGCGGAGCAAAGCGAGCAAAGAACCTCGTTGCGCCAATGTACGTGTGTCTTGGGGACGTCCGGCAATATCCAGCCCTCCTTCGTAACAAATACCTATCGAATGGGTGTTATGGTCACGGCAGTGTGCTCCGACCTTTTCCAGAGGACGGCCCTGGCAAATTTCTCCATCGCGGGTGATGTAGAAATGGTAACCAATGTCACGGAACCCGCGGTGTTGGATATGATCTTGTCGGCAAGCCTCCGCCGAAAGGAATTTTCCTTCCGGCGTGGCACTGCAATGAATGATAATCAGCGTGATGGTGCGCATGGGCTACATACAACTTTGTACTCCGATCAGGCCTCCGATAGCGGTGGCAACGGTGATAATCACTTTGATAATGAAGCTCCATACGGAGCGGGGAGAAGATGAATTACTCATAAAGAAGAGGTTTTAAATAAATTAATAATATTCCCTTAGGCAGCCGGGTCAGGTGCTTCACCGCTTCCGCCCGGATTCGGATTCGGCGTATTGCCTGAATCGGAATCTCCACCAGGGGTGGTTGGTTTCTGATACTCCGCTTGCTGCTTCAGTTGACTGTCGAGTTTCAGGTTGGTAGTCGACAAATTACCGGTGGCACGAGCTTTAAGGCGCATACCAGTGATGTTTTTCTCTAACGAAAAATCTTCCAGTGTTTCAGCCGCCTTACTTCGGATGCCTACCCCAAAGATGGCAAGGTCGTCGATTTTCACGCATTTGCCGTCGAGCAGCAATTCTTTGATGCAGTCTACCATGTCAGAAAGTACACCTTTGATGACACCACCGGAATACGGTGAATTGTGTTTCGACATGTGTTCGGCAAGCTTGGCCAAATCAAACGTCTCGTCGCTTACCGCACGGGCGAACCACTTGCCTGCATTCAGGCCTTTCTGCTGTTGGTTTTGATAAATTTTGTAACGAATCATAAAACAATAAATTAAAGGGTTAAACATATTGTCCGGGGATTCTTTTCCCCTTCCGACAATACAAAGATACTACCCTGAAACATCGATAAATCAATTGTTTGCGATTGCACACGATTGTTGTCAATTATATGTCGTAATGGTCGTTTATTCAATGGAAAAGCGTTGGTTATGTGGTACTATTTTGTTATTTTTGTAACTGTAAATCAAAATTTTATCCATTATGACCGAATTCAAAATACGTGCCTATGGGCGCATGGAACTGGCGCAACTTTATTCTCCGACACTTACCGACATTGCTGCTTATCGAAAAATGAAGAAATGGATCTCTTTATGTCCCGGACTTCTGCAACGTCTGTACGACTTAGGGTACGAATCAAAGCGTCGCTCATTCACACCGTTGGAGGTGAGAGTGATTGTGGACGCTTTGGGAGAACCTTGAAGAAGTTGAGAGTTGAGAATTGAGAGTTGAAAAATGAAAGTGGGAGATGGAGAGAGGAATAGAGGCGGTTTGTGTGGGATAAAGCGGTGCTTTATGGGTGCTAAACCTATGCTTTACGAACGCTAAAGCGATGCTTTATTAAAATACAAGAAATACACTTTTACCCCCCTCTCCCTAACACACGCACACGTGCGTGCGCGTATAGACGCCTTTATCGTCTGCGTTGGTAAACAATCCTTTTTTAATCAGACGATTTAGCCAGCCGAAAGCAGTGTTAGGTTTGATTTTCATGATTGTAGCCTGCTCCGACAACTGTGCACGGGTGAATTGGTTGCCCATTGCTTCGAAAAGTGCATCCCGGTCGGCATTGGCTCTATGCTTGACTTCTGTGGAGGGAAGAAAAGACAAGATATGCGTGGCATGACGATAAAGCGGAGTTACAAGCTCCA
Organism: Bacteroides sp. 2_2_4; assembly: GCF_000157055.1. Classification (NCBI taxonomy): domain Bacteria; kingdom Pseudomonadati; phylum Bacteroidota; class Bacteroidia; order Bacteroidales; family Bacteroidaceae; genus Bacteroides; species Bacteroides sp. 2_2_4. Next base: position 49,908 of record NZ_EQ973356.1, on the reverse strand, counting down.
GGACCGCTTTAAAATCTTCAGCGGTGATCGTTACATCCCAACGGGTGATAATGCCGTCTTTGATATTATCAGTGGCAATCTCCTTATCAGGAGTAAGCAGATGGATAGAAGAATTCTTGAATTGGTAAGGTTGATCACATTCCAATGCACGTATCATAGCTACTTCTGCCATGATACGGCACGTGTTGACAGCCAGTCGGGCGATGGAACTGCTCATTTCGTTGTCGTTGGCAAGTCCCGAACGGAAGAACAAATCGGAAAAGAGAGCGTTGAACTCTTGCTTTTGCTCGTCGGTGAGCCGGAGCGTATGGACTCCATGTGTTTTCATCAGGTCGAGTTGCTTTTTCCATTCCAGGCCTATGTCTGTGAAGATAGCTTCCAGATCGGCTTCGCCACTTTCAAACTGATTGATCCATGCCCATATACCATGCATGTAATAAAACAGTTGGCGCGAGAACAAGCCGTTCTCTGTCGAGGGAATAAGTGGTTTCACTTGTGCGGGCGTACCGGAAAGCAGGACGGACAGATAGCTTTTCTTTACTTCCCGGTATTCCTGGTCGGTACGCCGGTTGTACGACAAACGGTCATGGTCGAACGCTTTGCGGAGCGTGTCGCTCCAGTGTCCGTATTCCGAGCCGATGGCAGCAGAAATAGTATCTGCTTCCGTTTCGCAGATAAGTCCTGTGCCGTTGGCATCCATGATATTTTGCAGAATACCTGTTCCGGTGTTATTGCCAGAGATGAGAAACATTCTGTTTTTGGGCATTTGGGGAGCTTCCACTTTGCTACGCTCTTTTCCCATGACGTCGTAGGCGGCTTTCTCTTTTTTGTAAGCCTTGACCTCTGTCGCTACTTGTTGGCGGATCTCGTCATGGATAGGTTCGACGAGCAGACGGATAAGCGAAAGAATTCCCTTACCCGAGGCAGAAGGAGCCACGATGAAACTTTGCAGGCAAGGAGACTGGAGTTTGCCGGCGTATGGACATCTCACATATCGTTCCATGCTGGCACCTATGGCAGTCAATGCTCCAATCAGCATGACGTCACGCTGGGTAGGGCTGGTGGCATAGCTCATGATGAGCAAGAGGATTTTCGGCCAGTCCGCTTCGGGGAAAGTGGGCAATGGCTGGTTCGGGTCACTACCGTTCAGCAGCTCTTCGGATTCGTCCGGTTCGTCATTCTCCACCTTATTATATACGTGTGCGTGTGTGAGAACTTTGGACGGTGTATTTTCCGTATTTTCTGTATTTCTACGGTTGTTCATAACTTCCGTATTACAGAGTTTCACATTGGCCATCTCGGCAAGATGGAAAGCCGTGCCCAGGTGCACTTCCCCATGCCGGGTAGTGAGAGCATTGGAGAATATCCGTTCGGCATGTTCGCGTTGGTACTTGGCGGACGTCCGGCACAAACGGTGGAAAAACTCGCGTCCCGCTTCTCCGCAATCTGTTGCGATGGCAAACGCCAGTTGTACATATTCAGCATAGGTAGGAGCAATATCCGCTCCTGCAGTTTCAACCGCTTCAGTGAGGCGGCGTAAAGATTCAATATCAGTCATTATTTTGATTTATGATTTATAATTTATGATTTATGGTTATTCGTTGGTGGCTCTAAATAATGCTCCCGGGTCATGGCAAAGGAAGCAGGATCTCACAATGTCTTTACCGGAAAAGTCCACGCCTTTTTTCTTTTCTCCGAAAGGAGGAGGTGTTCCTGTACCATAGATCATCACAGTGTATAACATTGCTAACTTCATTTTTTCCGTAATACAGTTTGCGTCATCGGCCATGGGTAAATGATTATAGGGTATGAAGGCTTTTACGCCTCGTCCGCTAGGACTGATAAACGTGAGCATAGGGTGGAGAAGAGGATCATTGAACAACGTCTTACGCATCTCCACTGCTTCCTGATAGGAGGTGAGATAGTCTATATCTACTACTGTTAGGAGGGAAGGATCTATGAGGCATTTGCTGCTGCGACGCGAGAATGTACCACAGGGAGTCACGTATGGTAATAGTGATGCTTTTGCCGTCCGTATATCTTCGGAGTTGCGTACTTGTTCGGTCAGAACTTTGAGATTCTCGTTGCAGGTAATCATTTGAAAGACTTGCTCTACGGAGACTTCGCAGCAGGGAATAAGCGTAGGAGGAGTAACTAATTGTCCGTGTTCGTCTTTAATGGGCGCAATGGGAGGCATGAAATAAGACATTCTAAAATCGTTTGTCATAATGTATCTAATTATTTGATTATCGCCTTGAATTTTCAAAACGCGGGGCGAAGGTAGGAATAGCTTTTAAATCAACTGTTCTGACATATCAGAACAGTTATAGGTAGAATCATGTATTATTTAATAACTTTAACAATTAACAGAATTACAAAAATGAAAAAGTACTCTCATGTAGCACTCGGTCTTTTCATCGCCGAGCAGTTTAAGAAAGCAGGTGTGAAGATAGCTCCCATGTGCGCTGAAATAGGCTTGGGCAAAGCTGTCTACTATGCAAAGGTTATAAAAGGGGAGACGTTCGTTTAAGCCATTTCACCCGTCTTTTGGCTTACTTCTATGACTGTCATACCAAAGAGGAATTTCGAGCCAAAGCAATTGAATGGGTCGACCGTTATATTGATTATCGTGAGAAACACGGGTGATGGGAAAGAAATTTAATCAGTTGATAATAAAATAATGCAGGAAGTCCAACGTTTCAATAAAGTCCTAAAATCTTTTGTCCTTCTAGGGGACATCATCTTATTGAACTTGCTGTTATGGATGTTTACTTCGATCTGGGAAAACCGGTCTCCATTTGAGTATTCAATGCCTCTTCTCCAGAACATGGCTCTGATGACTTTATGTTATCTGGTTTGCAACATCCGTTCAGGAGTGATCCTTCATCGTCCGGTGGTTCGCCCGGAACAAATTATGCTTCGGGTGGCCCGGAATATGATTCCTTTTGTGTTGATAGTCTTTGGGCTTTCATACATATTCCATTTTGAATGTGTCAATCTGCGTCAGTTAGGGGTATTTTATATAGTTCTCATTATCGTTATCATTTCCTATCGTCTGACGTTCCGATCTATTCTGGAGCTTTATCGCAAAAGTGGGAAAAATGTCCGAAAGGTAGTGCTGGTGGGTAGCCATGAAAATATGCAGGAACTTTATCATTCTATGACGGATGATCCGACATCCGGGTATCGTGTATTGGGATATTTTGAAGATTTTCCGTCAGACCGCTATCCTATGAACATAGCTTATTTGGGACAGCCGTGTGAAGCTGTTGATTATTTGACTCGTAATGCGGGAAAGGTAGACCAACTTTATTGTAGTCTTCCTTCCGCCCGTAGTGCTGAAATAGTGCCGATTATCAACTATTGTGAGAATCATCTGATTCGTTTCTTTAGCGTTCCCAATGTCCGGAACTATCTGAAACGGAGAATGTATTTTGAAATGTTAGGTAATGTCCCGGTACTTTCTATCCGTCGTGAGCCACTTGAGTTATTGGAGAACCGTATGATGAAACGTGGCTTTGATATTATTTGCTCGCTACTGTTTCTTTGTATCCTTTTCCCGATTATATACGTCATTGTAGGGCTGGCTATAAAGATAAGTTCACCTGGACCTGTCTTTTTCAAACAGAAACGAAGTGGGGAGGATGGTCGTGAATTCTGGTGTTATAAGTTTCGTTCAATGCGGGTAAATGCTCAATGTGATACATTACAAGCTACAGAACATGATCCTCGTAAAACCCGAATCGGTGATCTGATTCGTAAGACGAATGTGGATGAACTTCCTCAATTTATTAATGTCCTGAAAGGGGATATGTCTTTAGTGGGTCCCCGTCCGCACATGTTGAAGCACACAGAAGAATATTCTCATTTAATAAATAAATATATGGTTCGTCATTTTGTAAAGCCTGGTATTACAGGTTGGGCACAAGTGACAGGTTTCCGTGGAGAAACGAAGGAGCTTTGGCAGATGGAAGGACGTGTGCAACGTGACATCTGGTATATTGAGCATTGGACGTTCATATTGGACTTATATATCATGTATAAGACTGTGTATAATGTAATCCGTGGAGATAAAGAGGCTTATTAGGTGAGGAATTGGAAATTGAGTAAAAATTAAATCAATAGTTGTAAAATTACATGAGTAGGTGGTTATGAGAAAATTGAAACGATTGACTTTGGGTGCGTTACTTGCTTTTTTGCTGGTGTCCTGCCAATCATATAAGAAAGTGCCTTATTTGCAGGATACGGCTTTTGTGAATGATACAGAACAGAGTGTTCGTCAGACAGGTGTGAAGGTTATGCCCAAGGATTTGTTGACGATTGCCGTATCTTGTTCTACTCCAGAACTGGCTGCACCTTTCAATCTGGTAAATTCGGGTACTGCTAATGGAACGGAGAGAAAGGCGATAGCGCAAGGAACTACGTCACCTGCTCTGCAGCAATATTTAGTAGATAATCAGGGAAATATCAACTTTCCGGTGTTGGGTGAGATTCATGTAGGTGGATTGACTAAACTGGAAATAGAAAACTTGATTATAGAGAAATTGAAAGTCTATTTGAAAGAAGCCCCGCTTGTAACTGTGCGTATTGTTAATTATCGGATTTCGGTATTGGGGGAAGTTACCAAGCCAGGCAGTTTTGTAGTTTCTAACGAGAAGATTAATTTGCTGGAAGCGCTCGCCATGGCAGGTGATTTGACTATTTATGGTATGCGTGATAATGTGAAATTAATCCGGACTGGACAGGATAGCAAGCAGGAAATAATTACTATAGATTTGAATAAGGCCGAAACGGTACTTTCGCCTTATTATCAGCTGCAGCAGAATGATATCATTTATGTGACACCTAATAAGACTAAGGCTAAGAATTCGGATGTTGGAACTAGTACGGGATTGTGGTTCTCTGGTGTTTCTATTTTGGTTTCATTAGCCACTCTTTTAGTAACAATATTAAAATAATCTACAATAAGCGAACAGTAATGAAAGAAAACTCATACGACAATAATATGAATGAATTGGATGAAGAAAAAGTAAATTATCAGGAGCTTTTCTTTAAGTATATAATTCACTGGCCTTGGTTTGTAGCTTCCGTTTTGGCTTGTTTGATTGGCGCCTGGGTATATTTGCATTTTCAGACTCCTGTGTATCAGGTTTCAGCTTCTATCATGATTAAGGATGATAAAAAAGGCGGCGGCAATACCACTGATTTGGAAAGTCTCGGATTAGGTGGAATGATTACTTCTACCCAGAGTATTGATAATGAGATTGAAGTGTTACGCTCCAAAACGATACTGAAAGAAGTTGTTAATAATCTGGAACTTTATATAACTTATTATGATGAGGATGAGTTCCCTAAAAAAGAGCTATATAAGACCTCTCCGGTAATCGTGAATCTGACTACCCAAGAGGCTGATAAACTTCCAGGCATAGCTTTGATTGACATGAAACTTGCCCCTGAAGGTGGTTTGGATGTAAATTTGAAAGTGGGCTTGAGTGAATATGCTAAACATTTTGATAGACTTCCGGCTGTGTTACCTACCGATGCAGGTACCTTTGGATTTACATTGAAAGATTCCTTGTCAAATGGTAAGATAGAAGGGCAGGATGTAGTACGGAATATCAGCGCTGTAGTCAGCCAGCCGTTTGTAGTGGCAAAAGGATATCAGTGGTCATTAAATATAGAACCCACCTCAAAAACAACTTCTGTAGCGGTTATTTCGCTTATGAATACGAATATGCAACGAGGACAGGATTTTATCAATAAGTTGATAGAGATGTATAATCGTAATACAAATAACGATAAGAATGAGGTTGCTGAAAAGACAAGGGAGTTTATCAATGAACGTATTAAGATTATTGATGAAGAACTGGGAAGTACTGAAGATAAACTGGAAGTGTTTAAAAGAAATGCGGGCTTGACAGATATTAGTAGTGATGCTCAATTGGCTGTATCAGGAAATGCTGAATACGAAAGAAAACGTGTAGAAAATGGTACTCAGATAAATTTGGTTCGTGATCTTGCTAAATATATCAATAATCCGTCGAATGAGTATGAGGTATTGCCCGGTAATATAGGCTTGTCTGATGATGGATTAACCACTCAGATAGACCGTTACAATGAATTGATTATCGAACGCAAGCGTTTGCTTCGCACTTCTACGGAAAGTAATCCGATGATTGTAAATTTGGATACAAGCATCCGTGCCATGAAAGCGAATGTTCAGGCTGCTATTAATGGAACTTTGCAAGGCTTATTTATCGTAAAGGCTGATTTGGATCGTGAGTCCAGTCGTTTTTCCCGTCGTATCAGTGATGCTCCGGGACAGGAGCGCCAGTATGTAAGTATTGCACGTCAGCAGGAAATCAAGGCTGGGCTTTATCTGATGCTTTTGCAGAAACGTGAAGAGAATGCTATTACTTTAGCCGCTACTGCGAATAATGCGAAGATTATTGATGAGCCAGCAGCTGAAGGTGCTCCAGTTTCTCCTAAGCCTAGGATAATCTACTTAATTGCTTTAGTGGTAGGAGTGGGATTGCCTGTTAGTATTATTTTTTTAATTGGTTTGACTAAATTTAAAATAGAAGGGCGTGGTGATGTAGAGAAGTTAACAAGTCTGCCTATTGTAGGTGATGTACCGTTGACAGAAGAAGCAAATGGTTCTATTGCTGTGTTTGAGAATCAGAATACTTTAATGAGTGAAACTTTCCGTAATCTCCGTACTAATCTTCAGTTTATGCTTGAGAATGATCAGAAAGTGATTTTAGTGACTTCGACAGTTAGTGGTGAAGGTAAATCTTTTATTTCTTCCAATCTAGCAATAAGTCTTTCTTTATTAGGAAAGAAAGTAGTGATTGTGGGGCTTGACATTCGCAAGCCCGGTTTGAATAAAATTTTTAATATTCCGAGGAAAGAGCAGGGAATTACTCAATATCTGTCGAATCCGGACAAGAATCTGATGGATTTCGTTCAGCCTTCGGATGTTAGTAAGAATTTGTTTATTCTTCCAGGAGGAACTGTACCACCTAATCCAACAGAGTTATTAGCTCGTGATAGTTTGGATAAAGCGATTGAGGTATTGAAAAAGAACTTTGATTATATAATTTTGGATACTGCCCCGGTTGGTATGGTAACTGATACTTTGCTCGTAGGTCGTGTGGCTGATTTGTCAGTTTACGTATGTCGGGCAGACTATACTCGGAAAGCAGAGTTTACCTTGATTAATGAATTGGCTGATAGTAATAAGTTGCCTAATCTTTGTACTGTAATCAATGGTTTGGATCTTCAGAAGAAAAAGTACGGCTATTATTACGGTTACGGTAAGTATGGCAAATATTATGGCTATGGTAAGCGTTATGGCTATGGTTATGGCTATGGGGAGACACACCATGGTGGTAAGGGAGAAAGGACAGAAGAATAGACGAATGTGATTTTGGAGAAGACAAATGAATTATATAATATGAGAATTAAACAATTACGCATAAAAGGTAGAATCATAAGATTATTTAGGCTTATTGTAAATACAGGTTATATGCTTTTGCATAAAAGAGCAGATGAGATTGTACTTAATGTGTCTATGAATTTGTTGTGTAATAAAGTGTTTCATAGTAATATAGGTGATGACATAAACTATTATCTTATAAAAGAATTGAGTCATAAACGTATATTGAATTATTGGGATTTTTTCAATCTACGGGAGCAGCCTAATTTTATGGTTATAGGTTCGATAATAGGTTGGATGACAAATAAAGATAGTATCATTTGGGGGAGCGGAGTGCGGGAACCGGATAATCCTTTGCCAGCTATTCCTCGTAAGGTATTGGCTGTTAGGGGCCGCTTACACGCAAATACTTGATCTCACAAGGGGTGGAGTGCCCGGAGATATATGGAGATCCCGCTTTATTGTTACCTAAGATTTACCCTCTTCCATTTGTAAATAAAAAATATCTAATAGGGGTGATTTTACATAAAAATGATCTAGGTAATTCTATTATAAAGGAATTTATTGAAAGAGAAAGAAACAAGGCGAGACAGATTGATATTAAACATTATAAGGATTGGAGGCAAGTGATAAAAGAGATCGTAGAATGTGAAATGATTATATCTAGCTCATTGCATGGTCTGATTCTGTCTGATGCGTATCATATTCCCAATATTTGGATTAAATTCTCTGATGAAACCTTTGATGGAAGTTTTAAATATTTGGATTATTTCGCTTCTGTGAAAAGGCCGATCGATAGACCACTAATCATACGATCACGTTTGGATTTATCGGATTTGCTTCAATATAAAGATAGTTATTCTCCTATTACTTTTGATGCTCAAAAATTGTTGTCTGTCTGTCCGTTTATAGATAAAAACAAAATTTTACCTTAATGTCAGGAAACGATAGAATCGCAAAGAATACAATATTCTTATATTTTAGAATGTTGTGTACAATAGTCGTATCATTATATACATCACGAATTATTCTCCAAACATTGGGTGTCAATGATTATGGTATTTATCAAACTGTGGGTGGAGTAGCAGGTTTATTAAGTTATATTATTAATGGTTCATTGGCATCCGGTTCATCGCGATTTATTACATTTGAAATGGGGAGGAGAGATAAGGGAAAGCTAAGTGATACTTTTTCCTCTTTATTGACTGTACATCTATTATTCGGCGTGGTCGTTGCTTTATTGGCAGAAACTATCGGATTATGGTTTTTATATAATAAATTAGTCATTCCCCCGGAACGATTTTCCGCTGCTGTATTTACATATCATTTATCTATATTAATGTCTATTGTCGGTATTACGCAGGTGCCATATACCGCTGTGATTATTGGACATGAGAAAATGAATATATATGCTTATACGAGCATTATTGAAGCTATATTGAAATTACTGCTTGTATATATACTCATGGTTTCCGATTGGGATAAATTAATGCTTTGCGCTTCATTGCTTTTTGTGGTTCAATGTGGTATTACTTTTTTTTATCGTTATTACTGTATTCGTCATTATGAGGAATCTCATTACCATTTCTCTTTTGACAAGTCTATTATAAAGAAAGTACTCGGCTTTTCATCGTGGAATTTGGTAGAAAACACTTCTATTTCATTAAATGCTCAAGGTACTACTATTCTTCTTAATATGTTTTTTAATTCGGGCATAGTGACAGGACGTTCAGTGGCCAATATTGTTTCTATGACAGCTAATTCATTTGTTAACAATTTCCGAACAGCAGCAAATCCGCAGATCGTTAAGAGGTTTTCGGCAAATGATTTTGATGGCAGTAAGCATTTATTGCTAATATCAACAAAATATTCATATTTTTTAATGTTGATATTAGCATTTCCAGTCTTTTTAGTTGCAAAGCAATTATTATATCTTTGGCTGGGACAAATACCTGATTATTCTGTTGTATTTCTGCAATTCGCAATTGTTACTACGCTTTTTGGAGTGTTTGACCAATCGTTTTACAGTGCGTTTACAGCAAAAGGTCAGATAAAGGAAACTACTATATGTTCCATTTGTGTCGGCTATTTATCCTTTCCTGTCATCTATGTTTTGTTCAAGTTAGGTTATTCTCCAGTTTCATTGTCCTGGGTCATGTTATTTTCATCTCTGATACTCGCTATTTTTATAAAGCCTTTCCTACTGGTGAAAATTATGGGATATACGTGGACAGATATTTTTGTTTTATTTAAATCTTGTATCATAGTAACTGTTGTTTCTGTGCCTATACCATTACTGTTATATATATTTAGAAATACATTGTTTCACACGCCATATTTGGATTTTTTTATCCTCTCAATAAGCGGCGTAGTTTGCGTAGCTTTGGCTGTTTGGTTTTTGGGTTTGGATGATGGCATACGTAAGAGAATACAAAACAATATTAAGATAAAGTTATTAAAAAGAAAATGATGAACTCGAGAATTGAACACATTGACTGTTTGAGAGGACTAGCCATTTTTTAACATTCTAATATGATACCTAAAATAATACATTATTGTTGGTTGAGTAACGACCCGATGCCTGCAGAACTCAAACGTTGCATTAAAAGTTGGAAGAGAAAGCTTCCTGATTATAAAATAAAGAAATGGGATACACACAATTTTGATATTTATTCCATCCCTTTTGTAGCAGAAGCATGTAAGATGCGAAAATGGGCATTTGCTTGTGATTATATTCGTGTATATGTACTTTATACGGAAGGGGGAATATATATGGATTCAGATGTTTTTGTCAGGAATAGTTTAGACTTTTGTCTTGCTAACAGGGCATTTAGTGCGGTAGAGTGTTATCCGGACTTAGTGGAGAAAATTTATGCTGAAGGGTCGGTTGATGCGGAAGGTAACAAAAGAAAAGATATTCAATATATAGACGGAATTCAGATTCAGGCGGCTATTCTTGGTGCGGAAAAAGGACATCCTTTTATGAGGGATTGTATGAACTATTATCATGATAAGCATTTTATATTGCCGGATGGTTCATTGAATAATAAAATTATTTCTCCTTTTATTTTTGCAAATATTGCGATTGATTATGGTTTCAAATTTAAGGATGAAGAACAGGATTTGAAGAGTGGATTAAAAATTTATTCGTCAAGTTTGTTTGCAAGTAATATGGAGCTTATAACAGAGAAAGCCGTTGCAATACATTGCTGTGCCGGTAGTTGGCGTTGGATGCCTTCCTCATCAATGGCGTATGCTGTGCAGTATATGAAAGAAATAATCAAAAACATACTTTTCAGATTACATTTGAGAGGCGGCAAAACTAGAGGAACTTTGAAATAATTTGTATTTTTATTATGCGTATAGATTCACTTGATATTTTAAAAGGGATAGGTATTATCCTTGTGGTAGTTGGTCACATGATTGGGAATCAACTATATATCCGTCCATGGATATATGCATTTCACATGCCTCTTTTTTTCATGCTATCGGGATACTGCTTCAATATAGCGAAGCATCCTCAATTGTTACCGTTTGCTGTAAGTAGGGTTTGGACACTTCTCGTTCCTTGTGTTCTATATACGGTGGTTAGTCTTGTAGTTTCTCCGGAATATATTTGTGAAGGGAGATATTATGAACTGAAGACATTGCTTCCCGGCGCACTTTGGTTTCTTCCAATATTATTTATAGTAGAAGTTCTAGGGTATAACGTGGCTCGCTTTAAGGGGGGGGTGGTAAAAATATTTGTCATATTGCTATGCGTGGTCTTAGCTGCTTGCTTTCGTTTTTGGGAATTCCCTTTAACATATAGGCTTATTCAAATTCCAATGTGTCTTTTGTTCTATCTAATAGGAAATTCATTGAGAAAATATGCTATTGTTGAAAGGTTTTTGATGAATAGCAATTGGATGTCTTTGTGGAAATATTGTTTGTTGGGTTTGTTGGGGTGTGTTTTGACTTATGTATATGTGAGAACTGATGCGTTAAAACATAGTCAGGAAATTTTGAACTATTTTGAGATAGGGATGGTTCTTGCTTGTTTCAGCGCTATTGTCGGTGTAGCTTCATTCTCGGTTTTTTCTCTCAAAAGAATGCCTAAATTAGGAAATGTATTGATATATATAGGTAGAAATACATTGATAATTATGTCTGTTCAGGGTATATTTATATCATTAGCTGATTATTTTTTGCGTCCATTGATACCGTCGTTTGCTATCGGTAAGTTAGTTCAGTTTATTTTTGTATTTTCCTGCTGTTTGATAATGATACCACTAATCAATAAATACATTCCTGTACTAGCCGGTAAAGGGATAAAACATCGTTCACTTTAATTAAATATGTTTCTTTCAGTTATTATTCCTGTATACAACGTAGAACCTTATTTGCATCGTTGTATTGATAGTGTCATAGCCCAAGATATGAGTGATGAAATAGAATTGCTGTTGGTGGATGATGGCAGCAAAGATGCATCGGGGGCAATATGTGATGAATATGCATCGAAGTATAGTTGGATTCATGCTTTTCATATTCCCAACGGAGGAGTAGGCAATGCGCGTAATTATGGTATTGAACATGTTCAAGGTGAATACTTTACTTTTATAGACTCGGATGATTTTATTGATCCCGGTTTCTATAAAGAGGTGTTAAGGTTGCATCGTCAAACTCCTTCAGACGTATATTTATTTGGTTATAAGGATTATCCTCTTAATAGTAGCGATGGGCATAGGTTGAAACAATGTCGTTGTGATGATACTGAATCATTGGCGCAATTGTATTTAGATATGAAGAAAAACTATCTGATGTTTTCGGTTATCAACAAAATTTTTAATTCTATTGAAAATCGGAAACATCGATTTTTGACAAATATTCACTATTTTGAGGATTGCCTCTTTGCTCTTGATTGTCTGGGTAAAGCAAAATCTGTAGGAGTGATTGAGCAGGCTCCTTATAATTATGTGCATCATCCGGGGGAACATTTAGGCGGAAAATATACTGCACCGGAGGTGGTGGTTGAAGTAGCTCGTGAATTGAAGAGGCGAAGTGACTTACTTCCTCAAAGTGATGAACTGACTCAATATACAATTCTTGAATACTATAATAACATGCTTCATGCGGTTGATAGCAGCCGTGGCATAAAGCAAAGATTACAATATATACGCATACTTTTGAGGGAAATCGAGACGTTTGGTTTCAAGACTGAATTCAAGAAGTATCTAGGCAGGAGAAAAATACTGATGCAGTTCTCGAGTCCTGTAGGTGTACTTATGATGTGCCTCTTACGTAATTTAATCCTAAAATTCAGATGATATGTATCAAAATTATAAAGTTGTAGTGAATACGGCTGCAGGTCGCCGCCGTTATATGCAATATTTGGTTCCTCCCATTTTGAATGCTGATATTGTGGATCGGTATGATATATGGGTTAATACTCGCAATATGGTGGATATTGAGTTCTTTAAAAAGCTTGCGCAGAAATATCCGAAAGTTAATTTGGTGTGGCAACCGGACGGAGTTGTTAATGGCATTGCGAGCATTAATGCATTTTATCGTGATTGCTGCGACAAAGATACTATTTACATGAAACTTGATGATGATGTGGTATGGTTTGAACCCGAACTGTTTGAGAAGATGGTGAAGTTTCGTGTGGATAACCCAGAGTATTTTTTAGTATCACCGCTCGTAATCAATAACGCTTTGTCTACTTATCTTTTACAGGTGCATAATAAAATCAAGTTGGATAAGTATTATATGAGTATCTGTGGGGAGAGAACTATCTGCTTTGATGGCTGGTTTGCGGCAGATTTGCACGATTGGTTCATGGAGAAATATCTTATTGCCGGTAAATATCAAGAGCTGTATGTTGGTAAGCATCCTATGGGGATGGCTCGTTTTTCAATCAACTGTGTTTTATGGTTTGGTAATGAAATGGCTGAATTTAAAGGTGAAGTGCCAGGAGATGATGAAGAGTTTTTGAGTTGTATCAAACCAACTCAATTAGGTAAGGCTAACTGTTTTAATGGCGATGCTCTGATTGCTCATTTCGCTTTTGGACCTCAACGAGAGGGGCTTGATAAGATGGATATTCTGAATCGATATGGTAAAATATTGCATGATTTGTGGAAGCAGGATGAATCAATGCGTGAGATAGACATTTCTGTACAACAAATGATTAAGAAAGTTGAAGCGCGTGAAGCTGAATTGAACAGCCTTCCATCACCATATAAATGTATACCTAAAGTAAAAGTGCCTTTCTTCATGCGTTTAGGAAAAAAACTGCCGGAAAGGGTGAGATGTGCAATCAGAGAACTACAACGTAAACAGCGATATAAATTCATAGAAAGATAAAAAATATCTGTGAAAAAATCAGAATAGAAAAAACTAACATATTATGAAACAATATGATTATTTGATAGTGGGTTCCGGACTTTTTGGATCCACCTTTGCCTGTATGGCTAAACGACAAGGTAAGAAATGTTTGGTCATTGATAAGCGTCCACAGCTGGGTGGCAATCTTTATTGTGAAAATATAGAAGGGATAAATGTTCACCAATATGGAGCGCATATCTTTCATACTTCAAACAAAGAAGTGTGGGATTTTGTCAACTCTATAGTGGAGTTTAACCGATATACCAATTCACCGGTGGCTAATTATAAAGGCAAACTTTATAATCTCCCCTTTAATATGAATACCTTCTACCAGATGTGGGGCGTGACAACCCCTCTCGAAGCTGAAGCTAAATTGGAAGAACAGCGGACGGAAGCAAAAGTTGCTCTTAATGGTCGTGAACCTGAAAATTTGGAAGAACAGGCGCAGCTTCTTATTGGAAAAGATATTTATGAAACACTCATCAAGGGATATACTGAAAAACAATGGGGACGACCTTGTACAGAATTGCCTGCTTTTATCATTCGTAGATTGCCGGTACGTATGGTATTCGATAATAACTATTTTAATGACAAATATCAAGGAATTCCAATTGGTGGGTATAATAAGCTGATTGAAGGCCTATTGGATGGTGTGGAGTGTCGTCTAAATTGTGATTTTGGGGAGAACCGTGAAGAACTGACAGCTCTTGCCGATAAGATTGTTTATACAGGTGCAATAGATGAGTTCTATGGTTATCGTTTGGGGCGTTTGCAATATCGCACCGTATCTTTTGAAACAGAGATCTATGATACTGCTAACTATCAAGGTAATGCTGTAGTGAATTATACTGACCGAGGAGTACCCTATACTCGTATCATTGAGCATAAACATTTTGAGATGTTCGGTCAGCAACTTTTTGATTGTCCGAAAACTGTAGTTAGCAAAGAGTATTCTGCAGAATGGAAACCCGGTATGGAGCCCTATTATCCGGTAAATGATACTCTGAATAATGATTTAGCCGATAAATATCGTGCGTTGGCAGCTCATGAAAAAGATATCATCTTTGGAGGTCGATTGGCTGAATATAAATATTATGATATGGCTCCTATTGTGAAAAGGGCTTTTGAAGTAGTTAGATCACAAGGTTTATAAAAATGAAGAAATACATACTTATTATTAAAACTATAGCAAATGATAAACTTAGTAAATCTTTAATAGGTGGTGGAGCAAGTGTTAAGGCTCCTCAAGATATACATAAAATTGCTTTACAAAATGGTTATGAAGAATATCCTATCATTTTGAGAGGGTATAAGAATAAGCTACTTTTTATTGTTGTTTTATTCCTAAAAATGATTCGTCTTGCTATCAATTTACCTAATGGTGCAACATTGTTGATTCAGTATCCAAGCTTAAATCCTAAAATGCTTTATTTTATTTTTCCTTTCTTGAAAAAAAAAATATCTGATAACATTGTTGCATGATATTAATTCTGTAAGAGAAAAAGGGGAGCTATCGGGCTTTGAGAATAAGGTTTTGTCAAATTTTGATGAAATAATTGTGCATACACCTGAAATGCAAACTTATTTTGAGCAGCGATTGAGACCGGGCATTAAATATCATTATTTAGGTTGTTTCCCTTATATTGCAGTCCCAGATAAAGAAGCACGTCAGTTAAGTAAGCAGGTTTGTTTCGCAGGTAATATAGATAAGAGCGTGTTTTTTAGTGATTTTGTTTTTGAGAATAAAGATTTAGATCTTATAGTATATGGTTCTTGTTCCTCAAATAATGCTATGAAGAATAAATATGAGTATAAAGGAGTTTTTAAGCCTGATATGATTGGTCACTTAGAAGGGAGTTGGGGACTTGTTTGGGACGGAGATTCCACAGAAACCTGCTCTGGTACATGGGGGAGTTATCTTAAAATTATTGCACCTCATAAATTTTCGTTATATGTGTTAGCTGGATTACCATTAATAGTATGGAAGGATTCGGCGATGGCGAAATTGGTAGAGATGAAGAATCTTGGTATTACCGTGACATCGCTTTCAGAGATTTCTGCTAGAATTTCTGCTGTTTCAGATAATGATTATAAAGAATATTGTGCTAATATTCTAAAATTCCAGCCAGTTCTATTGAAGGGTGAAAATGTGTGTTTGTAGAACATTGGGTATTATAGCCATATAGGAGTGCATAATTTCTAGTAAATTTTATTATTATATGTTGGGTCTTAGCTTGGTAATAATTAATCGTGATATTAAGGAATATTGTTTTCCTTCCTTAATGGCTTTTTTTCTTATTTGTTCAAATTCAATTATTTTTCCTGGTATATATACATTACTCATTGCATTTGGGTATGTGGCATTTTACAAAATTAGATATGGAACCTTTACCATTAAATATTCAAAACTAAATATCTTACTTCTTTTAGCCTGCTATATTTCTGTATTTTCAAATTTATATATCGATTATCGCATTCTTATGTTTACTGGGATGATGCTTATTTGTGCACCATTTTATGTATCTAAAAAAGTCTTCTTATTTGAACGCAAAATTTTATCTGTAATTTTATTATTTTTTCCTGTTGTATCAATGATAGCTATGTATTGCTATCTAAAAGGCATAAATGCCTTTGCACAGGAGGGGGTACATATTGACCTCTCTTTTTCGGCTATTTATTATCATCCTATGTGGTTAGCTCCTATTGCAGGATTAGCTAATGTTATTTTGTTGTGGTGTCTATTTCAGTTACAAAATAAATGTTTCAGATGTATTGTGTTGTCTATTTTGTTACTGTCTATTTATGTCACTGTTGTTGCTGCCTCTCGTACTGCTCTTTTTGCATCCGTGATAACCATGGTGTTATACATTGTATACAATGCAAGAAATGTAAAAAAAATAATATTGTATTTGTTAGTTATAGGATTTCTTGCAACAATATCGATTCCTGTATATCTTGAGCATTCAACTCAAATACAAAATAAGTTTGAAGGGGGAAAAGGTGAAAAATATGGTTCTCGCTCTGCCCATTTTGGAGAGGGGTTTGATAAATTAAATGAATCTCCTCTTATTGGAAGTGGATTTGCAACGGCTTGGTATAGAGGCGTACTTCATAAAGGTCGATTGGAGAGTGGTAGCGGATGGTTGTCTATATTATTTCAATTAGGTGCCTTAGGTGCAATAATAATGTTATTCATTCTAAAGAAAGTAACTCGAGTTTTTAAATATATTAGACATGATCGAAGGTTACAATTGTTTGTTATTTCTTTACTTTTTCTGTGTTTGCATTCTTGTTTTGAGGGGTATTTATTAACTGTCGGTTATTATATAGGTTTTGTATTTTGGCTTCTAATTTCTCATATAATATGTTATCCGGATATGGTGAAGAAGTACAAATTAAATTTTGAATCATGAAAATGTTTTCTTTGGATACTTTTGTTTATAGTGTATTGTTCTTTTGTATTGATTGTGACGGGCTTGAATCTGTTTATAATATTTGATGTCATTCTGTCTTCATTCAGTTGATGTTCATGTGTTAATAGCTTATTTGTTATGATCTTTTTTATTTGCAAAATCTTGTTTTGAAATGAACTTATTTTTTTTCCAAAATTGTATTAGTCCGCATCAGATACCTTTTATCGAAGAACTGTCAGTTTTTACAGATGTTGATAGGGTAGTGGTGATAGCTCCTCGTGTGGATTACGATGATCGAAAGCTGATGGGATGGAAGACATCAAAATTGCTTGAGACAAAAGGTATAGAGTTTTTGATTACTCCTACTATGAAAGTAGTGCAAAGACTATATGAGGAATGCAAAGGTATTGAAACGTTTTGTTTTTTTTCTGGTATCAATGCTTTTCCTGAAATTGTGCCATGGATGAAACTCTCATTCAATTATTCTTTTAAGCGAGGAGTAATAACCGAGCCACCATTACTCTATAATCATCCACTATGGTTGCATAAACTAAGATTTGCATTGAAAGATTGGCGATACGTAAAGTATTTTGACTATTTATTGGTGATGGGCGATGAATTTGTGCCTTATTATCGCTTTTGGAGTAAAAAATGGAAAGTATTACCTTTTGTATATTGTACAGAGTGGAGAGAACGTATATATCCTATACCGACTTCAGAGAAGCTTAAGGTACTCTATGTGGGTAGTTTGTCAGATAGAAAGAATGTGGTGGAGATGTTTCAAGTGTTGTGTCAAAAGACTGATTTAGAGCTTGGTATTGTAGGTGACGGTGAGAAGCGAGCACAAATTGAGGAGATGAGTATGCAGGCTAATACAGAAGTAGTGCTTTATGGTATGCAACCGATGGAGAGGATCTCGGATATTATGCAACAATATGACGTACTGATTTTGCCTTCGAAGCATGATGGGTGGGGAGCTGTTGTGAATGAGGCGTTGATACTTGGACTATATGTGATAACAAGTAATCATTGTGGAGCTTCGTATCTATTAAAAGATAAGCAACAGGGTATGATATTTACTTTAGAAGAGGCACAGAGTTTAAGCAACGTGGCTGATGTTTGTATTGCAAAAAAAGATTGGATAAGGGAGACGGTAAATGAGCGTATTACATGGAGCAAAAACTACATCTCGGGTAAAGCAGTGGCGAACTATATAGTCCAAAATTTATAAATAAACGCTTATGAAAGTAATACATTATATTCCTGGTCTAGACCGTTCTTCAGGTGGTACAACTGCCTATATGCAGTTATTGACTAAAGAATTGACACGGTTGGTAGAACTCTATGTAGTGAGCCATGCTAGTGAGAATCCTGTAGTAATAGATAATTGTACGGTGTATTTCATTCCTGAATTTAGAAACTTCATGGGGATGAAACGACAGTGGAGAATATTGTTAACTCAATTACAGCCTGACGTGGTGCATGTAAACTGTTGTTGGATGCCTGCTTGTGCCTTTATACAAAAGTGGGCACAGGCATTGGGGTATAAAGTGGTGCTAACACCTCATGGTATGTTAGAGCCGTGGATTATGGCGCGTCATTATTGGACTCGTAAATTACCGGCACTGTGGTTTTATCAAAAGGCGGCAGTGATGAAGGCGGATGTATTGCACGCTACTGCAGAAAGCGAGAAGGAGAATTTACTGAAGTTGGGCTATAACAATAGGATTAAGATCATTGCTAACGGTATTGATGTAGAGAATATAGAGATGAAGTCATCATGGAAGCGGAATAAGGAGATTCTTTTCTTGAGTCGTGTACATGTGAAGAAGGGAATTAATTTTCTTCTTGAGGCAGTTGCTCAATTGAGGGAACAGGTAGAGGGGTATGTGATACGTATTGCTGGTGAAGGAGATGCTATCTACATTGATGAGTTAAAGCAATTAACAGAACGTCTTGGTATATCAAAACTAGTCTTCTTTGAAGGTGGTGTATATGGTAATCGTAAATGGGAATTATTCCGTCAAGCGGATCTTTTTATATTACCTACACATAGCGAGAATTTTGGTATTGTGGTGGCAGAGGCATTAGCTAGTGGTACACCTGCGGTAACAACAATGGGTACACCATGGAGTGAGTTAGAGAGTCGACGGTGTGGCTGGTGGACGAAAGTTGGTACAGAGGCAACCGTACAAGCACTTCGTAACTTTTTATCGCTTACTGAAAATGAGTTGGAGAAGATGGGACGTAATGGTCGTAAACTGGTAGAGGAGAAGTATTCGGCACGTAAGGTGGCAGAGGAGTTTGTGGAAATGTATAAATCAATTTTATGAAAAAGGATTTGATGGGATTTAAAACTCTATATTCGAAGAGGAATAAGTTTCGCAGATTGATATGGAGTATGGTTTGGACTTGTCTTGCCCGTCCGTTTCCCCGCTCTATGGCAATGGGATGGAAACGTATGCTGCTTCGTGCTTTTTGGGCAAAGATTGCATCTACGGCTGCAGTGTATGCTATTGCTAAAGTGTTCCAATCTTGGTTGCTGGCAATGGATGATTACCCCTGTTTGGCCGAGGGAGTAGATTGCTACAATACAGTACCCATTCGGATTAGGCGTAATGCTACGGTCAGTCAGCGGGCTTTCCTTTGCACTTCAGGACATGACATTACCGACTCACGTTATCATCAGACCAATGCTTCGATAGTGATTGAAGATAGGGCTTGGGTGTGTGCCGAAGCTTTTGTGGGACAAGGAGTGACTGTAGGAGAAGGTGCTGTATGTGCAGCACGTGCAGTAGTGATTAAAGATGTTGAATCATGGACTGTGGTTGGGGGGAATCCGGCAAAGTTTATAAAGAAAAGGATGTTAATAAATATCAACAGGACACCCTTGTCTCTTATTTTATATAATCAGTTAGCTTGATGCTGCATAATATAATTGAGCTGACATGAAAGTAAATATAATAACAGGGCCTTTTGGCTGTCTACCCCCATATGCTATTGGAGCAGTGGAAAAATTATGGTACTCTATCGGTACAGATATGAGAAATAAGGGACATCAAGTCATCTTTATATCTAAGAAGCCACTAAAAGAGAGTTCTATGGATGATAATCTTCTTCTGCATGGCTATGAAAGAACTGGATCTTGGGTAAAAGACTTTGTTCTGGATTTTGTTTTTTCAATAAAGGCATTAAGTAAAATGCCTAAATGTGATATGCTTGTGCTTAATTCAATATGGAGCCCTATTCTTTGTCTATTATTTAAATGGAAGTATCGTAGGGCTTTATATAATGTGGCACGATTTCCGAAGAAACAGATGGGGGCGTATTTTGCTATGAGTAGTTTGGCATGTGTGTCAACTGCAGTTTACAATGCATTAATAGAACAGAGTCCGAGTATGAAATCTAGGGCTTGTGTCATACCCAATCCGATTGATACTCATATATTCTGTAATGAACACATGGTAAAAACTCTTTCAGATAGTCCGGAAGTGGTTTATTCTGGCAGAGTACATAAAGAAAAGGGACTGGATATATTAGTAAAAGCAGTGACAAGACTCCATGAGGTGGGGGTATCTGTTGGATTACGGATAATTGGTGCAACGAAAATAGAAGACGGAGGTAGCGGTGAAGACTATGTAGATTATTTAGAATCTTTGGTAAGAGGATACAGGATAACATGGGTGGAACCTATTTTCTCACCTAGTTTGTTGGCAAAAGAAATACGTAAAGGTGATATTTTTTGCTATCCTTCTATAGCTGGATTAGGTGAGACATTCGGTGTAGCCCCTCTTGAGGCAATGGGCTTAGGATTGGTTCCTATTGTTTCGAATTTAGATTGTTTTAAGGACTTTATAGTGGATAATGAGAACGGATTGGTCTTTGATCATACTGATGTACGATGTGATGAATTGTTAGCTAATTGTTTAATGCGCTTATTATCAGATGAAAAAATGTATTCAGAAATGTCAGCGAAAGCAATTAAAAAGTCTGCAGGTTTTAGTGTGAGTAGAGTGTCTGATATGTATATGAGTATTTTTAAAAAAGTATTAGGTGGTGAGTAAGCTTTATCATAAAAATAAAAACCAACGTGATGCGTATTCTAGCCCATGGCCAAAGAAAGAAGCAATCATGATTCGTATATGGGAAGTGGTTTGGACGCTTTTTGTAAGGTGGCTGCCAAAGCCTTTTTATCGGTGGCATATATTTCTATTGAAGTTGTTTGGGGCACATATTAGTGGTCATCCTTTTATTGCGCCTACTGCCCGTATATATGCCCCATGGCTTTTAACCGTAGGAGATAGGTCTTGTATAGCGACTCGAAGCGAAATATATAATTTGGGACCTGTTATTATAAAAGAGAGAGTAACCATAGCGCAGTATGCTTATATATGTAATGGATCCCATGATTTATCTGATAATAAATTACCTCTGGTTGTAGGTGATGTGGTTATTGACAATGATGTGTTTATTGGAGCAAGAGCCATAATTCTGCCAGGATTACATCTTTGTCGATATTCGGTTGTTGGTGCTGGCGCAGTACTTACCAAAAATACTACTGATTTTGGCATTTATGCAGGTAATCCTGCAAGATTTATAAAAGAAAGAAATATTTATGGTGAATAATCATTATTATGGTGGCTCTTATGTTGCATAAATCTCCTAAAATCTGTTTAGCTTGTTCGGCAGGCGGGCATTTACGTGAGCTACAATTGGCTATCGGTGCTATTCCCGAGCAATGGGATTGCTATTGGCTTACCTTAAAAACGACATCAACTAAAGCTTTTATGGCAGACAAGGAACATGTATTTTTAGTGAATTTTCAACCAGCAAAGAAATGGACACTGATAGTGAACTGTTTGCAAGCAATATTCTGGGTGCTGGTGAAACGCCCAGATGTAATCATTACTACAGGAGCTGGTGTGACTGTACCTACGGTTTTTTTCGCAAAAAAACTATTGGGGACAAAAGTAATATTTGTTAATTCGGCTGCTGATGTGACACATGCTTCTAAAACTCCCGTATGGATAGAACGGTATAGTGATCTATTTTTGGTCCAATGGGAAGAGATGCGGCAATTATTTCCTAATTCAATTTGTTGTGGTGTTTTATGATTTTTGCTAGTTTAGGTACAATGAACATAGCCTTCAATCGTATGGCAAAAGCCGTGGATGAATGGGCAGCTATAACTAAGGAAGAGGTGATAGTACAAACTGGGTATACAGATTATCCCTACAAACATGCGAAAGCTTTTAAATTTTGTACAAAGGAGCAGATGAAGGGTTATATTTCTAGAGCTGATATATTAATACTTCAAGGTGGCTGGGGAGCAATATCGGAAGCGATGGAATTGAGGAAAAGAATAGTTGTGATACCAAGATATGACAAGGTAGAGCATATCCATGACCAATTTCAATTAATTAGGAAATTGGATACTTTGGGATGTGTGCTAGGGGTATTTGACGAAAGGGAGCTTGCTGCAAAAATGGAACAGGCAAAAACTTTTGAGTTTAAGCAAATAGAGAAAGGAAACGCACAGAAACTGATTGAGAAGAAACTGCAGGAGTGGTTTCCGAGATGACAATAATTAGCGAGTTCAAAATAGAATCTTATGAAAGTATCTATAATAACGTCATGCTTTAATCGTGTGGCGACGATTCGTGGTGCTATAGAGAGTGTCTTGGCGCAGGACTATAATAACATAGAGTTTATTGTTGTAGATGGGGCGAGTACAGATGGTTCGTTAGAGATTATTAGAGAATATGAAGATCGTATATCAACTATTATCAGTGAGCCTGATCATGGTATGTATGAAGCCATCAATAAGGGAATTCGTGTGGCTACAGGTGATGTAATCGGATTGCTACATTCGGATGATTTCTTTTATGATAATGGGGTCATAAGCCGCATTGTGGAACACATGAAGACTACTCGAGCGGATTTTCTGTATGGTGACGGACTTTTTGTGAATCCCGATAATACTGACAAGGTAGTACGTAACTGGATTGGCGGTGATTATCGTTTGTGGAAGGTACGTCATGGCTGGCTTCCATTACATCCTACTTGTTATATTCGCCGCGAGGTAATGATGAGACTAGGTCTTTATAACGAAAGTTATAAGATTGCTGCGGATAGTGAACTGCTGGTGCGTTATCTGATGACGGGCGGACTTTCTGTTACTTATTTGAAAGAGTATGTTGTACGTATGCGTATGGGAGGGCTTTCTACTGATAGTGCTAAGCGTAAGAAAATGTGGGGAGAGGACATTAGAGTGTATTCCTCTCACGGTCTATGGCCTACTCTGACTAAATTAGAGAAGATGGCATGGAAAGTACCACAGTTTGTATTGGCATTATTGAAAGGATAATGGCAATTAAATGAAATTGATCGTTGATTTGTGTTGATCAACTAGCCACTTTCTAAAAATAAACTTCTGAAGATTATTAGCCTATAATATAACGAAATATGTAGGTCCCTAACTTCATGCTACACACATGAATCCCCTACATTCTGCAGGTTGGGAAAAATACAGCGGTATATTCCTGATCTGTCCCCTCATATTGGCAAAATGCTGATATGTATTCTAAATATATCAACTGTCTGTGAAGATCGTTGATATATTGTTTTTTTAATACCATGCTTATTGATTAAAGATAATATTCAGATTTCTAGTTTTGTATAATAGAAAGAATTAGAATATTTTTTATTGATTATCTATTGTGTTTTTGAAAGAAAATGCATTTCTTTGTAATATAGATAAAAGCAATTTATTATGTTGACTACTGTAGAATACTTATCTTTGCTTCGTGAGTATATGCGCAAGAATGCTGCTAAATATGGTATTTCTCGCATGGGGATATTTGGCTCCGTTGCTCGTGGTGAACAACATGAGGGTAGTGATGTCGATATTTGTGTTGAAATTGATAGACCTTCTATCTTTACTTTAGTTCATATTAAAGAAGAATTGGAAAAACTATTGAAATGCCCTGTTGATCTGGTTCGGTTGCGAAATAATATGGATGAATTATTGAGAGGGTGTATCAATAAAGATGGAATTTATGTGTAAAAGTCAGATAATAGAATCATTGCTAAAGAAAATTTTCCAAACGGTGGAAAGGATATTAGCGAACTCGGAAACTATTACTTCCCCTTCTTTTTATTTATTGACTCCATCCGGAATGGAAAGACTAGAGAGTACTTGTATGTTATTAATAGCCATCGGTGAAGGAGTGAAAGGTGTTGATAAATTAACAGATAAAAAGTTATTATCTTTCTATCCAGAGATGGATTGGAAAGGTGTAATGGGAATGAGGGATATAATCGCACATCATTATTTTGATTTAGATGCTGAAATTGTTTATGACGTGATAAAACATGATTTGCCGAAGTTAAAAGATGTGTTGCAACAAATCATAGACGATTTGAAAATATCCAATCAAGCGATTGACTAAATGGTTTTTATCTCAAATTTCTAAAATACGCCCGTATCTTCCGCATAATCTTGATTCCCATCACTACGCCATCAAATACAGCCATACCGGTATTGAACGAACGCATGAGTGCATCCGCCTTGTTGGTTGCCGGAGCAAGTGGGGCAAATATTTCGCGTGTAGTAGCTGTCATGGCTTTTTTTTGGGCATGGATCTCATTTAAAAGCTTCTTTTTACGTTCGGCAATCTCTTCTAATGTAAATTTCTGCGGGGTCTGCGCATTCATAATTTATTTATTTGAATCAGTTAAAAATAAATTAGCGAGGAAGTTCACCATCGGAGAAATGATGAGCTGCTTGCGGAAAATAATAACCAGGGCGATGAGAACAACATTGATGCCTGCTATGATGGCGAAACTCGACATCAGACCGCCCACTAAAGGCTCCAATATATAAGCAAGAGCAAAAAGCAGATAAAACAGGGCAACCATGCCAAGGATAATAAGTACTAATATCATAATTAACGTGGAAAAAAGTATGGTTAACTTCTCCGTCAATTCTAATTTGGTATATTCTTTTTGAAGCTCCAGATATTTCTTGAACTCGAAAAACAACTGCTGAAAATTCTCAATACTTTTATCGTCTGCAAACATGGTCGCTCTGTTTTTAGTCTTTGGTTACTCACTTATTCTGCTATTTCTCCCTTCATCTCGGCAGCGATCTCGTCAACGAGAGTTTCCATTTCACTGCGATTAAGCTTGATTCCTTTTTTACGAAGAATCTCTGCGATTTTATGACGGGTATCTTCTCCCTTTTCAGGAGCAAATAAAATACCAAGGGCTGCACCTACGGCTGCACCACCCAGAAAAGCTGCTAAAACATTCAATCCTTTCATAATGTATAATGTTTAAAATGATTATGATACAACAAATATAACATTTTTATGGAAAGGTTGTTCGTGAAAACTGAAATTTTTTGCTACGTTTTATAATTCTTTTTTTCTTTTATGGTTTAATCTTATTTAACTGACTTTCGTAGCTAACCTTTGAAGGTTAAGGCGTACTTTTGTTTTCGAATATTGTAAATCAAAACATAATGGAAGCTAAGATTGTTTTTATAACTGGCGCCAGTAGCGGAATTGGTGAGGGTTGTGCCCGTAAATTTGCGAGGGAGGGATGGAATCTGATTCTGAATGCCCGTACCGTATCGAAACTGGAAGAACTGAAAGCTGAACTGGAAGGGGCGTATGGTGTCCGGGTTTATATATTGCCTTTTGATGTGCGCGACCGGAAATTGGCTGCCGCCTCTTTGGAATCATTACCCGAAGAATGGAAGGCGATTGATGTGTTGGTGAACAACGCCGGACTGGTGATCGGTGTGGATAAGGAATTCGAGGGTAGCCTGGATGAATGGGATATCATGATCGATACGAATATAAGGGGACTGTTGGCTATGACGCGTTTGGTGGTGCCCGGTATGGTGGAACGCGGACGCGGACATATTATTAATATAGGATCTATTGCGGGGGATGCCGCTTATCCGGGCGGAAGTGTGTATTGCGCAACGAAAGCTGCCGTGAAGGCTCTTTCGGACGGACTCCGGATTGATCTGGTGGATACTCCATTGAGAGTGACGAATGTCAAACCGGGAATGGTGGAGACAAACTTTACAGTGGTGCGTTATCGGGGAGATAAGGAAGCTGCCGATAATTTTTATAAAGGGATTCGTCCGTTGACGGGAGATGACATTGCAGAAACGGTTTATTTTGCCGCGTCGGCTCCTGCACATATTCAGATTGCGGAGGTACTTTTGATGCCTACTTATCAGGCAACAGGCACTATTTCGTATAAGAAGAAGCCGGAATAGACGTTTTTTTGACGGATTTCTTTGCCGGATGATAAAATTTCTATTATTTTGTTGCCCGAAACTAAATATAATAGACGAGAATATTGAATTATTAATTAAAACAGAGTATAGGATTATGAAAAAATTAGTCGTATTAGGAATGGGAGTATGCTTGGTGCTAGCATTTGCATCTTGTAAATCCAGCGAAAGTGCCTATAAGAAAGCTTACGAAAAAGCAAAACAGCAAGAATTGGCAGAACCGCAGGTGGAAGCTCCGGTAGAGGTTACTCCGGTGGTTGCAGCTCCTGTGACAACTACTAAAGTGGCAGATACATCCGGCGTTCGTCAGGAAAAGGTTACAGTGGTTTCCGGTAACGAAGGATTGAAAGATTATAGCGTTGTAGCAGGTAGCTTTGGTGTGAAAGCGAATGCTGAAGGCCTGAAAGATTGGTTGGACGGACAGGGATATCACTCTACGATTGCATTTAATGCTGATAAGGCAATGTATCGTGTGATTGTGAACTCTTTTGCTGACAAGACTGCTGCTGCTGAAGCTCGCGATGCATTCAAGGCTAAATACCCGAACCGTTCGGATTTCCAGGGTGCTTGGTTGCTGTATCGTGTATATTGATTTCTTTTTGGTAATATATATTGGAAAGAACGAACGTTTTTTTCCGAATAAGAAGGCGGTAACTGGGAAGTTACTGCTTTTTTATTGAAAATGAGTGGCTTTTTCGTTTAGATATTTTTATCTTTCTACTAAAAGAAGTTATAAATGATAGTGGGGAAACTTTTATAGCAAAGAAAGTTTTTACTTTTGTCAACTCTTAATTTGGAGGATGTTTTGCCTGAATGTGAATAGGGCATTAATTTAGAGATTGAATGGAACAAAAATATGTAATGGCTGCTATCGACGCGGCTCTAAAAGCAGGTGAAAAGATTCTTTCTATTTATAATGATCCGGCATCGGACTTTGAAATAGAGAGGAAAGCTGACAACTCTCCGCTAACTATAGCAGACAGAAAAGCGCATGAAGCGATTGTGGCTATTCTGAACGATACTCCTTTTCCTGTTCTTAGTGAAGAAGGGAAGCATTTAGGGTATGAGATCCGTCGAGGATGGGATACTTTATGGATTGTAGATCCGCTGGATGGAACGAAGGAGTTTATTAAGCGCAATGGAGAATTTACGGTAAATATCGCTTTGGTGCAGAACTCTGTACCTGTATTCGGTATTATTTATGTGCCTGTTAAAAAAGAACTTTATTTCGGGATCGAAGGTGTAGGGGCTTATAAATGTTCCGGTATTGTCAGTTTGGAAGATGACGGCGTGGCATTGGAACAACTGATTGGGAAGTCGGAACAGATACCTTTGAAGGAGGTGCACGATCATCTGATCGTGGTTGCTTCCCGTTCGCACCTGTCGCCTGAAACGGAATCATATATTGCAGATTTGAAGAAGAAACACGGCAGTGTGGAGTTGATTTCGAGCGGAAGTTCAATTAAAATCTGTCTGGTTGCTGAAGGTAAGGCTGATGTATATCCGCGTTTCGCTCCGACGATGGAGTGGGATACGGCTGCCGGGCATGCGATAGCCCGTGCTGCAGGGATGGAAGTATATCAGGCTGGAAAGGAAGAACCTCTACGATATAATAAGGAGGATTTATTGAATCCGTGGTTTATCGTTGAGCCAAAAAGAGAACACTAAATAATGTTTATATGACATTTGAAATTGTATTTGTACTATTATCCCTATTAGGAATGGTAGCGGCTTTGATAGCAGATAAGATGCGTCCGGGCATGATACTTTTTTCGGTAGTGGTTTTGTTTCTGTGTGCCGGCATTCTGACTCCTAAGGAGATGCTGGAAGGGTTTAGTAATAAAGGGATGATTACCGTTGCTCTGCTGTTTCTGGTGAGTGAGGGTATTCGTCAGTCGGGCACATTGGGACAAGTGATTAAGAAGTTGCTTCCGCAAGGAAAGACGACAGTATTTAAGGCACAGTTGCGTATCTTACCTTCGGTGGCATTTATTTCTGCCTTTCTGAATAATACGCCTGTTGTGGTTATTTTTGCCCCGATTATCAAGCATTGGGCTAAGTCGGTGAATCTCCCGGCTACGAAGTTTCTGATTCCTCTTTCTTATGTGACTATTTTAGGAGGTATCTGTACCTTGATCGGTACTTCTACCAATCTGGTGGTGCACGGTATGATATTGGAGGCCGGATTTGAAGGCTTTTCTATGTTCGAGCTCGGAAAGGTGGGTATTTTTATAGCTATTGCCGGAATCATTTATATATTTCTTTTCTCCAAACGTCTTTTGCCGGATGCACGTCCGGATACGGCTGTGCCGGATGAAGAAGTAGAAGAAGGGGAGAAGTTGCATCGGGTAGAGGCTGTTTTGGGTGCCCGTTTTCCCGGTATCAATAAAAAACTGAAGGATTTTAATTTCCAGCGTCATTACGGTGCGGAGGTAAAAGAGATTAAAACACGTAACGGACAACGTTTTGTGTCGAATCTGGAGGAAGTGGTACTTCACGAAGGGGATACATTGGTGGTGATGGCGGATGATACGTTTATTCCGACATGGGGGGAATCTTCTGTGTTTGTCTTGTTGACGAATGGGAATGAGCCGGATACTACCGGGAAGAAGAAGCGTTGGTTTGCTTTGCTGTTGCTGGTTCTGATGATTGTCGGCGCAACGGTGGGTGAGCTTCCGATAACGAAGGAGATGTTTCCGGATATCAAACTGGATATGTTTTTCTTTGTGTCTATTACTACTATTATTATGGCATGGACGAATCTGTTCCCTGCCCGTAAATATACTAAATATATTTCGTGGGATATTCTGATTACTATTGCCTGTGCTTTTGCTATCAGTAAGGCAATGGTGAACTCTGGTGTGGCGGATAGTGTTGCGAAGTTTATTATCGGGTTGAGTGATGATTACGGCCCGCATGTGTTGCTTGCAATGGTATTTATTATCACGAACTTGTTTACGGAATTGATAACTAATAATGCAGCAGCGGCTTTGGCGTTTCCTTTGGCACTGTCAATCTCTGCCCAATTAGGAGTGAGCCCTACGCCTTTCTTTGTGGTGATCTGTATGGCTGCATCTGCCAGCTTCTCGACACCGATCGGTTATCAGACAAATTTGATTGTGCAAGGTATCGGTAACTATAAGTTTACGGATTTTGTACGTATCGGGTTGCCGCTTAATATTATCACTTTCTTAATCTCTATTATTCTGATCCCGTTGATCTGGAACTTTTAAATAAAATTGTAAATGGAAGAAAAGAACCATATATATCCGATATTTGACCGCATGATGACGCGGCAGGACAAAGAAGAGCTTTTGGGGCAACACAGTGTGATGATCTGGTTTACCGGATTGAGTGGTTCCGGAAAGAGCACGATTGCCATCGCATTGGAACGTGAACTTCATAAGCGTGGATTGCTTTGCCGTATCCTGGATGGGGATAATATCCGTAGTGGAATTAATAATAACCTGGGATTCTCCGAAACGGACCGGGTGGAAAATATCCGTCGCATAGCGGAAGTGTCGAAGTTGTTTCTGGATAGTGGTATCATTACGATTGCTGCATTTATCAGCCCTAATAATGATATTCGCGAAATGGCTGCAAACATTATTGTTAAGGATGATTTTCTGGAGGTTTTCGTTAGTACTCCGCTGGAGGAATGTGAGAAACGTGATGTGAAAGGATTGTATGCGAAGGCACGGAAAGGGGAAATTCAGAATTTTACAGGAATTTCCGCACCTTTCGAGGTTCCCGAACATCCGGCTTTGTCACTGGATACTTCCAAATTGACTTTGGAGGAGTCGGTGAACCGTTTGTTGGAGCTTGTTTTGCCAAAAGTGAAGTGTATAAAATGAAATAAATATGGAAGAATATAAATTAAGCCACTTGAAGGAGCTCGAAGCCGAGTCTATTCATATCATCCGCGAGGTGGCGGCGGAATTTGAGAATCCGGTGATGCTTTACAGTATCGGAAAGGATTCCTCGGTGATGGTACGCTTGGCTGAAAAAGCGTTTTATCCGGGTAAAGTGCCATTCCCGTTGATGCATATCGATTCGAAATGGAAGTTCAAGGAGATGATTCAGTTTCGTGATGAATATGCGAAGAAGTACGGATGGAATCTGATTGTTGAAAGTAATATGGAGGCTTTTCATGCAGGGGTAGGACCTTTTACGCATGGAAGCAAGGTGCATACGGACTTGATGAAGACGCAGGCTTTGCTTCATGCGTTGGATAAGTATAAGTTTGATGCTGCATTTGGTGGTGCCCGTCGTGACGAGGAGAAGTCACGTGCGAAGGAACGTATTTTCTCTTTCCGGGATAAGTTTCACCAATGGGACCCGAAGAATCAGCGTCCTGAATTGTGGGATATTTATAATGCCCGCGTGCATAAGGGGGAAAGTATTCGTGTATTCCCGATTAGCAACTGGACTGAATTGGATATTTGGCAGTATATTCGCTTGGAGAATATTCCGATCGTTCCGTTATATTATGCTAAGGAGCGTCCGGTAATTAATTTGGATGGCAATATTATTATGGCGGATGATGACCGTTTGCCTGAAAAGTACCGTGACCAGATTGAAATGAAGATGGTTCGTTTTCGTACGTTGGGCTGCTGGCCTCTGACAGGGGCAGTGGAAAGTGGAGCTGCTACGATTGAAGAGATTGTGGAGGAAATGATGACTACGACGAAGAGTGAACGTACTACCCGTGTGATTGACTTTGACCAGGAGGGTAGTATGGAACAAAAGAAGCGTGAGGGATACTTTTAATTGTAACTAGTTATGGCAGATAATAAATTAGATATAAAAGCTTTTCTGGACAAGGATGAACAGAAAGACTTGTTGAGACTGTTGACTGCGGGTTCGGTAGATGATGGAAAATCAACGTTGATCGGACGCTTGTTGTTTGACAGTAAGAAACTGTATGAGGATCAGTTGGATGCACTGGAGCGTGATAGTAAACGTGTGGGGAATGCGGGCGAGCATATTGACTATGCGTTATTGCTCGATGGATTGAAGGCTGAACGTGAACAGGGTATTACGATTGACGTGGCTTATCGCTATTTCTCAACGAATGGTCGTAAGTTTATCATCGCGGATACTCCGGGACACGAACAGTATACCCGTAATATGATTACCGGGGGATCTACGGCTAACTTGGCTATTATCTTGGTGGATGCTCGTACCGGAGTGATTACCCAGACTCGTCGCCATACTTTCCTGGTGTCTTTGCTAGGAATCAAGCATGTGGTGTTGGCTGTCAACAAGATGGACCTGGTGGGTTTCTCGGAAGAGCGTTTTAACGAGATTGTGGCTGACTATAAGAAGTTTGTTGCTCCATTAGGTATTCCTGACGTCAACTGTATTCCACTTTCTGCATTGGATGGGGATAATGTGGTGGATAAGTCTGAACGTACTCCGTGGTACAAGGGGATTTCTTTGCTCGATTTCCTTGAAACGGTTCATATTGATAATGACCATAATTTTACGGATTTCCGTTTCCCGGTTCAGTATGTGCTTCGTCCGAATCTGGATTTCAGAGGATTCTGTGGTAAAGTTGCATCCGGTATCGTTCGCAAAGGGGATACGGTGATGGCGCTTCCTTCCGGAAAAACATCTAAGGTGAAGAGTATCGTGACTTATGACGGGGAATTGGATTATGCTTTCCCACCGCAGTCTGTGACCTTGACATTGGAGGATGAGATCGATGTGTCGCGCGGCGAAATGTTGGTGCATCCTGACAATCTGCCAACGGTGGATCGTAACTTTGATGCTATGATGGTCTGGATGGATGAAGAACCGATGGATGTAAATAAGTCGTTCTTTATTAAGCAGACTACCAATTTGAGTCGTACGCGTATTGATACGATAAAGTATAAGGTGGACGTGAATACGATGGAGCATCTGTCTCTGGAGAATGGTCAGCTGACTAAAGAGACGTTGCCTTTGCAGTTGAATCAGATTGCCCGTGTGGTGCTGACTACGGCTAAGGAATTGTTCTTTGATCCTTATAAGAAGAATAAATCTTGTGGCTCATTTATCCTGATTGACCCGATCACTAATAATACTTCGGCAGTAGGTATGATTATCGACCGCGTGGAAATGAAAGATATGAGTGACACGGAGGATATTCCGGTATTGGATATGGCAAAACTGGGAATTGCTCCGGAACATTATGAAGCGGTAGAGAAAGCTGTGAAGGAACTGGAACGTCAGGGCCTTGCAGTGCGACTAATAAAATAGATTGTTCAACAATAAATTGAAAACTGAAAATGACAGCATTCTGTCGTCTTTAATTTTTAATTCTTAATTTCTAATTAATAAAGTGGGATTACTCGAATTTAATAAACTTCCGATTAATACATTGGTAGGTGCCGACTGGAAGACATTCAAGGCTATCACCGCCGGGCGTGAAATTGACGCAGCCTACAAAGGTAAATACCGATTGACGAAGGCTGTGTGCCGATTGCTTTCTCCACTGGCGTCATTACAAGACAGGCGTTACGAGAAGTTGCTGGCTAATCAGCCATTGGAGCATGATCCGGTGTTCATTTTGGGACACTGGCGGAGTGGAACTACATTTGTACATAATGTGTTCTCTTGTGACAAGCATTTTGGGTATAACACTACTTATCAGACTGTATTTCCTCATCTGATGATGTGGGGACAGCCTTTCTTCAAAAAGAATATGAGTTGGCTGATGCCGGATAAACGTCCGACGGATAATATGGAACTGGCAGTGGATCTTCCCCAGGAAGAGGAGTTTGCTTTGTCGAACATGATGCCTTATACATATTATAATTTCTGGTTCCTGCCGAAATATCAGCAGGAGTATGCCGATAAGTATCTTTTGTTTGATGATATAACGGATGCCGAATTGAAGGTGTTTGAAGAGGTGTTCACGAAGTTGATTAAGATTTCTTTGTGGAATACCCAGGGAACTCAATTCCTTAGCAAGAATCCTCCGCATACCGGAAGGGTGAAGGAACTGGTGAAGATGTTCCCGAATGCTAAGTTTATCTACCTGATGCGTAATCCGTATACCGTATTCGAATCTACACGCAGTTTCTTTACAAATACGATTCAACCGTTGAAGTTGCAGGATGTCAGCAATGAACAATTAGAGGAAAATGTCCTTTCTATCTATGCAAAACTTTATCATAAGTATGAATCGGATAAGAAATTTATTCCGGAAGGTAACTTGATGGAAGTGAAATTTGAAGATTTCGAAGCGGATGCGATGGGAATGACGGAGAATATTTATCAGTCTCTTTCTATCCCTGGATTTACCGAAGCACGTACTGATATAGAAAAATATGTGGGCGGAAAGAAGGGATATAAGAAGAATAAGTATAAATATGACGACCGTACGATTCGTTTGGTAGAAGAGAATTGGGATTTTGCTTTGAAACAATGGGATTATAATTTATAAGAAGAAAAAGAAAGGAAAAGTATTGATGATTCAGAAAAGCGTTCATCGCCTGTTGATGACAGGTTTCGTTGCATTTATTTCTTCCTTGTCTTTGATGGCGCAACATAAAGTTGAAATGCTTCCTTTTGGGGACATGGATCAATGGGTGGACCGTCAGATAAAGGAATCGAGCATTATCGGTGGGAATACAAAGAATGTATATGCGATAGGGCCGACGACGGTAATTAAGGGAGATCAGGTTTATAAGAATATGGGCGGATCGCCTTGGGCTACTTCAAATGTGATGGCGAAAGTTGCCGGTATTACGAAGACTAATACTTCGGTATTTCCGGAGAAGCGGGGAGATGGATATTGCGCCCGTTTGGATACGCGCATGGAGAGTGTGAAAGTGTTGGGACTGGTTAATATTACGGTGTTGGCGGCTGGCTCTGTCTTTACCGGTTCAGTGCATGAGCCGATTAAGGGTACTAAAAATCCACAGAAAATGTTGCAGACTGGTATTCCGTTTACCAAAAAGCCGGTGGCTCTTCAGTTTGACTATAAAGTGAAGATGTCCGACCGGGAGAATCGTATTCGCGCTACCGGTTTCAGCAAGATTACGGATGTTCCCGGAAAAGATTATCCGGCAGCTATCCTGCTTCTGCAAAAACGTTGGGAAGATGCCAATGGAAATGTGTATGCAAAACGGATAGGGACTATGGTGACTTATTACTATCATTCGACGGACTGGAAAAATAATGCGACCTATGAGATTATGTACGGTGACATCACGAATCGTCCGGAATATAAGTCGCACATGATGCGTTTGCAGGCGACTGAAAGTTATACGGTGAACAGTAAGGGTGAAAGCGTGCCTATTCATGAAGTGGCCTGGGGAGATGAAAATGATGTTCCGACTCATATGTGTCTTCAGTTCACGTCCAGTCATGGAGGAGCCTATATCGGTTCTCCGGGAAATACACTGTGGATTGACAATGTAAAACTGGTATATTAACTAAAGTATATAGACAAAGAATAGAAATAGTCAGTGATCTAATTTCATCACTGACTATTTTTTTTGTTTTAATTCTTCCACAACAAACCCCTTCAGATGCCTTCTGAAGTTATATTACACTTTTATCGCTCTATAAAATTCTATGAATGAATGAAAAATTACGTGTTTTTTTGTTTGTGTTATATTAAATATCTATATTTGCACTAATTTTAGAAGAAAGGATGACGTTTATTGTCTCTTAGTCAGGTGTGGAACATTTGGGTTGTGTATCTAGCCTGTAAGACAATTGAAATATATTATTTACTAAAATAAATTGAGATGAAAAAGGGTTTATTGTTTATTTTATTGGCAGCAGTCTCTGTATGTCTGCCTGCACAAGAAAAAGAAAATGCAGCAAAGAGTTATAGAGTGGAAACAAATCGCTTTGGTGCTAACTGGTTTATTAGTGGTGGCGTTGGCGCACAAATGTATTTTGGCGACAATGATGGTAAAGCTGACTTCGGAAAACGTCTTGCTCCGGCACTTGACATTGCTGTAGGTAAGTGGTTTACTCCGGGTATCGGATTACGTGTAGCTTACAACGGGCTTCAGGCTAAAGGTGCTACTCCTAATGCTAATGGTCCGCTTGTAGACGGAGGACAGTATTCTAATGGCTACTACAAAGAAAAGTGGAATGTGATGAACTTCCATGGAGATGTAATGCTGAATCTTTCCAATATGATTTGTGGTTATAGAGAAGATCGTCTGTATTCATTCATTCCTTATGCAGGAGCTGGATTTGTACATTCAGGAAAAGGTGCAGGTTACGACGAACTGGGTATCAATGCCGGTTTGATCAACCGTTTCCGTTTGTCTTCTGCTTTGGATCTTAACGTTGAATTGCGTGGACTTTTGATGAAAGGCGCATTCGGCAATTCAGGTCCTGAAGGATTGGCTGGTCTGACTATAGGTGTTACTTACAAGTTTAAGAAACGTGGTTGGGATGCTGTTCCTACTGTACCAATGGTTCCGGAAAGCCAGTTGAACGACATGAGAGACAGAGTGAACGCTTTGAAGGGTGAAAACGAATCTTTGAAACGTGACTTGGTTGAAGCTCGTAACAAGAAACCTGAAGTGATCGTTAAGAAAGAAGCTGGATTCGTTCCACGTCTGGTTGTTGTATTCAATATCGGAAAGAGCAACATCAGCAAGAGAGAATACATGAATATTGAAGCTATGGCTAAGGGTATCAAAGCAACTGATAAAGTGTTTACTATAACAGGATATGCTGATAAGGGTACTGGTTCTGCTGAATACAACATGAAGTTGAGTAAGAAGAGAGCTGAAGCTGTTCGTGACCTGATGGTTAATGAATTTGGTGTTCCTGCTTCTCAATTGAAGGTTGATTACAAGGGTGGTGTAAGCAACATGTTCTATGATGATGCTAAGTTAAGCCGTGTAGCTATTGTTGAAGAA
The DNA here is from genome assembly GCF_000157055.1 of Bacteroides sp. 2_2_4. Classification (NCBI taxonomy): domain Bacteria; kingdom Pseudomonadati; phylum Bacteroidota; class Bacteroidia; order Bacteroidales; family Bacteroidaceae; genus Bacteroides; species Bacteroides sp. 2_2_4. Next base: position 13,497 of record NZ_EQ973356.1, on the reverse strand, counting down.
TAATATACATTTGAAATAATAGAATAAAAGAGACGTTTCCTTTCACGGGAAGCGTCTTTTTTGTATTTTTGTACCCCATGAGCAGAATAGTAGCAATAGATTATGGAAGAAAGCGTACCGGAATAGCTGTGAGCGATACAATGCAGCTGATCGCAAACGGATTGACGACGGTGCCCACGCATGAACTTCTGAACTTTATCGGTGAATATATAGCTAAAGAACCGGTGGAGCGGATTATTATTGGATTGCCCAAGCAAATGAATAATGAGGTTTCGGAGAATATGAAGAATATAGAGCCTTTTGTTCGTTCGCTGAAAAAGCGTTATCCGGACCTTCCGGTCGAATATGTGGACGAACGTTTCACTTCTGTTCTTGCACACCGTACCATGCTGGAGGCAGGTTTGAAGAAAAAAGACCGCCAAAACAAGGCATTGGTGGACGAAATAAGTGCTACTATTATTTTGCAAACATATTTGGAGAGTAAACGTTTTTAGTATAGGACATAAGAATAACTTAATTTTTTAGTAGAGTATAAAAGTATGATTTTACCTATTTATGTATATGGTCAACCTGTATTGAGAAAGGTTGCAGAGGACATAACACCGGATTATCCGAATCTGAAAGAGTTGATTGAGAACATGTTCGAAACAATGGTACATGCGGACGGTGTAGGATTGGCTGCTCCACAGATTGGTTTGCCTATTCGCGTGGTTACGATTACATTGGATCCGCTTTCGGAGGAATATCCTGAATTTAAAGACTTTAATAAGGCGTATATCAATCCTCATATTTTGGAAGTAGGAGGGGAAGAAGTGAATATGGAAGAGGGATGCTTAAGCCTTCCCGGTATTCACGAAACAGTGAAGAGAGGTGATAAAATTCGCGTGAAATATATGGACGAGAATTTTGTGGAGCATGAGGAAGAGGTGGAAGGTTATCTGGCTCGGGTGATGCAACATGAGTTCGATCATTTGGATGGTAAGATGTTCATCGACCATATCTCACCGCTTCGTAAGCAGATGATTAAAGGAAAGCTGAATACGATGTTGAAGGGGAAAGCGCGCAGTTCATATAAGATGAAACAGGTGAAATAAAGATAAAAAACGTTTATATCCCTGTTAAGTAAGCGAAAAGCATTATTTTTGCTTCGTTTACAAGCATAAAATATCAATGATAAAAAGAATCTTAACAGTTTTATTACTGTTCCCAACGCTGGTGTGTGCTCAAATAAATACGGATCGGGTGATGACTATTGCCCGAAACGCTCTTTATTTTGAGGACTATGTACTTTCTATTCAGTATTTTAACCAGGTTATTAACGCTAAGCCTTATCTGTATGAACCTTATTTCTTCAGGGCATTGGCTAAACTGAATCTGGAGGATTTTCAGGGTGCTGAAGCAGACTGTGATGCAGCTATCCAGCGTAATCCATTTGTGGTGGGTGCTTATCAGATTCGTGGTTTGGCAAGGATTCGTCAGAGTAAATTTGATGGAGCGATTGAGGATTATAAGAAAGCGTTGCATTATGATCCGGAGAATATTACCTTATGGCATAACCTGACATTATCTCATATCCAGAAGAAGGATTATAATGCTGCGAAAGAGGATTTGGAAAGCTTGTTGAAGGTGTCTCCACGCTATACCCGTGCTTATTTGATGAGGGGGGAAGTGTCTTTACAACAGAAAGATACGATTGCTGCCTTGAATGACTTCAATAAGGCGCTTGAACTGGATAAATATGATCCGGATGCTTGGGCTGCAAGAGCGATTGTTAAATTACAACAGGCTAAGTATGCGGAAGCGGAAGCGGATTTCAACCGTGCTATTCCGTTGAGTGCTAAGAATGCTGGAAATTATATAAACCGTGCATTGGCACGTTTTCATCAGAATAATTTAAGAGGTGCCATGAGCGATTATGATCTGGCATTGGATATTGACCCGAATAACTTTATCGGTCATTATAATCGCGGATTGTTACGTGCACAGGTAGGAGATGATAACCGGGCTATTGAAGACTTCGACTTTGTTATCAAGATGGAGCCGGATAATATGATGGCTGTCTTTAACCGTGGTTTACTTCGTGCGCAAACGGGTGATTATCGCGGAGCTATACAAGATTACACAACTGTTATCAATCAGTATCCGAACTTCCTGGCCGGATACTATCAGCGTTCGGAAGCTCGCAGAAAGATTGGAGATAAGAAGGGTGTGGAGCAGGATGAATTTAAAGTCATGAAGGCTCAGATCGACAAGCAGAACGGTGTGACGAACAAAGATGTAGCACAGAACAAGGATAAGGAGAATGATGAGGAAGGCGGAGAGAAGACCCGTAAGAAATCCGATAAGAATATGAATAACTATCGTAAGATAGTGATTGCGGATGATTCTGAAGCCGAACAACGCTATACAAGTGATTATCGTGGTCGTGTGCAGGATAAGAATGTAAATATAACGCTGGAACCGATGTTCGCTTTGACTTATTATGAGAAGATGAGTGACGTGAAACGTTCGGTGAACTTCCACAAATATATTGAAGACTTGAACCGTACGGGTATACTTCCGAAACGTCTTCGTATCACAAATATGGAAGCTCCATTGACGGAAGAACAGGTGAAGGTGCATTTTGCCTTGATTGATACACACACATCGGCGATTGTGGAAGATGACAAGAATGCTTCGAAACGTTTTGCCCGTGCGATTGATTTTTATCTGGTGCAGGACTTCTCGAGTGCGGTTTCTGATTTGACCCAGACGATCTTGCTGGATGGTGATTTCTTCCCGGCATATTTTATGCGTGCATTGATTCGTTGTAAACAGTTGGAATATCAGAAGGCTGAACAAGCTGTCGAAACAGATGTTGTTCCTGGCGATAATAAGCGTAAAGAGATTACCGCGGTAGATTATGAGGTGGTGAGAAAAGATTTGGATAAGGTGATTAATCTGGCTCCGGACTTTGTGTACGCATATTATAATCGTGCTAATGTTTCTGCCATGTTGAAAGATTACCGTGCCGCAATTATTGACTACGATAAGGCGATCGAGCTAAATCCTGATTTTGCGGATGCTTATTTCAATCGTGGACTGACTCACATTTTCTTAGGAAATAATAAGCTGGGCATTTCAGATTTGAGTAAAGCCGGTGAGTTGGGGATTGTTTCTGCTTATAATGTTATCAAACGTTTTACAGATCAATCGGAATAACATTTTTTTGATAAAAAATAGAAAACTCAAAAGATTTAGTTACTTTTGCGTTCAAATTATGAAAATATAACATCATCATATTATGATAAAGATAACATTTCCCGATGGCTCCGTTCGTGAGTATAACGAAGGAGTGAACGGTTTACAGATTGCTGAAAGTATCAGCTCGCGTCTGGCACAGGAAGTGCTGGCATGTGGCGTGAACGGCGAGACTTATGATTTAGGACGTCCTATTAATGAAGATGCTAATTTCGTTCTTTATAAATGGGATGATGAAGAAGGTAAACATGCATTCTGGCATACAAGTGCACACTTGTTGGCGGAAGCTTTGCAGGAACTTTATCCGGGTATCCAGTTTGGTATCGGACCGGCTATTGAAAACGGATTCTACTATGATGTGGATCCGGGTGAAGCGGTAATTAAAGAAAGCGACCTTCCTGCCATTGAAGCTAAAATGTTGGAACTGGCTGCAAAGAAAGAAGACGTAGTCAGAAAAAGCATCGCAAAAACGGATGCTCTGAAAATGTTTGGTGATCGTGGCGAAACATATAAATGTGAATTGATTTCTGAACTGGAAGACGGACACATTACGACTTATACCCAGGGTGCATTTACTGACCTTTGTCGTGGTCCTCACTTGATGACGACTGCTCCGATCAAGGCTATTAAGTTGACTTCAGTGGCTGGTGCTTATTGGCGTGGTCATGAAGATCGTAAGATGCTGACTCGTATTTATGGTATCACGTTCCCGAAGAAGAAAATGCTGGATGAATATCTGGTGTTATTGGAAGAAGCGAAGAAGCGTGACCATCGTAAGATTGGTAAGGAGATGCAGTTGTTTATGTTCTCCGAAACTGTAGGTAAGGGACTTCCTATGTGGTTGCCGAAAGGTACTGCATTGCGTCTGCGTCTGCAGGAGTTCTTACGTCGTATCCAGACACGTTACGATTATCAGGAGGTGATTACTCCGCCAATCGGTAATAAGTTGCTGTATGTGACTTCGGGTCACTATGCAAAATATGGCAAGGATGCTTTCCAACCTATCCATACTCCGGAAGAGGGGGAAGAGTATTTCTTGAAACCAATGAACTGTCCTCACCACTGTGAGATTTACAAAAACTTCCCACGTTCTTATAAAGACCTTCCGTTGCGTATAGCTGAATTTGGTACGGTTTGTCGTTATGAACAAAGTGGAGAGTTACATGGTTTAACTCGTGTTCGTAGCTTTACGCAGGATGATGCGCATATCTTCTGTCGTCCGGAGCAGGTGAAAGATGAGTTCCTTCGTGTGATGGATATTATATCTATTGTGTTCCGTTCTATGGATTTCCAGAATTTTGAAGCACAGATATCTTTGCGTGATAAAGTGAACCGTGAAAAGTATATTGGTAGCGATGATAACTGGGAAAAAGCGGAACAGGCTATTATCGAGGCTTGTGCGGAGAAGGGCTTGCCTGCTAAGATTGAGTATGGAGAAGCTGCTTTTTATGGTCCTAAGCTTGACTTTATGGTGAAAGACGCTATCGGTCGTCGTTGGCAGCTGGGTACTATCCAGGTTGACTACAACTTGCCGGAACGCTTTGAACTTGAATATATGGGCTCTGATAATCAGAAGCATCGTCCGGTGATGATTCACCGTGCTCCGTTCGGATCAATGGAACGTTTTGTTGCTGTATTGATTGAGCACACTGCCGGTAAGTTCCCATTGTGGCTGACACCGGAACAGGTAGTTATTCTGCCGATCAGTGAGAAGTTCAATGAATATGCAGAACAGGTGAAGATGTATCTGAAAATACACGAAATCCGTGCGATTGTAGATGATCGTAACGAGAAGATCGGCCGCAAGATTCGTGATAATGAAATGAAGCGCATTCCTTATATGCTGATTGTCGGTGAAAAAGAGGCTGAAAATGGTGAAGTTTCTGTTCGTAGACAAGGCGAAGGTGACAAAGGAACCATGAAATTTGAAGAATTTGCTAAAATTTTGAACGAAGAAGTTCAGAATATGATAAATAAATGGTAACTTTGCAGCCGTTTCAGAATAAAATATTTAGTATAACAATAAAAAGATCAAACTAGGAAGTAAACGTTTTTAATGAAGAATGACACTCTAAAAGGGCAATACAGAATCAATGAACAGATTCGTGCCAAGGAAGTTCGCATAGTAAGCGATGATATTGAACCGAAAGTATATCCAATCTTTCAGGCTCTGAAAATGGCTGAAGAAAAAGAATTGGATTTAGTGGAAATTTCTCCTAATGCTCAACCCCCTGTTTGTCGTATTATTGATTATTCTAAATTTCTTTATCAATTAAAGAAACGTCAGAAGGAACAGAAAGCGAAGCAGGTGAAGGTTAATGTGAAGGAGATTCGTTTTGGTCCCCAGACAGATGACCATGATTACAACTTTAAGTTGAAACATGCTAAAGGATTCTTGGAAGACGGTGATAAGGTGAAGGCTTATGTATTCTTTAAAGGTCGTTCTATCCTTTTTAAGGAACAAGGTGAAGTATTGTTGCTTCGTTTTGCGAATGATTTGGAAGACTATGCAAAAGTGGATCAGATGCCGATATTGGAAGGTAAGCGTATGACTATCCAGCTTTCTCCGAAGAAGAAAGAAGCTCCTAAAAAGCCTGCAACGGCCGGAGCACCGAAACCTGCTGCTCCTGCACAAAAAGCAGAGAAGCCGGAAACGAGCGAAGAATAAGAAAAGGATGCGTAACGCGCAGGTATAGTGCGTTGCCATTATATATTTAATAATTTAAAAACAAGTAAGATGCCAAAGATGAAGACTAACTCCGGTTCTAAAAAAAGGTTTACCCTTACCGGAACAGGTAAAATCAAAAGAAAGCACGCTTTTCACAGTCACATTTTGACTAAGAAAACTAAGAAGAGAAAAAGAAATCTGTGCTACTCTACAACTGTTGATACAACAAATGTAAGCCAGGTTAAGGAACTCTTAGCAATGAAGTAATCAAAAGCGTAAAAGTATTATTAAAGTATTAACCGAATGCATTAGCCTGAAGTTCGCTGCGTGAAGTAGCGGCGCTAACATTCAAAAAAAGTAAAACTATGCCAAGATCAGTAAATCATGTTGCTTCAAAAGCAAGAAGAAAGAAAATTTTGAAATTAACCAGAGGTTACTTTGGTGCAAGAAAGAATGTATGGACCGTAGCTAAAAACACTTGGGAAAAGGGTTTGACTTACGCGTTCCGTGACCGTAGAAATAAGAAAAGAAACTTCCGCGCTCTTTGGATACAACGTATCAACGCTGCTGCACGTCTTGAAGGAATGTCTTATTCTAAATTGATGGGCGGTCTGCACAAAGCCGGTATTGAAATAAACCGTAAGGTTTTGGCTGATTTAGCTATGAATCACCCGGAAGCTTTCAAAGCTGTAGTTGCAAAAGCAAAAGCTGCTTAAGCATCAATAGTTTACGAGTTACAAAGTGTCAGTTACTAAGCTAGTAACTGGCACTTTTCTTTTGTTAGGCAGATGAAAGGGAATAAAAAAAATGTTAGTTGGCAAACAAAATCCTTTTTTTTCTTGTTAGTTTCATGTATTCTTATTACATTTGTGATACAAAAATATTAGCCGTATCGACTGGATCGGGAAACTCTTCAAATTAATCTGATGCACCGAGAAAGCTTCGTTCTTCAATGGCGGGCCACATCCTTCGGGACAGCTTTAAGCCGGTGGATTACAAAGAGGGCGAGCGCTCAAATCTTGTTCTATCAGAGTTTCATCACATCGTCGATGCGGCTTTTTTATATACTTTTCTATGATATTCTATTTCTCCGGTACAGGTAATTCTAAATGGATTGCAAATCAGCTTTCCAAAGAGCAAAAAGAAGAATTGTTTTTTATTCCCGATGCGTTAAAGAACAGAACGTTTGAGTTTTGTTTGCGGAAAGATGAAAAGATCGGTTTTGTATTTCCTGTCTATTCGTGGGCGCCTCCTGCAATCGTACTTAATTTTATTCGGCAACTCTCTTTAAAGGGGTATAAAAGACAATATTTGTTTTTTGTTTGTTCCTGTGGGGATGATACCGGGCTTACGCAGCAGGTGCTGGAGAAGGCTTTGAGTCATAAAGGCTGGAAGTGTCATGCAGGCTTTTCTGTGACTATGCCCAATAATTATGTATTGCTTCCCGGTTTTGACGTAGATAAGAAAGAACTAGAGGAGAAAAAACTGGCAGATGCTATTCCGACTGTCAATCAAATTAATGCTTCAATAAGTAGGAGGGAAGAGTTGTTTCTTTGTCATGAAGGGAGTATTCCTTTTATTAAGACGAGGATTATCAATCCTTTATTTAATCGCTTTCAGATGTCTCCCGAGAATTTTTATACTACGGATGCTTGTATTGGATGTAGGCGTTGTGAGAAGAGTTGTCCGGTAGGGAATATTATGATGATGGGCAGAAAGCCTGTTTGGGGGATGGATTGCACCTCATGCCTGGCATGTTATCATGTTTGTCCGCAGCATGCGGTGCAATATGGGAAAAGAACGAAAGATAAAGGGCAGTATTTCAATCCTAATTAATCTACTCGCCAATTAATCTACTCGTCTTTGATTTTAATGCAGCAATTGGATAAATCTTCAATGATAGCCAGGCTTTCTACTCTGACGCCTTGCTCCTCAAGTTTTTTACGCCCATTTTGGAAGGCTTTTTCAATAATGAATCCCATTCCTACCAAATTTGCTCCGGATTGCTTGATGAGGTCGATAATGCCTAATGCGGCATTGCCATACGCGAGGAAGTCATCCACGAAAAGAACATTGTCATTTGGAGTGAGGAAATCGGCACTGATAACGACTTCATAATCACGATCTTTAGTGAATGAGTGCACAGTGGTGCTTAGTGCATTCTGGATGGTTTTAGGAGACTTCTTCTTTGCAAATACAACTGGTAAATCCATCAGGTAGCCTGTCATGATAGCCGGGGCGATGCCACTGGCTTCGATTGTCATAATCTTATTTACGTTTGTGGCTGCAAAACGACGGACAAACTCGACTCCGATTGATTTCATCAGGACAGGGTCCATTTGATGATTAATAAAACCGTCTACTTTCAGGATACCTCCTTCGTAGCATTTTCCGTCTTGCAGAATTCTTTTTTTAAGTAATTGCATGCTGTATGATATTAATTAATAATGTGCTAATATTCCATCCCGCATGGTGAAAACAGCGGTTGGTATATTAGCACATGGATATTTGAATCGTTACTTGTTGTCTCTTAAGTCTTTCACCCGGACGGCTTTTCCTTCGCTTTGAGGAAGAGAGCCTTTCTTTACCAGTTTAACTTTAGGAGTCACCAATATTTCATCCTTCAATTGGCGGGTAATATCCTTGCGGATCTTCTCCAGTTCAATATAATTGTCGGTAGAAAGGTCGCTTAATTCTACTTCGACGATCATCTCGTCTTGGTTGTTGACAGTTTCCAGCGTAATCAGGTAGTTGCTGCCTAATTCGGGGAATTGTACGAGAATCTTTTCTACCTGCATCGGGAAGATGTTTACTCCCTTGATAATGAACATATCGTCGCTGCGGCCTTTGATACGGTCGATACGGATATGGGTACGGCCGCATGGGCATTTTCCGGGAAGAATACGGGTTAAATCGCGGGTACGATAGCGGATTAACGGCATCATTTCACGATCAAGAGTCGTAAGTACTAATTCTCCGATTTCTCCTTCCGGAACTGGTTCGCCTGTTTCCGGATCGATAATTTCTACCAGATAACAGTCTTCCCAGAAGTGCATTCCATTCTGTTCCTTACATTCGAAGGCAACACCGGGACCGTTCATTTCTGTCATGCCGAAGCTGTTGTAGGCTTTTACACCCAGCATTTTTTCTATTTTCCGGCGTTGTTCGTCGGTATGGGGTTCGGCGCCGATAACCAGGGTTTTCAGTGTGGTTCCTTTGGGATCGAGTCCTTCTTCCTGGAAGACTTCTGCAAGGCGGATGGCATAGCTGGGGATAGCATGTAAAGCGGTAGTCTTAAAGTCGTTGATGAATTTAATCTGTCGTTTACTGTTTCCTGCAGCGGCAGGGACTGTCAGGCAGCCCAAGCGTTCTGCACCGTATTGGAAGCCTAAACCTCCTGTAAACATACCGTATCCGGAGCTGTTTTGGAAAACGTCAGTCTTGCGTATTCCTACTGCATACAGACAGCGGGCTACCAGGTTGGCCCAAGAATCGAGGTCGTGTTGTGAGTGAACAATAACAGTCGGGTTTCCGGTGGTACCACTGGAAGAGTGAATACGTACACCATCATTGCTCATATCACCTGCTACCAGTCCGAACGGGTAGTGGGCGCGCATGTCAGATTTGGTAGTGAAAGGTACTTTGCGGATATCATCCAATGACTGTATGCTATCTGCTGTGATGCCATGTTTGCTGAAAACTTCTTTGTAATATGGAGCGTTCGCAGCTATATTGATTGTTTTTTTAAGCCGTTGAAGCTGCAATTCCTGCAACTTCTCCCGGCTCATGGTTTCTAATTCTTCTTCCCAGTATTGTGTACTCATGGTAATGCCTTTTATTGCATTAGCTTTTCCGCAATTTCTTTGCCGGCTGCCAATGCTTTAAGATTCATTTCTACAATTGCTTCTCCCTTACGCAGGAAGATTTCGCGGATGCTGTCTTGTACTTTTTCGTAATCAATGCCCAGGAATGGGATTGTTGCTCCCAGTAAGACAATGTTGGCAACGCGGGCGGAGCCTACTTCTTTTGCCACTTTGTCTACGTTCAATACTATCTTATGAGGCAGTTTGTTGATTTCTGCCATCACTTTGTCTGTTTCCGGATAATTGGGGATGTTGACAAACGGAGTTTCGTTAGTCACCAACCAGCCGGTAGGGCTAAGGTAGGGGAGGTAACGCAATCCTTCCATCGGTTCCAATGAGATGATGAGATCACATTTGCCTGATGGGATCAGGTCTGAAGCAATCGGCTGGTCGCTGATGCGGAGATTGGATTGGACATCTCCTCCGCGTTGGCTCATTCCGTGTACTTCCGCTTGTTTCATGTATAATCCTTCTTTCAAGGCAGCTTTGCCGATTACTGTGGCAATGGACAGAATTCCCTGTCCGCCGACTCCTGATAATATAATGTCTTTTTTCATGGCTTACTTACTTCTTTTTTTGCGTGTTAATGTCTGGATACACTCTCTGCGTGGGATAATGACAGATACACCACGATATTCGATTTCTTCGCGAATGATTTGCTTCATTTCCTCATAGTTCTTCTTCAATGGAGTAACTACACGGATATGGGCCGGATCTACTCCGATACCTGCACAGATCGCTTCGATGCGTCCGGTTCCGGCAGAATCCTGTCCACCTGTCATGGCGGTGGTTTCATTGTCGGAGATGACGATGGTTACACTGGCGTTCTCGTTCACGCAATCTAACAGTCCGGTCATTCCGGAATGGGTGAACGTTGAGTCGCCGATGACAGCTACAGCCGGGAAAAGACCTCCGTCAGCGGCACCTTTTGCCATCGTAATGGAAGCACCCATATCCACGCATGAATTAATTGCATTGAAAGGAGCATTTGCACCTAATGTATAACAGCCGATATCGCTGAATACTTTATGAGATGGATATTCT
>NZ_EQ973356.1:0-2459 GCF_000157055.1 Bacteroides sp. 2_2_4 | reverse complement strand
TCGCAAAGTGCAGGCGGGCGCATTTCTACAACAGAAGGAATACCGAATTCCGATTTATTCTCTTTACCTACGGCACGGGCTACAGAGTCCGGATTTAACTCTCCGTCCTGTGACAGAGTACCGTCGAGGCGTCCTTTTACTTTAACGCCGATACCCAGATAACCTTTCAATTGTTTTTCTACAAAGGGTTGTCCGTCTTCCAGAACTAGGATTTCGTCACAAGACTCGATCAATTGATGCAATTGTTTTTTAGGCAATGGATATTGGCCGATCTTGAGTACCGGATATTCGCAACCTTCCGGATAGTTTTCCATCAGATAATTGTAACCGATACCACAAGCTACGATTCCCAGCTTTTTGTTAGGACCGTCTGTATATTTATTATAGGGCGATTCTTCTGAAGCTTTGATAAATTCGTCTTGGCGGGCAAGCAATACTTTGTAGCGTTTGCGGGCATTTCCCGGCAACAAGATGAACTGACGCGGATCTTCGCTGAAAGAGATGCTGTTCTGCGGCTTTTGCTCTTTACGTTCTACTCCTGAACGGGAGTGTGCCAGGCGGGTTACCATACGCATCAGGATCGGTTCGCCTACTTTTTCAGAGAATTCGAAACCACTGTATACCATATCATACGCTTCCTGCTGATTGCTTGGTTCGTACATCGGTATCAGTGAGAAGTCTCCGTAGAAACGGCTGTCCTGTTCGTTCTGCGAGGAGTGCATACTGGGGTCGTCTGCGGCTATCACAATCAATCCGCCTTTCACGCCTGTGATGGCAGAGTTGACGAAACAGTCGGCAGCTACATTCATACCTACGTGCTTCATACAAACTAATGCCCGTTTACCTACGAAAGACATACCCAACGCAGCTTCCATCGCTGTTTTTTCATTGGCACACCAACGGTTGTGTATATTCTGTTCGGTCGTTATAGGGGCCATTTGAATATATTCCGTAATTTCAGTTGAAGGAGTACCCGGATAGGCATAAACGCCTGAAAGTCCGGCATCCAGTGCAGCTTGTGCAATGGCTTCATCGCCAAGTAAGAGTTGCTTGCTCATATCTATTTCTTTTATTTAGTGTTGATCACAGTTTGTTAATCTATCGGGCAAAGATAGGCTTTTCCGTTCGTTTTATCACAAATTTACTTGAAAATCTTTCTTTCATTCAGGGCTTTCCAGTATTTTCTTGCATTTGCCATGTGGTCGGCGTAATTGGAGGCAAAGTTGTGAGTACCGGAAAAATCTTCTTTGGCGCACATGTAGATATAGTTATGTTTGGTATAGTTCAACACGCTGTCTATTCCCTTTTTAGAGGGGATACGGATGGGGCCCGGAGGTAATCCGGTATTTATATAGGTATTATAGGGAGAATTGACTTTTAAATGCTCGTTGGTAATTCGGCGCAGGCCAAAATCCTGTAGGGCAAATTTGATGGTGGGATCTGCTTGTAAGGGCATATCTTGATGTAACCGGTTGATATACAATCCGGCTACCATTGGCTTTTCTTCGTTGTTGTTGGTCTCTTCTTCAACGATGGAAGCAAGTGTGCTGACTTCTTCCGGTGTCATGCCGATGGCGGTAGCTTGTGACAGGCGATCTTTATTCCAGAAGCGTTTGTGTTCGTCCTTCATTCGTTTGAAGAATTCGTCTACGCTTATGTCCCAATATACCTGATAGGTTTCCGGTATGAAAAGGCTGGGGAGTGTTATGTTGGTATATCCCATTTGAGCTAGGAAAGTAGAGTCGAACAGTTGGCTTGCGATTTCGGCAGAGTCTATCATGAGCTGCTTGCCGATGCTTCGTGCCAATCGGTCTAATGTCCGGACGCTTCCGATAGTAAGGTTCATAGGTTCCTGATAACCTCTGGAAAAACGGCTATATACATGATAAACATTGTCATTGGGGCGAATGGCATAACGACCGGTGTGGATATTCTGATTGAAATCCTTGTATTTTGCCATCCACTGGAATCCGGTGAACTTATTGACATGCCCGAATTCTTTTATTTTATGGTAGATAGAATCGGCAGTATCATCCCGGTCTACATAAATATATACGGTTTTAGATGGGTGAAATTGGGGGGCAAACAGATAATAATAAAAGGTGCCTCCGGCAACTGCACAAAGGAGGAATGCTCCGATTAGAATTGATAGTAGAATATTTCTCTTTTTTTTCTTCATCTTTTGAGGTGTATTTAAAAAGTTCGTCAAAGATAAAAAGAATTTGGATAGGAGTGTTCTCTTTTTAGGATGAATCATAAGGCGACTACATCAAAAGTATATTTCTTTCGGTGCGATTGTGAATTCATTCTTTCACGTTACGTCTGCCTTGCTTGATTTATTCAGCTGCTTATTGTGTCTCTTTGTTTTCATTGTGATTATCTTTTTGTTTCCAGTAAGCATTCGGCCTCGCCCGTATTTCTCTCCAAGCTATAATAAAGTCAAAAGCCAGACGAAGCAT
>NZ_EQ973357.1:406553-605506 GCF_000157055.1 Bacteroides sp. 2_2_4 | reverse complement strand
TAGGTTTTGTGAAGACTGCGTGAAAGCCGCGTGCAAACGGTTTCCGGTTCCGGGGAAGTAGAACAACTCGGCTCTCGGTTCAGGTATTATGTAACACTTTTGTTTGAGTTCTCCAACTTTAGGAGTGTAAAAAACAGGTAAACGGATTCCCCCATTCAACTGCCATGCCGATGAAATTTTATAAGTCGCTTCTCCATAGGCTGCCATATCCAATAAAGACCGCCTGTCCATCCGGTAGGGAACAACATTACTAAAATCCCCCCAACTGCTAATACTTCCGGGCATTGTGGTAAACACATGCGCAGAGAGTCCGCTCCTGATATGTAACGCATTATTAACAGCATAATCCGCATCATACTTCAATTGATAAGATTGGATATTCGATTTCCACAAGAACTTCATTCCATCCGTTATTGATTTATAGCGATAATAATAATTACTAAAAATAGCACTGAAGTTTCCCGACAATTGATCTGTCCAGACGCGGTTCCATCGAAAAGTAGCGGTAGTATTTCCCCAGTTCATGCCATAACCGCGTACCAGCTGATTAAAAAAAGTATGATCGCCGCCATTATATACTGAAAAGAAAATCCGGTTCCGGTCATTTAATGTAGAATTAATTTTGGCGTTTACATCATAAAAGCTCATTTTAGTACCACGAAACTGTTTCAGTACGTTAAGTACAGCTCCTGGATAAGCAAATCTACCTGCTATCAGGTAAGATGTTTTCCCTTTCTTTATCGGACCTTCCAACTGGATTTTAGAAGCGATAACTCCAATTGTAGCACTCCGGTGTTTCTCCTGATTGTTTCCTTCGCGCATTTTGACATCAATAACAGACGAAGTTCTTCCACCATACTTCAATGGAAAATAAGATTTATAAAGACTCACTTGCTGTATAGCGTCGTTATTGAACACAGAAAAGAAAGACAATGCATGATTCGGGTTATAAACCATTGCCTCATCCAGCAATATCAAGTTACCCCATTGATTACTCCCTCGAACAGATATATTATTGGAACCTTCATTGCCACTAATGACTCCCGGAAGATATTGTAATGACTTCAATACATCAGGTTCACTTCCTAAAGTGGGAAGTGCCTGAATATCTTTCTGGTTCAATGTCAACTGTCCTCCTGCTTTCTGATTTCCCATTACCTCTACATCACTTAGTTGATAGTTATCGGGCATCAAAGCAAAATTATGAACCGAATTTGCAGTCAGAGTCAACGTATCCATTTGGGTTACATAGCCCAGCATCGAACATCTTAAGACACAACGTCCACCTTTAATACGAATGGAATATAGCCCATACGTATTGGCAGCTACTCCTGTTCTCGACATCAGGTCTCCAATGTTAGCATCCGAGAGCACTTCTCCGGTTTTTCTGTCGGTCACACGACCTCTGACAGTAATCGTCTGAGCATTACATATGGTGAAATTTCCACAGCAGGATAATATAAATAATAACAGGTATTTTTCCATCAAATCCTATGTTTCTTATAAAAATAGATTTCAGAGATAGCACTGACACGGAATATTCCATAAGCACCATTATCAATGTTACTTTTTACAGAGGTCGGACGCGGAGAGAAAGTTCCACCATCCGAACGTATTTGCTTAATCATTTGATCAAACACCTGATAGCAATTTTCAGATATGGACTGCATTTTTATCCAAATGGAATCACTTACAGGATAGCTAAACCCCGGACGATTAGGGAGTACAAACTGCTCTCCCTCGCTCACAACATAGTCTATCACATTTTCCGCCAAATATTCATCATCCAAAATAGAATATGGCCAACCGGCACTATTCGTTGTTCCATAATATAGATTATAAACAGATGCGACACGAAGCACTTTTGAAGAACAAAAATCTGTTTTAAGCAAATAATAGTTATGTTCTTCAGGAGGATTATAAAAACTGATACATGGAGTTTCATTAGGTTCACCTTCTCCAGTATCAATACGTTTCATTACTATTTTGTCTATTGGAGTTTTAGGCACCATCCGCTCACATGCTGTATATTCCTTTCCTTTGTATTTGATATGAAGTTCGTAGGTATGATTTTCAACTCCATAAATCTTATTAGTAACATAAAGTCCACCAGGCGTTTCACCAGGAAGCCATTTCATATAAACAGTAACATCTTTATCTCTATAGTGATCATAAAATCGAAAATCCTGATAACCAGTCAATTTGGCATTCTGTAATGTATCTCTTATACCTGTTGTCAAATCAACAATAACAATTTCTGCATCATTAATCCTATCAAAACTACGATTTTCAGGGTATTTCAGTTTAGTTGACGGTTTACTTAATACAAAATAATAGGGTGGGGGGGTCATCGGTTATCACTCCATCAAATACTATGGCATCTTCCGGGATCGGCATACCTACATCAAACGGCTCCTCACAAGCAATACAAAGATATAAAGCCTGCATTAGAAACAGATAAGTTATCTTATTCAGATTAAAGTAAAGTCTCATCTTTTATCTTTTGTGTTATAGTTCATACTCCAATAGTCTGGACAATTCTTCATAGCTGTTTGTGACGTACACCAAACGATCATTAATTATGATGGTAGGAGTAGCCATCAGCCCCCTTTCTACTAACTGATTGATGACCTTATCCATCTCCTTATATTTGTCAGAAGAATGTAAGTAGGCATCAAATTCTGTCATATTCAATCTTTTAGACTTTGCTAAGTTATATATAAAAGCGGAATCTGCTACTCCTGAATAGTTAAATATAGTATCATGAAAAGTCCAGAATTGTTTTTGCTCACCAGCAGCCTCACATGCCAAAGCTGCTAACGAAGGAGCATCTGCAAAATGCACAAAACCAAATTTAACCCGCTCTTTATAATTATCATAGAGCTTGGACAATGTCTTTTCAAATTGTACACAGCGCTCACAATTATAATCAGAGGCAACAATAAAAGAAACAGGAGAGTCTAAATTCCCCCTATAATATACACACAAATCCCTCACAACACATTCCGGCTGTTTTGGAGGATATACAAATCTTTTAATATCCGCCTTTTGATATAAAGAATCAACCAATGCCTGAACAATCCGACTCCGAAGTTTCTGTTGATAAGATAGTTTCTCCTCCAAAGAACCTTTCACTAACGGGATTAATTCACCTTTTACATAAAAGCTTTGTGTATTAAATCCATATCGTTTTTTCAAACTATCCTGCCCTACACATATTTTCTGCTGAACAAACCAATCGATAAACTCTTCCAAAGACATGTTTTCTTTTTTGGCTGCATCTTCTAACAGTTTCTGTTTGATCAGACCTGCAAGTACCCGACTTTTGATTTCATACGCTGTATTCAATATATCAAAAATCTCTTGTTTACTTTGAGACGCCAATTCTGAAAGAAGAATCTGTTCTCCATTCACTTCTGCAACAACATCATTCTTATTTATAACAGGAGTATTGCAAGCAATAAAAAGAAAAGAGAAGAGAAAGAAATACAATATTTTCATGTCTATGTGCTAATTAAATCAATTCTTATTGGTAAGTTTTACCAATAAGAATTGATTATAAACAAATTAATAATTAGATAGCTGATCGCACCAATTTTGTGAAATTGGTTTTATCCGTATTAAGGCATACGTGATATCTTGTATTTCGACCCAGCTGGACTCCATAATATGTACCATGCGGTTCATATTGGTTTTGGGGTCCTAACCAAACTTGTGCCCAATTCTTATTATTATGATCTTCATCATCAAAATACAAATTACCTGAAGCCATTTCAGCAGGAGCAATGACCCCATAATTAATACCTGCAGGTCCCACTGGAATATCGCCCCATTTAGTCATATTCCTATTTATATTCCATGCCAATGTAGCATTAGAATCTAATTTAGACATTCCAGAAATATGCATTACATCATAATAATTAGGATCATCAGACCACACGCCATTATGACCACCATCTTCCGTATCATGATAACGGACCAATGTCATGGTCTCTAAAGGTACATCCTCAAACAAAAAGACTCCCCCCCGGATAACGAAATCCCGCATCCACCATACAAAATTCGAGACGCATATTATCTCCACCATCAACATACGTATCTCCAACATTACCACTTACGCTAGTTTTACTATTTCCGTTTTCACAATCAATTTTTATTGATAAATACTTGTAATTACCACAAGAACCAACCCTGAAAACTCCGACCCTAGGCGATGTTGCACCATAAGTCGTACGCATTACCTTCTCTTTAGCAACTTCCATACGTCCCATAATTTCCGCGATATAATTGTCCTTCAAAACCTGAATAGAATCTTCATCACCCAAAGTTTCGCATTTTAGACCATTATCACTCACTTCCAACGTACCTAGCTCATACTCATTGTTCAAGCCGTTCAATTCGGATTCCGTATCTAATAATACAGAATTCCCCGCACAAGAGCAGCACAAAGCCACCATTGCTCCCAAAATCAATAATTTTTCTTTCATCTTGGTTAAATTTAGATTTGTTTTTATTTAAGAGAGAAAACTCAGAAAAGTATTTTTACCCAAATACATAATGACAATATCCATCTAACAGGATAAATTAATTATTCATCCCATTCTACATTTTTGGAATAGTCATAATAACAGTTAATGTAAATGCCAACTAAGCAACATCTACGAACTCCTCCAGAAGTTATTAGGAAAAATAGAAATAGAATGCGAGTGCATTTGAATAGCAATCTTCAAAGTAACCTGACATTTCTCGGTTTGCTCCATCATATATATACCTATATTTGATTGGAATAAAATACCTGACAATAAAAAGAATAGAAGTTTCGTTTCCATAATGCCTGTGTGTTAAAGATTTATGCCAAAGGTATGCAGGTATAAGGAAAGGAACGAATTTTACTTGGTAACAGAAGTAACAGTATCACACAAAATAAGTAACAAGAGATAACACACAGAAATTACCTCACAAATAATCCAAATAATATATTTGAATAGTTCAAAAGACACTTTTTCTTCGTCAGCCATTTCTTCCATCATACTCTCTCTAAAAAAAATCTTGGACTTCTAAAATAAGAAGTCCAAGAGCTTTTCTCACAGAGAATACATCTATCACAGATTTCTCATCTACTAACAGGTGTATCACATTGTTGCTGAATGAACTTTATTATCCGAACTATAAAATCGTTCGAACACCCTACCAGTAGTATTTCAGCACACAATTAAAAAAAGTGATTTTAATTTTACGTTTCAATATACCTTAATGGGCCTTTCACAAGGCTTATTAAGCCCACGAATAAAAGTTAACCGATTCTTTCCCCTTTCGGTCATCTAAATCGTCATTTCAGCAATGCGCCATATATTTCAACAGCGGGGCTTCATCAGTTAATGATTTAGGTATATCATCATTATGTTAGTTGCAAATAATATATATTTCAAAGATTTATTCTAATTCAAAATCTCCAGTAAAAGCCTCCTTTGGAAGTTGTATCTCCAAAGTATATTTACCTTTCTCCTCACCTGTAAGATCAATATAAACCTTATCTACATTTAAATCAGTAGATGTATAAACAACTTCATCTGTTTCTGCATTCTTTATAATTACAGTTACAGTAGGAACAGTAGAAAGAAGGTCAATAGACAACAATGAGTTTTCAATACAAGCATCAGGAGTAACAGGGATAGACCGATGTTGTACCTCAGTTTTATTTTTTAGTCTGATTCGACGCGCAGATGTCATTTCATTCGCAAAAGAGAACATACTTACTTGAAGTAAAATAGCCAACAATAAAAGAGGTAAAAATTTAGCTTTCATAATAAATGGGTTTAAAATTTAGCTCCAAAAATACACAGATGCAGCAAAAGAAACGATTTTTACGTGGTAACAATGGTAACAAGACCCTATTTAAAAAAAAGATAAGCAGAGATTAAGCATTACATATCACTGATTATCAGCTCCAAATACACGTTCGAAAAGTTGAGCATCGACTTTATTCTTTATGCGATTTTTACGTGTTTTAAGAGCATCTGAAGTTGCATCCATCAACTCCATCATGACAGTTTTTGAACAATAAAGCAATGAAAGGACACAATAAAAGACATCATCACCAGTCAATGTTGGGTAGCGCTCTTTCAAATTTACCATCACATCAACAAATGCATTAGAAATAGTAGAACGTATATCCTTCCTCAAACTACGCATCGCCAACAACTGTTTAGGAGTTGCCTTTTCCAATGTCTCTAATTGATCGTAGCAATCGGTAGTTTTCAGTACCGATACACACAATTGGATTTGTTGTTCTGTCAACTCTGACCTTTTCTTATCTATATGCTCTTTATTAGATTCTGAAACCTCTTCGTCTTTCAACAGCATAGTATCGACTCTCTTTTGAGTTAATTCATGTTGCAAAGCTATATAATACTTCTTTCTTTTTCTATCATTCCACATAAAACAAAAGACACATATAATCATCAAAAAGAAAAATACAGCAACTAAAGTAAAAACCAACGTTTTAGCATGTTCTGACAATAACCTTTTATGCTCTTCTAATTGATGTTTATCCATAAGCCGATTAAGTTCCTCATTATCGGTCATTATCTGAATTGAATCATAAAGAACTTTGTATATATCCATATTCTCTGTTGCAACTTTCCACTCCCCTTTTTTCTTTGCTATTTGATACATTCCATCATAACAAACGGCTTTTCCATAAATATCAAGTTGGCTCATATTCTTATTATAAAAATAGCTGGCAGAATCAAGCTGATTCAAGTTCAACATAATTTGGGCTTTTGACAAACAAGCATTAACAGCACCCTCCTCTTGTATCATAATTGCCTTCGATACATATTGATTTGCCAGAATATAATCTTTTTTTTCATTATAAACCATAGCAAAATCATGATAAAGAGCCCCTATCAAGCTAGAGTCTTTATCCGCCAATGCACAATCAAGCGCTTGCTGATAATAAAACAATGCGCTATCCTTCCTATTTTGCAACAAAAACATACGCGCAATACCTCGCATTGGATATATTTGTCCACTTTTTCCTTTTAATATCTGATAAGCAGCGCGATAAGCTTCCATTGCTACATTATCTAATTCATCTTTTTCATAACAGTCCGCAAGATTATCATAAATCATTGCTAAGAATTCATCCCTAACAGGCATCAACCGAATTGCCGTCAGATACTCGTCTACAGCAAATGAAGTATACCCCTTCTCACCATAAGTAGCTCCCCAATAATAATGAGCTTTTGCAGCACGTACACTTTTCTTCTTATCACCATAGTATTCAACAGCCGTTTTTATCAGCGAGTCATCTCCTAAAGCAATATAATTTTTATGCCTTGCTTGCGTAAGCAATAGCGCATAAAGTGCTCTGTCAGCACGTGGTAATTTCTGTGGGGAGGAAATTGATTCCAAAATGGATAATGCACTATCAGGATATATTTCCATCAATGAGTCAGCAGATAGTAGCAATGGACTCTTCACCGAAGAAGAGCAGGAAGATAGAGAGACAGACATCAGAATGCTACCTACGCTGACAAGTAAACTAAAGAACAACAATAAATAGCGTTTAGGATAACAACATCTTGTTTTCATTAGGCAGTCCGTTTATTTACAGGTCAAAAGTAGCAAATTCGGCAAAAGAAGTTTAATATCCAAAAGATATTTATTTAAATATAACTTATTTAAAATCAAGAGCCACAACCTCATATCCTACTAGAAGGAGTTGAGATTGTGGCTCTTATCGAATGAGCTAAGCTCGCTTTCAGACTGTTTTACAGACCAAAAGCAGCTTTAATTTTATCTACGTAGTCGAGTTTCTCCCATGTAAAGAGTTCCACTTCCACTGTTTTATCTCCTTCGTAACGAGAAGAAAACTTCTTCGTTATCACTTGCGGTTCACGTCCCATGTGACCATAAGCGGCTGTTTCCTGATAAATAGGATTACGAAGTTTCAGACGTTCTTCGATTGCTTTCGGGCGAAGATCGAACAACTGATCGATAACGCGGGCAATCTCACCATCCGTCATGTTAACGTGGGAACGGCCATAAGTATCTACAAAAATATTGATCGGACGAGCCACACCGATAGCATAGCTCACCTGTACAAGCATTTCATCTGCTACACCTGCCGCAACCATATTCTTTGCGATATGGCGTGCTGCATAAGCTGCACTACGGTCTACCTTGCTAGGATCTTTTCCGGAGAAAGCACCACCACCGTGAGCACCTTTACCACCATAAGTATCAACGATAATCTTACGACCTGTCAAACCGGTATCTCCGTGAGGACCACCAATTACGAACTTGCCCGTAGGATTCACATGATAAATGATTTTATCATTAAACAGTGCCAACACTTTATCGTGATGGATAGAAGCAATGACACGAGGCATCAGAATTTCAATCACATCACGGCGGATGATAGACAGCATTTCTTCGTCAGCTTTCAGCTGGGCAGCTTGAGAATCATCTTCCGGTTGGATAAAGTCATCATGTTGCGTAGAAACAACGATTGTATCGATGCGAACAGGAGCTCCGTTGTCATCATATTCGATAGTAACCTGGCTTTTGGCATCGGGGCGGAGGTAAGTCATCACCTTTCCTTCACGACGAATGTCCGCCAGCACTTGCAGAATGCGGTGTGCCAGATCAAGAGAAAGCGGCATATAGTTTTCCGTTTCATTGGTAGCGTAGCCAAACATCATACCCTGGTCGCCTGCACCCTGTTCCATCGGGTCCTGACGCTCTACACCACGGTTGATATCGGGACTTTGCTCATGAATAGCGGAAAGTACGCCACAAGAGTTACTTTCGAACATGTACTCTCCTTTGGTATAACCGATTTTCTTAATCACTTCGCGCGCAATGAGCTGGAGGTCAACGTACGCTTTTGTTTTCACTTCACCCGCTAGCACCACTTGTCCGGTAGTCACTAGTGTTTCGCAAGCTACTTTCGAACTGGGGTCGTAAGCCAACAGTTTGTCAAGCACGGCATCCGATATTTGATCGGCCACCTTGTCGGGGTGTCCTTCTGACACCGATTCGGATGTAAATAAGTATCCCATCTTTTTAAATTAAGAATTAAAAATTGAAAATTAAAAAATGAGAGAGAGTAGGAGAGGCGAGTGCTGCAAAGGATAAACCGAAAGGCGTCAATCAGACGTGTTTTAGCATTTTTTTCCGTGGTTGCAAGCTACTCAAATCTGTCCACACTTTCATTTCGGTTGCAAAGATAAAGAGATTTCGGAGATAATGAGTATCTTTGCCACGTATTTAACACATAAATAGATTTATAATGATTCTAAATAAGAAATTAAAAACGCTTTTGGTGCTGGCTCTTTATATAGGCTTCACGATTGCCATCTATGCCATTGTCTGCCATTTCATCGATAAGCCGTTTCAGGAGATTCATTTGCTGTATGCAGTATTGATAGGATGCATTGCCTATTTACCGGTATTTATTGCGGAGAAAAAGAAGAAGTAAGCTCCTTCATCGTTTTTCCAAGTACCGGATGCACTAATCCGGGAGCAATTTCCGCCAGTGGTTTCATGACGAAGTCACGTTCTGCCATCAACGGATGGGGGAGGATCAACTTTGCTCCTGAAGGAGAAGTGGTGGAAAGTATCAAATCACCATAAAGCAACAGATCAATATCAATCAGGCGGTCGCTATATATGCCGTTGACGGATTTCTTCGTACGTCCCAATTCCTGTTCAATCGCCTGCGTTCTCTGTAAAACGTCTATGGGAGCCAATTCGGTATCTACACAAACCGCCGCATTCAGGAAACTGTTATCGGAAGAAAATCCCCAAGGAGCAGTAACGTAAAAAGCAGACAGGGAAACTATTTTCCCTACCTGCTCTTCTATTTTTTGCACGGCATCCCGAAGATTTTGTTCTTTATCCCCAAGATTAGTGCCGAGTCCCAGATAAACTTTTGCCATTATTTGTCCAAAATCAGCATTGCATCTCCATACGTGCCGAAACGGTAACCTTCTTTCAATGCTACATGATAAGCATCCATCACCTGGTCATAACCACCAAAAGCAGCTACAATCATCAGTAAGGTAGAAAGCGGCATGTGGAAATTGGAAATCATTGAATTGGCTACGGTAAATTCATACGGAGGGAAGATAAACTTGTTCGTCCATCCTTCAAATTCCTTGAGATGTCCGTCAGTGCTGACTGCGCTTTCAATAGCACGCATCACTGTCGTACCTACCGCACATACATTTCTACCGTTATCTTTGGCACGATTCACGGTTTTCACCGCCATTTCGTTTACAAACATCTGTTCCGAATCCATCTTATGCTTCGTCAAGTCCTCTACGTCGATGTCGCGGAAGTTACCCAGACCAGCGTGCAAAGTGATATATGCGAAGTCTACACCTTTGATTTCCAGACGTTTCATCAACTCACGGCTGAAGTGTAAGCTAGCAGTCGGAGCAGTCACCGCACCTTCGTTCTTTGCAAAAATAGACTGGAAGCGTTCAGCATCTTCCGGTTCTACGGGACGGTTGATAATGGAGTGGGGGAGTGGAGTTTCACCCAGAGAATACAGTGCCTTTTTGAACTCGTCATGAGGTCCGTCGTAAAGGAAACGGAGCGTACGTCCGCGAGAAGTGGTATTATCAATCACTTCAGCCACCATTGAATCGTCCGGACCGAAATATAGCTTGTTACCGATACGTATCTTACGTGCCGGATCAACCAATACGTCCCACAAACGAAGTTCTTCATTCAACTCACGCAACAAGAATACCTCGATACGAGCACCTGTCTTCTCCTTGTTACCATACAAGCGGGCAGGAAACACTTTCGTATCATTGAATATAAACACATCTTTATCATCAAAGTAGTCCAACACATCTTTGAACATCTTGTGCTCAATCTTACCTGTATTACGATGCAATACCATCAAACGCGACTCATCTCTATATTTCATAGGATGTAGAGCGATCTTATCCTCGGGTAACTTAAATTTGAATTGTGATAATTTCATATCTATTCCTTATTACGTTAATTATTCTCTTCCTCATTTTCTATCTCCTGTCCGTCGATCCACTCTTTAAAGTGTTCGGGGTTCAGGCAGTCTTCCAACCGGACATCACCTACACGGGTGCGGATCAATCCTGTCAGGTGAGCTCCGCTATGGAGTGCTTCGCCGATGTCGCGGGCCAGGGCACGGATATAGGTTCCTTTGCTGCATACGACACGGATTTGAATCATCGGTTCCGGATCATCCAGTCGACATTCCAGCAATTCAATCTCGTCGATAACAAGCTGTTTTGCTTTTAGTTCGACTTCCTCTCCTTTCCGGGCCAGTTCGTAAGCACGCTTACCGTCTACCATACAGGCAGAGAAGGCAGGAGGTACCTGATCGATGGCACCGATAAAGTGCGTCAGTACTTCTTCCACCAGTTCCCTCGTGATATGTTCGGTAGGGTAGGTGGCATCTATTTCATGTTCCAAATCGTATGACGGAGTAGTAGCACCCAAACGCAACGTTGCGACGTACTCCTTCGTATGATATTGAAACTCTTCTATTCGTTTGGTTGCCTTGCCTGTGCATACAATCATCACCCCCGTTGCAAGAGGATCCAACGTTCCGGCATGACCGACTTTTAGTTTTTTCACTCCAATCCGACGGCAAATATGATAGCGGGCGTGCCCTACTACCTTAAATGAAGTCCAGCCAAGAGGTTTATTGAAAAACAGTACTTCTCCTTTTTTAAAATTCATCAGCCAATTTCTAAGTTGTATCCAAGCAACAGCATTACCAAAATGGTTCCGCCAACAATAATTCTGTACCAGCCAAATGCCTTAAAGCCATATTTCGTAACGAAGCTAATAAAGAACTTGATAGCCAGCAAAGCGACAATAAAAGCTACTACATTACCTATAATAAGTGCCGGCATATTGTTGAGAAGAATCTCCGTACCACCATCTAAGAATAGTTTCAACACCTTGTAACCGGTTGCCGCAAACATGGTTGGCACGGCAAGGAAGAATGAAAACTCGGCAGCATCTTTGCGAGTCAGCTTCTGGGCCATACCTCCAACGATGGTAGCCATCGAACGGGATACTCCCGGTATCATGGCAATGCACTGAAACAAACCGATATTGAATGCCTTTCTTTCTGTCAGCATTGTATCTTCGCTTCCTTTCGAAAAGATCTTATCGCAGAACAACATGAATATACCGCCGATCACCAACATCACTGCCACTATTACTACACTCTCCAGCATCTCGTCTATCTTATCGCCGAACAGGAATCCCAAAATGGCGGCAGGAATAAAAGCTACCAGCAGTTTCCAGTAAAAATCGAATTTATGCAGAAAACACTTCAAAGCGGAAGCACCCGCAGGAGCCGGTGTATGGTTCAACCGGAAAAAACGTTTCCAATAAAGACAAACCACTGAAAGAATCGCGCCAAACTGGATAATAACAGTAAACGCTTTTACAAATTCAGTACTTTCTACTCCTAAAATGTTTTGCGTAATAATCATGTGTCCCGTAGAAGAAACCGGAAGAAACTCTGTCAATCCTTCTACAATAGCAATAATAATCGTCTCAAATGTCGTTAAATCCCCCATCTTTATTCTTCTGTTTTTTGTGTTTTAGGCTTGCGTAATACAGCGTAAATCATAGACAAGAAGCCAAACAGGCAAACGACTGGCGCTACCTTGATTCTGCGTACACTGAAAATATCGGGTTCAAAAGAGGTTTCGGACGATGTAGGTCCCGTCATCAATAGAAAGCCGATAATAACAATCGCCATCCCTATCGCGAGCAAGATAAAGTTCACTTTATCAAAGGCAAATTTCTGCTTGTCAGACATAGTTTATTTAATTACAAATTACTAATTTCAATCATTCCCTTAATCTATCAGTCGGTTGTTACGGATGCTAATCACACGCAAACACAGGTTTGCCGTCAGCCATTCGCCATCCGCTAAATATAGTACAGGCTGTTTGCTTTCATTCTCAAGTATTTATTCATGGAGAAATAGGCGCATAGCCACGTTATTACAATTCCAAACGCCAATACGCTTGCACAGACTATCAACATGACTTCAGGCGTGATGACCTGAAGCAATTCCTGTTCGTACGTCACGGCCCAATAAGCGGTCCCCATCAATATGGAATCGGCAACGATGGCTGCCAATATCCCGCTCCATACATTCTTTCGAAGGAATGGCCCCCGGATGAATCCCCAACTCGCTCCTACCAACTTCATGGTGTGAATGAGGAAGCGTTTGGAGTAAATAGCCAGTCTTATGGTATTGTTTATCAGGGCAAAAGAGATAAAAGTAAGCACTACCGCCAAGGCAAGCAGTACCAGACTGATATTTCGTATGTTATCATTCACGGCGTCAATTAACTCCTTTCGATAGAGCACATCTTGTATGTTGGTGTTCTTTTTAATCATTTTCTCTATCTTCGCAATGCTGTCGGAGTTTGCATAGTCGGAATGGAGTTTGATTTCAATGGAAGCGGTAAAAGGGTTATAGCCCAAGAATTCTTCCGGATCGGTTCCCATTGCTTCCGTCTGTTCTTTCAGTGCTTGTTTTTTAGAGATATATTCGGATTGTTTCACGAAAGGTTCCTGATTCAGCTTCTTCTGAAGTTTCAGTATATTCGCTTCTTTCATGTCGTCACTGATAAGAACGGAGAAACTGATATTCTCGCGGACATATACGGAAAGATTGTGTGCTGTCAATACGAAGAAGACAACCAGTCCCAGCAACAGCAACACTAATGTCGTACTGATACTCGACGTAATGAACTGCATGTCGAAGATTGAACCTGACTTATATTTGTTTTGATCTCCCATGCGTTATCTCTTTTTTCGGAATACATAAATCATGGAACTACTGCGTTCTTTCCGTCCTAAAGCATTAAACCATGCTAACGTTCCGACAAACATCCCTTTCAGGAAACTGCACGAACTGCCACGATGTTTTTCGCTCAACATGGATACGTAGAACGCATCGAACGGCATCGGATGACGCGCCGCCATAATAAAGCCATGACGGGAAGCCAATTGTTGTATAGTGCCCGGAGTAAAATGCCAGAGATGACGGGGAACGTCGTATGCCGCCCAATACTCGCCATAACGTTGAGCATCATAAGAAGAGCAGTTGGGTACAGCTACAATCAAGACTCCTTTTTCTGTCAGCAACTCATGAAGTCGCTGCCACACCTCATCAAGGTGTTCCAAATGTTCCATCACATGCCAAAGAGTGATAACATCAAAGCTGCCGGGAGCAAACTCTTTCAAAGCCGATTCGGGCTTTACGTCCAGATCGAAATGCAACTTCGCAAACTCACGTGCCTGCGGACTTTTCTCCACCGCCTCCACTTTCCATCCCCGGCGAACCATCGCATCAGAAAAGTAACCGGTTCCCGTACCTATATCGAGCAAACGCCCTGTTTTACGATGCGCTTCCTTAGCTACCAGGCGCGCTTTGCGGCCCAGCATATAGGAACGTACATAATGGTAGATATTATTCATCGCGCCTTTGCGCGTATCAGTGTGAGAGATATAGTCGGGAGTCTCATAATACTTGCCTATCTCTGCTTCCACGGGGACTCCTTGTGTGAATGTAAATCCACAGTCCTCACACGAATACAGTTCAAACTGTTCGCCCGAAGCATAAAAATCCGTACAAGTCATGACGCGTTTCAAGTGCGCACCGCCACACACCGGACAAGCATTTATACTGAGTTTCTCCATTAACTATCTAAGCAAAATTAAGTGCTGCCTGGAATGACAAGACAACACTATACCCGAATTTGGTGCAAAGAAACAAATAAAAAGTGATGGATTGGGGTTTCGTTAAGGACTTTTAATAGATAAACCAATTAAGACATCAGTATCTACAATTAGGCTAGCTGAAATATCAAGTACATATTCTGTATGCGTAGACATGTTGCTAGGCAAATTTAATCTATTATATTGAGAAAGCAACCTTTCATTTCCGCATTTATAAAAAGATACCCTGACACAGAATATTTTCTAATTCCATATCAGGGTAAGACACTCTGTTTTATCGAACACATAATATAAAAAACTACCCTGACACTTAAGAATATTTCTATAACATGTCAAGGTAGTAATCGAGCTATAAATCAGGGAGTTTTACAAGTTTTTCAAAATTAGTTTTCCATATATCAAGTTCAAATAGAACTCCATCAACATCCACATTTAAGGATGCAATAACCTCAACTCCATCAATATCTGTAAATTGAAATTCACTAATTTGTCTACCCAATTTCCTACTTTCATTTATTTTCCCCTGTGGAAACAAATACAAACTACCCATTTCCCCATCATCCATTGGACGTACTAATAAGCCATTCTTCCAATCTTCAGACATTTCTAAAGATGACTTATGAACAAGTAATTCAATAAGTTGTTCCTCTTGCTTAGTCGGTATTCTATAAAATTTCATGTATTCTTCCTATATTAAATGTTCCATCAGAAAGTTTAAAAGCTGTATACTGTATATTTCGACCACCTATTCTAATAATCTGATTGAAAGGTCTACCAAAGTTGCGGATATTCAAAAAGAAAAGCCGATGATAATACCTTTTTTACCAAAGTTGACCCATTTTCATATTTTCGAAAAGCCAATACCCACCCATCGTCCAAATGGAGATTCTCATGAAAATTAGAATCTGCCACAATTCCTTTTTCAAACAATTCAGTTCGCGACATTTCCTGCTCATCTAATTCTATAAAACAAAGATATTTCCCTTTATAGGTCATCACTTTAGAAGGTAACTCTGCACCATCCGAACCTGGAGAATCCGCCCCTTTAATACTATAAATAATGCTGGAATTATTTGATAATACTTCATTTATTTCAATATATGGAGTTTGTAGATATCCACTATCTATCAATACTTTAACTTGTTCTGCCACTCGTTGATGTATCTCCACTGGCGAAAAAGAGGGGGAAACACATCCTCCCAATAAAATAAATAAGATAACATAAACCAAGTTTTTCATAAGTATATTATTAATATTTTACATATCGTACTAAATCTGTATTACCCAATATTCGAATAGATTTTACCCGACTTTGATTTTTAGTATATTCGTACAACATTCCTTTTCTATCTTTCTTTAGTCCATTATCTTTTAGATAAACTGCATTTCTGCGCTGGGTAGGAGATAGTGCTAAATTACAATGGAATTTGCCTGTAATATTTCGAAATTAATAAAGAGTTACTGTTTGCACAATCAAAATCTATCCAAATAGTTTTTTGTAAAAAATAAAAAAATCGCTGTTCTATCAATACATTATTTAGCTTTGCAGAAACTTTATAAAAGCCAATTTTCATATTTCTTTTTTCTAACAATCTTGGAAGTTCATAAGCCTTTATAAAACCACTATATATTATTTTATCATTCAATGAAATAATAGTATTAATATCTTGGCTATTTTCATACGAGTTCCCTACAAAGATCAATGTAGATCTAGATGCAAAACAAACAATACATACACATAATAACATCAGCCCGACTGTTACCATTAATACTTTTCTATTTTTCAAATTCATTTATATCATCTCCATTTAAGACCTAAACTATAGACATCAACAATATTATTATCATAGTGAACATATGGATAAGGTATTTTTCTATTCATATAATTCAAGGAATTACTACCTCTATTTATATTATATTGTTGTTGCAGCATAACTTTTCTTTGTGTCGAATTACTATTGTGAAAAACACCTCCTTGTTTCATTATATTAAATGGATTCTTTGAATGTAGCAATCCGGCTGCATGTCCAAATTCATGAGTTGCAGTAAAGGTGTTATTGTGAGACAGATTATTAGACAATAAATTATTATTCGCAAAATCCCTTGACGCCAAAGTCATTACTTTTCCACCAGACATACTTGTAACTCCACGAGCCCCTTCACCATCACTATCCGCCAATACAAATAAATGGTCTGCACTTTCAACATCCTTCATAGAAGTTACCACTTTGAGATCCATATCAACCTTTAAATTATAAGTTTTGCCATCACTCCATTCAAATTCTCCTTCATAAGTACTTTTTATATCAGAAACTATATCTTTGGCAGCTCTCTTCATATTTATATTATCACTTGAATTATTGAATATTTTGGCAGCTACATGCATAGTCACAATATTGTCATTTAAAGTATACCAAATACTATCTCCGTTTATATCTATATTATTCACTGGATTATTTGCTCCATATTGATAAGGAGATAGAGAAACATACTTTTCTAAAAATCTATCAGTCTTCATAAATCTTCCCAATGTTGCATCATACATTCTTGCCCCATAATCATACCAATCCAATCCACCTTTCTGATCCAACTCTTTACCATTATACTTATATGGCTGAACGTTATTACATCCATTAGACATTAAACCACCAAAAGGATAATAATCATTCACTTCATCAACATTACCGGCCTCGTCAGTAACAACCCTTACATTACCTTGATGATCTTTCAGATAGAAATGAAACTTATTATCTTGGAAACTATAATATCCCGCCTCATTCAAGAGCATCTTCAAACTGCCATTCTCATAGATCGCATTACCACAATAAACGGTGGACGTGACGTTATTGTTTATAGTATGCGTGGTACGGACTTTCCTGCCGTCTGCAGCATATTCATATTCAATACTACTTCCATCAGCAAAGCTAATGTGACTAGGCAAATTTAAGATATTATATTGAATTTCAGATATTTTTTTGTTCAAATCTTTAGCCAGATTGCCATTTTTATCATATTCATACTCTACCGTTTCATTGACATTATCCTTAAACTCCATACCGTTACCAAATACAGAGTTGGTGGCATTGTCATAAACCGACTGTAATTGATTGCCATGGTAGATCAAATTCAGATTATCAACCAAACCATAAGAATCCGTACCCGTTTGACCGTATCTAAGCAGCCCCAAGATATTACCCATTTTGTCATAGCCGGTTATCTGTTCGTTGAAACGGTTACGGTTCTGTTTTAAGTTAGTACCTTCTCCATAAATAGCATCTTTCAAACGGGAAAGACCGTCATAAGTGAAACTGTAACCCTTTTCTTGCGGATCAATAACTGTAGCCATACCATTTTCGCCACTACGCCAACACATGCGGCTGATATTACCATTATAACAGGGAGTAGTCCCCTCTAGCGTTTCCTGATAGTTAAGCGTTTGGTTAAACAAAGGACCATTAATGCCTTTTATCCACGAACGAAGATTATATGCATAGTCGGTTCGTAACTCATATACACCATTACGTTTATCTGTTTTCAAACGACCTATCTCATCATACACATTGTCTACTAAAACAATAGGAGTATTATCATTCAACTGATAGCTAGTCTTCAATAGACGGTTGGCATGGTCATACGTATGCCGGTGCAATTCTACGGTTGGTCCAGTACCAGGAAATGTATGTATACGTTTTTCTTCCAAGGGATTTCCCGAGAAATTATAAGCTGTATGGACAATCTCCGTACCACCCAACTCATTATTACCCCTTTGCTGGATTATCCGGTAACGGTCGTCATAATACATTACCGAATACGTAAAAGTACCCGGACGGGCAGAGAGGAGCGATGTCCAAATCCCGGTCAGCTGTCCTTTATAACCACCTGCATTCCGCTTGCCATAGCCTGTTTCCTCTACGTAAACAGTGGTCATATCATTAGGGATGCCGTTCTTGCCCAAAAACTCATAGTGGTCGTAATAGTTGGCAGAAAGGAGACACGGAGACTCTAAGGTTACACCTTTCAATTGATAGCCTTTCAACCCGTTCTCTTCTTTTGCCCAATCGGCATACACGACGATAGTATCTAAAGAATTAGAAACATAATCCAACGTATTCGTACAAACTCCGGTCAATACTGTCCGACCGAAAGCATCGGGAATACTGAAACTCCATTCGTTCCGCTCACGCTGTTCGCCGTCTTGAGTAAAGACAGGATGATCGGCAGCATCATAAACGGTATAAACAGGATCGCATCCCGGAAGTTTCTTGTAAATACAGCGGTTATACTTATCGTAATGATAAATATAGGCATATTGCTGAAGAACGGGAGCCGTTTCAGACCATTCTCCTTCATCGAAAAAATAATCGGCTGCCATCGGAGGCAACACCATACACAGGTTGCCATAGTTATCATAAACATGGTACGTATCATAAGATAGTTGATTATCATCAGACTGACGAACGAGAACTATGCGACCGGCCTTGTCTTTAAATTCATAACTCACATGATTGTCTTCGTCTATCGCACGAACCACTTCCAATGTTCCGGCATCATATTCACCCGCACAAACCAAACTGTCATTCTTTATCCTATAACGGCACACGATAAAGCAACTGTCTACCCGATCAACTGCGTTTTTACGTTCTATATTGGTCAACACGTCTGTTTTGACCGGATGATTCTGCCAAGCAACTCCGGGACCATACTTCTTGACAATTCGGTTCAATGAAGAACTATCATATTCAGGATAGCTGAAGGGAGAGCTATCTTTCTCGTAATAGCTTGCTTTACAAACGGCCTCACTGACTTCTGCGGATGGAAGAAAAGCACCGCCACCAGTCGATTCTGCTACCGGAAGCCAAAGTTTAGATTCACGGTTGATTCCGTCATACTCCTGCAATGTGAGCAGGTCGGTTTTATAAGGAGTGAAGCCATGAGATATATGAAGTGAAGGATTCCCGAAATGGTCAAAATACTGTATCTCGCGAAGATAATCACAGGTGTGCAATTGGGAGAGATCATCTGTGGAGACAGTGGGAGTCAGAGTAATCACACAGGGCTGCCCCTCGGTCGTACACAAAGCATCACTAAAGTTCGGTGCCTCTATCGTCGTCGTGATCCGTCCGTTATCGACACTGCCTTCCGAAACAACATAATAGGTGCCTGAAGGAAGTTTCTTGACCTCAATGCGGGCATGTTTCTCATTCTCACACTGACCTTCTCCCGCATAATCGTCATTGCTGTAAAGGAGCTCACCGGCTCCATTCAAGATGCTCATATAAGTATCTTCCAGTTCCAAACCACAGTGACTAAACACCACATCCATCTCCTTTTGCAATACCAACTTATAAAAAACGTCATTCGCAGGTCTTGCCGGATAAGCATCCGTATAGTCTACAGAGGTATCTCGGGTATCGGAAAAGAAGAGTCCCGCCTTATATGTTCCAGCGTCGATAGCAAGTGCTTTTGTGTCTCCCGTTTGTGCAAGAAGTCGCCCGTTTATGGACAGGGAAATGTTGCCGTTCTTTTCCGCGTCGGTCACAATATAGTAGACGCCCGGGAGCAACACGGGTATATGAATACGGGCACTTTTGGCATTTGCACAAGCTCCGTCACCATCCGAATCGTCATTGAAATACAGCAACTTCTGCGTTTGGGAAAACACTTTCAAATAGGTGTCCGCAACTTCCGAACCGCAATTATCAACGGTCAGTTCCATCGGATTTTCAATCTCCAACCGATAGAAAACTTCATTGCCGGCTTTCTCCGGAAAATTGCCCGACATGAGTTCCGAGTTCTGAACATCTGTATATTGAAAGCTGTCCGCCCGGCTACCTATATCAATAGGACGAGAAAAACTGACTCCGGGAGCATACGTACGCCCACTCAAGTTCATTCTATAATACACGGCCCAAATAGGCGTGTCAGCATAAACATAAATATAATAGGTGCCCGCTCCCAAATCATACACATTCAGCTCGTAGTCTGTACCAAGCTTTTGCGTGCGGATGGGAACAACAGGATCATGCAAAGCTGAAAGAAGGTGAACACTGTAAGAATCCCCTTCCCAAGGACATTCAGTTCCATCATCATCCAGGCAAATCTCCATCGGTTCTGTCAGGGTGAAGCGATAAACTACATCATGCCGAGAATAATTATCCCAATAGTTATCACTGGCATTATAATCACATTGATAATCTATCGTATTTGCAGAATCAGCCAATGCAAAATTCTCACCAAATGTCCCCAACTCAAACGGATTGTAAAAATCTTCACCCAATTCACGAGGGGTTGTCTTTACATAAATAGTAACATCTTCCGCATCCACCGGTTTATACCCTTCATAGATGTTAGGTTTAGCAACCAGATAGTACACGCCAGGCAGCAAACCATATCCATAATCTCCCCATGCTTCCTCCACATAAATCGTACGACTCAAGAGGATGCCCGAAGAATTGAGCAAGAAAACAGTACCACTATCAGTGATACTGGGTTTTGCACTGGCTCTAATCTTCATAGGCTGCGTCACTGTTAGTTTGTAAAAAATATCCTTGGATATAAACACCCTCGTATCATCCATATCGGTCGGAGGTATAAATCCACAGTTAAAATTAGCTGTACTTTGGGTATCTTCATAAGTAAACGGTTCCGAATAGGTACCAATGTCAATAGCTGTTGCCATTCGTTCTTCCAAAGACTGTCCCCACGAATAGACAGAGCAGAATAACAAGAAAAATAAACATATATAAGTTTTCATAAAAAATCAATTTCATTATCAAGTTAAACCATTCATTGAATTACTTATCATTTACCAAAATGATAAATATACTGTTGAAGCATTACCTTACGGGCGTCCGCATCCAGATAATAACTATCTGTCAGCCGACTATAATTATCATATTCAAATTTCGTTATGACATTATTGGGATCGGTAATGGAAACAACTCCCTGCAAAGGGACATATTCATAGGTGGTAACCCGCGTATTACCGGGAAGTCTCTCACGAAGAGAGTTTATCTTATCCCATATCTCTTCAGTAGGTACGGCAAGTGAGGCCCAATCACCGAAAACGTCTTCGATGTCTCCATCATAACCAAGCGCCACACTCACCTGCTGCCGGGTAGCATTCTCTATCTTGGCTATAGGATAGCGGTTGCGATATCCCCAAATGAAGAGAACAGGCGTATCGTCTTTTGCCATAATTTCGCATACATTACTATTACTGTCATACGATTGGTAAACGACTTCATCACGAAAGTCCGCCATTCGGTCAGTTTTAAATTGCACCCTCACCGGGAGGCAGGTGCCGGACTTAAACAAGATCCTCTTTTCCGTGCATTGCTCGTCTTCGACGTGTTTATGCAAAGAGAGTATGGCAGGATAACCATCCAGATAAGTATAATGATCCGAGAATTGTACGCCGTCACTGTTTGTAAAGTCCACCCTACGTGGCTTCAACGAAGAACCTGGATTGGAGAGATGGCGGTCGTCATACGCATATTGCTTTTCCGTCGACATTACCCGTTGTCTCCCGTTCACTTTGCAATAATATTGTGTCGTTTCTTTATCAAGTGCCCAATACGTTTCACAATCCAAATAATAAGTAGTCCTCATATTCGTAGCAGAATGGGTATTGTCATTGTCAGCCACAAATACCGGCTTGCCAAGCAGGCTATTCGGTTTTTTCATGTACAAATCAACATCCACTATCAGCTTCCGGACAGGAAGATCCACAGGAATATTATACGGGCCCGCGATTACTTTTTTATATTCGTATCGGGTAGATGACACTAGCTCTTGCCCGTCGAAACGGTCTATACCCATAAGAGCCCCATTTCTCTGATTGGTCTCAAAATAGCCTGTAACAAAATCATCAGAAGGTTCATAAGGATGTCCGGGAAGCATCCGCCCAAGTCGATTCAATACGCTTTCCGGTTGATTCAACATAAACTCCCGGACAGAAGCGAATGTATTCTCCCCACTTTCCCAATGCAGAACGTCCTCAAAAGCATGTGCATCCACATCATAGTAATAGACGGTCTTTTGTGAAATGCCTCCTCCCAATATCTCTTCACTGACAATATTGTACATTACCGGACTTCCGTTACGAAAGGTAATATTAGAGACAGGCATCGAATGATAGACTGTCAAATATTCGTTCCAAAGGCTTTGCCCGTCGTCCATTACTTGCGTTACCGTAGAACAATAATCACGCTCTGTAACTATGTGTTTAATAGCACCGCCGCCCCAAACGGATTCATACTTCTCATTATTGATAACCGTCAGGCCATATCTATAATTCTTACAGAGCCTTTTCCTTGTCTTCGGATCATAGGTTTCTATACTCTTCACCCGCAATCCGCCAACCGGATAGAGGTAGTCTCGATACTCCGGCTGTTGGCTATTGTCACGAAACGCGCCGTAATTGCCTTCGTAAGAGAAAGAGGTTTCAATACCTTGCGGATCTGTTATCCGGTCAAGAATACCCACAATGTTACCAGACGCTTCACGGTCTATTCCGACTGCATTCTCAAATAATACAGTGTCTTTTCTTCCCGTGTTATTGGTATCCGGTAAAGGTATTCTTTTCGAAAAGTTCGGCACTGTCAACTTACTACCATTAGCACTCGCTTCCGAACCGTTCATAAATCCCCAATGATCTACAGCCTTCGTATAGATGGAAGGAACGCTGTTTACACCCACATACCTGAATGAATAAGTTTGCGATTCTACACCGGGAGCGGAGATACGTACAGAATCAAGTTTAGTCAAAGAGGTTTTTCCATTATAGGGAGTTACATAAAAGTTAATGGTACGCACCAGTTCTCCATTCTCATCCGTCACTTGCATTTTATCTAATACACTTGTATTGTTAGGCACTTCACCTACTGCTTTATAACTGACAGACAATCTGTTTCCCATAAAATTCACCTGTGCCAATCGGGTAGTACTCATCCTACCCTCCGCACAGTAACTACCTGACGGGTAACTCATATTCGCTACATAGCTCGAAACGCTCTCTTTATTGGCATTGGGCAAGGAGGAAGAACCTGACGATCTGCCTGCCGTAATTTGATAATAGTTATTGCCACCGCTTTTTTGTTCCATCAGATACAATTTGGGACTCCCGTCTTTATCCCTTTCATCAAAGACCAGCCTGTCATTCAAATTATAATAAGCACTAGGTTCCCATTGATTCTGAAGGGTTTGATACTGAAAACTAACCAATGTAGGATGTGGATAACGGGCTGAACAAATAGAGGTACACATCCAGCGGGTAATAATATCATTCATCGTCTCGTGTACGCCATTGAACAGATATTTGACTCCATTTCCATCTGTTATATTCATATCACTTTCAACATACCTTACCACATCGCTGTTATGAGGCACAGTAATAAGAGGGGAAGACCTGTCTGAAAAATATCCGCTTCCACCGCCACCCGGCAACTTATAAGTAAACTTATCCGGACGCGTATCCCGTTTATTATCTACCATCTCCCCATAATAAATCAATCGGTCTCTTTCATCACCGGGGACTGTATTTTGAGAAAAATATCGATCAAACCATCCATAATAGTCATTGTCTGCTACCCCGATCACCTGGCGGGCTATAGACGGTTCGAGATTCAATGTCCATCCTGCTCCCGCATATCCGCTTCCTTCTTTGGGCTTAAGCCCCGAAGCATGATAAGACAAAGTAACAGGTATGGTAACCTCCCCTGCAACTATATCATACAAGGGAATTGTTATGTCAGGCACTCCTGTGCAATGATCTATAGGATAAGACTGATATTTCACCATAGCCGTAGCCGTTGGGGAAAGTGGTACAAGTCGTGGAACATCCAGCTTTATTCCATCTTCACTCTGCCCCTTAGCAGATAAAACCGCGAAAAAGGCTGATAATATAAGAAACAGCCTCTTTAGTATTATTTTTTTATTCGTATATAGATTATTCATAACTCGTTTTTTCTATTATTTATCAATAAAATAGTTTAGTCAATACAAAATGAATTAGCAGAGTCCTTCCATTTCACACAATCATGATCTATGGAAGGACTACTACTTAATTTTCTGCTTTACAAATTCATCGCATTAGCGCCCAAAACGCCTGCCAAAGCCGAAGCCACTGCGATAACCACCTTCAGGATCATATCCCATACTGATTTCTTCATTGCCATCATTTACCTCCTTTCTGTTCTTTAATGTGTTGTGTTACTCTGTGTTTCTCCGTACTTCCAGTCTCATCAGTTCTATCGGCAAATGCTCCGAACTCATTGAATTCCTTTGCCACCTCAAAGCACGGGCACTGTTTAATCCATTCTTCCGGTTCTATCTCACCGTTTCCGTTCAAGTCCGGTGAAAGATCCCGGTGTCCGCATACCCGGCAGCCAGGGAATTTCTCCTGTAGTTGCCCAACGAGTTGCCGGAGCGTAGCCCGTTGTGCCGGAGTCCGGGTATCTGCCGGGCGTCCCCGGCAGTCCAGACCACCTTCATAGCAGATACCTATTGAATGAGCGTTGAAACCTTTTGCATGTGCGCCGATACGTTCAAGCGGGCGGGTGAGGTGCACTGTTCCATCCTTGCGGATGTAGTAGTGATAGCCTGTTCCGTTGAATCCGCGCCGCCGGTGCAACCGGTCCAAATCTTCCGGAGAAAGTGTACAATCCTCCCTCGTGGCGCTGCAATGCACCACAATCAAGTTGATAATCCTCATGTTAGTGGATAATTTCTAGTTTAGTTAAAAGTCAAATGTTTAGTTAAGCCTACGAAGTTTGTCGTTTACATTTTGTGTACTCCTCACTGCCGTGACGTCATTTATGCAGCCGGATCGGGCGCTTCTCCGCCTCCTTCATTACCGCCTCCACCGGGCTTGTCGCTTCCACCGGAGTTACCTCCTCCTGCACTACCCGCATCGGAAACAAGTTTATCATAACGGGCACACTTCGCACCGGTCACCATCGAACGGGTAGCGGTAGTGCGGTCATGATTCTTAGTCGTTGTCGGTTGGAAGCGGACAGTAAGCGTAGCCTGTGCAGCCGACACTTCGTCAGAGGTTTCCACACCTTTGCCACGAGCTACCATCACCATACGGAAGGTACCAAGACCATCCACGCTTACGCTTTCCGAAGATTGCAAGTGCTGCCCCATCACCGTCACCAGGTTGTCGAGTGTGTTTTTTACGTCACCCGGAGAGAGGGAAGAGTAGGCTGCTATTTCTTTCGAAAGTTGTGCGGAATCCACGTTTCCCGAACGTACAACTCGGGGATAGAAGAGTTTTTTACCGCTTTTTTTGTCTTCCAGAGTTGACTGGAAGGGTTTGTACAATACTGGCATAATTGTAATAGTTTTTAGTCGTTAATAATTCTAGTTTGTCTATGTCTTTAAGCTTATCGACAATGCAAATATAAGACCTTATTTCTGTCTGTGCAAGAGATTTTAAAAGTGTGCGTTAATAAATTCGTTAATATGAAAATTTGTTACTATACTACTAATTTACAATACATTACATAACATAATAGCATCATAATCCTCATTAATTCAGTTATTCAGGACACTCAACAAATAATGACCGGGCAGTTTGATTTTTCCGGCACTTGCCCGAATGACGCCGAAACCCTTCCAAACCTTACCACCGATTTCTCCGTAATTACTTTTCAGCACGATTGCATACTGTTCGGAGGGAGGAATATGATAAAGGCGAAGGTTATCCAACAGTCCGGAAAGGTTGCGCGGGTGTCCGTCAGCAGGAGCTTGCATCCGGTCAATATCCGACTGTGTCAGTTCACGTTTCTTCTTCGCCGGTTTTCTGTTAGAAAAATCTCCTCCCTCTTCTTCCTCATCCCCTCCTTTGGGCAAAGGAGGGTTAGGGAGGATGTTTTCTTTCCTTTCTTTTTCTTTTCTTTTTATGAAGGTGCTTTTTGTTGCAGTATCCGGGGATTCTGTTACAGTATCGAGGGTTTGCGTTACAATATCCGGGGTTTCTGCAACAGCATCCGGAAGGGTGGAGTGTACGGTTTCCTCATCCGGCAGCAGACAGTAGTCCGGAGAAATATGACGGCGGCTGCGGCGTTTAGTGATAAAAAGGAACTGCCTCTGAATGTCGGCGGAAGTCAGGATGCCGTAACGTTCGTAGAGAGAGGAATCGAAGAAACCGTACTCCACAAACAGATGAAGCACCCGGCGGACACTATCGTTGTCCGTGCTGAAGAGCTGGTCGGAGAGTTCGTCATAGAAGTCATCGTCGACATGAATATAATAACCCTCGCCCGAATATAGATAAGACAGGGTATAGAGCAGGATCGTGAAGGCGGAATCGCCTTCACGCTTCATCACACGGCGTACGACACGGTCGTGCATAAAATCGGTATTCAAAGGGAAATAGTCAAGCCCTTGTTTTATTCGTCCCATGATATAAATTGTTTTTATAAATCAGTCCGCCAATTCTAATTTTGATCCTGATTTTGATTCTAATTCCAATTCAAAGACTGATCCGGATTGAGATTCAGAACCTGATTCGTATTCAAATTCCGATTCACGGACTTTCCGCCTTTTCCGTTCAATGCTGGCAGCTACGGTTTCAAGGGCATGCAGAATAAGTTCCCGTCGCAACGTGGGATTTTCCGTAGAGGTTATTACCGGATAATTGCTTTCCCTGTCGCATGCCAGGGAGCGTTTCTCGTTCTTCCGGTGGTTCCGGCTGACAGTTTTACGACATTCCTTACAGTAGTTGCCGGGAAGGCCGGTTTTCTTATTGATATAAAAGGCACTTGCCGGAAGAGAGCGTTTGCAACATCCGCAAACGCACAGTGTTTGTACTTTTGAGCTTTTCATTTTGTTATCCAATTATAAATTATAAATGCTAGTTTTTATCAGTCAGGTCTGTAATCATTCAAATACGGAGTATTCGTATACAATATGTTATCCTTTTGTTATCCTATTGCCAGGTATTAACATCTGGCGTTTCAGATATTAATGGTTAGAGAAATAGCTATTAATACTTGAGAGAATAACTGTTAACAGGCATCAGTAAGCTTTCCGCAGGTGGCGGATGAGAAAATTTCAAGTTTTTTGTGTTTTTCTTGAAGTATTGCATGGCATATCCGTTTTTAATTTATATTTTTGAAACGTTTTCTATTAATCAATGGGACAAAGATAGAATATTTTTCATAAATAAAATAGCAATTTTCAATATTAAATCTCAACTATTTCACAAATCATTGATTATAAACATATAGTAAACATATTTTTGAGGCAGCCATTTTTATAGCTGTCATTTGTAAATCCGAGATTAGTCTTTTAAATAAAAAAACAGAATGGATACAAATTTGGATGTATTAGGTATCATCAAGCGTGCCAAACAGGCATTGAACTTAAAGAGAGACAGCGAACTAGCTGAATACCTGGAAGTTTCGAGAGCAACAGTTACCAATTGGGGAGCACGAAACAGTATTGATTTCCGTCTGCTGCTTGACAAATTCGGAGACAAGGTGGACTATAACTGGCTATTATTGGGAAAAGGAAATCCGAAACATCAGCCGAGATTTTGCCAAAGCGAGCTGGTACAGGGAGAAGTCGAAATTATACACAATCCGAAAACGCCCGAACCAATAGACGACCGTAGCGTGACATTATACGATATTACGGCGGCGGCGAACCTGAAAACATTATTCACCAACAAACAGCAATATGCACTGGGGAAGATATGGATTCCCAATATTTCCGTCTGCGACGGGGCGGTCTACGTCAACGGAGACAGCATGTATCCCATACTGAAATCGGGAGATATTATCGGATACAAGGAAATTAGCAGTTTCGACAACGTGATTTACGGGGAAATATACCTGGTGTCGTTTATGATTGACGGAGACGAGTATCTGGCGGTGAAGTACGTGAATCGTTCGGAAAAAGAAGGGTATCTCAAGCTCGTGAGCTATAATACTCATCATGAGCCGATGGATATTCCATTCGCGTCCATCAATGCGATGGCGATTGTGAAGTTCTCCATCAGGAGACACATGATGATGTAAGTTTTACCACAAAGAATGCAGAAGACACAGAGTTTCAAGGAAGAAAAAAGACCTCCGTGTCCTCTGTGGTGAAATCAGATTTCTTCCCCCTTCAGCGTAGCCGAGCTGGCCTCCGTGACACGCACATTGACGAAATCACCGACACGGTGCGTACCTCTGTCGAACACCACCACACGGTTCTGCTCCGTACGGCCGAACAGCTGGTCGCGCGAACGCTTGGAGACTCCTTCCACAAGCACTTCATAGGTTTTACCGATGCAACGCTGGTTGGATTCGGCAGACAGACGGTTCTGCAAAGCGATAATCTCGTTCAGGCGACGCACTTTCACCTCTTCGGGCACATTATCTTCGAGATGCTTGGACGCATACGTTCCCGGACGTTCGGAGTATTTAAACATGAAAGCGGCATCATATCCACATTCTTCCATCAGCGAAAGTGACAAGGCATGATCCTCTTCCGTTTCAGAATGAAAACCGGAGAAAATATCGGTAGTCAGTCCGCAATCGGGGATGATACGTTTGATAGCTGCCACCCGGTCCAGATACCACTCACGGGTATACTTACGGTTCATCAGTTTCAGAATACGCGAACTGCCGCTCTGCACAGGCAGATGGATATGTTTACACACATTCGGAACTTGCGCAATCACTTCCAGCGTTTCATCACTCATATCCTTCGGATGGGAAGTCGTGAAACGAATACGCACTCCCGGAGCAGCCTCGGCCACTGTTCGGAGCAACATCGGGAAAGTAACCACTTCGCCTGTCGGTCTTTCAAAACGGTAAGAGTTGACGTTCTGCCCCAACAGGGTGACTTCCTTATAGCCTTTCGTCACGAGGTCTGCCACTTCATTCAGGATGCTTTCTACGTCACGGCTGCGCTCGCGTCCACGAGTATAGGGCACGATACAATAGGTGCAGAAGTTATTGCAGCCACGCATGATGGATACAAAACCCGAAATATGATTGCCGCAGATACGCGACGGAATCACATCCCGATAAGTCTCGGTAGTAGATAGTTCCACATTGATTGCTTTTTCACCGGTTTCTACGGCCGCAATCAGGTCGGGCAACGTCAGGTAAGCATCCGGCCCCACAACGAGGTCTACATGATGATTCGTTATCAGATCATCCTTTACCCGTTCGGCCATACAGCCCAGTACACCTACAATCAGATGCTTTTTCTTTTTCTTCAGCGAGTGGAAAAACTCCAGGCGATTCAGAATCTTCTGCTCCGCATTGTCGCGGATGGAACAGGTATTCATAAACACGGCATCGGCTTCCTCCAGCGTTTCGGCTACGGAATAACCCGCCATTTGCATCACCGAGGCAATCACCTCACTGTCGGCTACGTTCATCTGGCAGCCATAGGTTTCGATAAACAACTTTTTGTTGTCATCCTTCATTTCAGTTGCGGATTTAAAGTCCGCTCCCGTTAATTCGTTCATACTCAAATCTTAGTTTAAAAATTCGGATGCAAAGATACGGCTTCGCTTTCAATAAGTAGTGAATTGATATCAAAATAACGCAAAAACTTATGATTTGGCAAGCAAATTTGTAATTTATGTTAAGAGAATAAACATTTTTAGGCGATATGCTTGGCAAATTTAAATTTATTTTTCACATTTGTGCAATGAAAGAAACATTAGATTTTTTCATAGTTAAGGTTTAGGTTAAAAAAATTAAGGGGAGCTGTGAAGCTGCCCTTTTTTCATAATAAAATGTTAGCCTGAACCAGATAAAATACGTAACTTTGGCAGATAACTAATTAGCAGTGAAACACAATGGAAGATTTTTTGAAATTTCTCTTGATAGCAGGTGTCATTCTTGTGGGAATATTCAAAGAGGTG
The DNA here is from genome assembly GCF_000157055.1 of Bacteroides sp. 2_2_4. Classification (NCBI taxonomy): domain Bacteria; kingdom Pseudomonadati; phylum Bacteroidota; class Bacteroidia; order Bacteroidales; family Bacteroidaceae; genus Bacteroides; species Bacteroides sp. 2_2_4. The sequence goes on along the minus strand of NZ_EQ973357.1, from coordinate 574,848 downwards.
AATAAGAATAGTAAATCGAAAAAAGCTAAGAATAAACGCCCCGTTTCCCCGATGCCATCCCCCGTTGAAGTAGCTCCGGATGCAGTTCCTATGCCCGAGGCATGGGGTGGCCCCAAGTCGCTGGAAGAATTATTCCAGCCTAACCCCCTGAAACAGACGCCACCGCAACAGTCTCCCAAACAGACGGCGAAACCAGCAGCGCAGCAGAAAAGAAAAAAAGAAGAAATATCCGTTTCCGCATCCCTGGCAAACAGTGCCGCGCAAGATAAACGAAATTCCCAACAAGGTTCTCATTATAACTCTCACACCGAATCAACTGATAACGAACATGATTTCACGATTCACTCCGCAGAAGAAGCCCGCCGCGCTATTATCTGGGGAGAGATACTTCAACGGAAGTATTGAGAGAGCCCGTAAACTCATTGAGTTTCGAATCATTATGTGACGAGTCATTGCCACGCATTGGTACAAGGCCGTACAAACAGAGAATTAATTATCAATAAAAATATCAACTGTATTTAACACGAAATTTACTATTTATGTCACTCAATCGTATTTCGGCAGCGGAAGCTGCAAGCCTAATCAAACATGGCTACAACATCGGCCTAAGCGGATTTACTCCCGCCGGAACGGCCAAGGCTGTAACAGCCGAACTCGCAAAAATTGCTGAAGCAGAACATGCGAAAGGAAACCCGTTTCAAGTAGGAATTTTCACAGGCGCATCGACAGGGGAATCCTGTGACGGCGTACTGTCACGTGCCAAAGCCATCCGCTACCGCGCTCCTTATACTACCAACGCCGACTTCCGCAAAGCTGTGAACAACGGAGAGATTGCCTACAACGACATACACCTCTCACAAATGGCACAGGAAGTGCGCTACGGGTTCATGGGCAAAGTGAACGTAGCCATCATCGAAGCCTGCGAAGTAACTCCGGACGGAAAAATTTATCTGACTGCCGCCGGTGGCATCGCCCCGACCATCTGCCGTCTTGCCGACCAGATCATCGTGGAGTTGAACAGCGCACACAGCAAATCCGGTATGGGTATGCACGACGTATACGAACCGCTCGACCCGCCTTACCGCCGCGAAATACCGATCTATAAACCGAGTGACCGTATCGGACTGCCTTACGTTCAGGTAGACCCGAAAAAAATTATAGGCGTAGTGGAAACCAACTGGCCGGACGAAGCGCGTTCTTTCGCTGCCGCTGATCCGTTGACCGACAAAATCGGACAGAATGTTGCCGACTTCCTCGCTGCCGACATGAAACGCGGTATCATTCCGTCTACTTTCTTACCCCTGCAATCGGGTGTAGGAAACATCGCCAACGCCGTACTTGGTGCATTGGGACGTGATAAAACGATTCCTCCATTCGAAATGTACACAGAGGTAATACAGAACTCCGTGATCGGACTGATTCGCGAAGGACGTATCAAATTTGGTAGCGCCTGCTCACTGACTGTAACAAACGACTGTCTGGAAGGCATTTACAACGATATGGATTTCTTCCGCGATAAATTGGTTCTCCGTCCGTCGGAAATCTCAAACAGCCCGGAAATAGTACGCCGTCTCGGTATCATTTCTATCAATACAGCCATCGAAGTCGACCTGTACGGCAACGTAAACTCTACCCATATCGGCGGAACAAAAATGATGAACGGTATCGGTGGTTCGGGAGACTTTACCCGCAACGCTTACATCTCTATCTTCACTTGTCCGTCTGTGGCTAAGGAAGGTAAGATCAGTGCAATCGTACCGATGGTATCCCACCACGACCACACGGAGCACGATGTCAACATCGTTATCACCGAGCAAGGTGTTGCCGATCTTCGTGGCAAGAGTCCGAAAGAACGTGCACAAGCCATCATCGAAAACTGTGCTCATCCTGACTACAAAGAGCTTCTTTGGGATTACCTCAAACTGGCCGGCAACCGCGCGCAGACTCCACACGCTATTCAGGCTGCACTTGGTATGCACGCAGAGTTGGCTAAAAGTGGCGATATGAAGAATACCAATTGGGCTGAATACGCCAAGTAATATAGAATATAGGATTTACAATATTCGATTCTAAACAAGTATAATTGTATTCTCTGGTAAACAAAATCCAACGATTTTTGCTTATCAGAGAATGCAATTATCTTTTTATAGAAAAATCAATAAGTTATAGAAGAATCAATAAGCCCTTCATAAAGAGTAGAAACTTAACCTATGACAACATAGAAATCGGATTCAACAACGAAATTCCACTTGGGTTGTTTTGGGGTGTCAAAACACTTTTCTTTAGGAAAGTGCTTCTGTTGCACAGAGCTTTAGCAGGGGTAAGTCTTTCAATTTGAGTATTATGACACCATCTATTTCCCAATAATCACCTCACACACCTTATCCTGAAATGCCCGTGCCTTAGCTGCCGAAAGCACATTCTGGTTCATAATGGCAAATGCCACTTCATGTCCGTTTTTCATCTTCAGATAGCCCGCGAGCGCATTTATTGCCGTAAACGAGCCTGTTTTGGCATGAACATTCCGGAAGGCAGGAGTACCTTTCATCCGGAATTTCAATGTTCCGTCCACTCCGCCAACGGGAAGAGATTTATATAACATCTGAAACACCTCTGTTTGCGAGTACGCATATTTCAGAAAGTCCACCAGCAGGGCAGGAGAGAGGTAATTATAATTGGACAGTCCGCAACCGTCGGCAATCTTATAGTCTTTCGGGTCATGCCCCAGGCGACGGATCAATTTCATAATCTCGACAATACCATCTTCGGCAGCTACCTGCTTCTTTCCCGTAGCCTGCGCCCCTAAGCGACAAAGAAATGCTTCCGCATTGAGATTATCACTCTCTTTCATCAACAGGTTCAGCACTTTCTGCACGGGAGTATTCCAGCAAGCCATCCGTTCTACATTCACACTATCACGAGGCAATTCGGCAAAGCCATACGACTGGGGAGTCGTGATTCCTTTCCCACGAAGACGCTCCAGGAAAGTATGCATAAAAAAACGGGGAGAGTCATAGATGTTTACATCGTCCTTTCTGATCGAAGTGACATTTCCCGAAACAAGGAGATTGTTTCCATTCGTCAACCAGTCTCTCGTGAAAGAGAATCTTCCGGCAGAAGAGGTACGTGTTTTCGTCTGATTCGTCACTGTATAATAGGAGGATACAGGTTGACAGGAAACACTCGCGGTATCTCCCTGCACCGTAGAGGGAACGACAGAAACCTGCACAGTCCCCTTGCAAAACATCAGTGGAGACAAATAGGGCTGATAGCCCGCAGGGGTATCGTCCCATGCCCATCCACTACCCCAATAAAGAGAGTCTTTCATCGAAACATCGCCGTACACCTGTCCGTTAATCACCGAAAAAGGGAAAGTGATTACCTCTTCTATCAATGAATCCATCGACTGGCTGTTAAATTCAGGATCGAAGCCGCCTATCACATACAGGTTGCCTTGCAAAGTATCATGTTCTATCACGCCATCGTGCCATACTTCCGTGCGGAAAGGTTCGGCAGCTTCGGGGCGGGAGAGTGCGGTAATAGCCGTCAGCAGCTTCATGGTAGAGGCAGGACGGGAAAGTTTCTCCGCACGATAGTTATAAAGCGATTTCTTAGCCGTCAGATCGTAGACGGATATGCCGACCTCGGATGCTTCGGGGAGCATCTTCTTGATAAGCGAATCTATCCGGGAGAAATTTTGTTGTCCCCAAAGTGGCAACAAACAAACTGAAAGGGCGACCAACAAAAGACTTTTTTTCATACAATACAGTTTATGACATCAACAAATGATAGTATCTTACCTCTATATCTATTTCAAATTTTTCTCGACCTGTCCAAGAAGCGAACCGGAGCCATAGCCGGACCATACATCCTGAATTTTTCCATCAGGGGCAATCAATACATAATGAGGGATTCCCCGTACCTGATAGTTTAGGGCAAGACCGGTGCGTCCTTTACGAAGTTCATTCCACTGGTTACCGCCCATTCCTTTCGTCTTGATATACTCTTTCCAACGTGCTTTCGGGTCCTCACTAATACTAATCACAGTCATTTTATCCTTATACAGATCCATCACCTTCTCCATTTCGGGTATCGACTCCACGCAAGGACCACACCCGCTACTCCAGAAATCGAGTAAGATGAATTTTCCTTTAAATTCGGAAATATGACGGAGAGAATCATTCGCATCATACAAGTCTCCATCCACCATCATATCTCCAACTCCTACGGTAGTGGGAGGATAAACATAGGCTGTAATCTCCTGTCCGTCATCTGTTTGTTTATCGGCTTCGGACATTCGGGCATAGAGTTTTTTCACCTCTTCTTTATAAGGCATGATGGTTTTATATTTCATCATGGAAGCAAAAAACAATAATCTATCCATCCACACCGGGGAGACGGGAGCTTCTTCCATGTATTCCATTTCCTTTTTCCAGATTTCCTGCTGCAACGGCATTGACAGTTTCCGGATAGAATCTATTTTGGCCCAGGCCTGACTTTCAAACTCCCGGTCGCCCGGATGGTCTATGAACATCATCCGTTGCCAGTCATATTCCGCTGCCATGTATTGCATCAGTTCTTTCTGTTGAGCCATCGCGCAAGCCGTAAAGCGGTTTTCTTCCTGCTGTTCCGGCACACCGCTTACTACTTCCCATGTTTTCACTAGTTTATCCTGTCCCTTGATTTCAATGTATTCTCCCGGTGCAATCCACACTTCCAACCATGTACCCGGGAAGCCCCGATTATCAGACATTATCAGCATTTTCCGTGTGGTAGAAACCGTGTCGCGAAAAGAGAACTGTCCATTCATAAGCGTATCTCTCAAGACACAGTTGAGAATATTTCCGTCTTCTTCATACAGGCCGATCACAATGCTGTCGGGAAGATTGGCCAATTCGCCCTGAATCAAATATTCATTGGCGGCAACTGACGCTTTCCGATTAAATGTACAATGACACATCAGCATACAAACTATTGCCAATAAGACCGGAGTGATTATATATTTTCTCATCATATATTTGATTTTATCAGTAAGATACCCGCATCAATGAACGATCGCAGATATCGGAATCCGTTTATAACACTTCCCGGAAAATCTCTCCTACCGTGGGATGCGGGAAAACAATCTTTTTCCATTGCGCTGCCGTCAATCCGAGCTCAATGGCAGTGCCCGCAAGAGTGATAATCTCCGAAGCCGGATTGCCCAACACATGAGCGCCAATCACCCGCTGCTGTTCATCCAACAATACTTTGCAGACTCCGTTGACGCCTTCATTCTCCGCCACAAAACGGCCGGAGTAAGCCATCGGAAGTTTGATAACCTGATAAGTGATACCTTTTGCCAACGCCGATTCCTCCGTTTCACCCACTCCGGCAATCTCCGGATTGGTATAGACTACGCCCGGAATAGCCCGATAACTCATGGCATCTTCCTTTCCCAAGATGGAATGTACGGCAACTTCCGCTTCACGAACAGCCGTATGGGCGAGCAAAGAGAATCCTGTCAGGTCACCACAAACATACACGCCCGGCACAGAAGTCTGCATCTTTTCATTAACTCTGATAGCGCCACGCTCTGTCTTCTCCAAATTCAAGTTTTCGAGCCCGAAACCTTTCGTCACCGGGCGACGGCCGACACTCATCAACAGCTTTTCTGCAATGACACTGCCGTTTCCCTCTGCGTTCTCATAAGAAACAACAGCTCCTTCTTCCGTTTGCGACAAGCCAACCACTTTCGTACTAAGCAGGAATTTAATACCTCGTTTTGTATATTCTGCACGGAGCAAAGCGGAAAGCTCCTTATCCATTCCACCCAGGATTTCGTCCATCATCTCAACCACCGTCACCTGTACTCCCAAACTATTGAAGAACGACGCAAACTCCATACCGATTACCCCGCCACCAACAATAGCCAGAGAAGCCGGCAATTCTTTACTGTCCAAAGCATCCCTGTGCGTCCAGTAGTTCACCGCGTCCACTCCCGGAATAGGGGGAATGAAAGTTTCCGAACCCGTACATAATATCAGATTCTCTCCTTCGTAAGTCTCTTCCCCGCAGCGAACCGTATTTTTATCAATGATCTGCGCTTCTCCTGATACAATTGTAACATTGTTGGCAGTCAGCTTCGCTTTCACTCCCAGCACCAGTTTACGCACTACCTTACTTTTACGAGCTATTATCTTAGGCAAATCGAAAGAGACTTCCGGGATATTGACTGCATACTTTGATGCATGTTTTGCACTGTCATAAGTCTTTGCCGAATACAACAATGTTTTCGTAGGAATACAGCCTTCATTCAGACAGACACCACCCAGACTATTCTTTTCGATAAGCAATACGCTCAAACCGCCTTTACCGGCAGTTTCGGCAGCCGTATATCCCGCAGGACCGCCACCAATGATAATTACTTGATATTTCATAGTATATAATCAGTTAATCTTTTCATTATTATCAAAACATGCTACGATTCATCCTCTTGAGAGTCTACAGGGTCTATTGCCTCCGTGGCCTTTATTTTCTTTGCGAACATTCTCTTTTCGAGTAGTTCTGCAAATTCCTGTTCCTTGACAGGCATCACCGAAACAAACTTCCCTTTTCCGTATTCTATCAGGATATAATCCGTCACCGAGAAGCGGCCGAATTTCATGGAATGGTATTTCCTGACTGCGGTAATTTCGGAAAGCGGGATGATCTTCTTGCGAATAAAACGACCACGTGAGACTTCCAGATCACCGTTTGTTGTCAATGTATAAGTAGTGTGTATAATTTGTTCGATCACTACAATCAGCATCAACATAAACAGTACCGCCACTAAGATATACTTACACCACAATGCGCCGACGGCATTCACAGTAAGCACCACCAACAGGAAATATTGGTACCAGGCAATGCGGGCATGAAAAATTCGATTCATTTTGTCAGATTTTTGCCTGCAAGGTAGCAATTTTATGAATTAGTGACAACGAAAAGTACAACGAAGTAACTTATTTTGTAGCTTTGCGGTGAGAAATAACAAGATTATGGTAAGAAAATTCGATTTCCTCGTTATCGGTTCCGGAATTGCCGGTATGAGTTTTGCGCTGAAAGTGGCGCACAAAGGTAAAGTTGCTCTTATCTGTAAAAGTGGGCTGGAAGAAGCCAATACGTACTTCGCCCAGGGAGGTGTAGCCTCCGTCACCAACCTTCTGGTGGATAATTTCGACAAGCACATTGAAGACACAATGATTGCCGGTGACTGGATCAGTAACCGTGCCGCAGTAGAAAAGGTTGTGCGCGAAGCTCCCGCACAAATTGAAGAACTGATTAAGTGGGGAGTGGATTTTGACAAAAACGAGAAAGGCGAATTTGACTTGCACCGCGAAGGCGGACACTCGGAGTTCCGTATTCTTCACCATAAAGATAATACGGGAGCGGAAATTCAGGACAGCCTGATTAAAGCCGTACAACGCCATCCGAATATCACGGTCATCGAAAACCAGTTTGCCATTGAAATCCTGACACAACATCACCTGGGAGTGACTGTAACCCGCCAGACACCGGACATCAAATGTTATGGTGCTTATATCCTCGATCCGAAAACGGGAAAAGTAGATACCTATCTTGCCAAAGTGACGCTAATGGCTACCGGTGGAGTAGGAGCCGTTTATAAAACAACCACTAACCCGCTAGTCGCTACCGGAGACGGTATCGCCATGGTTTACCGTGCCAAAGGTACGGTGAAGGATATGGAGTTTGTACAATTTCACCCTACCGCCCTGTATCATCCGGGAGACCGCCCTTCTTTCCTGATAACGGAAGCAATGCGTGGTTACGGAGGTGTACTGCGTACAATGGACGGCAAAGAGTTCATGCAGAAATATGATCCCCGTCTTTCGCTCGCTCCCCGTGACATCGTGGCACGCGCCATCGACAACGAGATGAAGAACCGCGGAGACGACCATGTATATCTGGATGTCACCCACAAAGATCCCGAAGAAACAAAAAAACATTTCCCCAATATCTACGAAAAATGTCTTAGCCTGGGCATCGACATCACTAAAGATTATATCCCGGTAGCCCCGGCCGCCCATTATCTCTGCGGAGGTATCCTTGTCGACTTGGACGGACAATCTTCCATCGAACGTCTTTATGCCGTGGGAGAATGTTCCTGCACAGGATTGCATGGAGGCAACCGCCTGGCTTCCAACTCACTGATAGAAGCAGTCGTATATGCCGACGCTGCCGCCAAGCACAGTCTACAAGTGGTCGATCAATATTCTTATAATGAAGATATTCCCGAATGGAACGATGAAGGAACCCGTTCGCCGGAAGAAATGGTGCTCATTACGCAAAGTATGAAGGAAGTGAACCAGATTATGAGTACGTATGTAGGCATTGTCCGCAGCGACCTCCGTCTGAAACGTGCCTGGGACAGACTCGATATTATCTACGAAGAGACTGAAAGCCTGTTCAAACGTAGCGTAGCGTCCAGAGAAATCTGCGAATTGCGTAATATGGTGAATGTGGGTTATCTGATTATGCGCCAAGCAATGGAGCGTAAGGAAAGCCGCGGATTACATTATACGATAGATTATCCTCACGTGAAGAAATGATTATGAAAACATTGATTCGGACCTTTATTCTTTTCTTCTGCATAACGGGACTAGCTTCCTGCTATGCAGGTATTCCACTGAAAAGTGGAAAATCGGAAAATAACCAGACTTATGAAGTCAGTTATCTGTTCGAGCACGACGGAGTGAAAGTGTACCGTTTTCTCGATTTGGGAAACTATGTGTATTTCACGACCCGGGGAGATGTAACCAGTATCAAGAATGATTCAACAAGAAAAAGGACAATTACTATTTATAAAGACAGTATACCAAACCGATAATGAAAAGAGGGTGTCTAACAAATTTCTTTTTAACGGCTTCACCTCTATCAAACAAACTCTGACAGATTATATACGATAGATTATCCGTACGTGAAGAAATAGGATTTACAGTATTATTTTTATCAAAAAGAAAAAACAAGAGGCTTCCTCAAATTATATTTTTGAGTTTGGCCTCTTATTTTTTTATCTTTATATGTTTCTTTTGCATTCCTCAAAGAAACTATACTATACACTTATGAGAATATAATACACTTCAACAAACTGCGCATCCATCTATAAATCAAGCATTTAAATAACAGCAGCATATAAATACGAATACCTCTGCCTCTTCTAAAATCATTCCCCAATATCATCCTCTTAAAAACATGTTCTTGAGCATGTGTACACCTCTTTGAGAATATAGTAAACGCTTTCCTGTCTCTCATCTCATACTTTTGTTCACAGAAATAATCACTAATCGAAATATTATGGATATAGCTAAAAGATGTGAGCAGAACCCCCTACTGGCTCCAAAAGATTTAAAAGCGGGAATCAACGGAATGGAAATTACATGTTTGTTAAATCCCGGAGTTTTCAAATATCAAGGCAAAATTTGGTTACTTTTGCGCGTCGCAGAGAGACCTATACAGAAAGAAGGAATTATCAGTTTTCCTATATATAATGAAAAAGGAAAAATAGAAGTGGTTTCGTTTTTAAAGAATGATCCCGATTTAGATGCTTCAGACCCACGCGTTATCGGTTACAAAGGAAAGAATTATCTGACTACGATGTCTTACTTACGATTGGTTTCAAGTACCGACGGTATTCACTTCAAAGATGAACCGGAATTTCCACCCATTTTCGGAAAAGGAGAGCTGGAAGCATTCGGTATTGAGGATTGCCGTGTTGCAACAACCGAAGATGGTTTTTACCTTACTTTCACAGAAGTATCATCGGTAGCTGTAGGAGTTGGACTGATTCACACCAATGATTGGAAAAACTATACACAGCATGGAATGATATTCCCACCGCATAATAAAGATTGTGCATTGTTCGAACAGAAGATAGGTGACAAGTATTTCGCTCTTCATCGCCCAAGCAGTCCCGAACTTGGCGACAATTATATATGGTTGGCAGAATCGCCCGACCGCTTGCATTGGGGAAATCACAAATGTGTGGCAACCACTCGTGACGGAATGTGGGATTGCGCACGTGTAGGGGCAGGGGCAGCTCCAATAAAGACAGAAGAAGGCTGGCTGGAGATTTATCATGGAGCCGATTTTAATCACCGTTATTGCTTGGGGGCTTTATTACTCGATTTAAATGACCCGTCGAAAGTGATTGCAAGAAGTGAAGAACCTATCATGGAACCTATCGCAGCTTATGAGCAAACAGGTTTCTTTGGGAATGTAGTTTTCACTAATGGGCATTTAGTGGACGGTGATACGATAACCATGTATTATGGAGCAAGCGATGAAGTGATTTGTAAGGCAGAGCTTTCCATTTCAGAGATATTAAACGTATTAAAACAGACACAAGAGAAGTAATGAATAAACTGAAAAAAGAATATCTGTTCTTTAAACAACAGGAACCTAACATGAGAACACTGTTGGTTACCAATATGCTTTATGCATTGGTACTACCGATAGTAGAAATCTTTGTGGGAGCCTATATCATGAGGAACACAAGCGATCCGGTGATGGTTGCTTTTTATCAGCTGGCAATGTATATAGGCATCATTACTACCTCTCTTGTTAACGGTTATCTGCTAAAGAAATACAGTGTGAAAACGCTTTATTCGGTAGGAATCTTGGTAAGTGGCATTTCCATGTTCGGTATGATGACTATCAAGTCACTTGGCTTCGTCGAACTTGGTCTGGCCGGCTTTTTAATGGGAGCAGCTTCTGGTTTCTTCTGGACCAACCGATACCTGCTGGCTCTCTATAATACCAACGACAACAGCCGTAACTATTTCTTCGGACTAGAGTCTTTCTTCTTTTCTATTACCTCCATCGGTGTTCCTTTAATTATAGGCGCATTTATCAGCCAGATAGATGGAAAAGAAGTTTTCGGATTCCTCTTCAATATCAATACCTCTTACTGTGTAGTTACGATGGCAGCAGTAGTCATTACCGTTATCGCCTGCATGACACTGTGGAAAGGTAAATTCGAGAACCCCAAAGAAACGAACTTCCTCTATTTCCGCTTCAACATACTTTGGAAAAAGATGCTGTGGCTAGCCGGATTGAAAGGAATGGTTCAAGGTTTTTTAGTAACGGCACCGGCTATATTAGTATTGAAGCTGGTAGGAGATGAAGGAGCGTTAGGATTGATTCAGGGAGTTAGCGGAGCATTGACCGCTGTCCTGGTGTATGTATTAGGACGTATGGCCCGCCCGCAAGACCGTTTGAAAATATTTGTAGGAGGACTAATCGTATTCTTTGTCGGTACACTATTCAACGGTATTCTCTTCTCTGCTACGGGAGTGATCCTTTTCGTCCTTTGCAAAGTGATATTCCAGCCTTTGTTCGACCTGGCTTACTTCCCCATTATGATGAGAACAATTGATGCAGTTGCAAAGATTGAGAATAGAAACGAATATGCATATATCCTAAGTCATGAGTTCGGCCTTTTCCTTGGAAGAGCTTTCGGTTTACTACTGTTTATCTTCCTTGCTTATTGTGTATCGCAGGATTTTGCATTGAAATATGCGCTGGTGATTGTTGCCGGATTACAATTAGCGGCATATCCTTTAGCTAAGAATATTACTAATCAAACTGATACTATTGAACATGAAAATGACAAGTAAAGGTGTTTTTGTACTTATAACCGTTTGTCTCCTGGCATCTTGCTCGGGCAACGGAAATAACTTTGGTGAAAAGGTAAAGCAGGTTTCCATCCATAGGGTAGACTCTATGCCTGATATGCCTGAAACTTATAAAATGCTGGACTGGAAGCAAAAAGCCCAAAAGTATGACCAGTTTATCTTTGACTGGAATAATAAAAGTGAAGTCGGACCATTAATCTGGTTAGATGACGCCCGCAGAAATATGGACCAGACTACATTTGGCTTATATACTGCCATTAAAGATATTCGTCAGGGAAAGAATGCCAATAACGGAGAGTTCCATGAAAGTCTGAACTCATTGGCTGCTATTCTTGGTGCCGGCCTTGTAGGGATTGACAAGACGAATCAAGACGGATATAACTATGTAAAAATGGTGCAGAATTATTTCAATTCTGATAACGGCTGGAATATAGTCATGAACAATACGACTCCGTCAGTAGCCCTTTTAGGAGGAGGCTATGGTCGTGACTGGTGGTATGATGTATTACCCAATGCCTTATATTATGCTATTTGCGATGTTTTCCCCAATGTAGACGGGGCAGAGAAGATACAAAAAAGTATTGCGGAGCAGTTTGTTAAAGCAGATTCCGTATTAAATGGAAATTACGACTATTCTTATTTTGACTATGCACAAATGAAAGGAATGGTGAATAATATTCCATTGCAACAAGACGCCGCCGGTGGTCATGCTTATGTATTGTTGTGTGCTTATCATAAGTTTGGCGATCCACGTTATCTGCAACATAGTAAGAGTGCTATCGAAGCCCTGCTTGCCCAGAAAGAAAGCCGTTTTTACGAGGCTCTTTTACCACTCGGAGTTTATACGGCAGCCTATTTGAATGCAGTAGAGGGAGCCAACTATGATGTAGCCAAACTTCTTGATTGGGTATTTGACGGATGTAAAAGCCCTGCAGGAAGAACCGGTTGGGGGATTATTGTAGGAAAATGGGGTGATTATGATGTAAGTGGTCTGCAAGGAAGTATCACAGACGGCGGAGGATATGCATTCCTCATGAACAGTATCAAACCTGCCTGGCCTTTCATTCCGATGGTGAAATATCAGCCTCAATATGCAAAAGCTATCGCCAAGTGGATGTTGAACAATGCAAGTGCATGTCGTTTGTTCTATCCGGGGGAAATAGATGAAACACATCAATGGGCTCCGGAATTGAAGGACATTACTTATGATAATGTTTCTTATGAAGGTTTACGAAAAACGGATGACTATGGAAAAGCATCATTAAAAGGGGTTAGTCCGGTTGCAATCGGCGATGGTCCCAAATGGATAAAAGGTAATCCGACGGAGAGCATGTTCAGCGTTTACAGTTCTTCTCCTGTTGGTATTTTTGGGGCCATTGTTTGTCAAACGAATGTGGAGGGTATTCTCCGACTGGATTGCAATGTCACAGACTTCTATACAGAGAAACCTTATCCGGTCTATCTCTATTATAACCCTCATAAAGAGACCAAAACCATTACTTATCAAGCTACCCAACCATGCGATTTGTTTGATATTGTTGCCAAAGAATATATAGCAAAAAATATAAAGACAAATGGCTCCGTTGAGATCCCGGCCAACGACGCAAGAGTAATTGTGGAACTTCCCGCCGGAACAGAATTAGAACTGAAAGATGGTAAGATTATTGCGAATAAACAAAATATCATTTCATATAATTAAATCTAAGTGTATAAACTATGAGTAAGCATTTATTATTATTCATTCTTATTCTTGCTGTTTGCACAAATGTCTTTGCACAGCAAACCAAGAGTATTTCGGGTGTGGTATACGACAGTAATACCGGAGAGGCTTTAATTGGAGTTTCTGTTCTTGAAGTAGGAACGACCAATGGTACTATCACTGATTTTGACGGTAGATATACATTAAAAGTATCGTCAAATAAAGTTTCATTCTCGTATGTAGGTTTTAAAACTGAAATTGTAAACGTAACAAATAGCGGAACGTACAATGTAAATCTAGTGTCCGATAATAAATTGGATGAGGTTGTAGTGATTGGTTACGGTACTCAAAGAAAGAGTGACCTTACCGGTGCTTTGGCTTCTATAAGTAGTAAGGATATTAAGAACTATGCAGTGTCCAACGCATCCGAACTACTTACAGGTAAGGCAGCCGGCGTATTTGTTGCCGCCAGTTCCGGCCAGCCGGGATCGGATGCAGTGATCCGCGTGAGAGGTTTAGGGACCGTCAATGACAACAATCCATTGTACGTAGTTGATGGACAGTTCATGGATAACATCAGCAGCCTGAATCCATCTGATATTGAACGTATGGAAGTATTAAAAGATGCCTCAGCCTGCGCTATCTATGGTTCGAGAGGTTCTAATGGAGTAATCCTCATTACTACCAAGGGAGGGGTGAAAGGTGAAACGACTGTAACATTGGATGCTTATGTAGGTGTAAAAAACAGTTATAAAGCATTGAACATGATGAACAGCGACCAATACTACAACTTCATCATGAAAGCGTATGAAAACGATGCAAGCTTTCAAAACTCAATGAAAGATAAGTTTACCAATCAGTATCAGAAAGGTTATAATACCAACTGGTGGAATGAAGTAACCCGTACAGCTTTCAACCAGAACTATAATCTAAGCATCCGTAAGGGGACAGATAATTCGAGATCTTCTTTAAGTTTAGGATATGTAGACGATCAGGGTGCAATCATCACTACTGAATTCAAGAGACTTTCACTTAAAGCGAATCTTGAATATGATATTAACAAATTTATCACTGTTGGCGCCAATGTCAATCTGGCAAAGATAAGAAAACGTGACGCAGGAGCAATTCCTTCATTCGATTTCATTCAAAAAGCTGATCCTTTTACCCCTGTTATCAGCCCGTTGGTAGATCCGTCTTCTGAAAATTACGAATATAACAAATATGCGCCTACCGAATGGTCTTACGACCCTAATCCGGTAGCCATGCTCGAACTTCCTAATAGATACAATGACATATTCAATGTATTTGGTAATGTGTTTGCCCAAATCAAATTGTATAAAGGATTGAGCTATCGGGTACAGTATAGTTTCGAAAGATACCATGATACTTTCAAAGACTTCCGTCCTGTCTATTCGTCTACTTTTTCGGAAGATAACTTAGCGAATCAGGAAAGTAAATATAATAAAGAAACTCAATTGAATAATAATAGCGCTGTTACTTCTAATTATCAGGTGGAACAACGCCTTAATTACAACACGACAATAGGCAGGCATAAACTGGATGCAATGGTTGCCATGACTTATGAGAAGAACAGTAGCGAAGGCATTAATGCATTTAAGAGAAAGGCTTTAGGTAACGATGAAATCTATCAGATACTTGATGCACAAACAGCTGGAGATAACACCTCGGGAGGTAAAGAAACATCTTCTATGTTGTCGTACCTGGGACGTATCAACTATGTATATGATGACAGATACCTTGCTACAGTCAATTTCCGTGCCGACGGTTCTTCAAGATTTGCCAAACGTAACCGTTGGGGCTATTTCCCATCAGTTTCATTAGGTTGGAGAGTGAGCAATGAAGAATTCTTCAAGAACCTGAACATTGAAAATACAATTTCCAATTTAAAACTGCGTGTAGGCTGGGGACAGAATGGTAACCAACGAATTGATAGAGACGCGCCTCTTACGTTGATTGGCACCAATAATGAGAATCAGTGGTACTTTGGAAACGGGTACTCACAAGGTTACGTCCCGACTTATGTGGGAAATGCAGATATTAAATGGGAAACCAGCCAGCAAACCAATGTCGGTTTAGATATGTCTTTCTTTAAAAACAGCCTTGATGTAAGTATGGACTTTTATGTAAAGAAAACAAGTGACATGTTGCTCAATATGCCTATTCCTTCTTTTGGCGCCTTCCCTAACAGCCCCTTCTTCAATGCAGGAGACTTGAAGAATACCGGTTTCGAAATAGTAGTCAACTACCGTAACCAGATAGGAAAAGACTTTAATTACAATGTAGGGCTGAACATGTCTACTTATAAGACAGAAGTAACCAAACTTACATCGGAATATTTGAGTGGAAATACTAGCCGTACGTATGTAGGAGGTCCTATCGGACGTTTCTGGGGATACAAACAAATAGGAATATTCCAGAATCAGGAAGAGATAGACAATTATGTGGATAAGAATGGTACCAAGATTCAACCTAATGCACAACCGGGTGATTTCAAGTTTGCCAAATTAGGAGAATCAGGCGAATTGAACGATGATGATGACCGTACTTTTATCGGTGATCCTAATCCGGACCTCATTTATGGTTTCAACTTAGGATTTAGTTATAAGAACTTTGATGTAAGCATGGCATTCCAGGGAACTATTGGAAATGACATCTGGAACGTTGCTAAAGGAAGCCTTGCTTCAGCAGGACGCCAGAATGCGTTGGCGGATGCTTATACAAAAGCATGGACAAAAGACGGGGATTTGGATGCTGTATATCCACGCATAACCAACTCTGACTCTAACAACAATATGAGAGGTTCTTCTTTCTATGTGGAGAATGGTTCTTACCTGCGTTTACAGAATATGCAAATAGGTTATACATTGCCGAGTCACATTTGCCAGAAGAGCAAACTGTTTTCAAGTTGTAGATTCTATGTGAGCGGTCAGAATATATTTACTTTAACCGGTTATTCCGGACTTGATCCGGAACTGGGTATCAATAACCCATTGGATATGGGAGTGGATACTACACGTTATCCGTCTTCACGTACATTCACTTTTGGAGTTAATTTGCAATTTTAAATCTAGCTAAAAAGACATTACATTATGAGAAAAATATTATTTATAATATGCTGGGCTCTTGCCGGAGTGGGGTTGTATAGCTGCTCTCTCGACGAACCAAGTTATGGTAAAACCACAAGCGATAATTATTATCAGAAGGAAAGCGATATTGAACAAGCCTTGACTGGAGCTTATCTTCAATTACGTACAACTTGGAATGAATATGCATTAAATCATTATTTTGTAGGTGATTGCAGTACGGATGATGCTCTAAAAGGAGGAGGAAATGACGGTGACCGTGCCGAAGTACGCGACTTGTCCGACTTTACGATCTACACAACCAATGGTGAAGTAGGACGTCGTTGGGAGATTCTGTACAGATTAATCAATCGCTGTAACGATGTGATTTATTATGCTCCTGATGCAATAGGAAACGAAGAACTATTGAAACGTTATGCAAACGAGGCAAAAGCATTGAGAGCATTCGGGTATTATTGCCTGGTCACTACATTCGGAGAAGTGCCTTTAATCACTACGCCGATGCAACCCGCTGAAATACTGCAAATACCCCGCTCCCCATTGGAGAAGGTATACGAATGTATTGTGAATGATTTAACCGATGCCTCCGCACTTCCTGCAAAAGGAGATTACTCTGAAGATGATGCTTATCGTGCAACACGTGGCTTTGCTAAAACAATGCTTGCTAAAACATACATGTTCAAAGGTGATTTTGCCTCTGCCGAAACGGTACTTCATGATATTATTGAAGTAGACAAAGACTATACATTGTTGAGTGATTACGGCATGAACTGGCGCACTGAATATGAAAACAGTTCGGAATCAGTATTTGAGATTGCCAACAAAGTATATGACAAAAACATAGCCACAGGTACCAATGTCCCTCACTTTTTCACAAGCAGACGCATCTCCGGTTATCAGGGATATGGATTTCATGTACCGACCCAAGACCTCTATGATGCCTTTGATGCAGATGACCCGCGTATTACTTATGTATTCACACAAACTGGTGACAGATATAAAGGTGATACTGAAGCGCAGGACAATGCTGAATCTCCAAGCGGTTATCATGATTACAAGATGACTGTGCCAGCAGTAGAAAAAACTGGTTTCGACGTCTGGATGATTAGTTACAACATTCGTTTGATCCGTTATTCCGATGTTCTCTTGATGTATGCCGAAGTATTAAACGAAAATGGAAAACCAGGGCTTGCACTTCCTTACCTGAATGATGTAAGAGAAAGAGCCCGCAAAACTAATCCGGTCGATCCGAGAAGAGATCAACAGGCGTATATTCCTGCTACAACAACTAATACACTGCCCGACATAACAGAAACCGATCAGGAGCGTCTGAAAGAAATCATCTGGAAGGAACGTCGTTGTGAATTGGCAATGGAAGGATGGAGACGGGATGACCTGATGAGACAAAAACGTTTCGGAACCGTTATGCGTGCTTATGCAACCAAATATAATACATCGAAAGGTGCCAATTTTAGGGACGACAGAGATTATCTGTTTCCGATACCGCAAGGTGAAAGGGATAAGAGCAACAATATTCTTTCCCAAAATCCGGGTTTTTAATATGAATAAAATGAGGGGGCGGATTATAAAATCCGCCCTTTTTTAACAACCAACTGACCATGAAAAAGACATTATTATTTCTCGTAGCAGGTTTTTTCTTTCTCAACAACCTGCCGGCACAAAAGCCGATAGAACAAAAAGAGATCCGCTTAGTACAGTATATGCCCAATATACCTTTCCCCTATAAAATGAAAAACTGGAAAGATATAGCCACGAAACAGGACAGACTATTTTACGATTTCAACGCCAAAGGACAGAACCTGCCTCTTATCTGGTGGGACGATTCGCAAGTAAACTTTCCATTCCGCACTTTCGGACTTCCAAGCTACGTAGATAAAAGACGGTTAGGAGGAAATTCTTATGAATCTCTTCCCACTATGGGCTCACTCATTAGTGCAAGTCTGATAGGAGTAGACAAAAGCAATGACGACGGAAAAGATTATGTATCAATGATACGACAATTCTTCAACAAGAAGAACGGAACCAATCTTATATTGAACGGACTCGACAGGAAAGCCGGAGAAAGTTTCTGGTATGAGATATGGCCGGCAATGGCTTATTCGATGCTGGTAGATTTATATCCTCAAAAAACAGAGATGCAGGAGCCGATGAAGATCACTATCGACAATTGGTATGCTGCTATCCAGGACTTGAGTGAAGGTAGAGAATATCCGGACTTCAACTTCACCGCCTTCAACTTTAAGAACCGTAAAGGGTACTATAATAAAGTATGGCGTGAACCGGATGCAGCCGCAGGACTTGCTTGGTTGCAATACATCTCCTGGATTAAATACGGAGATAAAAAGTATCTGAATGCTACACGCCAATGCATGACATTCTTGCAGAACCGTCCCGAAAAAGAAGGAACTTTCTATGAGATAATGATGCCCTATGGGGCTTATCTGGCAGTGCGCATGAATGCGGAACTTGGAACTGCCTATGATGAGCTGAAAATGTTGAACTGGTGCTTCGACGGTGATAATTCAGACCGTGACGGATGGGGAGTGATGTGTGAGCGTTGGAACAAATACGACGTACACGGATTGGTAGGACAAAAAAAGGATGAACAATATGCTTTTGCCATGAACACCTTTTCACAAGCTGCCGCACTTGTCCCAATTGTAAAATACAACCCGGCTTATGCTTCCACAATAGGCAAGTGGATGTTGAACTTGGCAAACGCCTGCCGTTTATTTTATGCAGACGAGCACCCCCGCAACCGTCAGTCGAGTTCTATCTGGGAAGGTGATCCTCAACACGTCATTTGCTATGAAGGATTGAGGAAGGACTTGTATCATGGCAATCACTTTGAACCGTTCCAGGGATTATTGTCCGATGAGGGTCCCTATGCTATTGGGGATCAAGTAAAAACCATGTCTTCAGCTACAGATATTTGCTTGTATGGCTCGGCCTGGGTGGGTATGCTAGCCTCTATTGTAGATACTACTAATGTGGAATGTATTCTTCAACTGGATTGTAATGCCACAGACTTTTATTCCACAAGAAAATATCCTACTTACCTTTTATTCAATCCTTATTTTGAAGCCAAAGAGGTAACCTTGAATCAACACTTTACGGAACCTACGGACTTGTACGATCTGGTATCCAAAAAATACATAAAGAAGAATTGTACCGGCGAAACAAGCATTATCCTGAACCCGGACAATGCCGTAACTATTGTTTGTATTCCTGCTTCCGCTAAAAAGACAAAGAAACATGGTAAATTGATTGTTGACGGTGAAATCGTAGATTATCGTTTGTAATTCGGATTGACTATTCCACAATTGTATAAATCCTCCGTTACCGATGAAAATATGCGCGGAATAAAATAAATTCCTTATATTTGCTGTTATCCTAACCGTATAAATAACATTCATTTACATGAGAAACATCTTATACGCACAATTATTTTTTATTCTGATTATTGCATTTGTCACTTCCACAAAGTCTTATGCTTTTAATGTGGCAAAACACATATCAAATGTTAACGGGCTGACGAATAATTCAGTAAACTGTATTTTGGAAGATGCAGAACATACGATCTGGATTGGGACATGGGATGGACTGAATGCATATAATGGAAGAGAAATTACGACATTCAGATATAGCAAAAACAATCCGAATTCTATAAGTAATAACGTTATCCGCCAGATTATCGAATGTAAGGGCAGTTTATGGATAGCAACAGATAATGGAATCAATCGGTTAGATAAACGAACCCGTCAGATAACAAGGTATTATTTAAGAACAGATAATAAAGTACCCAATCAGGAAAAGTCTTTTATTTTAGGAAAGAGTGCGGCAGGAGATATTATCTGCCTCATAAAGGGGCTGGGGTTCTTTGTCTACAATGATTCTGAAGATGAGTTTAATCCGATTAACACAGACTTTGCAAGTCATATAAAGGACTATTCCGTGAATGATTCCGATCGTATGCTTTTCCTTTTAAATAATGGAAATACTGTGTATCTGACCTACAATCTACTCATTAACGGAGGAAAACAGAGTGATTTACGCACAGTCGACATACAGACTCCTGTAGATAAGATATTTCTGTCGAAAGGCAGATTTATCTTAAACAAAGATAACAAACTTTTCCTTTTAAATCCCGACTTTACAGTTTCCCAATGCATTGAGCTGGATAGTAGCAAACCTGTATCGCAGGTTATTTTAGCAGAGAACAAGATGTACGTCAGCTTTATAGAAGGGGGATGTATTCATTATGATTTAAAAAAGAATACTTTTACCTACCTGAACGAACTATCCAGTCAGTTATCAGTCTTCACTCTTTATTCCGGTAGTCAGAACATATTGTGGATAGGAACGGACGGACAAGGATTAATTCAACTTTATCATTACGACTCTTTATTTGAAACCGTTCACACCAGTCACCCTGTGAGATGTTTTTGTGAAGATGAAGATGGTAATATTCTGATAGGCACAAAAGGAAGCGGAATAAAACTGTTGAATCCTGCTACGAAGGAATTGACAGATTATCTGAATGAGAGTAAAGGATTGATTTCCAATTCTGTCTATGCCTTGAGAAGAAATAAAGCGAATGACATTTTTATCGGAACGGAAGGAACCGGAATCAATATATTGAATGCTGCTACGGGGCGACTGGAAAAGCTTGAGATACCTGATAAATATCCGCCTTTCAAGGCTGTGTACAACATTTATTTTACGAACAATGATTCTCTTTTATGGGTGGGAACATCAGGATATGGTTTAATCAAAATAAATATTTCCAGAGAGCAAGGTCGTTATCACGTTAAAGGATTCAGGCAATATAATTCGTCGGATAAAAATATCTCATTGAATAACGATGTTGTTTATGCCATTACATCCGATCCGGAAGACAATATGTTATGGTTTGGTACACGTGGCGGAGGCTTGAACTGTATCAATATGAAAGATAACAGCATAAAATCATTGGAGGATATGGACAGTCGGATTTTACTCACCAATAATGATGTATTGTGCTTACTGCGTGATGATACCG
The DNA here is from genome assembly GCF_000157055.1 of Bacteroides sp. 2_2_4. Classification (NCBI taxonomy): domain Bacteria; kingdom Pseudomonadati; phylum Bacteroidota; class Bacteroidia; order Bacteroidales; family Bacteroidaceae; genus Bacteroides; species Bacteroides sp. 2_2_4. The sequence goes on along the minus strand of NZ_EQ973357.1, from coordinate 553,308 downwards.
GTATATGGATAGGAACAAGTTATGGACTGAACGAATTGAAAAAGGAGGAGAATGATTTTCACCTGATACAATATGCCGACGAGAAATTGAATAATAAAACGATTCATGGAATATTAAAAGACCACGAAGGAAAGATATGGATCAGTACCAACCAGGGATTGTCTAGCTTGAATGTAAAAAACAATAAAATAGATAATTATACTTTGAATGACGGATTGCAGAATGATGAATTCTCTGATGGAGCTTTCTTCAAGGATCATCGTGATTTCTTGTACTTTGGAGGAGTAAGCGGGTTTAGTTATTTCAATCCTCGAAATATACATTTGCGCGAGTTTAATCCTCCACTTATATTAAGTAGTTTGAAGATATATAATACGGTACAGGACATTAATGAACGTATCAGAAAAGGAGTGTTGAAACTTAGCTATGAAGAAAGATTCATGACTTTCAATTTCATAGCCAAAGACTTTATTAATAATGAAAACTGTGAATATGCTTATCGCTTGAAGAACCATTCGGATGATTGGGTGGAAATGGGTAATAATCCGAATATTATCTTTACCCAACTTCCTCCTGGTGAGTACCAGCTTGAAGTGAAGAGCACGAATGGCGACAAAGTATGGGGAGATAACATTTATCGCTTAACTATAAAAGTAGGTTATCCGTGGTGGCTTAGTGTTCCTGCATTGATTATCTATGCCATATTGTGCATTATTATCTTCTACATCACAAAGTCTGTTATCAAAAATCGCATACGGTTAAGCCGCCAGGTTCTTATAGCCCAGGTAGAGAAACGGCATGAACAGAAGATTTATGAATCCCGGCTCAATTTCTTCACCAATGTGGCACATGAATTCTTTACCCCCCTAACTTTGATTTATACACCTGCACAGCACTTGTTGGAACAGGACGGGTTAGATGGTAGTACAAAGAAATATCTCCAAATAATAAAGAATAATGCCGAAAGGATGCAGAAGCTGATTAGTGAGTTGATGGAGTTTCGTAAAACCAAATCGAGCAATATGGATTTGCATCCTGAAAATGTGGACGTAAAATCATTGATGGAATATGCTTCCAACAATTATGTGGATATCCTGAAAGAGAATAAAATAGACTTCAAGGTAGAGACCCATGATACGTCAGAGATCTATTCCGACCGCAATGCTTTGGAAAAAATTATATTCAATTTACTGTCGAATGCGTTCAAATATACTCCTCGTTATGGATATATTCATGTTGAGATATCACAAAATGAGCCTGATAAAACCTTATACTTGCTCGTAAGAAATTCCGGTAAGGGATTAACAGAACAACAGATGGCAGAGATATTTGATAAGTATAAGATATTTGATACTCCTAAATTGGGTAACTCTGTCAGCAATGGCATAGGTTTAAATCTAACAAAGAGTCTGGTTGAATTATTAGGCGGGCAGATAAGTGTAAATAGTGAACTGGGAAAAAGTGTTGAATTTTCAGTCGTGATTCCTTCTTTGCCATCCGATCATTCACTTGTTGTAACGGATGAAAAAGATTCGTTGCAGAAAGAAAAGAACGGGCAGGATCACTTATCCCCTCGCAAAGATACTGTCATACTGATAGTGGAAGATGAAAAGAATATCAGAGACCTGCTGAAAGATGTCCTCTTTGATTATGTGATACACGAAGCAAAAGACGGCGTGGAGGCTTTGAAAGAGATAGAACATAATCATCCTGATATTATTATAAGTGATATTGTCATGCCCAATATGGACGGCTTGAGCTTGATTAATAAATTGAAATCCGAGTTGAAAACAAGTTATATTCCGATCATAGGAATATCGGCAAAGGCTTCTGTAGAAGACCAGATTAATGCCTTTAACCATGGTGCGGATGCTTATATCGTCAAACCATTTCACCCGAGGCAGGTTATATCCACCATAGAGAATCTGCTGTCGAGACAAATGCTTTTAAAGGACTATTTCAATTCCAGCATGTCTTCTGTGAAAGTGAAAGACGGGATTGTTCTTCATCCGGAAGACGAAGAATTAATACAGAATGTAACAGACTTCATAAAGAATAATATAGATGATGAGTTATTAAGCCCTTCTTCTATTGCCGAATTTGTAGGAGTGAGCAAAGCTACCTTGTATCGGAAGTTCAAAGAAATAATAGATAAGACTCCGAGTGAATTTGTACGAGGCATCAGACTGGAATATGCAGCCAAGTTATTAAGGACAACCAAGTTGACCGTATCCGAGATTATGTTCAAATGTGGATTCTCTAATAAATCTTATTTCTATCGGGAGTTTTTAAAGCAATACGGTGTATCTCCCAAGGATTACCGGAATCAATAGATAAATCCTGCCAATCTGTCATTCAGATAGCAATTTGTATTTCTCGTTACCAAAAAATGCCGCTTGTAGATTACTGCAAGCGGCATTTTCTTTATCTAAATCATCCGAGATTTATCTATCCATCCGTAGATTAATAGTTTTCCTTCTTCACCTCGAAATAAGCCTGTGGATGCAGACATGCCGGACAAACTTCGGGAGCTTCCTTACCGATTTCAATGTAACCGCAGTTACGGCATTGCCATACCACTTCGCCTTCTTTAGCGAATACAGTCATATTTTCGATATTGTTCAGGAAGGCAAGATATCTTTCTTCGTGACCTTTTTCTGCGATGGAGATATTGCGGTACATAGCAGCAATCATCGGGAAACCTTCCTGTTCTGCCACATCAGCAAAGTGAGGATAATCCAGTGACCATTCTTCATGTTCACCCGCTGCGGCAGCGCGAAGATTTTCAAGTGTATTACCAATTACACCGGCCGGATAGCTGGCAGTGATTTCTACCATACCGCCTTCGAGGAACTTAAACATACGTTTTGCATGTTCTTTTTCCTGATCGGCAGTTTCAGTGAAAATAGCTGCAATTTGTTCGTAGCCTTCTTTTTTAGCCACACTTGCGAAATAAGTGTAACGCATTCTTGCCTGTGATTCTCCTGCGAATGAAGTCAACAGATTTTTCTCTGTTTGAGTTCCTTTAATACTCTTAGCCATAATTCTAATCTATTTTAAAATTGGTTGATTACCAAACGTAACTTGTCGTACTATTTATAACGCAAATATAAGCGATTTGTTCATAATAAACCATCTTTTTTTGATGAATAAAATCGATTGCCTCATTGATGAAATCTATCAACAGACAAATAGTATGTTCAAAAACATACTTATTTCGATTATTTTATCTAATTTTGCAACATCTACTTTACAAAAAAGACGGAATATACGTATAACAACATCTAAAAATGAAGCTATTTGAATTTAAACCCAAACTGGTTTCTTGTCTAAAGAATTATTCGAAAGAAACGTTTATGGCGGACCTGATGGCCGGCATTATCGTAGGTATCGTGGCGCTTCCTCTGGCTATTGCTTTCGGTATCGCTTCGGGAGTTTCGCCCGAAAAAGGTATTATCACCGCTATCATTGCGGGATTCATCATTTCCCTGTTGGGTGGCAGCAAAGTCCAGATTGGCGGTCCCACAGGAGCATTTATCGTCATTATCTATGGCATCATACAACAATACGGAGAGGCCGGACTGATTGTAGCCACTCTGATGGCGGGCGTACTCCTTGTATTATTAGGAGTATTCAAGCTCGGAGCAGTTATCAAGTTCATCCCTTATCCTATCATCGTCGGATTTACCAGCGGTATCGCTGTCACTATTTTCACGACCCAAATCGCCGATATTTTCGGTTTATCTTTCGGAGACGAGAAAGTGCCGGGAGACTTCGTCGGGAAGTGGATGATTTATTTCCGTCACTTCGATACAATCAACTGGTGGAATACCATCGTTAGTATTGTCAGCATTATTATCATCGCTATCACTCCGAAGTTCTCAAAGAAAATTCCCGGCTCGCTGATTGCCATCATCGTAGTCACGGTAGCCGTTTACCTGATGAAAACCTTCGGAGGAATCGACTGCATCCAGACCATCGGTGACCGCTTCACCATTAAATCAGAGTTGCCCGATGCCGTTGTGCCTGCGCTGGATTGGGAAGCTATCAGGGAATTGTTTCCGGTGGCTATCACCATTGCCGTATTGGGAGCTATCGAATCCCTGCTGTCTGCCACTGTAGCCGACGGTGTGATAGGCGACCGCCACGATTCCAATACAGAACTGATCGCACAGGGAGCAGCCAATATCATAGCCCCTTTGTTCGGAGGTATTCCCGCCACAGGTGCTATCGCCCGTACCATGACGAATATCAACAACGGGGGTAAGACACCGATAGCCGGAATCATTCATGCAGTAGTATTGCTGTTGATTCTGCTCTTCCTGATGCCACTCGCACAATATATTCCGATGGCATGCCTTGCCGGCGTACTGGTCATCGTATCTTACAACATGAGCGGATGGCGTGTATTCAGAGCTTTACTGAAGAATCCGAAATCGGACGTTACCGTACTGCTTATCACGTTCTTCCTGACCGTTATCTTCGACCTGACTGTCGCTATCGAGGTAGGATTGGTCATTGCCTGCGTCCTCTTTATGAAGCGTGTCATGGAGACTACCGAAATCTCGGTGATTACCGACGAGATTGACCCGAACAAGGAATCGGATATTGCCGTACACGAAGAAAACCTGATGATTCCCAAAGGCATAGAGGTATACGAAATCAACGGCCCTTATTTCTTCGGTATCGCTACCAAGTTTGAAGAGACAATGACACAACTGGGAGACCGCCCCAAAGTACGTATCATCCGTATGCGCAAGGTTCCGTTCATCGATTCCACAGGGATTCACAACCTGACTACTCTCTGCGAAATGTCACAGAAGGAAAAGACTACCGTTATCCTTTCCGGAGTCAACGAGAACGTGCATAATGTACTGGAAAAAGCCGGATTCTACGAGTTGCTGGGAAAAGAGAATATCTGCCCGAATATCAATGTAGCATTGGAGAGGGCAAAAAGTCTGGTAAAATAGTGCTGTTTATCAGCTACTTGTAAGCCTGTAAGCCATATATACCGTGCGTATTGGACATATAGATCCAATGTGTACGGCATATATGACCTGCGTGTTGGATCTATATATCCAACACACAGCATCTATATCTCCTGCAAACAGGATATTATCATCATTTATTCTATCATGCTGACCTCTATTTGATACAGTCACAACCTCTTTTATTTCAGAACCATGTTCTTGTTTTCTTTATAATCAAGCGCACGATTCATAATCTTCAACTGTCCGAGAGTATTCTCTAATGAAGCATTTACAATAACCGGAGTTGCTTTAATATTCGGATTCACTATTGCCACATCATAAACCGACTGCTCCAATTCACCATTCAGATAGATTTTCAACATTCCATTCTTCTCACGGCATAAAGACACAATGCGCTCTTTATCATCATCAACAGCCTGTCCGGATACGACTTTCAACCCTTTTACCACGAATACAAGCCGCCCTTCCGCATCCAAATCCACCAAAATGTCTTTTCCCTGACGCAACAAGGAAACAGCGTTCTTATCGGTTTTCAAACAGAAAGACAGATTAAAATCCCCGCTGCCACTGACTCCTGTCAAAACAGGTATCTCCTGATTCTCGAAATAGAAAAAAGCGGTGCGCAATGCTTCCGTATTTCCTGCGTCATCTGTCACTCCCGAAATATTCAGGCGGTATTTATCATCTTCTCTCATTTCACGAGCCAATGTTAGTGTCACGACACGCCTGTCCGCTGAAAGCGAAGTAGCGGTTACCTCATTTCCCGAAACGGAAAATATTCCGTCTTTCAGTATCACAGGCTCATTAAGCTCGACCGTCAGGGAAGTCGGAGAGGTGGTCTTCACTATCCGCAGAGCAGGGGCTTCCTTATCAGGCACGGTACTGAATTTCCAAATCCGCACTTCACCCGGCTGCAAACTAAGGGAGATTTGTCCGCCATAATCAAACAAATGGTTCTCCGTGTCCTCTGCCTTCTGTTCATCCGTCCGGTACGCCCACACATAGGTACGATGCAATCCTTTCAATCCTTCAGGCATTCCGATAGTGCGGTCGAGCGGGAAGGTAAACTCTTTCACTTCATCGGACGGGTTGCGGACAGAAATAATCCCTTCCTGTCCCGACCATGCCGAATAGCCGTAAGGAGTTCCTTTTGCGGGAGTCTGTCCTATCAGTTTAGCATGTTTCAGAGTCTCATAGTTGTCGTTAATCCAGTGCAGTACATCGGCATTTATCACCCATTTCTGCCCCTCGTTCATCATGTTATAGCTATAATAAAGTTCCCAGAAAGCACTGCCGCGGGTAGCCATCATCATCAGGTAAGTGCGGAATTCATCATCATCCATCTTTCCGGCGAGATTGGCGGTATTGCCATAAATCGGGTCGTGGTTATAAAGATGCGCCAAAGGGAACTGGAACGCGCGTGTCTTCACAAAATCGAAATAACGGTCGTCCCTGTAAGACAAAAGTTGGTCAAGCTGTGACGGGCGTTTTACGTTCAACCGCCCGATGTCCTGCGAGTTCTGCATCCACACGGAGTTTCCCCATTGCAAGAACCACGGGCTGGGGTTGACATAACACGTCAGGTTAATCCACAAATCATTCCTTTTCGCCCCGCGCTGGTCGCGCATCGCCTGAAATATATCAATCCAACGTTCCCAATGCTCGGTGACATAACACATTCCCTGATAACCGCCGGAGATATAATTCCCCTGCGGGTCGGGTTGCGGCGGACGAACCAGAAAACCGTCCAGTTTCCAGTAATTCACGTCAAACCGTTGCTGGCAGTCCAGAAAAAACATTTTCAGTTTCTCGCAGTACACCTTATGGTTGGTGCAAATATCACTTGAGTTGCAGTTCAGTTTTCCATTCCCGTTTTCTTCCAGAAACCGCGCGAACTTGATATAATAATTATAACCTCCGCGGGGGCCCAGCCACAATCCGAAATTAGAGGACAAACGGTGTGACAAATCCGAAGGGGTGGACAGTTCGTTCGGGAATTTGCTGTTGAACGACCAGAATTTGGCCTTGTTCTCTTCCTGCCACGGACCGTAAGCATTCCAACCGTCGTCCACCACATAAGAGTCAATCGGACGAACTCCGTTCTGCGTCAGTCCGCGTTCCACTTCACGGAAAGAGTCGAGGATATTGTTCTCGTTGATGTCGAGCATAAAGTCATACCATGAATTGTACTGGATACGGAAGTCGACCGGAACGGAAATATCATGGATATAACTGAAAAAGTCCGTCTGAATGACATCCATATCCGTACTGCGGGTGGCACCGGTCACTTCTTTCCAGGTGGTAAACGTCCCGCTGTCCGCCAGACGGCCTTCCGAAGCAAGCATCTCAAAGCTCTTTCCCGAATAATAGCGGATACGTACTTTCCGATCACCCTCAATCTCCGTCTCCGAAGCCGGAAATTCAAGTCCGAAGAACATGCCCTGTATGTACACCGGTTGCCCCAAAGAGATGTAATATCCGCTGACACCGCCCACTCCCTGTTCCATCACCGGATGCGTCCAGACAGCATATCCTTCGGGAAGGCTCATCGGCTCGAAATCAATATAATCCAGACGCGCCAGATGGCGTTGCGAATCGGGGACGGTAATCTCCAGATATTTCCTCATATAGTGCTTCCCTTCCTCCAATGTAAGAACCATGTCCACCTGCCAGTCCACCTCCTGATGGCGGAAGCCCTTATAATGGAAAACCAGCTTCTTGCCGTTCTTCCCTTCATCCGTGACCTGTACTCTCTGCAAGAAAAGATCAGAAGAATGAATATCCGCAACGACCGAATCCGCACTCAACGTACGGATGATAAAATCCTCCGAAATGGTTTCGGGAATAATACGGGAAACTTCCTTCCCCATACGCTTATTTTCAATCATGCACGTGCGGACTTTATCATTCTTCACCAGAAACTTGCGAGCGAGGAATTCATTGCCAATCTCCACAGTATCTGCTATATGATTGACATAAATCTCTTCCTTTACAGCTGCCCTCATGGAAAACAAACATCCTCCAAACAACATCAACAGCAAATATATTCGTTTAATCATACTATTTTTATTCTTTCATTTATCAAACCTTTAAAAATAATCCGCGCTTATACATCACCCTCAACAGGAGAAAGACAATCAGATAATTGGCGAAGGTAAGCCATACGGAGTAATAACCACCCAGATATTGTTCGAGCCCGTAACTGACCGAAGCGGCAACGCAACGGAAATTCACAACTTCGCCCAGCAGATACGCCGTAATGGAATTCATGCCATACACTTTCAGCCAGTTCAATCCCCGGGTATATCCTTTATAATCAATCCAGTAATAGAACAATGCCATCAGCAGAAAGCAATAGCCGCCGGAAAGCAGGGTCATGCTGCCTGTCCAGATACGTTTGATAACAGGCATCTGCAAACTCCACAGTAACGCCAGGCCAACAAGAGCAAGTCCGACAACTAGCAACGTCTGCACCACCCTTTTCCGATTTGCCTTGCCCTCTTTCATTATCTTTCCGGCAAACGCTCCGAGCATGACGGTCACTCCGAATGTCAGGCTGCTCCACATCCATGTATAGTTGTAGGATGGCGAGAAGCTCCAGGTTCCGTCCTCATTCCAGAAAACACCGTCACGGAATCGCCCTAAAACGCATCTGTCCACTTGTTCCGCAAAGTTCCCCGCCGGTGTGAAATCCCCCAAAAACGTCATCGGAACCCAGTAGACGAGAAGGAGTAGCAACGTTATCCCTACCTGCCACTTGAACGGGAAGTGCAACTGAATGACCGCAGCAATAAGATAACCGACAGCAATAGACTGCAATGTATTGGAATACAAATAAAGATGCGTGGCGTCCAGACCGAGCAGGTTTCCCTGAACAATCATTCCGAAGATAAACAGGAGAAAAACACGCTTCAGGATTCTCCGATACACAGGCCAATAACTTCCCGTAGTCCCTATATACTTCGATAGTGAGAACGGCATGGAAGCTCCCGTCATAAAGAGGAAAAGCGGCATTACCAAATCCCAGAAACGGAATCCCTCCCAAACCTCATGGTCAAACTGATAAAGTATGCTATCGAGAAATGACATATTCATCTGCCGTGCCAATGCCACGAATACAGGTTGAAAAAAGACCAGGAGAAATAAATCGAAACCTCTTAGAATATCCAATGAGGCAAGACGGATGGAATTGTTTTCCGGTAATTTGTTTTTCATAAGTATAGCTTTTGTATAAACTTGATTATCGTTTTATCCAATGTCGCTTTATTCATGTTTGTACCCTTTGCCTTATTCCAGTATCATTTCGTCAAAAAGGATTCTCGACACCTGTCCCGGCCGTACATGAGATGCCGGACAAACTCCCGGGCCTTTGGCTGTCACACGTACGTAACGCGCTTGTGTACCTCTCAGCTTCAACGGCAAGTTTTCTATAAAGTTTCCTTCACGAAAAATCTCTTCGGGCGTGAAACTCCGCATGGCAGCTTCGCAGAAACTAGAGTTGTCATCCGAAACTTCCACTTTCACGGACGACGGCTTATGGATAGCCATCCCATTGTTCGTGATGCAGCCCAATGTCAATGTGTTCAGCGTTTCCGGCTTCAGCAGGTCAATTGTAAAAGAGACGGAATCATTATCATTCCAAGTGCACCATTCGGAATCCGAATATTTCAAGCTTCCACGTATTCCGTTCGTCAGGAGCTTTACAGACGGACTGTCTCCCGATACAGGTTTGGCGGTAGCCAGGTTCCACCGGACAGGGAGTATCAATGTTTTTCCCATCTGCCTGCCTTGCGCAAAAGTAGCACTTTTCAGTGTAAGCGGCTCTTTTACAGGCACTATTTTTTCGTAGAGCGGTGAAGTTGCCGTAGGCTCGCTTCCATCCGTCGTATAATGTATCTCCATGTCGGGGCGGATACATTCCAGTTTCACTTCGAGCATCCCGTCGTTTGGAGTGACCGTATGCTGGATGTTGTACATCGAACGGGCGTAGACGATACCTTTAGCTGTCAGATGTTCATTATAGACATCCAGTCCTTTCAGGAATGAAGTCCAATCCTTGCGTTCTTTCTTCGTCCATGCCACTTCCGCAAGGGCGGCCAGACGGGGAAAGAGCAGATAGTCCACATCTTCCGGTTTGTTGCAGAACTCCGTCCATAGGGATGCCTGTACGCCTATAAGTAAGGAAGCATATTCCGGTTTCCAGTCCGCCTGCACAGGTTCGTAATCGTAGACGTCCTTCAGTGTGTTATTGCCGAAATAGGTCTGGGGTTCAAACCATTGCGGGCCCTGATAGCGGATCAGGTACATGATGCGGGCAGGAGTCATAATGAACCGGTGTCCTTTTTCAGCAGCTTTCAAGGCAGCCGCGCCGAGTCCGCGCCAACCTTGAATAATAACGCCTTCGGGCAGGAAACTGCTGTTTGTCAGTTCGTCCCAACCTATCACTTCGCGTCCCTTGCTGCGTACATAGTCGCTCATCCGTTTCATGAAATAACCTTGCAGATCTTCTACGTCGGCAAGATGCTCTTTGTTCATGCGCTGCCGGCAAAGCGGGCATTTCTTCCAGAATCCTTTCTGCGCCTCATCTCCTCCCAAATGAATATATCGCGAGGGGAAGATTCCATCACTTCGTCCAGAACATCTTGCAGAAATGTAAAGGCGCTGTCGTTTCCGGCACAGTAAATCACTCCCGAACTTCCTCCGCCCAAGCCCGGAATGACTCCAATGTAACTATTCACCACAGGGCAAGCCAGTTGCGGATAGGCAGCCAGTGCGGCGTTGCTGTGGGCGGGCATATCTATTTCGGGGATAACCTCTATCTGGCGGTCGGCAGCGTATGCCACCATTTCCTTGATGTCTTCCTGCGTATAGAATCCTCCGATAGGGGTCGGTTCTCCCGGTTCGGCGTTACGGCGGAAATAGAAAGGAACATCCATGCGGTTCACTCTCCATGCACCCACTTCCGTCAGGCGGGGATATTTCTTGATTTCTACCCGCCAGCCGTTATCATCCGTGAGGTGGAAATGAAGCGTATTGATTTTGAGCATGCCCATGCAGTCGATGATACGCAACACGTTCTCTTTGGGAATGAAGAAGCGGGCGGCATCCAGCATCAATGCCCGATAGCCGAAGCGCGGTTCATCCTGAATGGTTACCGCGGGAATGCTCCATTGGATATTCTCAACCCGACGGTTGCCTTCGACAGCCGACGGCAACAGCAGGCGGATGGTCTGCAATGCATAGAAAAAGCCTTTTATATCCGATGCTTTTACTTGTATCTGCTCCGGAGTAATCTCCAACTGGTAGGCTTCGCTTTTTAAAGAAGAGTCAGTCGTAAAACGGACATGACTCTTCTCACTGCTACCTATTGCCAACTGTGGGGTTATTCCCGAACTTCTCTTGAATAAGTTTATAAAGTTGCGGACGATGACAGCCTGCTCATGGTTCTCTACCGAAAACAAGGTTCGGGCGGAGAAGGTGAAGTTACCCTCGCCCGGCACGACCTGCACCGGACGGGGAACTATTGAAACAGGGGGTGATGTCAAGTTGTCCGCGCATGCACCCGATATGGATGCAAACAGCATACAAATGATTAAGATGTATTTCGTCATGGTTTGACAGTCAGTTTATTTATTAAAAAAATCGCAAGTACCTCTTTGCCCCTTTTTATTGAAGACTGAATAAGGCACTTGCGAAATTTGATTAAGGCAACTAAGAATTAATAAAACTTCGTTCCTGTATGCCTATTTCTACCTTGGTCATACTCTGCTACTGAAGATTTATTTATATAAGTACGAACCCAATCTATTTCCAAACGAGGAATAGCATTATTATCACGATCCCGTTCATAATTATCATAGCTTGCAAAACCAGAATCCCAGCCGGCATCAGGAGACCATACACCATTAACCTCAGTTCCACCTCCAAGCCCCCATTTATTAGGTGCTCCCATGGTAAGAATAAATTTCAACCCATTTAAGTTTTGTTCATCTGTAAAAGTCCAATAGCCTGCAGGACAATCAGCTTTTTTATAGCATACAGTCTCTTGCCCATTAATGCCCAGTGCGACTTCCGAATCAGAACGCCACTCAAACCAATAAATGTTCCATTCATTTATATTTATCGTATGATTTGCAGTTTGAGTTTTTTTATCGGTTCCTGAAATTCCCGTATGGAATGTCTGATGCGCTTTATTTCCTGTAACAGGACCTGTCGGATTTTCGAGAATATCAACTTCCGTGTAAGTATTATATTTACCCGACTCATCAGATATCAGCCAAATCCCCATGTTAAAGCCATTTTTCTCACCACGAAGCCGGGCACGAATTTCCATTCTGCAACCTTCTGATATTAACTGACTATTAGCTTTATATGTAGTATTAACTCCACATCCATAGAAAGCAGCAGTACCATAATCCCTATCTTTTCCTGCTGCCGGCCCTGTACCCTTCGACGGAACTTTCATTTCTATCATCTTCAGATATCCTTGATCGGTTATATTAGAGAATTGCACATTGACACAAGCCGCATGATTCTGTACAATCACCGTATTACGATCTGCCAAAAACAGAGGAACTTTATTACCCCATGAATTACCTGCACCATTAGTATTCCACATATCACCTGTATTTCCGAAACTATGGAATTCCCATGCATTGTAGAACTTCCAGCCTGCCGTAGCTAAATCTGTATTGGGATGCGGATCCAGTTCTTTCATTTCAACAACCTTATCATCTCCATATTGTGTCTTGGCTGCTGCCAACCTGCCACTTGAAGCAAATGCAATTCCCGGACGTTCGTAAACCCAACGTTCATCCAGAATCCCATCTCCCTTTTCAGCTTCGAGGTCCTTCATCGTAACTTCCAATGTTTCATTATCCAACGGATGAACTGCAGAAACGGTCGTAAAATTCAAAGTCAGCGTTTCCGTTTTAGTAGGTTCCATATTGTGTTTAGTTTTAACTTTCACTTCTGCAGATTTTTCTCCTGCCTTTATCGTCAATGTGGCGGGGGGTAACGTTACATAGAAATCTTTTTGCTCATCAGGTACAGTGATATGGATGTCCATATCATCCGTGACCGGCACAGGAACTTCTGCCAAAATAGTAAACTCATCACCTTCGTCAATAACCCTGTCCGAATTATTTTTTATTGATACAACTGTGTAATGGAGATCAGAAATAACAATCGATTGAGTTGGATTAGTCACCGTATAGCCACGTACAAACGACATTACATTCACATACAACTTTTGTTTGGGCTTAATTCCACTTTCTGTAATCGGTAGTTTTATATCAAAAGAACTGACTCCCTTCGGGAAGGTAACCATTGAAGGAAATGCTTTAAAGGCTGTCTTTGATACATCTTTTTCTCCGTCCTTAGCAGTCAGATAAATATCAAAATCTTCGTTTGTCACACGTTCCGGATTCTTAGCGTCATTCACTTTCAAAGTAAGGGTAAGCTCTTCACCCATTACAAAGCTCTTGGCACTTGATTCCACTATTAAAGGTACAGTTTCCGGCAGTGGTTCTACCGCATCGTCCTCGCACCCTGCAAAACCTATTGAAAGCAGGCAAACAGGTAAAAATGTATATAGTATTCTTTTTATCATAATTGTGTAATTTATTAAATTGAGATACTTATTCGCTAACATCTCCCCAGCCCGGATTCTGTTTCAATTCATGGTTTAATTGCAGTTCATCTGGTGGTATCGGTAATAAATAATCCCGGTTCAGGTCGAAAAGGTAACCCTCAGGCAAATATTGCTGTAACGGATCCATCCACCCGTCGTTATCTTTCAACACCAATTCCAATGATTCGCGCCCTTTGGGTGAAAAGCTTTTGTAAAGGACACTCTCTTCGCCCAGATATGCACCCCTGCCACGACCGTTGATTCCTTTCAATGTTCCGGCTTCCGCCCAACGCATCAGATCGTCCAGACGGAATCCCTGAAGTGCCAGTTCCGAACGTCTTTCACGACGAATTTCCTGTATCAAGGGAGTAAGCCCGGTAAATGGGAAATTAGCATCTGCTTGCGGCTCTATCCATGTCACGCCTGCTCTTTCGCGCAAGGGTTTCAATGTTTTGTTCAATACATCGTCGCTCCATTTGTCCAATTCTGCCGCTGCTTCAGCATAACAAAGTAATCCTTCCGCATACCGGAACAGGATAATGCCAGTCTGCGTATTCCCTTCCACATAAGTAGTGTCAATACCTAATCTGATATGGAATCCGGTAACACTCTTGCTATTACCGTCGCCGTTCAAGTTAGGAGAGACAATATCTTTATTCTTTTCTTTCATTTCATCATCAGTGCCTGTCGCATCATAAGCCCTCACATTCATCGGCTTATTGGAAGAAGAACCTGCATTAGAGCGATATTTACATCCGGTATGCATTACTGTAACGAGAAGTCTCGCATCCCGTCCCTCAAATGTTTCATTAAAATCCTTGAACTTCTCGTCTTTGGGATTAATAAAAGTTCCATCGGCATTTAAATAGTTATCCACCAATGACTTTGACAGGCCGGACGGTCCCTGGCCATCTACTGCTCCTGAAGCGAGTAAACCACCCAAATTATGAAAGACACCATCAGCCACTGAATACTTTTTCCACAGAACAGCTTCCGGTATTTGAGAAAGATCTTCCTTATTAAATAAGTGTGCAAAAGCATCTTCGGTATTTACATACTCCTTATCAGTGTCTTTCGTATTCAATGTCAAGCCAGCAGTAAAAAGTTGCTGGTCTCCCCAGTTCAATACTTCCTGAAAAAATTCCGTAGAATTGTCTTCCGTTGCAAACTTAGTACCTTTGTGGTATTTCTCCCACGAACCTTCATAAAGCGCCACCCGCATAGCCAAAATAGTAGCGGCCTCCTTACTGATACGCAGTCCCTGATATTTACTACGCGTAAATAAATTTGCACGTGCTTCCGGAATTTCACCGATAGCGGCCTTCAAGTCATTCAATATAAAACGGGCAACATCCGCACGCTTGGACGCAGGTTTCTGTAAGCCGGCTACCGTAGCGTTTTCATCCCAAAAATCATCCATTATAGGTATATCTCCAAAACGGGTGAGCAGGTAGAAATGCCAATAAGCACGCAAAAAATAGGCTTCTCCTCTAAGCGAGAGTACTTCAGCAGTCTCAAGTCCTGCATCAACTTTATAATAGTGAAAGAAGTAGTTGACATTACGCAGGTTCTGATAGCCTTTTTCCCAATCGGTCGAGCCACTGAACTGATTATTCTCACCATTCAGGCGTCTGTCATATTTTTCAGCCAAAATGTTATCGCTGTTCACCTCTTCACCACGGACACTCATTCCATATTGCGTCGGAGCCGGCAATGAAGTATATAAAGCATTGATATAGTTCTCTACTTGTTCGCGACCAGCCAGGAAGCCTTCGTTTTCAGGCATTGTCAACGGTTGCCGATCCAAAAAGTCGGAACAAGCGGACAACACCAGCCCTATAAAAGCAGTCAGTATAATTATTTTCTTTTTCATGATGTTCCTCTCTAATTAAAATGTGATGTCAATTCCAAATACAAAGTTCCGGTTCAATGGGTAAACTCGCCCGTTACCATTTGCAGTCAGCGGTGAAGTAAGGGCGGGAGCAGAAGCATTACTACCTCCTACCCAACCATTCACCTGATTCAGTGTTTCAGGGTCAAACTGTTGCGGCAACTTGGAAATTGTAAACAGATTATCGCAAGTGAAATATACTTTCAAATTACTCAAGCCAATCTTTTCCACCAATTGTGGTTTGAAAGAATAAGAGACTGTCAAGTTCTTCAGACGCATATAAGCTGCATTGAGTAAATAACGAGTTGTATTATAGCCTATATTCACTTCTTTGTCTTTAGAATTATCTGTCAGGCGTGGTAAATATCCATCAGGATGCCATGCATTGAAATAATCAAGATGCTCTTTGAAGTAACAATTTCCTCCATACAGGTAAGTAGCACCTGCCATCGGGAATTGTCTCTTGGCTACTCCCTGGAAAAGAGCTGATATTCCAAATCCTTTATAGCCTGCATTCAGATTAATACCGAAAGAATATTTAGGGGTTGTATTACCGATTACTTTCAAATCACCATGATCCGCCAAAGTTCCTTTTCCCGGGTCTACCTTCCCGTCACCATTGGAGTCGATATATTTTACGTCACCGCGTTGCCACTGGTTGTCAGCTTTAAAGAAGCTAAGGTCTACCGTTCTCAAATATTCATCCACTTCACGGTTAGTCATGAAAAGATCATTAGCTTCATATCCCCAAATCTCACCGATGTCCATTCCCTCATAATACCCTCTGTTACGTGCCAGACCGGTATGGTTATTGAATATCAGTCCTTCAGGATTATTATACTTCGTGACTACTGCCTTGTAATTGGATATATTAAAACCGACACCATAACTGAATCCGCATTTCAATTGATCCTGCCAATTGACGGACAACTCCCAACCACGATTACGGAGAGTCGCATTATTTACTTTTGCACGGTCGTCTTTACTGATACCTCCGATAGCCGGAATTGCTTCAGCCGGACCAATCATATCATGCGTTGTACGCTGGTAAATATCAGCAGTTATTGTCAGACGGTTATCCAATAACAGCAGGTCAAGACCTAAATTGGCATTATCCACCTTCTCCCAGGTAATATAAGGACTGACCATTTTCGGAGTTTTGGCAATCATTCCTTTGGCAGGAGTGGCGTTTACTCCCGGCAGTAACCAAGCATTGGATGAGTTTGACACCAAATCCATCACTCCAAGATAATCATACAATCCGGCGCCATTCTGATTACCCAAGCGTCCGTAAGAAACACGCAACTTCAACTGGGAAAATGGAAGATTCCATGATTTGAAATAGTTTGTGCGAGCTATATCATAACCGGCAGAGAAGGAAGGAAAGAATCCCCAACGGTTTCCGGGAGCAAAACGGGAAGAACCGTCATAACGTCCACTGAATTCCAGAAAATATGTCTCCTGATAATTCCAGTTCAACTTGGCATACATACCCATTGTGGACCAATGAGTACGGTCTTCACCGGCAGACAATGTACCATTGGAGTTCGCAAATGAATAAATATCACTACCTAAAATTCCATCCTTATAAGTGAAACCATTGGAGTTTTCCTGCAACTCCATCTGAAAACCTGCCATAGCCTTGAAGTAGTGTTCTCCCCATGTATGGACGTAAGATGTCGATACATTCGGAGAAAGATAATAATTAAATGCATTACCGCGAGTATAAGAACCCCATTTGGAATTCTTCCATTCCATACCCGGATATACATATCCCTGCTTGGTACCTATGTCAACCTTTAACTCTCCATCAGGTTTTTCTACTGTAGGGTATCCACGTTTGAAACTGTTGTCTTCTACATCAAAACGTACTTTCATTTCCCCTACAATATCCCAACCCGGTAACGGGGTAATGGTAGCAGCAAAAGACATTGCATCGGATATGCGGTTCTGTACATAATGGGATTCTTTTAGATAACGGAACTCAGAAGCATCATTATATTCCGAATCAATCGGATAATGAGTAGGAGCATTTGGTATTGTTTGTCCAAGAGTTCCATAAAAGATGGTCTGGTTGGCCATCGGCCTTTTAAGGATACTCAATGTTATATTATTATTGAAATTGAACTTCAACCATTTATTGGCTATAATCTGGAATTTCGTATTTACATTATATTTGCTCAGGTTATCATCTACCTTGTCAAGTAAACCATCCTGATAAGTGTAACCCAAACCTACATAATAGTTGAACTTTTCCGAACCTCCGGTTACACTCAGGTTATGTGAATGACGAATAGCAGTATCTTTAAAATAATAATCAAACCAATCTGTATTCGCATATACCGCATCCATTGAAGAAGCCCAGTCTGTCCCGTTTTGATTGGGACCTATACCTGGAAATTCTGCTGAATAGGGGTTCTTCATGAATCCTTCCATCTTCTCTATAAGAGCGTCAGAAAATTTATGATTCACGCCATCATTATCATTCCGTTCGTTCACATATTTAGCAAACTCAAGAGAGTTCATCATCTCCGGCATATTGATAGGTGAACTAAAACCTACTGTGCCTCGATAAGAAACCCGTGTCTTTTCCTGCCGACCACTTTTTGTAGTTACTAATACCACACCATAAGCGGCACGTGCACCATATACGGCAGCGGCAGAAGCGTCTTTCAATACACTAATTGTTTCGATATCATTTGGATTTACGTTCTGAAGGCTTTGTTCCACTCCGTCCACCAATACATAAGGCTCGCCCCCGTTACCATTAATAGAACCGACACCGCGGATATTGAACTTGATTTCCGCGCCTGTTTCACCACCAACGCCGTCAGGAGCTGCGTCGGTCACAAAATTCAGACCGGCTACATTACCTTGAAGGGCACTGGTCAAATCGGTTACAGGACGATTGACTATAGCATCGGAAGCTACAGTAGACACAGCAGCCGTAATGGTATTACGTTTCTGCTTGTCCATACCCACCACAACGACTTCATCAAGAAGTTTCGAGTCTTCCTTTAATATGAAACGATTACCTTCAAGTTTTGTCACTTTTACTTCGAGAGGAGAAAAACCGACATAAGAGATAGATAAGGTATTGCCGACTTTACCTTTGACAGAAAAGTTACCGTCAATATCGGTCAACGTACCTTCTTTTGCCCCTTTTACCATGACCGTAGCTCCAATAATGGTTTCCCCCTTATCATCCACCACTTGTCCTTTAATCATTTGTTGCTGCGCAAACGCTCCCGAAGGAAATAACAGGAGCATCATCAAAAGAACAACAAAGCAGCTTTGTTTCTTCATAAGCTTCTTTTTTTTCATAATACTACATTTAATAATAAAGATTCATATTTCTATTAGCTAACAAAATAAATCTCACAGGCATTAGATTTAAGAATGAAGAACCGGGATAACTTTTCCGACTAACATTCTTGTCACAAAGGTAGGGTAGCTTTTAAAAAGAGTTATTTTAAAAATAGCCATTAAATATTCACTTTTCACCAAATCAAACCATTTCATCGGGGGGAATGATTGTTTTTCAAAAAATTAGTTTAAAATCGGTACCATACTCTATAATATTACATTTCAGATGCAATAGGGTAATTATGGGAATATATATTGATGCATATATCTATGGAATAATCCATAAAATAGAAAAAGACGGACGATTTGTTTATTCTATACTCCGAGCCTTATCTATCGATTTGTTCGACACCGAGAAACGATGTGTTTCTCGGTGTCGAACACTTTGTTTCTCGGTGTGCAACAGGTCGTTGGTTTTAAAGGGAAAAAGATAAAAGATAAATATCTATATATCAATATATTACAGAATCATACTCTTCGTTTGGAATGTTTAAGAAATTTGTTTATCCATTTTAATAGGTTGAGTCATCTTTAACACTTATTTTATTACAATAATAATTACACATAACTGCTTTATCTTTTGTTCTTATGTTCTTCTGTCTAAAATATTTCCAGTCCACAGGTAAGCAACCATAAGCCCACGTGGTGAGTATATATGCCTACCAAGCTAAATATATAGATTTAGCGCATAAATTAGTTTATCATACAAAGTCTGGCAATCAGACAACTCTTTGTTGAAATAAGGGAATTACAGAGATATTTTGCCTAAAATGAGAAATGACAGTATAAATTGAGCTTATTTCTGCATGACTTCCTCCACCCGTTCCAGTTCCCATCCGCGAAACTGCATCACAATACAATGCAACTCGGTTCCGTGCACCATCTGACGCACCTTAGCACCAACGGCATAACCTTTTATTTGCTCTACAGCTTCTTGCCATTGGGCTTCGGCTTTCGCTTCGGAATCCTTGGTGGAGAGGTATTTCAGTTCGATGATATAGCTGTGCTTCACGTCATAGCGTATCAAGTCAGGCATAAGAAACAGGTCACAATAACCGTGATTCAATTCTAGTTCCGGAGCTATCAGGTAATAGGCATTTGTACTCAGGTAAGCAGTAAAGAAGCCTTGCAAGTTGCGCTCGCCTTCGATGGAGCTTCGCACGGAAGAGTTTTCCTTGTAGGCATGAGCAATAAATTCCATCGTTTCACGCCAATGACCTTCGTAAGCCATTTCATAATACATCAAGCCAAGGTCATTCAGATTGATATGCCGGTTATCCTGATATTCTTCCAACAGAAATTCGTAATACTGCTTACGCACGTTATTATTGGGAATACTCAACACCAGATAGTTGCCCCGAGTAGCAGTGATGGTAAGCATACCGTAATAAAAGAGCAGACTGGGAAAAATCTCCGGCTTGGTGATATCAATAGCGGGAAAGGTAGTCGTCAATGTGGTGATAATCTGCCCCTCTTCGGTGATTTTGCGCAACACGCCTTTGCGATTACCGTCCAATTTGTCCAAACGGATGAGTTTCTTCATCTTGTTGTAGTCAGTACGGGTGTTGGGGTCTATCATCTCTTTGGGTGATTTGCCCAAATCCATATAGTTGCGCAAATAATAGAGCACCATGTCACAATTGAACATCTTCGGGTCACGTTCCAGACTTTCTTCGGCAAAACAATAATTGTCATACCACGGACGCATTTCCTCTATCATCGCACTTATATCCACATTGCCCGGCAACTGTCTGGCATCCTTATAGTATTGGAGCATCTCACGCACATCCGTTTCACTGAATCCCAGCATCATATTAAACTGGTGCTTGGTACTGATATTCCAACCGATATTAAATCCGCTAGTCAAGTCATCCAACGTCACGGGGCTGACACCGGTCATAAAGATGCGCTCAAACATACCTTTGAACTTCTTGAAGATTTCACGGTAAAAGCCGCTAGCATGGGTCAGCGCATGATAGACTTCCTTGCCCTGCTCATTCAACACCACATTGGTGAAGTTATCATATTCATCAATGATAAGATAAAGATGCGCTCCGGTTTCAGCCGCATGAAGATTCAGATAATTCAGTTTACTTACAAAATCGGGCTGTGCTTTCATCTCCTGAGCAAATCCCGGAAAATAATAAGATTCATAGGACATACCGAACAAATCCATGACCATACAGCAGTAACGGTCGAAGTTCTCGGCCAACGTACCACTACCACCGCTGGCACGGGAAAAGTCAAGAAAGAGTATCTGGAAAGTCCCTTGCAGCCGTGTAGGGCGACTGCCTATCCATAGATTGCCGAAGCGTTTATCGAACTTTTCTCTTTGAGCGATGTCATAATAAGCCCGGAGCATACTCAGAAAGATGCTCTTGCCGAAGCGGCGGGGACGGATAAAGAACAAATTACTGGGTTGCTCTTCCAACAAAGGCAGATAGATCGTTTTATCCACGTAATATTGGTTCTGCTCCACCACTTCCACAAAGTTGGAAACTCCATAAGGGATTCTTTTTACTTCTTCCATGATTTGTTCCTTTCTTTAGTTCTCATATCTATGAGGATAATACAAAAGTAGCATATTTCAGCAGAAAGAACAAAGAAAGGGAAAGAAAGTTGAAAGATTGCCGCATTGAAGTGACAGACATAAATCCTTTTATTTTTTCATGCTATTAGCCGGATGAGATTTATAGCAGAAACTGTTTAGGTAATAACTGTCATAAAGAAAGTTGCATTATTGAAACAAAGCGGGCTGCCACAGGAAATGGATTCATCATCGTTGCTTTCTTACGGACCTTATCTATAAACATGTTCATTTTGGTCGATATTACAATGAGGTCCTTATGCCCTTCGTCATACAGTTTCTCATTAGAAACATCTTACTACCTACACAAAGAAGCACTTTTGGTGATTTTTAAAAGCTTATTGGTTATAATCGAAAGCAGGCCGTTCGCTGAAATCCTAAAAAAACAATACCTTTGCACATCACATTCCTTATAAATAATACATCTTATGAAGAAACTCTGCTTCCTTATTTTTTGCACTCTCTTTTCACTCACTGCATCATCAATAGAAACGGTGGATTATACACAAGGACTTTCCATATGGTTCGACACTCCCAACAATCTCGACGGACAAGCTGTCTGGCTACGCGCTTCGGGCACAGGGGCGAATCCGGACAAGACATGGGAAAGCCGTTCGCTACCCATCGGGAATGGTAGTCTGGGAGCAAATATCATGGGCTCCATATCCGCGGAACGAATCACACTGAATGAAAAGACGCTTTGGAAAGGTGGACCGAATACCGCCAAAGGCGCCGAGTATTATTGGAACGTAAACAAACAGTCGTCAGGTGTACTGAAAGAAATCCGGCAGGCTTTCCTGGACGGGGATTCTAAAAAGGCGGGGTATCTCACGCAGGAAAACTTCAACGGGCTGGGAGCTTATGAAGAAAAAGACGAGACTCCGTTCCGCTTCGGTGCTTTTACCACGATGGGAGAGCTTTATGTGGAAACCGGACTCAGCGAAATCAATATGAGCAATTACCGCCGCATCCTGTCGTTGGATTCGGCGATGGCTGTGGTGCAATTTTACAAAGACGGGATACGGTATCAACGTAAATACTTCATATCCTATCCAGACAGCGTTATGGTCATGAAGTTTACTGCCGACAAAGGCGGAAAACAGAATCTTGTACTTAGCTATTGTCCCAACAACGAAGCAAAAAGCCATCTGGAAGCAGATGGAAACGACGGATTAGTATATACCGGCGTTCTCAATAACAACGGAATGAAATTCACTTTCCGAATCAAAGCTATCCACAAAGGGGGAACACTGAAAGCAGAAAACGACCGGATTATTGTGAAGGATGCTGACGAAGTGGTATTCCTGCTTACGGCAGACACCGATTATAAGATGAACTTTGCCCCGGACTTCAAAGACCCGAAAGCCTACGTCGGCAACGACCCGTCACAAACGACTCTGGCTATGATGAACAATGTCCTGAAAAAAGGTTATGACGAGCTTTATCGTAATCACGAAGCCGATTATACCGCACTGTTCAATCGGGTACGTTTTGAAATTAATCAGGAAATCGGCAGTCCCAACCTGCCGACCTACAAACGACTGGCTAACTATAAGAAAGGTACGCCGGACTATCAGCTCGAACAATTATACTATCAGTTCGGACGTTACCTGCTCATAGCCAGTTCACGCCCCGGCAATATGCCCGCCAACCTGCAAGGATTGTGGCACAACAATACCGACGGCCCGTGGCGGGTAGATTACCACAATAATATCAACATTCAAATGAACTACTGGCCTGCGTGCCCCACCAATCTTCCGGAATGTACATGGCCTTTGATAGACTTTATACGTAGTCTGGTAAAACCTGGCGAGAAAACAGCGCAAGCCTATTTCAACGCCCGCGGGTGGACAGCGTCCATCTCTGCCAATATCTTCGGATTCACAGCTCCCTTATCCAGCAAATCTATGGCATGGAACCTGAATCCTACTGCCGGTCCGTGGCTGGCAACGCATATATGGGAGTATTATGATTATACGCGTGACACGAAATTCTTAAAGGAAATCGGCTACGACCTTATCAAAAGCAGCGCACAGTTTGCGGTAGACCACTTGTGGCACAAGCCCGACGGGACTTACACCGCCGCGCCTTCCACCTCTCCCGAACACGGTCCGGTGGACGAGGGAGTCACTTTCGCGCATGCCGTAGTACGTGAAATATTACTGGACGCTATTCAGGCAAGCAAGGTACTCGGAACGGACGCCAAAGAGCGCAAGCAATGGGAAAACGTATTGACCAAACTCGTTCCGTACCGCATAGGACGCTACGGCCAGTTACTGGAATGGTCTACCGACATAGACGATCCGAAAGATGAACACCGGCACGTCAACCACCTGTTCGGATTGCATCCGGGACATACCATCTCTCCCGTGACTACCCCCGAACTTGCACAGGCAGCCAAAGTGGTACTGGAACATCGCGGAGACGGCGCTACCGGCTGGAGCATGGGTTGGAAACTCAACCAATGGGCACGACTGCAAGACGGAAACCATGCGTATAAACTGTACGGCAATTTGTTGAAAAACGGTACGTTGGATAACCTCTGGGATACCCATGCGCCTTTCCAGATAGACGGAAACTTCGGCGGTACGGCAGGAATAACCGAGATGTTATTGCAAAGCCACATGGGATTCATCCAACTTCTTCCCGCTTTGCCGGATGCCTGGGCAAACGGCTCGATAAGCGGAATCTGCGCCAAAGGGAATTTTGAGGTTTCTGTCTCCTGGAAAGAGGGACAACTGGAGAAAGCTATCATTCATTCCAAATCCGGGGTTCCCTGCAACGTAAGATACGGAGACAAGACGCTCAAGTTCAAGACCGTAAAAGAGAAGAAATACGAAATCACTTTAAAAGGAGACAGGTTGACCGTTCTATAAAGAAGGCATCTGTCATCACAAACAAATCTGCTTCACATGAAAACAAAATACGCTGTTCTGTCAAGCCTTTTCTTTATCATACAGTTAATCGGTGTTCTCCCTCTCCGGGCAGAACACTATTACTTTAAACAAATCTCTCTGAAAGAAGGGCTGCCGTCCAACGTGCGCTGTATTCTCCGGGATGAGCAAGGATTCGTATGGATAGGCACCAAATCGGGACTGGGAAAGTTCGACGGGCACGAACTGAAAAGATACAAACACCAAGCAAACGACCCGAACTCGCTTCTCCACAACCTGATTTATCAGATTGCCGAAGACAAGCAACACAATATCTGGGTACTGACTGAAAAAGGTATTGCCCGCTACCAACAGCAGAGCAACGACTTCACGTTCCCCACGGACGAGGACGGGAAGAATATCACCGCCTATTCCTTCTGCCTTGTCCCGGACGGAATCCTCTTTGGCGGCAAAGACAGGATTTACAAATATAGTTATGACGATTCTTCTCTCCGGCTTCTGCAATATTTCAACGCCAACTCTTTTAAAATCAACGCTATCAGTATGTGGGATTCAAAGACGTTGTTTTGTTGCAGCCGTTGGACAGGCATATACCTCGTAGATCTGCATACCGGAGAGCACAGACGCCCCCCTTTCGACTGCGGGCCGGAAATTACCACTATGATGACCGACAGCCGGAAAAGAATATGGATTGCCCCTTACAGCGGCGGACTACGCTGCTACTCATACGACGGCAAACTACTGGCTTCGTACTCCACCCGCAACTCCGCCCTCAGTAACGACATCGTCCTAAGCCTCGCCGAAAGGGAAGGGCAACTGTGGATAGGAACGGACGGCGGCGGAATCAATATCCTCACCCCCGAAACTGGGGAAATCTTCCAACTGGAATATATCCCGGGACGTGAAAACTACTCTCTCCCCGCCAACTCTATTCTCTGCCTGCACAACGACCACAACAACAATATATGGGCAGGAAGCACCTGCAACGGATTGATCAGCATCCGGGAAGTGTTCATGAAAACCTACACCGACGTAGTCCCCGGAAACGACCGCGGACTAAGCAACAGCACCGTGCGAAGCCTTTACCGCCAATCGCCCGACAGTATCTGGATTGGTACGGACGGCGGCGGTATCAACCTCTTTAACCCGCGTATCGAGAAATTCACCCATTATCTTTCTACTTGGAACGATAAAATAGCGTTTATCAGCGGATTCACTCCCGGAAAACTACTGATTTCCCTTTTCTCCAAAGGAGTATTTGTATTCAATCCCGCAACCGGGGAGAAACAACCTTTTACCATTGTCGACAAAGAAACGACGACGCAACTTTGCAACCGGGGAAAATCGGTCAACTTATACCAGAACACCCCCAACACCGTGTTATTACTGGGCGACCATGTCTACCAGTATCACCTGAAAGAAAAGAAATTCGACAAGGTCACCGGAGAAGAAGGGAAAAGTATTGTCGGCACGCTCGTCCCCTTCAAGCACGAGAACAATCGGACTTATATCAACGACTTCAAACATATCTACGAACTGCATGACGGGGATTCCTTGCTGAAAACAACCTTCGAATGTTATCAGGATACCGTAATCAGTTCGGCGTCACACGACGAGCACGGTGATTTCTGGATAGGAAGCAATTTTGGCCTTATCCACTACAACCCCGTTTCCCAAAAGCAGACGCACATCCCTACCAACCTGTTTACCGAAGTCAACATGGTGCAATGCGACCAGAGGGGCAAAGTATGGATAGGTGCGGATAATCTGCTTTTCGCCTGGCTTATACAGGAACAGAAGTTCGTTCTCTTCGGAGAGTCGAACGGAGCTATCCAAAACGAATATCTGCCCAACGCCCGGTTGGTAAACAATGAGGGGGATGTCTATATCGGCGGTGTAAAGGGTATGCTGCGCATTGACGGCCAACTGCTGCTGAATACATCGGAAATGCCGGAACTGCAACTGTTGGATATTATCATCAATGGTGAGCCTGCACAGAACAAGCTATATAGTCATCCGGCAGCAATCTCTGTCCCATGGGACAGCAATATCACCATCCGAATCATGTCGAAAGAAGAGGATATCTTCCGTAAGAAAGTCTACCGCTATCGGATAGAGGGGCTGAACGACCAGTATATCGAATCGTACCAGCCGGAATTGGTAATCCGGTCGTTACCACCGGGCAATTACAAGATTATGGCTTCATGCACAGCGAAAGACGGCAGCTGGATTCCCAACCAGAAAATACTAGAACTAACCGTACTTCCGCCATGGTATCGCACGTGGTGGTTCATTCTCGGTTGCACCATTCTCATTGCCACCATAATCATCGAAACTTTCCGCAGAACATTGAAACGTAATCAGGAAAAACTGAAATGGGCGATGAAAGAGCATGAGAAACAGATGTACGAGGAAAAGGTACGTTTTCTTATCAATATCAGCCACGAACTACGGACTCCGCTGACGCTGATTCATGCGCCACTCAATCAGATTTTGAAGTCGCTCTCTTCCGGAGACAGCCAATATCTGCCGTTAAAAGCCATCTACCGGCAGGCACAACGGATGAAGAACTTGATTAATATGGTGCTCGACGTGCGGAAAATGGAAGTAGGGGAGAGTAAACTGCAAATTCAGCCTCATCCGCTCAATCAATGGATTGAACACGTTTCGCAGGATTTTATCAGTGAGGGGGAAGCAAAGAATGTGCATATCCGCTATCAGCTCGACCCACGGATAGAGAAAGTCAGTTTCGATAAGGACAAATGCGAGATTATCCTAAGTAACCTGCTTATCAATGCTTTGAAACACAGTCCGCAGGACACGGAAATAACGATTGCTTCGGAACTGCTGCCCGAAGAAAACCGGGTGCGTATCTCCGTCATCGACCAGGGATGCGGACTAAAGCAAGTGGATACGCACAAGCTCTTTACCCGCTTCTACCAGGGAACGGGAGAACAGAGCGGAACAGGAATCGGCTTGTCTTACTCCAAGATTCTGGTGGAACTGCACGGCGGCTCTATCGGCGCACAGGATAATGAAGAAACCGGAGCCAGCTTTTTCTTTGAGTTGCCGTTGAGGCAGGAACCGGAAGAAATCATCTGCGAGCCAAAAGCTTATCTGAACGAGTTGATGATGGATGATAACAGCGGGCAGCCGTCCGCGAAAGAGGTATTCGACACCACTCCATACACTATTCTCGTAGTGGATGACAATCCGGATATGACAGACTTTCTGAAAAGAACGTTCGAAGGATACTTCAAACGGATAATTATCGCCGGAGACGGGGTGGAAGCCCTTCAACTGGTCAGAAGCCATGTCCCTGATATTATAGTCAGTGACGTGATGATGCCTCGGATGAACGGGTATAAACTTTGTAAAACGATTAAAGAGGATATCAATATCAGTCACATCCCAGTCATTCTGCTAACTGCCAGAGATGACAGGCAAAGCCAAATAAGCGGTTATAAGAATGGAGCGGACGGCTATTTAAGCAAACCTTTCGAAGTGGAAATGCTAATGGAACTTATCCGCAACCGGTTGAAAAACCGGGAATATACCAAGAAAAGGTATCTGAATGCAGGATTAATCCCCACTCCGGAAGAAAGCACCATCAGCCTGACAGACGAAACATTCCTGATTAAACTGAATAGTATCATCCAGGAAAATATAGAAAATTCCAACCTGGGCATCCAGTTTATCTGCCAGGAAGTAGGATTGGGCCGTTCTTCGCTTTATAACAAACTGAAAGCACTTACAGGCATGGGAGCGAACGAGTATATCAGTAAGCTCCGTATAGAAAAAGCTATTACATTGATATCCGGCACGGATATGCCCTTCTCTGAAATTGCAGAGAAAACCGGGTTTACCACTCCGAGTTATTTCAGTACGGCTTTCAAGCAATATACCGGGGAAACACCTAGTCAATATAAAGAAAGGAAAAAGAAAGGTCTGGCTGATAAATAATACCATCATTATTCTTTATGCTGGCTGAAGTTTCCGGCTGCAAGCCAATTCGCCGCATATTGACCGATATTGACCGATTAACAAACGGGCTGCCACAGAATCACTTCTCCGGCAGCCCTTCTTTCATTAAATTAGAAAACAGAGAGTATGATACAGTTTATTCCTGACCTCCTCCTAAAGCACGGTATAGGTTAATTAAACTTTGTATTTCAGTAAAATGATTGGCCGTCTGCGAGAGTTGCGCACTAAGCAACGACTGCCGGGAGGTAAGCACTTCCAGATAGGTTGTATTACCATGCTCCATCAACAGAGTAGTGCTTCGCAGAGCCGTTTGCAGGGAAGTGATCTGTTTATCCAGCAAGATTCTTTTTCCCTGACAGGTTTGATAGGCAATCAACGCATCATTCACCTCACTACCGGCATTGAGCAACGTTTGCTGAAAACCGAGCGCCGCTTCTTCCTGTTGCGCACGGGCAATGCGGTATTGTGCCACCACCTGTCCTCTGTTAAAGAGCGGCTGCGTAAGCGAACCTACCGCCGACGCGAGAAACTTGCCCGGATTGATAATCATCGCCCCGGCGGAGTTTGTCCATCCGGCACTCCCGCTCAAAGTGATGGAAGGATAGAAAGCCGAACGTGCCGCATTGGTGCCATAGAACGCCGCTTCCAACGTCCGCTCTGCCGAACGGACATCCGGACGGGAAGAAAGCATCCGTACAGGAATTCCTATCGAGAAGTCGGCAGGAAACTGTTGCTTTGCCAATACACCACGCTCATAGTTGCGTGGCGTCTCCGCCAATAATAAGGCAAGACTGTTCTCCACCTGACTGATCTGCTGCTGCAAATCGAGGACCGAGCCCTGCACCTGATAATAGGCCGCCTCCATCTGCGACACAGCCGATTCGTTTGCCAGTCCCGCATTCATTAATGCACGGGTAGACGCAACGGTTTCTTTCCATGCCTCTTCCGTCTGGCGGGAGATGTCGAGTTGTTCGTCCAGCATCAACAGGGTATAATAGGTATTGGCGATACCTGCTATCAACTGCGTACGGACTGCCTGACGGTAATCCTCGCTTTGAGCATAAAGCGCTTTCGCCTGTTTCTTGGAGTTGCGCATACGCCCGAAAACGTCCAACTCCCAACTGGCAGTAACGGGCAACGAATAAGTCTGCGTAGCCTTGTGCGTATCGAAACTGCTCACTGTTCCCTGCGGAGCAAGCGCAAAAGCGGGTAGAAAAGCAAGTTTGGCGGACATCAGTACGGCCTGTGCTTCTTCCACACGGAGCTGGGCAGACTGATAGTCGGTATTGGTCTGCAATCCCACTTCAATGAGAGACTGCAAATAAGGGTCGGTGAAGAGTTCCCGCCAGTCCATATTACCCAGACCGGCAGTGTCTTCGGTCACCACTTCCCCGCCGTAAAGATCGTCGGGAACGACAGTGGCGGGTTCGTATTTGGTATAGATGCCACAACCGCTCAACGACAGACTGATGGCAACTAATGTGATGATATTCTTCTTCATTCTTTCTTTCATTTATTTACGTTCGCGTTCAACTTCACTCTTTTCTTTCTCTAAAAGCACCTGCACATCTGGTTCCTCTTCCATCGGTTTGCGGATTTTCTCCTGCAAAAACTCAAAGATGATGTAGAAAACCGGAACGACAAAGAGCAATGCCAGTGTCCCGACAGCCATACCGCCCACAACACCCGTACCCAGCGAACTGTTGCCATTGGCACCCGCACCGGAGGAGAACATCAGCGGAAGCATACCGAAGATCATCGTCAACACCGTCATCAGGATAGGACGCAAGCGGACTTGTGCGGCAGAGTAGGCAGACTCCACGATACCCATTCCCTTGCGGCGACGTTCTATGGCGTACTCCGTAATCAGAATGGCCGTCTTAGCCAGCAAACCGATCAACATAATCACACCCGTCTGCAGATAGATATTATTCTCCAACCCGAGTATTTTGGCGAAAAGGAACGACCCCATCAGCCCGAACGGCACGGAGAAGATAACGGCAAACGGTATGAGGAAACTTTCGTAAAGACAGGCCAGAATCAGATAGATAAGGAAGATACAGATGGCGTAAATGAAAACCGTCTGCGCACCACCGCTACTTGCTTCTTCGCGTGCCATACCACCATATTCATATCCGTAGCCTGCCGGCAAAGATTGCGCAGCCACTTCTTCAATCACTTTCTGCACCTCGCCGGAGGAGTAACCGTCGGCAGGATTCACATTGGCGGTGATGGTGCTGTAAAGATTGAAACGGTTGGCCGTTTCCGGTCCCAGCACTTGTTTCAGCGTCACGAACTGGCTCACCGGAGCCATCTGCGTACCATTGCGTACAAACATATTATTCAATGCCTGCTCGTCGAGGCGGTATTCAGGCGAAGCCTGCATCATCACACGATATACTTTACCATACTGGTTATAGTTGGAGATATACGCGCCACCACAATAACTGCCCACCGCATCGAGCACCGCACTCGGCGAAATTCCTGCACGCTTACATTTGGCAGCATCCACTTCCACCGATATCTGCGGGAAGTTGATAGCATACGATGTATAAGCCATCGCTACCTCCGGACGCTCGTTCAGAGCACCAAGGAACTGTATAGCCGCTTCATAGAACGTAGCCAATTCTCCACCCGTCATGTCCTGAAGGTTCAGTTCGAGGGAGTTACCCATACCGTAACCCGGAATCATGGCAGGCTGGAAGCTGAATACCTGCGCTTCCTTTATCGCCTGGAATTGTCCGTTGAGGCGTGACACCACAGCATCCGAGCTATGCTCCTTGCCCTTTCGTTCGCTCCAGTCTTTCAGGCGGATAATCATCGTACCGTACGAAGTTCCCTGACCGGATATCAGTCCGTATCCTGCTACGCGGGCGTAGTGTTCTATTTCGGGCGTATCTTTCAGGATATTTTCCAAGCGGTCCATCACTTTCGTGGTTTCTTCGAGCGTACTTCCCGGTGAAATGCTGACATTCACCATAATGACACCCTGGTCTTCCTGCGGCACAAGTCCCGTTTTAGTGGTACTCATCAGGTAAACCAGCAAGGCAACGGCAACAGCCAGTGAAGTCCACACCATCCAGCGATGGCGGATGAAGAACATCACACCTCTCTTATATTTACCCAATACGGCATTGAACGAAGCATTGTAAGCTGCACGTACCCGTCCGTTGATGCTCTTGGCGCTCTTGGTTCCGTCCGACGGACGCATCATGATGGCGCACAAAGCCGGACAGAGTGTCAAAGCCGAAATCATCGAAATACCTACGGCAGTTGCCATCGTGATACCGAACTGTGTATAGAACACGCCCGAAGTACCTCCCATGAAGGTTACAGGAATAAACACAGCCATAAATACACAGGTATAGGAGACAATAGCCATCGTCACATCGCCCATTGCATCTTTTGTGGCAAGATAGGCAGACTTATATCCGGCATCGAACTTAGATTGCACGGCCTCTACCACCACAATGGCATCATCCACCACCGTACCGATGGCAAGCACCAGCGCAAACAGTGTCAGGATGTTCAGACTGAAACCCGCAGCCACCAGACAGGCAAACGTACCCACCAACGACACAATGATAGAGATGGAGGGAATCAGCGTACTCTTCAGATCCTGCAAGAAGAAATAGACCACGAGGATGACCAGAATGATGGCAATAATCAGCGTCTCCACCACATTATGTATGGAAGCGAAAAGGAAGTCATTGGAACTCATCATCGTGACGAACTCCGTTCCTGCCGGCAGATTCTTCTCCATCCGCTCTATCTGCGCAGTGATTTCTTTGTTGACAGCGGTAGCATTGGAACCAGCTGTCTGGAATATCATATAAAGAACGGCCGGCTGACTGTCCATCTCACTGCGGAAACTATACGTCATCGTACCCAGCTCCACCTCTGCCACATCTTGCAGGCGAAGTATGGAACCGTCTTCGCGCGAACGGACAACCGTGTTCCGGAATTCTTCCACGCTTTTGAGGCGTCCGCGATATTTCATCGTAAACTGGAAAACATTCTTCGAGCTCTCGCCCAATGCACCAGTGGGAGCTTCAATGTTCTGCTCACCCAATATGGCGGTAATGTCCGACGGAACCAGTCCGTATTGCGCCATTCGTTCCGGTTTCAGCCAGATACGCATACTGTATGTATCACCCAGCTCCATCACGTCTCCCACTCCTTCGATACGTTTAATCTGCGGAATGACATTGATGTCCAGGTAATTGGCAAGGAACGTCTGGTCGTATCGACCGTCCGTGCAGACCAAAGCACCAATCTGCAAGAAGCTGGTCTGCCGCTTCATCGTGCTGACGCCGACTTTCGTTACTTCAGCCGGAAGCAATCCCTGCGCTTTCGCCACACGGTTCTGCACGTTGACTGCCGCCATATCGGGGTCCGTGCCCTGCTTGAAATAAACCTGTATAATAGCCAAACCTGCATTGGAAGCACTGGAACTGATGTACATCATGTCTTCCACACCGTTGATACTCTCCTCCAGTGGCATGATGACACTGTTCATCACTGCCTCGGCATCGGCACCCGTATAACTGGCAGTTACGTATACCGTTGGAGGTGCAATGTCAGGATATTGCTCCACCGGCAGCGTGAAGAGCGAAATAAGCCCTATGGCCAGAATCAGTACGGAGATGGAGATAGCCATCACCGGCCGTTTTATAAATATATTTCCTTTCATAATCAGTCTCCTTCTTATTTAACTTGCATGCCTTCGCGTACCAGTCCGGCGCCTTCCGATACAATTTCATCACCTGCTTTCAGTCCGTCCAGCACCACATATTCGCGTCCGTCATTGTTTGCGGCCACTGTTATCAGGGTAGATACAGCCTTCCCGTCCACTACCTTATATACAATCGTCTTATCCTGCATCCGCACGGTGGCCGTCTGCGGAATAGCGATACAGTCTTTATAAATGCTCGGCACTACCACCGTGCCCGATGCTCCGCTATGAAGCAACCGCGATTCGTTGGGAAACACCACGCGCGCCACCACAGTACCCGTTTGCCGGTCGATGACGCCGCTGATGGATTCGATGACACCTTTCTTATTATAAACCGAATTATCATTCAGGCGTAATTCCACTTCCGGCATGTTCTTCAACGCTTCGTCCATGTCGCCATACTGGCGGGTGAGGGCAAGCAACTGATTCTCGGTCATGGAGAAATAGACATACATATCCGAGTTGTCGCTGACCGTAGTAAGCGGATAGGGCATATTGGCACTTACCAATGCGCCTGCACGATAAGGCAATGCACCTACAACTCCGTCACTAGGACTTTTCACTTCGGTATAAGAGAGATTGTTACGGGCACTGATCTCTTGTGCTTCAGCCTGCGACAGTTGAGCTTTGGCGGTGAGGTAAGAATTCTCGGCCGTTTTCAGGCTGAATTCCGAAACTACTTTCTGCGCATACAGTTCTTTGTTGCTCTTGTAGGTCAGTTCGGCAGTACCCAGTGCGGCACGTGCTGCTTCCATATTGGCAATGGCGGTTTTGAGTGCGGCCTTGTAAGGAACTTGGTCGATAATGAAAAGCGATTGCCCGCGGCGCACTTTCTGTCCTTCGGCCACACAGAGTTTCTCAATCGTTCCCGACACCTGCGGATAGATATCAATATCCTGCCGCCCACGTATGCTCGCCGAATAGGAAGAAGAAAATTCCTTATCCACCGCTTCTATCTGCATTACTGCATAAGAAGAAGATTTCACTCCCGCATCCGATGCTTGCTTGCAAGATGCCATCCACACTGTACAACCGACAATCCCTATCAGCCGTATCCATTTTTTGCTTACTGTAATCATACTTTCTCTTTTGGTCTTTTGTTAAATCCTGGACAAAAGTAGGAGAAAAGAACAAGGCAAGAGTGACCAATTTCCCTCCATAAATGTCCTATTTTCGCCATTTACGTTTATTATAGCTAACAATTTGGCAATAAACGACATATCAAACAAATCTGAAGAAGTATGGGACATTCTGTTTTCCCGATTATTCGCCAACTTTGCAAAAAGTAAAAAAGGAAAGAACATGGAAAAAGAGAACATTATTACGGTGGATATAGAGGATTTTAAGGACAGTCAGCACGTCCTTGATTATATCGATGATGACTTTGCGATAGTCAACAGTCTGGAGGGGACTCCTTATAGTAATGATACAATCAAACTGAATTGTTTTCTCATCGCGGTTTGTATAGAAGGGTGCATCCAGTTAGACGTCAACTACCGGACCTATAAGTTGCAGGCGGGCGAGCTGCTGCTCGGTCTGCCCAACACGATTATCAGCCATACGATGCTTAGTCCTAAATATAAAGTCAGGCTTGCCGGATTCTCTACCCGTTTCCTGCAACGTATTATTAAAATGGAAAAGGAAACGTGGAATACTGCCATTCATATCCACAACAATCCGGTGAAGTCGGTTGACAACGGGGAGGATCAAACAGTCTTCGGATTCTACCGGGATTTAATTATAGCCAAGATAAACGATGAGCCTCATTGTTACCACAAAGAAGTGATACAACATCTCTTCTCCGCTATCTTTTGCGAAATGATGGGACAGCTTCATAAGGAAATGGAAGCCGCCGGCAACATGGAAGGTTCGAAAGAAGGCATCAAACAGGTGAATTATATTTTGCGGAAGTTCATGGAACTGTTATCGAAGGACAAGGGTATGCACCGTTCGGTGAGTTATTTTGCCAACGAGCTTTGCTACACTCCGAAGCATTTCTCGAAAGTCATCAAACAGGCGTGTGGCAGAACTCCGTTGGATTTGATTAACGAAACTACCGTGGAGCATATCAAATACCGATTAAAACGTTCGGAAAAGTCTATCAAGGAAATTGCCGAAGAGTTCAACTTCCCCAATCAGTCCTTTTTCGGGAAATACGTAAAAGCGCATTTGGGAACATCACCGGCCAATTATCGGAACAGAAAAGAAGAATGACAAAAAGAACAGATTCTTATGTTAGACAAATCTTTTTGGGGATCTTGTTCATCTTACTATAAAAAAAGAGTAATAATGTGCACATTATTACTCAATAACACTAAGATAGCTCCCGACTCTTGACTTATACATAAGTCTATATTGCTTTTTCAATTCTTTAGAGAGAAAAGAATGTTCAATCAGTTGATCAGTCAATTCATATATCTTACTATCTTTTTCGAGACAAGAGTTTACCAAACGCTCGGGTAGACCTATTTTTAAGCCAAAGTGATAAAAAGTCTTCCCAGTAACCGCCGATGCACCACCGAAATAATCCGGTTCAGGATTAACAAACAAACCTTTGCTCATGGCAAAGATACCATCGTTTATATGGAGATGAGTATTCAATAAATCGTAAGCAGGAGATAGGCGGAATCTTCCTTTCTTCTCTTCCAATAAAGAAAAGTTCTTTAAATGGGCATCGCCGTTAGAATAGACAAAGTTGAACAAGATAAGTTCAAAAAAACGCAATTTATCCACTTGGGGGACAGAGCTGTATTTATCTATAATTCCTGCAAACTCTTCATAGGCCAGATTGTCATATTTATAATCGGAACCTCCATTTTTCCTGGTAAGCCCGGCTAAAGAAGCAAAATCCTCCTTTTGTAACTTTCCTTTCTCCGACAAATCAAAACGTCGTACAAAATAAGCAGGGGTTCCGTCCTGAAAAAAGCATAATCCATTAGGAGCTGTCGGAATCCCATATACTTGCGCAGCTATCTGCATTGTCAAATGTTCGTTGGCAGGACAAAACTCCTTGTTACGGAGATTATTGGGAACAGGCTTTAATATGAATTCGCCCTGTTCTCCCTCTTTGGTCAATCGCAATATCCCGTCATCGGCAACTAAAGAATACTTAATCTGGACTCCAGAAACGGATATGCGTTTGCTATTGTTATTGAAGAGATCAATACCGACATTATCGTCAAAATGCCTGTAAGGTAATTCACAAGATATATTTTTCCCATCAGAAAGCTGCTTCAAGGCTTTGGGTGAATATCCGCTTTCTCCACCAGTCTCCCGTAAAAGTGAGGGACAAATATGAATATCAGTTTCCATTATCACATTTTTTTAATTGTTATTGCTCCGATTGTATCTGTATGGGCAGTAGCCAGAAGAATACCAAAATCATCCTCTTCATCAATATGCAGGTTTCTAGCTTGAATAATCCGATTATCCCCTTCAGATGTCATATTAAAAAAAACAGGGAAAAGATAGGAAGAGGTATATTCCTGCTGTGTCTTGGGCATGGTCAGTGAGACAGCTGGGAGTTGTGGATTATTATAATAGTCCGTATCATAACAGAATGAATAGTGTTCACGATCTATTTCTGTTAACAGACCAGCATAAATACCTTTTATATAGACTTTGGCAGATCGACTCATATGCGTGTCTATTATTGAATATGAATACTAAGTCCTAAAGTTTTCAGGACATTAAAAAGGACATCGAAGCGGGGATTACCACTTCCACGTTCCAAGCGGACCAAAGCGTTAATCCCTATTCCTGCAAGAGTTGCCAACGTAGCCTGATCCAAGCCCAACTCTTTACGCCTTTCGCGAATATGTTTTCCTATCTCTATTAAATCCATAATTCACCATATATAGTGACTTTCTCACAAAGATAGAATCTTTTTAGTAGAAAAACAAGCTAATTCACCATATACAGTGAATTTACGCATAAATAGCATAGTATAAAAGCATACTATCATGCTTTTCACCATATATGGTGATTTAAGAGAGATACATACTTATAGAGGAAAGACATTGATCGCTGAAAAAAGTGCCAACATGAAGAATTGTATATTTTATCTGTCCTGCTCTTCATCATTCGAGCCGTTTCCTTGCACTTCATGAAAAACGCCCTCCATTTAGAGTTACAGATTTCGCAAATAACACCAGATAGGTACTATTAGCAAACAAGTTGCAATAAAAGTAGCCATTCAAAAACACAAACAGCTATCATTTCACAAGAGATGCATCAGATTGCTATTTATAAATCAACAGTAGAAAAAGACAAAGTAGCTCAATACATCCTCTTCAAAAACCAAGTTTAGCTTCCTTTAAAAGAAACGAAGGGTTTGATTATAGCAAACGGACGGTTTGTTTAAACCAAACAGAGGGTTTGATTACGGCAAACAGAGCGTTTAATTACACCATATCGTGCATATTTCAAGGAAATAAATACAAAATAGAGAGAGATAATGTATATTCTTGCAATTGTTCATGCAGTTTATTTTCTGTTTGGCTCTTTTCTTTCTTTCCTTTTTTCGTGAATATCTTAAAAACAGAACAGATTCCCCGTTATATGAAAGTACCTTGTATCCGGAGACAGGCAGAAACTTTCATATAGCGGGGAATTCTATTTCATATTCTCAATGAAGAGAATCAACGAAGAGAATCAACGATTCTCGGCATCCTTCATACAACGCACGGAGAACGCATGGGAACGACCGGAGGAATGTGTCCAAGTCTTATCGGAAACTTTATAATACAGAGAAGTAGCTCCCTGATCCTTGTCATTTCCATAACTGCTTGCCGATGAGTTAGACCAATAGCAAGCGGCACCCTTACTGGCATCCAATCCTGTATTGTTGCCATTATTACCACCGTTGGAACCCCACTTACAACCTGCCAACGGCCAATAAGCATAGTTCGTACCGTCATAGCAATATTTAAATACCGCAGTTGCGCTCTGTTTCACAAATTCACCTTTCTGTTCTATCTCATCCAATACGCGAGGAGATACAACCCGGTAACCTTTCGGACAAGGATCATAAATAGATTTATGACCGTCAGAAGGATTGAGATAAGTGCTCGATTCATTCGGGTTACCCCAGAAGTCATCTTTACGATCAGTACGTGCACCGGTCCATGCGCCCAGATACCAGTCGGATTTTGTATTCTCTACATTATTGGTATAAAGCAATGCACGGGGATTTTCTATAGAGAATCGGACGTTGGTGGCTTCGGTAGGTATATTAGTACCCACGGTTCCCGACCAGCCGACCGGCGTAGGACGTCCCCATTGGAAGTAAACACCGTTTTGCTTCCAGTTGTCTCCTTCGCACGTCATATAAGTACCCAGATTACGATCCAACACTACATATCCCGTATTACCATAAGGGTGTTCTGCCGGAGTAGGGGTCATCCAGATAATAAAACTCCAGATGACGGTAGTCTGATCCGCTCCATAGATAGCCACCTGACCGCAACCGCCGTCATAGCCTCCACTTACTTTATAGGTGTTGATCGTAATATTGTAATCACTGCCAATAGGAGAGATGTCCGTAGTAGAGCCATTCACGGCAATCATCTTATGATTAACGTTCAAATCGCAACCCAGAATAGTTTTGGCATACTTGGGTTCTTCCACTTCCATAAAGTTACCACGTGCTTTCACACTCATCGTATTGCTCACGCCACTGGTAGAAATATTCGTCAACAGACAGTTGGACTCGCCATAAGCCCATCCTCCAGCCAGCAGACGTGTCTCTACCGGCTCGTACCATTCGCAGGAATTATCCGAAAGTTTCAGGTTGTTGACAGCAATCGTATTGACAGCATTGGCTTTCAGTTGCTTTCCTTCTTTGAGAATAGGAATTGTAACAGTCTGTTGGTCATTCTCCAGAGTGATGACAATGTACACTTCTTTGCCGCTCAAATCAGCAGGATACGTAGTCAGGTATATATCCTGTGCGGAAGCGAGCAGTTCGGGAGTAGTCAGTGAAACAGTGGCATACGGTTTCACATCCGTACCGTAGGTCAGTTCGTCCGTATCCAAATCTGCTATGAATACACCGGAAAGAGGAGTTTTTGTCTCCTTGTCATATAAAGAGACACTCTTGAGTTTGTACGTAGAAAGCTCCTGGGACGAGATGCTGAACTTCACATAAGCCATCGCATGGTTCAACGTAAATTTAGCAAGCATATCCGGACTGCTGACCGTAGCCTTGGCAAACGCAAAACCATACTTTCCAATATGATGGCTATCACCGGGACGGCTTTGTTCCTGCTCAACGGACAGGGTAGAAGTTATCTTGTTGCCATTTTCGGCCAGTTCCGTACTTGCCCGGTAAGGATAGTAAATAAGAAGTTCCGTAGCTCCTTCTTCCGCCATCTTCACGTCGTCCGAAGTAAAGACACCGGAGTTTTGTCCGATCGACTCATCACTCAATAAAGACTGCACATTATTGATGTCGGTCCCTGCCGTACGGGAGAAAACGCCCAAGGCATCCCCTTCGCTCCAGAGCACCGGATAAACGTCCCCAGTTTTGTCACCGATAGAAACACGCGTCTGCGGAGACGAGAGTCCAACCAACGTCAGACATGAACCTGCCGTTGCCGGTTCTTTGCCCTTATCGGACGAAATAAGTTCGTCCTGCGTGCAACTTGTCATCATGAGAATCATTGCACCTATTGCAAATAATCTATTTTTCATACCATTCATTCTTTTGAGTTACACCATTTTTACCATTCATTCTCTTCCAGATCACCGGCAGAACCGCCGTCACTCCATGCTCCTTCCGTTCCTGAAGCTTTCCAGGTCTGGAAAGCGGAACACACGGCACGCCCTTCGGCATTATAGGCGATGATCGCACTGATGTAATTCACTCCCGGACGCAATCCTTCGGTGATTTTGCGCGTATAGGGCAGAGATACGGGTTCTCCGTTCTCTTCTACGAATTTCACCAGCTTCACTTCAATGTTATAATCAAAACCGATATCGGCCACCGGATAGAATTCAATGACTTTCGCTCCGAACGTAGTACCTGTTTGCTGCTCGGAAGTAATCAGAGCCGTATTGTCCGCAATCTCCGAAACTGTCAGGTTCATAGTAGGAATGACACGCGGAGCCGAATCATCCTTGTCCGAACAGGAGGCACTTATCAGCAGTAGTACGAAGATAAATGCCATACTTATATGTAAGTTCTTCATAATCATATTGTATTAGTCTTATTTTTGTAAATTCTTATACCGCAGC
This sequence comes from Bacteroides sp. 2_2_4, assembly GCF_000157055.1. Classification (NCBI taxonomy): domain Bacteria; kingdom Pseudomonadati; phylum Bacteroidota; class Bacteroidia; order Bacteroidales; family Bacteroidaceae; genus Bacteroides; species Bacteroides sp. 2_2_4. Next base: position 512,992 of record NZ_EQ973357.1, on the reverse strand, counting down.
AATGCTTCTAAAAAGTAATAATCGGCATACGTCAGGGGGACATCTACTTCGCTTTTATCAGGAAGTGCACCCACGCTGTGCTTCAGGATGAAACATTCGTTCGTACCCGGTTCTGCCAGATACTCTTTCGAGGCAAGCGTACGGAGTTGCTTTTCTGCCATGGCAAGATAAGATTCCTTGGCTTCCGTGCCGGGGATATAACGGCTTAGTTCGATAAAGGCGGAGGCCATGATAGCCGCAGCGGAAGCATCCCGATAGGTCTGCTCTTCTACCGGAGCGTCGAAATCCCAGTAGGGAATACCGTCAGCAGGTAGACGGCGGAGCAGCATATCGGCGATATGCCCGGCTTGCAACAGATAATTCTGATACCCCGTCAGGCGGAACATCATCGTATAGCTATACAAGGCCCATGCCTGTCCGCGACTCCAGGAGGAATCGTCCGAGAAGCCCTGCACTGTTTGCTTGCCGCGCACCGCACCCGTTTCAGGATCATAATCCACCAGATGATAGGTGGAATAATCATCCCGGAAGTGATGCTGGATAGTGGTATTGGCATGCGTACAGGCAATGTTCTGCAAAGAGTCGTCGGCGTAGGCTTTCGACATGGACAACAGCAATTCAAGGTTCATCATATTGTCAATAATCACCGGAAACTTCCAGTCGCAGCCTTTGCGTACAAAGTCCCAGCTACGGATCACACCGGCAGCAGGATTGAAGCGGGTTGACAAAGATTTGGCGCCCTGATAGAGCACTTGTTTATAAGCCTCATTACCTGTCAACCGGAAAGCATTACCGTAACTGCAGTTCAACTGGAAACCTACATCGTGATCTCTGGTCACGTATTGTATAGAGTCGAGTTTCAGCGTGTTCTTCTCGGCCAGTGTTTTCACTGCGTCCTTCCGGGTATATTCGTAGATATACCAGAGGGAACCGGGGTAGAAGCCGCTGCACCACCAATAGATATTCGAGGGAACAAACTCACCGTCGGCAGAGAGCGTGCGGGGAAGTGTCTTTTCTGTCAGGCGGGTGTCCATAGCCGTGTATTGTTGCTCTGCAACGGTAAATACACGGTCAATCAACGCCTCCATCGGCTCCTGCTTCGTGCAGGAGGCCAATGTCAAAAGTCCGAGTATAGATATTAATAGGATTCTCATACGTTCCATTCTTTTTATTTAGGGGACAGGGTTGTGGTAAATGTGGCGGTCTGATTGGCGGTGACCGTTGCTTCAAAGCCGACCATATAGGTGCCCGGATTAGCCTGATCATAAGAGTTCTCACTGGTGGTACTCCATTGCTTGTAGGTAGGCTTCACGCTTCCGCTGGCTGTGAGATACATCACTTTGCTTCCGTTCGTTAGTACGATGCGGTTACTTTCCACCGTCGGAACGGCAGGCGTCACCATGCACCAGCGTACTTTGGCGGATTTATCCGTTCTCGCCTTGATCTCATCCATAACCACTAAATCTTTATCATTCACGATTTTCACGGTACGGGTAGCGGACGCAGCCTGATCGGACACAACTTCTGTCAGATCGAAAGTGGCTCCCAATTCCGTAGCGGTATTGATAGTAGTAGTCAGCGTAGCCGCCCCATTTACCCGGTGACGGGCGTCATTAATTGAAATCGTGCTATGATTCAAGTTATTCAAACGGAATACATCCCAACGCATCGAGTTCTGTCCCATATCCCAAAGATTACCGCCTAAGCCGGCTAATACCGACTCGAGCGTTGTATAACTTTGCAGACCGAAATCCATCGACCAGCGCACTCCATACGCGTCGTATACAAACGAACCGGCATCCATGTGTCCGTGGCTCGAACCTGCCTTGCCGCCTTTGATTCCGAGGTATTTGTCCGTATCGGTGTATGTCCAGTCGGTATGTACCATCACCACGGGCGTTTCCCCTTTTCCACTCCATAGTTTATTGGAAGGAGCGGAGATTGCGTCCAGATTCAGATTATTGGCAAACGCCATAATCATCGGCAACAGGCGGTTTTCGGCACAAGAAGCGTATTCGCCGTTCTTCAGCATTTTCAGCTCATTATATAATAAGGACGGATTACTGTATTTATCGGCAAACCACCACGAAGCCAATGCCGCGGTAGAAGAGGGGGCACAGTCGGAATAATTAAAGAACTTGCTGTTCAAGCCTGTCATATACAGCATATACTCTGCCGTCTTGGAGAATCCCGGTGTATCGGAAAGCCCGTTATCCGTGCCGAGCGTACTGTTGAGGGCGGCAAGCATCAATACCTGATAGAGCGTGCCGTAACACCAGTAACCGCTGCCCTCCGGATAGTTGCCGTCGGGAGAATACATCACTTCCAATGCAGGTTTGTTGGATTCTAACGCCTTTTCAATCATGTCCTTTGCTTCGGAAGGATTGTTTTCATAGGAAGCCAGTGCCGCACAGACCAGTCCGCCATTGCAAACCTGGTTCCAGTTGTTGGTGGCTTCATAGAAGTTGAGATTCCAGTTCTTGTTCTGTGCCTGTTGGAAGGCAAACTTCAACAATGCGTTGGCCGCTTTTGTACGGGTGGCTGCGCTTAGTTCGTTGTAGAGCCAGTCGTAGCCGAACGCAACAGCCGTAGCCATTTCGCCTACATCGAGAAAGTGGCGTTTCGAGTTCCAGTCGGGAAAGTTGCAGACAGCGTTGATATCCGTTTCCGCTTTAGTCAGGTATTTGGCATCGCCGGTCATCCGGTAGGCATAAGCGCAGGTGAAAATACGCAGTAACGCATCGCGAGACACATCGAGGATACGTTTGTTGCTGGCATCCAATTTATAAGTCAGTGCCGTGGCGTTCATCCCTTTGCTGTTGCACACTCCCATAATGGCATTATGGAGCAAGGTCAGATTGACACTCGTATTTGCATCCACTTTGGCTTTCAATGCAGTGAAAGCCTCGGCATTCATCAACAGACGGGGATGGTTATCCGCAGTCAGTTTGGAATAATCCAGTCCGCCCTCCGGCTCCGTGGGATTCGGTTTCTCATGGGTAGATCCCGGACGGAATCTGTTCTCATCTTCATCGGAACAACTAACGGCTGTTCCCACAAAGAAAGCTATGATGATTGTTTTAAAAAGAATCGTTTTCATGGTTCAATGAATTTATTTGTATTACTACTTCAAAGGAATAAGTCGTACTTTCAGTTGCGCGGCACAATTGGCAGGAATCACCGTCTCAAAGCCCACGCGGATGGTTCCCGGATTGCGGAAATCATATTCATGCGGGGGCACGTTCGACCAGGTTTTCATTTCTACTTCCGTATCGGCATCTACCGTCAGCAGCATCCGTTGGCCGTCTTTGGTCAATTCCATCCGGTTCTTGCCCGTTATTTTGGCTTCCGCCGGAGTGACCATAATCCAGGATACGGTAGCTTCCTTGTCACCCGTCTCCAAGCGGTCGGTCACTTCCAGATGGTCTTTCTGATCCAATATCACGGTGCGGACGGCTTTCTTCACGCTGTTGGCAAACACACTCGACAGGTCTACTTCCGCCCCTTTCTGTTTCTTCGACTCGAAAGTACGGGTGATCGGGGCATTGCTCTCTACCAAATGGCGTTCTCCGTTAATCGTCAACGTATTGTGAGCGATATTGCTTAGCCGGAATACTTCCCAGCGTTGTCCGTTCTGCGACATATTCCACAGGTCCACTCCCTTACTTTCGAGTGTGATATAACTCTGCATCCCCAAGTCCATCGCCCAACGCACTCCGTCTCTCTCGAAGATAAACGACCCGGCATCCATATGTGCATGAGAGGTAGAGGGCGAACCTCCTTTCACTCCCAGATAGGTATCTTTCTTGCTGTCCCATCCGCCACGGTAGATAAACACAGGCGTATCTCCACGGTTAAACCAGAAGTTTTTCTTCGGCTTTCCGATCCGGTTCAGGTCGAGCTGTGAACAGAACACCAGCAGGCTGGGCAGTAAACGGTCTTCGGCAAACTGCATATCCGGGCGGTCGAGATACTGACGTTCAATCCACAACAGGGAAAGGTCTTTCGCCTTGCCTGCAAACCAGAACATCATCATATTACACTCTGCCTCTACCGGAGAGTCCGAGAAACAGAAACAGTCTCCGCTCGGAGCCGTCATATACTGCATGAAACGGGCAGATTCCATGAAGCCGGGGGCTTGGGAGAGCCCATTGTCTGTGCCGAAAGCACTTTCGAGCGCAGCAATGAGCATTACCTGAAAACTTGTCCCGTACCCCCAATATCCGAACCCTTCGGGATAACCTCCGTCGGGGCCATAACCTACCATCGCTTTCGGATTTGTCTCCATGCATTTCTCTATGATGCCTTTCGATACCTCCGGAATCTCTTCAAAAAGAGCCAGCGCGCCATACGCCAATCCACTATTACATACGGAATTCCAGTTATTCTTGGCTGTATAGAACCAGGCATGACGGGTGTTCTTTGCCGCGTCGAACCCTTTCGCGATGATTGCTTCGCGCACCACCCGGCGGGTGTCGGGCTGCAAAGAGTCATACAGCCAGTCATAACCGATAGCCAATGCCATTACCATCTCACCCACATCCAGGAAATGAGTAGGGTTCCAGTCGGTGAAATGACTAACGGCCAGCATCTCCTGTTCCGCACGGAGAGCGTATTTCTGATCTCCCGTCATACGGTAAGCGTAAGACAGGTAGTAGATACGCTTCAATGCGATGCGCGAAATCGCCAGCAGGCGTTTACCCTCTTTGATACGTTCCACAGGCTGTTCCGTAAGTGTCCGGTCGCAAAGTTCCATGATCCGCTGGTGAACAGTGGCCAACGGGGGATACTCCGCAATGGCTTTCCTGATGGCTTCTTCTCCTCCCTCCGGCAGTAACAACCGGGGATGAGGCGCTATCTTGCCATAATCAAACTGTTGCGCAACTACACCCGTGCAACCGGATACAAAAATGAGTAATAGTAAAAGTATTTTCTTCATCCTTATTCAAATCTTTATGATTAATACGCCCAACCGCTTCGTTTAGTCAGGTTCGGGTTCTTTTGCGTTTCAACGATAGGAGCAGTCCACGGCCACATATAATCGGTGTAATACCAGTTATACTCTACCATATCGCCCCACCAGGACTTGCCGCCATTCACGTCTTTTCCCTGGAATTTGGTTTCTTTGTAGGTTCCCCAACGTACTTCATCGAAGAAGTTGATTCCTTCCAGGCAGAATTCCACGCGACGTTCATAGCGTATCCTTTCGAGCATGTCTTCTTTTCCGTTCACTGCGCACGGACCGCTTCCGCCCTCTGTCAGTGCGGGCATGTGGGCACGGGTACGTACTTTATTCACCAAACGGATGGCTTCTCCCAACTGATCGGTCTGCGCCAATGCTTCGGCATACTGCAACAGTACATCGGTATAGCGAATCAACGGCCAGTCGGTATGGCAACGGCTCCGGCTAATCAAACGGCCTTTCTCAAACTCATTGTACTTGCGATAGCAGTAGAAAGCAGAAGTACGTTTATCGAGCCAGAAGTCTCCGCCATTCGTTCCCTGTTCCTTCAACGGCCAACGGAGTTGTTTACCGATCTGGTTGGCATCTCCTGCATAATTAGGCTTGTAGCAGTCCACCGGCACATAAGGAGTGACGACGGTCTGTTGCAGACGCGGGTCACGGTTGTCATACGCCTTTTTGATACGGGCTTCATTACCACTGTTGAGGTAATATTTCTGATAGATATCTTCGCCTACCCGTTTGATAAGGGCATTTTTTTGTGAGGACATGGATTCCAATCCGTCACGGCAGAAAAAGATTTCACGTTGTTGCGGAGTCAGTAAGTCCCAATCTTCCAAGCCGTCTACTTCCGACCATTTGAAGTCCGATCCGTCCGCGTTCTTATAGTAGTCCACAAAGTCTGCGGAAGGTTTTATTTCCGTCCAGCCATCATACGTATCGCGGGCACCGGTCATTTGCTGAATGTTATCACAATAACCGGTTTCTTCGCTGAACTGGAGCGAGAAGATCATTTCTTTATCCTTTTCGTTTTCATATTTGAAGAAGTCGGCATATTCGCCTGTCCACAAGCCATAACCGCACGCTTCCACTTCTTTGAAATCGTTGCCTGCTTCCTTGTATTGCTTCTTCCACATATATACCATACCACGCAGGGCATAAGCGGCTCCTTTAGAGGGACGGCCGTAGTTTTCATTCAGCGTGTTATTGGGGAAGTCGGGATTGTTGATGCAATACGTCAAATCATCCAGAATCACTTGCCATACCTCATCCACCGAAGATTGGCCACGGGTACAGTCTTCGTTATTGATAGGTTCCAGATAAACGGGGACACCTTGATAAAGCATATTCAGACGATTGTACGCCCAAGCACGAAGGAAACGGGCTTCGCATTGGTAACGCGCCAGTTTATTAGCGCTCATATCCGCTTTATGCAGATTGGAAATCGCATCGTTACACGCATGGATAATGGTGTAACAGAACTTCCATTCATACCACACCTGAAAGTCATTGGCAGGCTTGGTAGCCAGCGAAAGCAGTTCCACCGGATAGTTGTTGGAATAATAATCGGTTGCAAAGCTCATAGCTTCGATTCCCTGACGGTTCAGTCCGTCGGCACGACGAAGCTGGGTGGAGGAGAGTTGGGTGGCATAGAACGGGAAGTAGAGTCCTGCCATTCCCTTGTCGGCAAGCTCCTCCGTGGTCCACATGTTTTCACTTGCTATTTGGTCTTCCGGAGCCACATCGAGAATATCCATGCAGGAGGTAGCCGCCAGCGCCATCGTTAAAATCATTAATATCTTTTTCATATCAGATTCTGTTTTTTAGTTCTACATCATTAAAAGGTAATCTGTCCGCCAAAAGAGATCTGACGCATCAACGGATAACCGATTTCTGTTCCTATCTCCGGATCGAGTCCCGGATAGCTGGTAATCGTCAGGATATTGTCCATCGACACGAAAGCACGGAGCTTGCTAACAAAGAACTTGCTGGAAATCCGTTGCGGCAACGTATAGCCGATCTGGATATTCTTCAATTTGAAATAGTCGGCCTTATATTCGTTCCAGTCGCTCTGGATTCTGTTATTATAGGTAGTACCGTATGTCAGACGGGGATATTTGCCCGACTGGTTGGTGCGCGGATCGTCCGGATTGGAAGGATCGAAGAAGTAATGGTTATCGGCGATATGCTCGATAATGCCATATCCATGGCTGACCAGTGTCGAGTTGTAGTAATCAGTATTCCAGTTGAGGTAATGCCCGAAAGCTCCCGACCATAACATGGAGAAATCAATGTTCTTGTAAGAGAAGGCACAGTTGAAACCCAGGTTGAATTTGGGGACACTGGTGTGTCCGGAGAAATCCCGGTCGTTGGTATCGCCGTAGTTCATATCACCGTTGCTGTCGGCATAGAGTATGTCACCATACCAAAGCTGGTCTTTGGCAACCGTCTTCATTCCTCCGAACGAATAACCGGAGTCAATCATAGCCTGCACCCATACCATATCTTCTTTCGTACGTATCATTCCGTCCTTCGGTCCCGCATGGATATCCACCGCACCTCCGGTATAGCCTTCGCCGGAACCTCTGTACACCTTATACATATAGGTTTCCCCCAGTTGGCGGCCTTCACAGATATAACCTCCGAAACCGGATTCAGACACATCACTGAAGTTATTGACATAGCTCACTTTGTTTCCCTGCGCATCATACGTCCAGTATTTCTGGAGTTCGCCTTTGAACTTCATTACTTTGTTGGCGTTGAAAGAGAAGTTCATACCCACCCGGTATTCGAAATCTTTTCCGATGCGGTCGTTCCAGTTGAGGGTAAATTCAACACCACGGTTGCGCACTTCACCCAGATTCTCGGGAGCAGAGCCTACGACACCCATCGAAAGATAGAGTTCGGGATGGTAGAGAATGTCCGAAGTATACTTATTATAATAGTCTATCTCACCCGTCAGGCGGTTGTTGAAGAAGCCGAAATCAAGTCCGATGTCGGTGGTGGCGGTACTTTCCCAATGCAGCTTGTCGTTGCTTAGTTTCTTGCGTACCAGTCCTTTGGTTCCTTCACCGTCGATTACGACATTGCCTGTGGCGTAGTTTGCCTGCCAGTCGTAGTTGCCCGTAGAGTTGTTACCTGTCTTTCCCCAAGAAACACGGAGTTTCAGGTTAGAGAGATAGTCCGATGCGCCTTGCATGAATGATTCTTCCGAGATACGCCATCCGCCGGAGAACGAGGGGAAATATCCCCAACGCTGGTTCACACCGAAACGGGAGGAGGCATCGGCACGAAGGTTGGCTTCGAAGAGATAACGTCCTTTATATCCGTAGTTGACACGGCCGAAATAAGAGAGCAATCCCCATTTGGCGGGTGCCGAGCTGGAAGAGCTGACGAGCGTCTCGTAAGTGCTTAATTCGTTCAGCGTCCAGTCCGTAGCGCCTTTACGGGAAACGGCAAAGCTCTTGCTGTAATATTCCTGTGCGGAATATCCGAGCAGTGCGCCCAGGTCGTGGTCTTTCTTGATAGTTGTATTGTAGCGTACCAGTATTTCGGCACTCTGACGCCAGGTGCGTGCACTCGTATTGGTGATGGAAGCGTTCTCCAACGCGCTTTCACTGACGCGCTGGTCGGTGACGTAGTCCCAATAACCATTTTGGCGGCTATAAGAAGACTTGTCGGTGAATGTCGGCGAATAGTTGAATGTACCTTCAATGTTGAGCCCTTTATAGGGAGTGATAATTCCGTAGACTGATGCGTTGAGACGCCAGACGGTATTGAAACCGGTGGCTCCTGCCATCTGACCGAAGATATTATTGGCATTGGAAGATTCTTCGCTGGCCAGTGCGGCACGTCCCCAGTAGTTCGGTTCGCCGGGGTATACACCCGGAGTGGTCTGATAGAGATACTTGAATCCGTTGCTGATATTAGCCATCCCGTAATCTTGCTTTTGTCCGTAGAGACGGGTGCCGACGGTCATCCATTTCACTATCTTGGCTTCCAGGTTGGTACGGAAATTGATTTTCTGCGTACTTGAGTCGAGGTTCCAGCGGTTCATGACTCCCTGATTGTCAAGATAGCCCAAAGAAAGCATGTATTTCACTTTCTCCGAACTGCCGGAGACAGACAGATTGTGCTCTTGCGAATATCCGGTGTCGAATACTTCGTCGAACCAATCGGTGTTGGGATAAGCTACGTAATTGGGTACTCCGTACTCGTTCAACCCGTTCGGATCGGCAGAAGCAGCCCTCCAGCGGTCGATGCTTTCCTGCGAGAAGATACCTTTGGTATTCACATTGTCGCAAGCCTCGTTCACCAGTCCCATATAGCGGGCATAGTCGCTCACGAAAGAGAGGTTATTGTAAGGCATCTGCACAACTCCCGAATAAGAATAGGAGATTTGCGGTTTGCCTTTCCCGCTTTTGGTGGTGATAAGGATGACTCCGTTGGCGGCACGCGTACCGTAAATAGCTGTGGAGGCAGCGTCTTTCAGTACGGAGATGCTTTCGATGTCGTTGGGATTCACATTATCCATGCTCCATTCGATACCGTCCACCAGGACTAATGGGGAGTTGGTATTGAACGTACCGTTACCGCGGACGCGGATGGTGGCACCGTCCGAGCCGGGTTGTCCCGAAGCTTGTGTGACGTTCATACCGGCGGCGAGTCCCGAAAGGGCGGAAGAAACACTCATGATGGGTCGTCCTTCCGTCTGGTCGGCAAAGTTGATGGAAGTCACGGAGCCGGTCAGGTTCACTTTCTTCTGTACACCGTAGCCCACTACCACTACTTCATCCAGCACTTTCGTTTCCACTTTCATCTGTACATCGAGTTTCGTACGCCCGTTCAGGGGAAGCGTGGTGGTCTGATAACCAATGTAACTGAAAGAAACGGAAGGTTTGGCAGAAGTTGTTTTTAAGGTATAGTGTCCGTTCAGGTCTGTCAGGACACCGTTTGTTGTACCTACTTCGACGACGGAAACACCCGGCAGGGTTTCTCCATTCTCATCGATCACTACTCCATTTACCGTGGCAGATGTTTGTGCCCACACCACATCTGTCAGTAAAAAGAGCGAAGCCAATAAAAATAATAGATAATGCTTCTTTTTCATTTTATTAGATTTAATGAAACAATTAGGTTGTTAAATACTCACCCTGCAAAGAAATGGGATATTTAGCCAATCTAATAATACTGTTTAGGCGATTGATGCCACTAATTAAGAAAATTCGGCGGAGAATGGAAAGGAAAAACAAGCTTTTAAGATTTCGACCAGCTTTTATCAGAAAATGACTAGCTAGTTTTATTCCATATTTAAAAATAGGTTGTATTTTTGCCTGATACCTAATAATTATTCGTCGAATATCTAATAAAAACAGTATGAAAAAACATTTTCTACTTCTTATTTTATCACTTTTATTCCTGCCGATTGCACAAGGCAAAGTAAAACTCCCTGCAATGATGGGAGATCACATGGTACTTCAACAGAACAGCTCCGTTAAGTTATGGGGTTGGGCGGATGGCAAAAAAGTAACTGTCACCACTTCGTGGAACAACCGGACTTATCAGGCATCTACGGATAAAGACGGGGCCTGGCTGGTAAAAGTAGACACTCCCGAAGGAGGATATACTCCTTATTCTATTACGATCAGTGACGGCACTCCGGTCACTCTCTCGGATATACTGATAGGGGAGGTGTGGATCTGCTCCGGACAGTCGAACATGGAAATGCGTATGATGGGAAATGCAGCACAACCCATTGACCACTCACTTGAAACGCTGCTGAACTCGGGAAATTATCGCGACCGTATTCGTTTTATTACCGTACCGAGAACCAATGATACAGAACGCCGCACGGATTTCGAGAAAAGAAAATGGGAAGTATCGTCACCCGAAACGAGCATTGATTGCAGTGCCGCCGCCTATTTCTTTGCCCGCCAACTGACTGAAAGTCTCCATCTCCCGGTAGGACTGGTTATCAACAGTTGGGGAGGTTCGGCGATCGAAGCATGGATGGATGAACCGACATTGAAAACCGTTGAAGGCATGAATGTGGAAGCTGCCAAGAATCCTAAAAGAGGGGTGCATCAGCGTTTGGAATGTCTGTACAACTCGATGTTATGGCCTGTCAAGAACTTCACGGCACGTGGTTTCCTCTGGTATCAGGGAGAATCGAATATATCCAACTATCAATTCTATGCTCCGATGATGACTGCTATGGTGCAGCTATGGAGAAATGTATGGGAGGCTCCCGATATGCCTTTCTATTATGTGCAGATCGCTCCTTACAAATATGAAAACAGCAGCAATACGGGGGCTGCTTTATTGCGTGAAGCACAGATGGAAGCACTGAAAACGATTCCTAATTCGGGCATGGTGCCCACTACGGATATTGGTGATGAATTTTGCATCCATCCGCCACAGAAGGATGTAGTGGGACTTCGGTTGGCTACACTTGCATTGACTAAAACATACGGTATCCGCCGATTGCCATCCAACGGTCCGACGATGACCAAAGTGGACTATGCGGACAAAAAGGCTATAGTGACATTTGATAATGCACCTGTGGGGTTGTTTCCTACTTTCTCCGAACTGGAAGGATTCGAGATTGCGGGAGCGGACAAGAAGTTCTATCCGGCGAAAGCAAAGATTGTTGGACGTACCAACACAGTAGAAGTGTGGAGTGAAGAGGTAGCCCAACCGGTTGCCGTGCGCTATGCTTTCCGTAATTATGTGGGAAATATCACGCTGCGGAATACTTTCGGATTGAGTGCTTTCCCGTTCCGCACGGATACGTGGGACGACGTGAAATAAAGGAAATTATGAAACGATCCATCTTATCTATATGTATACTGCTGACATCGGTTTCTCTGGTCTTCGCCAATATCTACAAGAAATATGACGTTAGATCAGGGTTATCGGGCAATTGCGTCCGGAGCATCCTCCAGGATAGCATCGGATATATGTGGTTTGCAACGCAGGACGGGCTGAATCGTTTCAACGGTATCGAGTTCACCAACTACGGACATTCGTCAGAAAACGGTGGAAACAGTTATATGAATATAGTAACGATCTGCCGCCATCAGGATAACAATCAGATTTGGGTGGCCAGTACGGAGAAGCTGTATTTATTCGACTCGCGGGAAGAGAAGTTCTCCGTATTCGATACACAGACGGAAGACGGGGTGACAGTCAACAGTGTCTTTGGAATGGCATACGACAACGACGGGCAGTTATGGATCGGAACAGCCAACGGACTGTTTGTCTACAACGAGAAAAAAGGTACGTTGAGGCAGTATCTACATTCTCTTTCCGATCCTCATTCATTGCCGGACAATCACGTGTGGGTGATCTACAACGACTCGTTCGGAACTATCTGGATAGGCACCCGGAATGGTCTGGCAAAATACAACCAACGCACGGACAACTTCACAGGGTATATATCCGAAGATACTTCTTTCGGACGTCCTGCCTGCAACGAGATTATCTCTTTGATGGAAAGTTCGCAGGGAGTATTATGGGCGGGTACATGGTACGGGGGACTGGCACGGTTCAATAAGGAGACAGGGCAATTCCGCTATTACTTCGGAGAAGGGGACACGCTTACCATTCCACGCATCCGCACCTTGTTTCAACGGACGGCCAACTCTTTCTATCTCGGCTCCGACGACGGACTTTATACATTCAACACCACGACAGGAGAATGTCTGCCTACCGACGACGGACAAAATAAAGAAAGTATCTATGCCTGTTATCAGGATAGGGAGGGGGGAATCTGGATCGGGACGTATTTCAGTGGGGTGAGTTACCTGTCTCCCAAGCATAAGGATATTGAGTGGTATTATCCCAATGGTACGGAAAATTCTCTTTCGGGAAATGTCATCAGCCAATTCTGCGAAGATCCCGACGGAAACATTTGGATTGCTACCGAAGACGGGGGACTGAATCTCTTTGATCCCCGCACGAAGAAGTTTAAAAACCATCTGTTGAGAAGCAGTAACCCTAATATCGGTTATCACAATATCCATGCACTGTTGTACAATGAAGGAAAATTGTGGATTGGCAGTTTCTCCCGTGGATTATATATCCTGGATATTCAAACGGGAAAAATGAAAAACTATCGCCATAACCGCGCAAACCCACATTCAATTCCTAACGACCATATCTACTCCATCTATCAAACGAAGGATGGCAGCATTTATCTGGGAACGCTCTCCGGATTCTGCCAGTATGACCCGGAAAGTGATTCTTTCCGGACATTGGAACCTTTAAGCCATATCTTTATCTACGACATGGTTGAAGACCCATACGGAGACTTGTGGCTGGCAAGCAAAAGGGATGGTATCTGGCGTTACAACCGCCAAACCGGCAAATTGCACAACTATCGCAACGACCCGGCAAATCCTGATTCTCCTTGCAGCAACTGGGTAATCCGTGTGTATATCGATCATAAACAGCATCTATGGTTCTGTACTGAAGGCGGTGGCATCTGCCGTTATCACTATCAGGAAGACCGTTTTGAAAACTTCTCCACCAAAGAGAATCTGCCGAACAATATCATCTATGGCATACTGGACGATCAATCGGGTAACTATTGGCTTTCTTCCAACAGGGGACTGATCCGGTATGAGCCGCAAAACAAACGGGCACAACTCTATACCATCGAGGATGGATTGCAAAGCAACCAGTTCAATTTCCGTTCTTCCCTGCAAGCCAGTGACGGGAAATTCTATTTCGGTGGGGTGAACGGGTTCAATTGTTTCTATCCGTTCAAATTATCTATTAATAAGGTAAGACCTACAGCGTCTATCTCGGCGGTATATATGCATAGCCCCGACGACAAAGTAAGCCTTAGCAAGCGTATACCTGCTCTTAGCGGACAGGTAACTGTTCCTTATCAGGTGGTGTCGTTCGACATCACGTTCGAAAGTCTTAGTTATGTGGCTCCCAGCAAGAATTTATATGCCTACAAACTGGACGGTATTCACAAAGAATGGATATACACGGATAAACATAACGTATCTTTTCTCAACCTGCCTCCGGGTGAATATACTTTCCGTGTGAAAGCAAGTAACAACGATGAATATTGGAGCAATGACGACTGTTGCCTGCATATTGAAATTCTTCCTCCACCCTGGAAGACCATTTATGCCAAGATTTTCTATTTACTAATTGCATGTGGTCTCGCATATTTTCTGGTAAAGCTTTATTTGCGTAAGCAGCAGGCTGTGAAAATAAGAAAGATGAAAGAGATGGAACAAATAAAGAATCAGGAGTTGTTCCAGTCGAAAATTACATTCTTCACTCAAGTGGCGCATGAAATCAAGACTCCGGTAAGCCTTATCAAAGCTCCGCTGGAAGCTATTCTGGAAACACATGAATGGAACAGTGAAGTGGAAAGCAACCTGTCTGTGATACGGAAGAACACCAACCGACTGATGGAGCTTATCAAACAATTGCTCGACTTCCGCAAAGTGGACAAGGAAGGTTATACGCTTTCATTCAATGAAGTGGATATCAACCGGATGATAGAGGACATCATCGACCGTTTCCGTGCCATCTCCCTGACCGGAATATCTTTCAGTGTCTCTCTTCCGAAAGAACATCTGCAATATAATGTAGACCAGGAGGCGCTGACTAAAATTGCCAGCAACCTGCTGACAAATGCCATGAAATATGCCCGTACCCGCATTATGGTAATTATGGACGAACATCTGTCTTCTGAAGGGCGCACGCTCTCCTTGTGTGTGCGTGACGACGGTCCGGGTATTCCGCAAGAGGAATGCAGCAAGGTTTTCGAACCGTTTTATCAGGTAGGAAATACAGGAAACAACGGATCGGGAGTAGGAATCGGATTGAGTCTCGTCAAATTATTGGTGGAGAAGCATAAAGGGAAGGTTTATATCAATCCCGGCTATACGGAAGGATGCGAGGTATGTGTGGAAATTCCATATTTGGAGAAAAACATCCCTGTCAGCCCTTCCATCACTTCCATGCCCGACAGGGTTCCCGCTTCGGAAGAAGAAGGCGAACCCGCCGGTTACTCTCTTCTGGTAGTGGAAGACACGACGGATATGCTGGAGTTTCTGGCTAAAAATCTGGGAAATACCTATACTATCCATACAGCCACCAATGGCAAGAAAGCCTTGGAATATCTGGAGACAACGACAGTAGATCTTATTATCAGTGACATCGTCATGCCTCACATGGACGGATTCGAATTATTAAAGTCCATCCGTTCCGACAATATGCTTTGCCATATCCCGTTTATCCTGCTTTCGGCACTCGATAGCATCGATTCGAAAATTGCGGGTCTTGACTATGGCGCGGACGCTTATATAGAAAAGCCTTTCTCGCTAAGCCACATGAAGGCCACTATCAATAATTTGCTAGAAAACCGGCGTATGCTGTTCAACCACTTTACAACGGTACCGAATATGTCATACGACCAGACATTAATGAACAAAACAGACGTGAAATGGCTGAACACGATCAATGAAATCATTACCCGCAATTTCACCAATGAAGAATTTACCATCGACAAGATGGCAGAAGAAATGGCTGTCAGCCGTTCCAACTTACAGCGCAAATTGAAAGGATTGACCGGAATGCCGCCCAATGACTATATCCGGTTGATACGGCTCAAAACAGCCGGAGAACTTTTGCGGGAAGGGGAATACCGGATTAACGAAGTCTGCTACATCGTAGGATTTAATAATCCTTCATACTTCGCGCGCTGCTTTCAGAAACAGTTCGGGATATTGCCGAAAGATTATGTGAAGAAAGGAAGCTAGCCTTTCATATAAGAAACCGAACAACCAAAGAGGTATTAATGAGCTGACCGCTCTTGACTTTGCTCACAATATTGAGTTTTTCTTCAAATGAATGTCGCATAAAAAACTGCACTCCTAAAGTTTTGTGTCTAACTTTTGGGGTGCAGTTCAATTATCAGGGAAGTACATTTCTCATCGCAGTGAGAATATACCCTTGTCAGAATAGGCTGAAACAGCTCATGAAGCCAATAAAAGGGCGAGCAATAGAATAGGAAGTAAAACTTCTGAATTCTATTAATTCGCCCTCTTATATTAACTCTCTTACGTATTATCTATTAGAAATATATCCCTGTTGAATTATATTTCAATAAGAAGCTGTTGCCGGAATACCTTCCTTTTCCAATAAAGCCACAATACGGTCTAACTCTTCATGTGTAGCCTTTTGCAAATCGTGGTCGGGAGTCTCCCGGTCGATCGTATAAATCATTACTTGACGGGGAGCGATTTCTTTCACTGCTTCTATCCAGGGGAGCACATACTTGTCGGATGTATTATCCATGTCTTTTCCCTGATAACCTCCTTTCAGGAACATCGTCTGTACGATGCAGTTTCCTTTGAACTCTTTCATCTTTTCGATGATCTTCTTAACAGAGTATTTTCCGTTAGGACGGTCCAACAGATGAATGTATTCTTCATCCACCGTATCCAGTTTCAGGATATTATTATCTATCTTGTTCAGTGCTTCGAATACGGCAGGACGGTCGATAAATGTAGAGTTACTCAATACACTTACTTTCGCTTTTGGGAAATACTTGTCGCGAAGCGCAAGTGTATCTTCTATGATTTCCGGGAAGTAGGGATGCGCAGTCGGTTCACCGTTTCCGGCAAAGGTCAGTACATCGGGAGCGGAACCGTTTGCCTGCATATCTTTCAGTTTCTCTTCGAGAGCCGTGCGGACTTCTTCACGGGTAGGGAGAAGCTTCTTCGTACGACGTTCGGCATTGAAGCCACACTCACAGTAAATGCAGTCGAACGAACAAACCTTACCGTCTTCCGGTAATAAATTGATTCCCAAAGAAACGCCCAAACGGCGGGAATGAATAGGGCCGAAGATGGGTGAAGGAAAAATAATAGTCATTTTATTCTAATTATTTATTCATAAATCATAGCAAAGATAACCCAAAACTTACAGGTTATCCTATCTGTACGACTATTTTTTCACTTAATTCTTCCCATAAGTAAAGTGTACATATCACGCACCTCTGCCTGGGGATGTATCGTACTAAGCTTCTCCAATCTGTTGTACAGACTATGCAATTCATCCTTTAAACGCTTCGTTGTACTAGTATGTTTTGCATTTTCCTGTATTATATCCAACCATGCGTCCAGACATATCAACTGGATATCCATTTGTTCATAGCTTACAGCAGCCGACGGATCAAAATCATTAAACAGCCCTTTATACAAATCCCGGAAGAAATCGTCATCACTATATCCTTTTTGATTACTATGTAATGCTTGCAATCTAAGAGCCGATATTGTTTCTATACTTAGTAAGTGCTTGAACATCTTTACCAATTCCGGATATAGAATGTTATTTCTTGCTTCCAGTAAATTCTCTTTTACATACGTACATTCCATCTTTTCTACAGGATGAAATAAATAGTTATCCAGTTCGAGCATTGCTTGATGTTGTGTATCTGCCGGTTGGGAACTTCCCACTGTTTCAGCTATTCCCATCAGGTAACTTCCATATTGACGAATAGCCTTCCTGTATATATCAGTGAGTGAACTTCCTTTGTCCCTTTTTCCTCCTTTATACACAATCTTATCCAATTGATTTAGTATAATCTGCAGATTTGACACCTTTGCTGCATAATCGGATGGAGGAAGAGAATGGGTCCCATCCGGCAGGTTTTTATCTATCCATCGACGGAGTTGCTCCCGTTCATCATAGCAATTCCTACTTCCTTTGAGAGGATTATAACCAAAATAAATAGCCCGGCAAGCATCTTCCCCTACTTTCACAGTCGTTCCGCACGAGTTTTTGGACAGATTTCCGCGTAAACCTAAAAGATGCCCGATTTCCCCTGTTATTTCATTTTGCAACAACTCTTTTTCCACTTCCTTTGCATAACGGTCGGCTATGATACGCGGATCCGAAGCGCCACAACTCAACAAATAGTCATCCAATTTTCCTTTTTGAAATCCATGTCCGATATTCACCCGACATGACAGTATTTCTCCGGTACGAGGATGACAGGTAAAGTCGCTCTTTATCCCCGGCATCATCAAATCATAAGAAACGAAAGCACGCTGTTCGGCCGGAACAATCTTGCTGTCTGCATACTTCACTTGTAAAGCATCCCGGATACCTGCCTTGCGGAATGCAGTATTCCATACCAATATTCCTTCTTTCACAGCTTGAAAATATTCCTTCGGAAAAAGCGTATCTACATAAAAAATAAGCGGTTTCGACATATCCCAACGAAGAATTAATGAATCTTCTACCATACAATAAGGATCTTGGGAATAATCTTTAAAAGTCAATGTCTGATAGGGTATCCTGTGATCTGCCAGGCGGATCTGATCTTTCTTTTGAGGGAGCAAACGTACTACACAAGTAACCTCCAAAGGTATGCTGCCTTCAGGTAATATAATGGCAGAGCTGGAAAACATATATCTTTCCGCCTCAACCCCGTGATAACGCCTGACCGTAAATGACACCCCTCCTTCAAAAGGATGTATTTTTGTTACCTCTGACAGTTCCGGAACCAACGAACGGATAAAACCATGATTATAGCTGAACCAGTCATTGCCATTTATCAGATATTTTGTTATTCGGATAATGGCTCCTTGTTCTTTCGAATAAGCCACTACCGGATAGCTATCACCGGCAGGTTGTATATTTGACAACGAAAACGACCGCTGATATACACTCTTTTCATCCAGAATACGCTCTGTATAAAACGGCTTTTGGAAACAAATCGTAGCTTTATCAGGAGACATGATGCGTACTACCCCCAAACCGGTAACGGGACGATTCAGTAAATCGAAGCCTCTATCTATCTGTCCGCGAACTTCAATCTCCCGCCCGATATATTCACGGGGTATTTCCAGATAAACCTCCTTCTCCGCTACATATACAGGAAATACACCCTCTATTTTTTTCATTCCGGTGACAAAGAATTCATCAAACGCTTTGACGGAATCTTGTGCCTGGAGCCATGCGGCCATACACAACAATATAATAATCACATATTTTCTTTTATTCATGAGCCTCTTTATTTGCTTTTCATCCTTAAAATATAATGCTATCTACCAGAAACATAGCACGTTTTTTAGCAACCGGTTCTGCTACCCTATTACTATAATCAAGCCCCTCTTTCTTAATTCTATTCAAAGCTTGCATAACAGAAACTAATAATTTCGAGGAGGTTATCTTTTCCGACCGATCCAGTAAATCACAGAGTTTATTTACATAAAGCGTCTGTATCTTATGCTTCGCTTCACTTACAGGAACATTATCAGTCCATTCAACGAATAACCCTTCATGCATACTTTCCAAAAACTCATTTACAGATAACATATCCTCACAAGCATTCTCTGATTCTTCCACCTTCCGAAGAGAACGGATTATTTCCGACATAAGTTCCTCATAAAAACGGTCGAATTCTTGACTGGCATCTATTTCTAATTTATGGGTAAACGATTTATTAAACATCCACGCAGGAGGCTGTAATACATAAGTCTGTATAAAGTTCATCACCTTCTTATTGTAATCAGCCTTTTCCGGTATATAAATATTCTCATCATCGGCTTCCGCAAGACGTTTTCCGCCCAAATGCGACAAAACATGCTGTACCCACTGTTTATAATGATTCAATACCGCTTCATAACGCCCCTGTAATACATATAAAGACGTTTTGTCCGTTACATGCCAGACATCCGGATGTTCACACAAATATTTCAGATTCTCTATTCCTTGTGTATTGACAATAACATGGTCATTACCTAAGTCTTCCGCCTGCGCCCGTACATCTATCCCACCTGAAAAATGCAAGGAAGGATCTTTCTGTTTTTCCTGATTCCAACGCTCTCTGTTCTCTTCTCTTTCAGAAGCATCCTTACCCGGAAATATACGGTATCCCCATTCAATAGCCCACTTATCATATTCGCCGACACGTACCCGCCTGTTTTTCAAATCAACCTTATCTTGAGGACGCAAAGCGTAATTATATCGTACATAGTCCATTATGGAACTTCCTATACTATATCGACTCAAAAAGTCATTATCACGCAACTGGTCTATGGAATAATGGGAACTACCCAGAAAGTTATGTTCCAATCCCAATGTGTGACCCACTTCATGAATGAATACTTGTTTTATCTGTTCCAATTGCAAAGAGTCCGGAAATTCTATGTTCCATGCCTGCGGGTCATTGGCTCCACATTGAGCAAAATACCATTTTTGCTCCAAATTCAACACGCTGCTGAAAATACCGACGTGACAAGCAATAATCTCTCCGGACCGGGATTCACAAGGAGTCGGCCCATAAGCATTATTCTGTCCTGATATCTTCCATGAAATAAACGGATAAGTACTGTCATAAATACTAAAATCCGGATCTTCTTCGGCAGTGGGAGCCAATCGTGCATCAATGGCATTCTTAAATCCGGCTTGCTCGAAAGCAGGACGCCAGTCACGTACTGCCTCAATAATGCAACCAATATACTTTTCCGGCGTGTTGCGATCTATATAAAAGATAATAGGTTGTATCGGCTCCACTAATTCCCCTTTCATGTACTTTTCCTTGTCTTCCGGCTTTATCT
Organism: Bacteroides sp. 2_2_4; assembly: GCF_000157055.1. Taxonomy (NCBI): domain Bacteria; kingdom Pseudomonadati; phylum Bacteroidota; class Bacteroidia; order Bacteroidales; family Bacteroidaceae; genus Bacteroides; species Bacteroides sp. 2_2_4. The sequence continues at coordinate 492,427 of NZ_EQ973357.1, read as the reverse complement.
CCAAACGCCACCGTTTGATAACAGCTTTCCGGACAGCGGGCTGATCGCCTTGAAAACATTCCTTGCCGATGGAAAAGTAGGCTCCGCTATTTGCAGAAACTGCTTCCAATGGCTTTTTTGATAATAATTTAATGCAAACACCCGTATCCCAATCACCAATATAAGACGGAGAAACAGGTTTGCCGGGCATTCCTATTGACGAACTTCGATAAGCCCGTGATATATGAACCAACAAGCGGTTGTCATATCCCTTGATTTCCTTGATGCAATCTTTCTCTTTTAAACGTGAACCTACCAATAAATCAAAAGATACAATATCGAGCGTAAACAAAGGGAAATCTTTTAATACCTCGCCAATCTCTATCAAACTACTTCCTTGAGTCTTTGCTTTGACCGGCAATCTTTTATAAAGTCTGCTATTCCCACGTTGGGCAGCAATCTTTGCATATATCCCTGCAGGATTTTCAATAATCCTTTCATTCAACGGATCTACTATCCACAATTCATCACCCTGTTTCCTGAAACTGAAGAATACCGGACCTATCATATCACCCGAATATCCGAATTTCTTCTCCATATCCCGATCCGGACGGGCAGGAGCAGTCAAGATAGTAGTTGTTACGGCAAATTCACGTCCAATCAATGAATCCGGAATTTCCCAATATATATGTTTACCACTTCGATAAGTAGTAAACATACCGGGAATAACTTCCACTGGTGCTCCTTCTTTTAGAAAAGTAGCCATATTTGGCTGTTGCCCGTACAAAAAAGTACAGGCAACTGCAAGAAATATTGCACTGATAATTCCTTTTAGCATAAAGAGCGATTTATACTATTCATAATTATAGCTAATATCAACAATCTTCCCAATGAGTTGCTCGGGATCTTCGTAAACACAAATGCTGTTTTCTTCGCGGGATACATCACCTGCCACTGTCAGTTGCAATTCTACAACTACACCTTTATCAGCTGTATTGATGCCTAATCCGAGAGACATACCTAGTTTCTCCTTATATTCGCCTATTTCCTCATCGTCATCTTCCTCTCTCACACTTTCAGGGTCCTTAAATTTAAAACTAACTATCTGTGCTGACGGATCAGTTTCATAAGTATAAAGTTCAATTGCCCTTCCGCGACCAAGATCAATGCGATATAATTTATTACCCGATGTCATAAATATAAGGTTTGCCGTATACGCGTAAGAAGCTGCAAATTTTGCTGTTTCTACATTTACTTCGGACGGTAAAGCAATCGTATACCGGGCAGCACAAATCGGATCTTCATCTTGCGCACTGAATTTAAACACAGTCAGCTCTTTTCCGTTATGGGGAGCAGCAATTGCATAAGCAAAATTTCCCCCGTTTCCTCCCGTAACAATGTCATGCACTTCTAAAGACGGATCAATCTTATTTGGATCAAAGACATTTGATTCATCAGACGACATTAAATATGTCCTGACAGGTTTCTGATCAGTCCATTTAGTTCCATAATTACGTATATCTTGAGTAGCCGAATTCGGTACCATATAATCGCTAAAACCCAGAATAGAGGAAGCAAGAAAACGATGATTTTCAGAATCAAAAAACAAATAGCCTCCTCCATACGAACCATAAGCGGAAATGGCGGGAAACTCACTTTCCTTTTTTACTGAGAATGGTACACAAAATCCATCCATAGGAGCACAATATGCTTTTCCACTATTCACAAACAATTCACCATGAGTACTCATCTTATAGAGCTCGATATTCAACGGTTCCCCTTTTCCAGTCGGTTCAAAAAGTATTTTATTCGATGGATATCTCGTTATTAAAGTACTTGGAGTCAACAAGGCCAAGTCCCGATCGGTTACCACCATTAACGCCGGACTTACTTTAAAACCAAAAAAACCCAGCATACTACTTAAAAACGAATCCCCATAGTTTTTTCTTGCACTTACCGCCAAAGGTTTTCCTTCTAACGGAAATGACTGATTCAGTTCTGATTTAAAGACATCCGGATAAACATAATATCCTTCCGGAGTACCCTCTATCGCTCCTAATACTCCCTTTCCTTCTTTTTCCTGCAATACAAACCAGCAAGGATTTAAAGGACGAATAATTGCAACTTCACCTATCTGATACCAGGTTGTTCCATTCTTTTTATCCGTAATGACCAACATCAAACCTATATTTTCGGATTCATAAGGCTCGACTGTTACTTTACATTCTTTGCCTACGGAATAATCTTTATAATCACTAAGTCTGTCCGACCCCGCTTTCTTTCCTTCGATTGTTTTCTTCCATTGAAATACAAGGTTTTTCTCATTTTGCTCCAAAGTCTGAGAAATCTCGGGTATAATTGAAACTTCGACTGCTTCCTCTTTAGGCATACGTACCTTCGTTTCAGGTATTACGATATCCATCGTATTTACATCATGATAATCGTAATCTCCCTTGTCATCGTAACAGCCTGTTTGCAATAAAGCCGCTCCGATAAAACTTACTATACAGATGATATATTTCCTCATAACGTTTCTTTTTAATCTTATTCATATTCTATTTCATCACCCTCTTCACCTAAAATCGGTGGATTTCCCTCCTCCTTATATTCTCTATAAGCTTGCTTGATTACATCAATATCTTCATCTTCCAAATCATCCCATACACGTTGACATACATCCATAATAAACATATATTTAGCATCGCTATAACTGCCAAATCCCACATAATCACTCCATTCGGTCGGTTTCAACTCCCATCTGACATTTAAAACGATTTGATTCTTTTCTACCAGACCTTTATCAAACTGATGAAGAGGGTTATTCAAATCAAACTCCAGATAACAACCATAAACATTTCTACCTGCCTCTACTTTCGGACGATTTATTTTATAATAGAATATCTGGCAAACTGTATCAAGGTCAGTATATGTATACTTGCTTTCCAATAATACATCCACTGAATTCTGATAATCATTATTCGGAGTTACTTTCACACAGAAATCACGATTCTCTTTCAAAAAATCTCCTTGTATTCTTACCTCGAAACTGTCTACAGCATAAGGTTCTTTCTTCACATAATCCGTATCAACCAAAGTACGGACATGCGTAGTGCTACCATAGAAATTGATACGAGGTGTCTGGTCATATAAGTCTATCTCGTTTTCACTGCATCCTACATAAATGCCGCAAACAAGAATAGCTAAAACAAAATATATAATACGTTTCATAATGCTTCATCATTTAGAGTTGTTTCCAAAAATATACTCGTCATCCGGCAACGTCATCTGATAATGGGCTTCAGTCATCGTTTCAATCCCACAACCATAATAAGTGCTATAATTATGCGCTTTCAAGAAATAGAAAAGTTGACCTTCCGCGAAATATTCTTTTCTATATTCTTTCATTATCTCATTAATACGTTTAGTCTGGTTTTTGTCTTCTTCCGAAGTATTATCAAGGTCATCATATCCGGTAGTCGGTATTTCATCACTATAAGAGATACCACGTGCAAAACGTACGGTATTTAACGCGTCAGCACTTTCCGATGCAGAAGGAACACATTCTGCTACAATATAATACATTTCGGGTAAGCGTATCAAAGGGATAGCGTCAGCACCGGAATAAGCATATCCGCCATTCAAAGGTTTCTGATTATATTTTCTACAAAAAACATCTGTCCGACTTGCCCCATTAATAACCTCAAACATTTCCGTATTTTTTCTCCAGTCAGTATTCCCTGCATCGGCAGTTTCATAGAAGAATTTAAATTTATCTCCATCCAGATAGAAATGTTGCTGAGTATTGGTATTCTCCATATCCATATAATTTCCAATAAGCAAATTGGAGAATTCATTGACTGTTATTCCAAAGATTTGCTCTGCGTAGCGTATGGAATTGTAATTGGAAGCAGTCTGCGATTTATACAATGTAAAATACTTAGAGGCAGCAATCACTTGTTTAGCGTACTCTGTGGCCAATCCTTTACTTTCCGCATCACCTTTGTAACAATATACACGAGCCAGCATAGCTTTAACCGCATATAGATTCATACGAAACTCACGATTGACAAGAAAATGATTTTTATCTATAAAATCTTCATCCGTCTGATCGGTAAAGAAATCAAGAGGATCACTCTCTTTCAGTAATTTTTCAGCGTCATTCAAATCTTTGAGAATAGCGTCAACCACTTCGCTGGCTGGTAAAACAGGAGTGGCATCCTTATCAAAAGCAATACGGTAGGGTATAGCTTTGGATGCAGGATGTTCTTTATAAACAGGACCGAACATACGCAACAAATCAAAGTGAAGAAAAGCGCGAAGCCCGAGTGCCTCTCCCTTCATAGTTTCATAATAGCGTTCGGTAACTAAAACATCTTTATTTTTGTCTACGTACTCCAAGAAGTTATTAATATTGGCTATGATGTTATACATCGTTGAGTAAATCCCATTCTTCTTACTCAAAAACATGTTCTCATAATCGAACACGATACTTTGGTCGAAAACAGCATTTGTATTATACCCCGGATAATCGGAATATAATCCTGCCAACTCATCCAAATAAGCATAAGTCAAGTCTCCGGCATATAATGTCGTGGTTCCCAACTTCAAATAAATACCTGTAAGCGCATCCTTAAATCCTGATTCCGACTCAAATTGCTTGTCGGTAGGAATAGAAGTCTTCGGAGATACATCCAACCAGTCGCTGCAAGACATAAGTCCCAGCATTGTTGTTGTTAATAGTATATATATTATCTGTTTCATACAAATAGGTTTTTAATTAGAAAGCAACATTCAGAGCAAATGTAAACTGACGGGAATACGGATAGTACAAACCTCTTTCGCGTTTCACTGTAGACCAATAGAAAAAGTCTTCCATATTAAACGTCACTTTAGCGGAACTCAATCCCCAATGACTAATAAATTTTGTATTAGTACGATCCATACGATAGTAAACAGACAACGAACTTCCCTGGAATATATTTTCATCCATTATAAACCGGGAAGTGGCTTTCGTTTCCAAACCGTTAGGATTAAGAATACGGAACTGTGCCTTATCACCCGGTTTCGCCCAACGTAGCTGAGTTACCCGTCGATCTACATTATATTTCAAATTAGCATTTTCCACCTTGTCAAGCAAGGTCTGATTATATACCTGACCGCCAAACTGATACCTGAAGCTGACATCTGCTCCCCAACCTCTGTATGTAAAGGAAGAATTAATATATCCTTGCCATTTAGGTTCTGTATTACCAATAGGTACTACATCATTCGCACTCCAGTTAACGGCACTCGTCATCTCCCCGTTACGTTTCAATAATATTTCATCTCCGGAAGCCGGATCAATACCTAATGAACGTACTACCCAGATACGGGAAAGAGATTCACCTTCTTCATAACGTGGCAACGGCGTATCTTTTAAATCTGATGCACTTTTATCATTTCTGTATTTCATCGCTTCCGATATTTTCAATAGTTTGTCAGTATTATGAGAACCGTTTACTGTAATTGTCCAATAAGCTTGTTTAGCAGTGTTTTTATAAGGAATAGCCGAGAGAGAAATTTCCCAACCCTTATTCTCTATCTTTCCCAGATTTTCCGGATAACTGCTGAAACCAAGAGAAGGAGCAAGACTTATATTGGCAACCATATTATCTGTTATTTTCCGATAATATTCCACACGTGCAGTAAAACGCTGATCGAAAAACCCGAGTTCCAAGGCAAGATTAGTACTTTTTGTAGTCTGCCATTTTAAACTTTCATTATGCATAGCCAAGATTTCCGAACCTGTTGCATCCGACGAGTAATAAGGAAGCAGTAAATTGGAATATGTATAATAACCATGTGCCTGATAAGGATCAAAACCTTGGGAACCGGTCGTACCGTATGTACCCCTCAAAATAAAATCAGAAATAAAAGATACATCTTTCAAAAAGTTCTCTTTTTTCAAATCCCAACGTAATCCGGTTGACCAGAAAGGAGCCCAACGGTTATTTTTTCCAAATTGAGAAGAACCGTCCAAGCGTATATTAAAGTCGAACGAATACTTATATTTATAAGAATAGCCTCCAGCAACTACCCAACCAATGGAGCGCGTTGTCCTCTCATCTCCTGTCACCTTCTCATTATATTTCTTACCAAACAACAAGTTATCCATATTATCATTCGGGAAACCAGTCACATAGTTTCCATAAGTCTCCGAATTATTCTCCAATACACTCATACGTGCATTAGCAGTCAGGTAGTGATCTTCCAGTTGCTTATTCCAGCTTCCTGTTAAATCTATGCCCCAATTGACAGCTTCACTCTGACTTCTGCGATAATCACCTCTTAAGGTAGGATCAGTCACATTATCAAAAAGCGTATGTTGTGCAGGACGAAAAATATCACGATGTCCTACGCTCTTGGACAGATTAAAAGCTCCTTCAAACCGTAATTCATTAGTAGGATTATATTCCACCTTGAAAAGTTCACGTACTGTAAAGTTTTTACTTTGGTCTTTACTGTTGAATGTTGTATTATACATCGGATTCAGGTAGCTCGACTCACCACCCACTCCTTCGAAATTATCAAGCCGTTTTTGTATTTCTCCGTTCTCTCCATACGGACGCAGATAAGGATTCAAGCGGGTATATTCACTAAAACTTCCCCACGGAGACTCATTAGCCACCGAATTATCCAACGTAATGCTATTCTTTAACAACACCTTTTTCAGACGATACTGAAAATCAAGTGAACCGGTCAGTACATCACGTTTGCTGTCTTTCATCACACCCGGAGAACTATTATATCCGACATACATCCGATAACGCAAGGCTTCGTCACCACCTTCCAACGTAACCGTATGTCGTTGTTGGAAAGCTGTTTGCAAAGGCTTGTCCAGCCAATAAGTATTTACTCCTGCCAGCACTTCACGCAATTTAGATTGATAGAGCTGCCATTTTTCAACTGTCTCACCACCGTATGTATAAAGCCCGCTTTGCAACTCTGCGTCTATCTTCTCTCTTGCATTCATTAAATTATATCCGGTCATATCCGGAGCTTCAATACGAAGTTCCCCACCATAAGTCACCCAAATCCGTCCCGGTTTGGGAGTCTTGCTTTCGATAACAATTACTCCATTTGCCGCACGCGAACCATAAATAGCCGTAGCTGCCGCATCTTTCAACACAACGATGGAAGCAACACGGTCGGGATCCATATCAGCAAGTGTCTGTATACTGATTTCAAATCCGTCCATGATAAGCAGCGGTTGATTGGCATAGGTCTCATATTCGCCCTGAACTGCCAGCACATCATTACTGGCAGAATTTAAATCTACCGTAGCCTGTGCATTCAAATCCATATTTGCACCGCCACGCATACGCATATCAGGCAGATTATTCGGATTAGACCCCATATTGATATTATCCATGATACGAAGCCCGGGAGCGACAGCAGCTATCGCTTTAGCCACATTATTCGTACTATACTTTTTCAGTTCTTCACCCTTGATAGTAACAGCAGAACCAGTGAATCCCTCTTTCTTTCTATTAAACATACCTGTCACCACCACTTCATCGAGTGCTTTTGTATCAGACTTCATCACTACCGACATATAGGATGAAGGATTCAAGAACTGAGTCTCCAAACCTACATACGATATTCTAACCCGACTATCTTTCGAAACATTAGAAAGCTGAAAATTACCATTATTGTCCGTGATAGCCCTAATATTATTGGCATCTTCTACGATAATAGTGGCACCGATAACAGGAAGTCCGTCTTCCTCGGAAAAAACTTTTCCTTTTACTTGTGAAAAAAACTTTTTAGAATCCTCTTTTGTGATATTGATGAATTGTCCGTCAATGTGGTATTTCAACGGATTTTTCCCGATAATCACTTTCAATGCTTCATCGACTGTAGCTTTTTCTACTTTTCCGGTAGAAGTATAAGAACTGATTTCATCGTAGATAAAAAGAACTTTATATCCCGATACTTTTTCAAAACGTTTAAAAATAGAGGGTAATCCTTCATTTTTAAACTCCATTGTTATTTGCTTTTCCTTACCTGTTTGCGCTTCAACACGCCATGAATAGGCAAAAAGGAAAAACAAGAACAAGACAATGAACTTTTGTGCTTGATTCTTTTTCATAAGCCCGAATAGTTAAATAATATTTCATTCTTTTAATTATATACGAAGTTTAAAAAAGAATGGTTACCCTTAAAAGAATTTATTTTTCAGAAATATATATTTCTATTCAGATTTATGACTTTTTGCTCGTTTTTTATTCAATAATTAGTTTTCCTGTTTCAAAATGAGCATGTATCCTCTCCATTCGATTCAATAATTCAATCAAGTGAAAGATGTCTTGGTGACGATTTGCAAAGAAATGCATACGAAGATCCATAATTTTGCTATTGCGGAACTCAATATCTATATTATACCAACGCCCTATTTCTTTCATCATGTCAACCAGGGCAACATCGTCAAAATAGAAAAATCCTTCCTTCCAATATAAAAATGATTCAATGTCCACCTCGTTCACAGCAAACGTTCCGTCAGAAGAAAGCTGTGCACTTTGTCCCGGCATCATTTCAACACTATGAATTCCACAAGTATCGCTAACAGCCACTTTTCCTGTAATGAGCGTAACACGGACATCAATAGGAGAGTAGCTACGCACATTAAATTCCGTTCCTAATACGCGAACCTGTAGATTTCCACTTTTCACAATAAAAGGATGTTTTGCATCTTTAGTAACTTTAAAATAAGCTTCACCTTCCAAAGAGACGACTCTTTCTTTTCCTTTAAAAATCGTAGGGTAAGCTAATCGGCTGTCTGAATTCAAGAAGACTTCGGTTCCTTCGGATAAAACAACTTTGAATGTCTCTCCCCTGGGAATACTTAATCTATGTATCTGTACTTTCTGCTTTCCTACTTCCTTGGTTTCTGTCTGAAGAAGAGCACGACTATAATCTATTTCTTTAGAAGACAACTGTGCAGTAGAGGAAGACGAAAGAGATTCTACCACTTCTTTTAGTGGTTTTATTTCCTTCTCATCATTCACTTGTAAAGTGACTTCTTGGGCAACATGATTGGCTTGAAACACTTGAATGATTTCCGGTTGCGACGAAATCATCATTGCACGCAAAACTAAAATTATGACAACAGTCGCCGCTACACCCGTGGCACTGGCCCACAACAGTATCCGCGTATTTTTTCTTCGATCGTTTTTAGAATGTTTATTATGAAAATCTGCCAATTCATTCCGGACATCAATTGCCAGCATATTTTGTTTTTTCTGCATTTCTATCACAATTTCTGCCAAATCAGAATATGCCTGCAAGCACTCCTCATCTTCTTTCAAATTATGCAATTGATCAGTAGTTATATGAGAACGATTCTCCATAATTTCCAGGAGTTCTTCTTCCGACTTACTTATATTTATATTCTTTTCATCCATAAATAATGTATTCAATATATATATTTACGTTTTAAAGTCTATTCCGGTTACCCTCTTGACCCAATTCTTCGCGAAGAATACGCAAAGCCTTTACTATATTCTTATGAATAGCCGCAACACTTACATTCAATTCTTCGGCCACTTCTTTATATTTCTTATTATGAATATAGCATGCTTCCAATATATGATAATTATAAGGAGTCAACTTTTCCATAGCTTTACGAATACGCAAAACACGAGAATCAGAATGTTGCGAATCGCTTTCTATCATTTTATCAGTTAATTGCGAAGTAAACTCTACATATTCTTCATGGATATTTTGCTTGCGAAGATAGTCAATGCAACGTGTACGAATGATTGTATAAAGATAAGTTTTAGCCGTCGCCTCTTCTATCTTTTCATAATTACGCCACAAATACTCAAAAGCATCACTTACGATATCTCTGCATATCTCAGCGTCATTTATAAAATAATATGCAAAATATACAAACTGTGCATACCATTCATTAAACATTTTGTCAAAAGTAGCCCTGTCATCCATTTAATATCGTATTCTTCTATTATTTTTGGCAGACAAATATACATTAAAACTTAATACGCAGTTGCATTTGCACATCTGCTTTTTTATTTCCACAGATCAAATCATTGCCCGAACCGATCTCATTCCGATCTAAATAGACTGTTTCGCCAAACTTGGTTATGAACAACCAGTGCTTATTCAGTTCATATCTGAGACGGACGCTACAGCGAAATCCACGACCTTGGAAGGACGGTGTGTAGAACGTATAAAGCAATCCGCTTTCCGAAGCATATACGCGCGAATCATAATCCTCTGTAAAAAAGTAACTGCCCTGAACGTCAGCAAACAGCCTGGCCCAAGGCAGTTGGGAGGATATCATTTGTGTAACCTGATATCCTATATTAGCAGCTCTGTCCTGAGAATGAAAATGATTATAATCTAAAGTTGTACGACTGCTTAACACATCTCCTAAAGAATAGTTCAAACGGTAGCGAAGTTGATGGTGAAAAATAGGAAGTGTTAGTGTTCCTTTACTACCTGTCCAATCCCTTTCTTTGCGTTTATAGCGGTACTTCAGATACATGGATAGATAGCTGCGTGGAGTGAAAGTGGCTTGAAGCAATCCGTCTGTTCCGCGAGAGGGTTTATTTACTCTGTATTTTTTCCAAGGAAAGGAAAATAAATCGAATGAGGCGAAGAATTTCCAATAGGCAAAAGGAGAAGTTTCCATGCCGATATAATATCCCTGTTCATTTTGTGTCGTACTTCCTTCACCAAAAGAATGGGCAAACATGGCCCAATAGTTATAAGAATAAAACCGGTGTATCAACATGATTTGAGTGTTTTGAACCGGTGAATACTGCAAACGGTTCAAAGAGGCCCAACCTTGTTTTCCTATGGCCGTCTCTCCTTGAAAAGAAAAACGATGCCAGCGATAAGCATAATCAATCCCCAGATTATAGAAGTTGTTTCCATGAAGATTGTATTTGGAATAGCCTGTTAATTCCGGTTCGTATGGTCGGTTGAAAAGGTAGTAAATACCGGTGATACCCAGTCGAATACGGTTGTGTTGATAACTCACGTGTCCACCTGTTAATTGCATGGTGAATAGGTTCTTTTTATCCGCTTCTTTTTGACTTCGGTGCAGTCCGGTTTTATAGATAGAGGTGATTTCTCCGTCAGTGATTACTCCATCTAATGAACGGTGTGAATAGAAACCGGAAAGATCCCAATCTTTTGCTAAAGAAACAGTGGCAGCTACTCCTCGGAAATAGTTGTATTCGTCGGTAGAAGAATGTTTCTTTATCCCGCTACTACGGCTGTTGAAAGAAGAGGCGTAGATTGTTTTTCCCATCAGATAATCAGTGCTAATCACTAATCCTTGTCCGAAACTAAGCCGATAGTTACCAACAGCTAATGCTTTTAATCGTCCACAATTTTTTAATAACAGATAAAAGGAATAATAATCGTAGCCGTAGCGATTGTGTAAAGCTCCAAAAGGTTCTCCGGCATCTTTTTCAGCAACGACTCCTGCATAGAGTCGGTCACTGTATCGGAAACTGTATTTCACAGAGTTATAAACAGAAGGTCCTAAATAGGTATGTTCATAACCTTTTCGCCTATAAAATGGTATATCAAAGCGAGTTAACAGCTCATTCTTTCCATACTTTGCTGCGCTTTTCAACAGACTTTTCCACCGAAAAGCAGGTTCATTGTTAATAGCTTTTATACAGACAAAAGGTAGTAAATACTGGATTGTTTGCCTATCTATCTCTTCTACCAGTTGAAGTTCATAGATGGTTTTCATCTGTCCGTGTATATAGATGTAGGCCAGCAGATGTTCAATCTGAATATCACTAAGGAAAGGAAACTGTTCGAGTTGTTCACGGGTAGCAACATTCAAATTAACTGGTTCCTGCATACGATTGGAAAGTTCTTCCAATTCATTTTCCCAATTAGGAGTATTAACAGAGTTATCAGTTCCGTTATTAACAGATAAATCTTCAAGAACATCTTCTAAAAGACTTTCGGAAGGGTTTTGAGCACTACAAGCAGGAATTATTAACAGGCTGTTTATAATACTTATCAACCGTAAAAGTTGAATAGTTTTCATCAATAAAATGGTTTATTCTTCCTGCTTTTTAACAGATAAGGCCGCAAAGATACTTTAAATAGGTTAACATCGAAGAGAAATGTCTGAATAATAAAATTTTAATTCTATTTTTGTATCGTGAAAAGAAGGCTTAACATAGTAGTAATGACGCTGTTTGCTATTGTTTGTTGTTCGTTGCGCCTGCAAGCTCAAGATAAACAAAGCATCAATGGATATTTGGTTCCGATGTGTATCTACAATGGAGATACCATTCCATGTGTCCAGTTAAGAACTGTGTATATTTTCCGTCCGTTGAAATTCAAAAATGAAAAGGAACGCCAGGAATATTACCGACTGATTCGCAATGTGAAAAAGGTATATCCTATCTCCAGAGAAATTAACCAGGCCATCATTGAAACTTACGAATATCTTCAGACATTACCCAATGAGAAAGCCCGCCAAAAACATATCAAACGGGTTGAAAAAGGATTGAAAGAGCAATATACTCCCCGAATGAAGAAACTCTCGTTTGCACAGGGAAAACTGTTGATTAAATTAATAGACCGCCAAAGCAATTCTACCAGTTATGAACTGGTAAAAGCATTTATGGGACCTTTCAAAGCGGGATTCTATCAGACTTTTGCTGCATTGTTCGGAGCCAGTTTAAAAAAAGAATATGATCCGCAAGGTGAAGACAAACTAACGGAACGTGTAGTGTTGATGGTGGAGAACGGACAGATCTAAAATCAATCGGCTTATAAGTTTATCAACTTTATAAACTAATTGATCACTACTCAACCATACTAGTTATCATTTCAAGAATTAACAAACTTCCTGTAAGGTATTATTTTCCGGTTTCTCAGAAGTTAATACTTGAGTTCCCAGCTATTAATACGTATCATATAGACTGTTAATACCTGACAACTCAAATATTAACAGCCTGAAAACGAACTATCAACAACTATAATAATAACTACCCAACACCCATAGAATCAACATGGCTCCATATAGTTATAAACAGAACATAGTTATTGATTATAAATGAATTAACTAAGCTATTAACTCGTTATAAACAACTTATTAACCAATCCTGTATTATGACTATTAGTGTAACTTTTTGAACAAATCCCAAATCACAATACCGGTAGTTACGGAAACATTTAGCGAATGTTTGGTACCATATTGAGGAATCTCTATACAGCCATCCGAATGGTTAATAACCTCCTGCTGTACCCCTTTCACCTCGTTTCCCATAACGATAGCGTACTTCTTGGTTTTATCCAGCTGAAGTTCATCAAGCATGATGCTTCCTTCCGCCTGTTCTACAGAATAAACGATATACCCTTCGTTTTTGAGGTTATCAACAGCATCAACAGCGTTATTAACATACTTCCAGTCGACAGTGAACTCTGCACCCAGCGCAGTCTTATGCATTTCAGGGTGCGGTGGGGTAGCTGTTATACCACACAGATAGATACATTCAATACGGAAAGCATCCGAAGTACGGAACACAGAACCTATATTGTGCAAACTACGAATATCGTCCAGCACTACCACCAAAGGCAGTTTTTCAACCTGTTTAAACTCTTCGGCACTGATACGGTTCAGCTCTGTTATTTTCAGTTTACGCATACGTCTTTTCTTTTATTATGTTCTTGTCCACAAAGGTAATTCTTTTCAGTTAACAAGGTGTTGATAACGGTTTAAAACCTGTCAAAACTATCGGCAAAGATTTTGAAAAATAATTCTTGCATTATTCAAAAGAAGATATAAGAGACCTTCGTTATGAACATTCCAAAAAACTAACCCAAAACTTTCTACACAGACATAAACATATTTTTCAGCACTTATCTGCCTGTTTATATCCATAAAGTTTTTAACTTTGCACTTTATCAACAGGGAGTTAATAGCAAACTTCCATTTGACGGCATTTAACGATGCTTTCATTGATAATGAAGCAAGTAGAATAGGATATCTTGCCCTTTACATCAGTTCATAACCGACTCATAAAGCAGAAGTATGGACTAATAACTTATCTGGCAAGAGAAATCGTATTTATTTGCTAACATTATTAACAGGCTATCATCACTAACAAAGGATTTTTTTTTAAAAGGAAAGAAATAAGAATATTATTATGAATGAACTCATAAAGGCTATTAACGAGCTAAAGAAAGAAAAGAATGCAATCATTCTGGGACACTACTACCAGAAAGGGGAAATACAAGACATCGCCGATTACGTTGGCGACAGTTTGGCATTGGCTCAATGGGCAGCCAAAACGGAAGCGGACATTATTGTGATGTGTGGCGTTCACTTTATGGGGGAAACGGCAAAGGTGCTTTGTCCGGACAAGAAAGTGTTGGTACCCGACATGGCGGCAGGTTGTTCGTTGGCGGACAGTTGTCCGGCGGATCAGTTTGCACAGTTTGTCAAAGAGCACCCGGGATACACCGTTATTTCGTACGTCAACACAACAGCTGCCGTGAAAGCAGTGACAGATGTGGTGGTGACTTCCACCAATGCGAAGCAGATCGTGGAAAGCTTCCCCAAAGATGAGAAAATAATCTTTGGTCCGGATAGGAATTTGGGTAATTATATCAACTCTGTTACGAACAGGAATATGTTGCTTTGGGACGGAGCCTGTCACGTGCATGAACAGTTCTCTGTTGAAAAGATTGTGGAATTGAAAGCGCAGCATCCGGAAGCGTTGGTCTTGGCACATCCCGAATGTAAGAGTACGGTTTTGAAACTGGCGGATGTGGTAGGGTCTACGGCAGCATTGTTGAAGTATGCCGTGAACCATCCGGAAAACACGTATATTGTGGCTACCGAATCGGGTATCTTGCATGAGATGCAGAAGAAGTGTCCGCAGACAACGTTTATCCCTGCTCCTCCGAACGATAGTACGTGCGGATGTAACGAGTGTAGCTTCATGCGGTTGAATACGTTAGAGAAGCTCTATGAGTGTTTGAAGAATGAAGCACCGGAAATAACGGTAGATCCGGAGGTGGCTAAGAAGGCAGTGAAGCCGATTCAGCGGATGTTGGAGATTTCGGCTAAGTTGGGATTATAAAGAAATTTGGTTTTTATTATTGTTCTTGAATGAATAACAGTTAGAAACTGTTTTAAAATAATTCAATTCTTTAAAGATAAAAAAATCCTCCCAGTTTATTAACCGAGAGGATTTTTTATTGTTGATTATTGAATCAATTATTTTTTATTTGGATTCTTCCGAACTTTGAAGCATCTGGAACAACTTATCCAACTTCGGAGCCATGATAATCTCCGTACGGCGATTCTTGCTTCTTCCTTCTATTGTTTCGTTGTCATCAATAGGCATATATTCACCGCGGCCGCTAGGCTGAATCTGCAAAGGATTTACATTGTAATTCTTGATGAGGATACGAACTACGGAAGTGGCACGGATCACACTCAAATCCCAGTTATCTTTGAATTGTACAGTATTGATCGGTTTGTTGTCCGTATGTCCTTCGATAAATACGTCGATGTCCGTCTGTTTGTTCAATACTTCGGCCAGTTTGCCGAGAGCTTCCTCTCCACGTTTATCTAGGCGGGCACTTCCTGACTGGAATAATAATTTGTCGGACATCGCTACATATACTTTTCCGTCTTTTTCGCGAACGGTCAGCTCGTCAGTACTAAAACCAAGTAATGCATCTTTTACATTACTCAAGAGATTTTGTACCTTATCATTCTGTGCCTTAATCATGTCCTGCAATTCATTGATCGTGCGTTCTCTTTCGTTCAGCTCATTTTTCTTCTGGCTCAACAGCGCATTCAGTTTTTCCTGTTCAGTCATGTTGACATTCAACATACTCTGATATTGGCGGATACTGTTCCCCATCTTGGTCGTATCACGCAAGAGGTTTTTGACTTGTGCCGATAGCTGGTTACCAACTTCGCGGGAGTTATTCAACAACCCTTGCAGACTGTCTTTGCTTGCGGTGGCTGCCATCTCTGCAAGCATGAACTTCTTTTTTGTTACACACGAAGTACACAATAGGAGCGTAAGTAAAGTAAATAAAGTAATTTTCTTCATTGTGTTTTATATTTTAAGTGGGTATGTATAATCAGCTTTGCAGAAACTCACAAAGTTTCTGTACAGCCAGTGCGCGATGGCTGATTTGGTTTTTTATATCATTTCCCAATTCGGCAAAAGTCCGGTCGTAACCTTCAGGCATGAATACAGGATCGTAGCCAAATCCGGAATCACCACGTTTTTCTTTGATTATTTCGCCTTTTATCACTCCTTCAAAGAGATACTCCTTTCCGTCCAGTATCAACGAAATAGCGGTGCGGAATTGTGCTTTACGGTTTTCTTTTCCGTCCAGTTCGTGAAGAAGTTTGAGCATATTTGCCTGGGCGTCGTGTCCTTCACCTCCTGCATAGCGGGCGGAATAGACTCCGGGAGCTCCGTTCAAGGCTTCCACTTCCAATCCCGTATCATCGGCAAAACAATCCAGATGATAGTTTTTGTAGATATAGGAAGATTTTAATAACGCATTTCCTTCCAGTGTTTCAGCAGTTTCGGGAATATCCGCTTGGCAACCGATATCATTGAGACTTAATAATTCTACTTGATCTCCCAGGATAGCGGCCACTTCTTCCAGTTTATGAGCATTATTGGTAGCAAATACAAGTTTGCGTTTCATCATCTTATTTTTTGTTTTAACAGGGTTGTTCACTACTTATCAACCGGTTATTATTTCACTTTCAGCTTATCGAATCCTTCGCCATACACACCGATAACGGAACTTTGAGAGATAAAAGCATTCGGATCAATGCGTTTTACCAAACGGAAAATTTCGAGTGACTGACGTTTCTTGGCAAGTACTACCAACACTTTCACATTGGTTTTACTGTACCATCCCGTACCGTCGAGTACCGTTACTCCCCGGTCGGCGTCTTTAATGATACGGTCGGCTATTTCATCATATTTCTTGGAGAAGATGAAGAATTGAACCGATTGACGGGCACTGTTGATAATCCAGTCGAGCACAACACCAATAATAAACAGGGTGACAAAACCGAAAATAACCCGGCGCCAATCATGAAATATAAAGTAACAGGAGCTGATAATGAATACATCACAAATCATAATCATTCGCCCGAGTGATACATCTTTGTATTTATTGACGATGGCTGCGATAATATCTGTTCCACCCGTACTTCCATTGTAGTTGAAAGTGATACCGAGGCCTACACCGCACATGGCTGCACCAATAATACAGGCCATGAAATCCTGTCCTGTACCGAGCAACAGCGGCTTACCGTCCGGCGTCATATCCGGTGCTTCTACGTAATTGTTCACCACCAACTGGAATAACCAAAGCAGAAAAGTCAGCGTAAAAATAGCATAAGTCGTTTTTATACTGAATTTCGGACCCAATATCCGGATGGCAAACGTCATCAGAACTGCATTGATAATGAAGTATGACCACTGAATTGGAAATCCTGTTGCATAATAGATAATAGCTCCGATACCGGTAGTTCCTCCGGTAGTTATCTGATAAGGTAACAGGAATGCAGCCCATCCCAAAGAATAGCTTATCAATCCGAGAGTGATATAGATGTAATCTTTCACTTCTCTCATTATTTCCGCTTTTGTCAGTTTATGCATGGATTTTAAGTTCAAGTATTAAGTAATAAGTATTAACCTGACGGATATATTTGGAAAACGACTATGGATAATACTTATTACTTAATACTTATTGTTTTATACTTAATACTTTAAATTACAACGTTTACAATCTTTTTCGGAACGACAATGATCTTTTTCGGAGTCTTGCCATCAATCCACTTCTGTGAACGTTCGTCTGCCAATACTGCGGCTTGGATAGCGTCCGAAGCTTCATCTGCTGCAAATTCCATATTGAAACGTGCCTTTCCGTTGAAAGAGATGGTATAGTTGATAGTATCTTCTTTCAGATATTCTTCGTTGTATGCAGGCCATTGGGCGTCGCATACGGAAGTTTCGTGTCCCAATACATCCCACAACTCTTCGCAGACATGTGGAGCGAAAGGAGCGAGAGTGATAACGAGCTGTTCCAGAATCTCTTTTTTGCTACATTTCAGGTTGAAGAGTTCGTTTACGCAAATCATGAATGCGCTGATAGATGTATTGTAAGAGAACTGTTCAATATCACCTGTCACCTTCTTAATCAATTTATGAAGGCTTTTCAATTCTTCTTTCGTTGCAGGTTCGTCTGTCACCAGATATTCGTCTGTACGGCTGTAGAACAACGACCAGAATTTACGGATAAAACGGTGTACACCGTCGATTCCGTTTGTATCCCACGGTTTAGACTGTTCTACCGGGCCAAGGAACATTTCATACATACGAAGTGTATCCGCACCGTATTTCTCAACAATCATATCCGGATTGACTACATTGAACATAGATTTACTCATCTTTTCAACTGCCCATCCGCAAACATATTTTCCGTCTTCGAGGATAAATTCGGCTGTTTTATATTCAGGACGCCATGCTTTGAATGCTTCCAAATCCAAAACATCATTGGATACGATATTTACATCCACATGGATAGGAGTAACTTCGTACTGATCTTTCAGGTTCAGCGAAACGAAAGTATTGGTATCTTTGATACGATATACAAAGTTGCTGCGGCCTTGAATCATTCCTTGGTTTACTAACTTTTGGAAGGGTTCTTCCATTACAGACACACCCATGTCATACAGGAATTTATTCCAGAAACGAGAATAAATCAAGTGACCTGTTGCATGTTCGGTACCACCTACATATAGGTCTACATTTTTCCAGTACTGGTCAATTTTCGGATCAACTAATGCCTGATGGTTATGCGGGTCCATGTAGCGGAGATAGTAAGCCGAAGAACCGGCGAATCCCGGCATGGTGTTCAGTTCCAGCGGGAAGACGGTTACATGGTCGATCTTCTCATTTTCTACGACACATTTGTTTACTGTATTCCAAGCCCATTTAGTTGCGTGTCCCAATGGAGGCTCACCTGTTTCGGTAGGCAGGAATTTAGCGACTTCCGGAAGTTCCAGCGGCAGGCTGGCTTCGTCAATTATATAGGGCATTCCGTCTTTGTAGTAAACAGGGAACGGCTCACCCCAGTAACGTTGGCGAGAGAAAATAGCGTCACGCAGACGGTAGTTCACTTTCACACGACCCAGATTGTGCTCTTTTACATATTTCTTGGTTGTCTCTATCGCTTCTTTGATGGTCAGTCCGTTCAATGAAAGATCACAGTAAGGAGTGACATCAAGACGCGGAGAGTTGCAAACAATGCCTTCTTTTGCATCGAAACTTTCTTCGCTTACATCACAGCCTTCTACCAACGGACGGATTTCTAATCCGAAATGTTTGGCAAATGCGTAGTCGCGGCTATCATGAGCAGGTACAGCCATAATAGCTCCTGTTCCGTATCCGGCCAGTACGTAATCGCTGATCCATACGGGTACTGCTTCACCTGTGAACGGATTGATAGCATACGAACCGCTGAATACACCGGTAACACTACGGTCGGCGATGCGTTCACGTTCCGTACGTTTTTTGGTACGGTCGAGGTAAGCGTCTACTTCTGCTTTTTGTTCAGGAGTCGTTAATTGTACCACCAATTCACTTTCCGGAGCTAATACCATAAAGGTAACACCGAACATGGTATCTGCACGAGTGGTGAAAATTGTGAATTCGAGATCACTGTCTTTTACTTTGAATTGCACTTCAGCACCTTCCGAACGTCCGATCCAGTTTCTTTGGGTTTCTTTCAGAGAATCTGTCCATTCGATCGTGTCCAATCCATCAAGCAAGCGTTGTGCATACGCAGATACACGCAAACACCATTGGCGCATTTTCTTCTGGATAACAGGAAAACCGCCACGTTCGCTGACTCCGTCTACTACCTCGTCGTTAGCCAGTACAGTTCCTAACTCGGCACACCAGTTTACCATCGTTTCGCCCAGATAAGCGATGCGGTAGTTCATCAGGATTTCTTGCTTTTCTTTTTCGCTTTTGGCGTTCCACTCTTCGGCAGTAAAGCTGATATCTTCGCTGCAAGCGGCATTGAGTCCTTCGTTTCCGTAGATGGCGAAGGCTTTTTCCAGTTCTTCGATAGGACGGGCTTCCTGTTCATCGTTACAATAATAGCTGTTGAACATTTTTTGGAAGGCCCATTGGGTCCAATGATAATATTCCGGGTCGCAAGTACGGATTTCACGGTTCCAGTCGAAAGAGAAACCTATTTTGTCCAACTGCTCGCGGTAGCGGTCGATATTGTTGACGGTAGTGATAGCAGGATGCTGTCCGGTCTGGATAGCATATTGTTCTGCCGGCAAACCGTAAGCGTCATATCCCATTGGGTTGAGTACATTGAAGCCCTGCAGTCGTTTGTAACGGGCGTAAATATCCGAAGCAATGTATCCCAGCGGATGACCTACGTGTAGACCAGCTCCTGATGGGTAAGGAAACATGTTTAGTACATAAAATTTTTGCTTCGAATCATCTTCCGTAACTTGGTAGGTTTTCTCTTCTACCCACCTTTTCTGCCACTTCTTTTCAATTTCTCTGAAATTGTACTCCATAGTGATAAAGTTTTTATTTATAGTGATTTATACTGTTATTTCTAATTCGAGGCACAAATTTACGTGTTTATTTTCAGATAACCACGCTTTCCCTATTGACTTTCTTCTTTTTATTTTGTATATTTGAGGTCAATAATGATAAAGAAATAACAATGAAATATATAAATTTTATTACATAAAATTCAATAGGTTAATATGCGAATTGCATAACGAGGATAACGAATGGGCAAGAAACTGTGAAGGTTCTTGCCCATTTTTGTTGCAATAATTCTATTTTAGGTATTGAAAGTGTCAAAAAAGAGTTTATAATAAACTTGGATACCGTTTATAATAAACCTCTTCATTATTTATTAAAAACTTGAATAGAGTTTATTCGATTTCGAGAATTTCGTGTAAAGAAGAAAGAATGATTGCAATGAATAACCGGCATCTTCTTTTCTTTTTTAATAAATAATTTATACAATATACTGAATGAGTGTATTGATTATATTATTTTACAATATGTCATTGTTTTGCTCGGTAATTGATCATTCAACGTAAAAAGCTCCTGTTGTCTGTTCAATCAGTTCGGACTTATGAGTCAGTTCCGGATTGAATAGAAACCATCATTGAGTCAAAAAAAATGCAGAAATCGTCTGTCATATCATATAATTCTGTAATTTTGTTGTGCAAGCCCTGTAAAACTAAAACTGCATTTCCAAGTTAATCTTTTAATACTAAAAAATACATATAAGTATGAAAATGAATCTTCATTGTTTTGCGAATCTTATCCCGATAATGATTCTCGCGCTTTTCTCGAATAGCGGACTGATAAACGCAACCGAAGTCGGAAAACGTACTGACGCATTGGAAGCATCAGCTTGGAACGAATCCCAATGGATTTCCGCAGTAGACGCCCCTGTAGTGAAAGGACATAACAACGGTCGCGCAGCCGATGGCGCGAGTTGGTTCGTGTCCACCGTGAAAAACGAACAGAAAATTGTCTCTGCCAAGTGGATGACCGCTGGACTGGGAGTTTACGAGTTGTATGTGAATGGGAAACCCGTAGGCGGGGAATTTCTGAAACCGGGCTTCACACACTATGCCAAGACCAAACGTTCTTTCACCTATGATATTACAGACATCATCCGTACCAAGCCAAACGCCGAGAACATGCTCTCCGTACAGGTGACGCCGGGATGGTGGGGTGACAAAATCATAACCCCCGGAGGATATGACGGCATGATAGGCAAGAAATGTGCCTTCCGTGGTGTACTGGAACTAACTTTTTCTGACGGAACCAAAAAGCGTTACGGTACTGACCTTAAAAACTGGAAAGCCGGAATTGCCGGCCCGGTGAAACATGCCGGTATCTTTGACGGAGAAGAGTACGATGCACGCGAACCGATGGGCTACGAATGTGTGGACAAACTTTCCATACCCGAAGAGAACACCGAATTCTCCGGCGACATCCTGCCTTCGGACGGAGCGGAAGTCTATCTGCGTACAGATCTCGCCCTCGCTCCTGTCAAAGCATACGTTTGGAAGAATGTAGAAGGAGCAAAGGAGAATGAGTTCGGTAAGGTAATTATCGCCCGTGAGTTCGCATCGGGTACGGAGATGACCGTAAGTCCGGGAGAGACGTTAGTGGTGGACTTCGGACAAAATTGTGCCGGCGTACCTTCTTTCGTATTCAAAGCCGCCGAGGGAACGGTGCTGACCTGCCTTCCTGCAGAGCTGCTCAATGATGGCAACGGTGCCAAGATTCGTGGCATGGACGGTCCGGAAGGAAGCTGCCATCGCGAAAACCTGCGCATCCCCCACACCGGCATCCGTCTGGATTACACCTTTGCTGGCGGAGATAACTATGTGGCCTATTATCCTCGCTGCACCTTCTTCGGTTACCGCTATGTCTCCATAACTGCCACCGGGAATGTTGCCATCAAGTCGTTGAAGTCCATCCCCGTTACTTCCATCGCAAAGGAACTGGAGACCGGCACTATCACCACAGGCAACGACCTTGTGAACAAGCTCATCTCCAACACTTATTGGGGACAGCTATCCAACTACCTGTCCATACCCACCGACTGTCCGCAACGCGACGAGCGTCTGGGCTGGACAGCAGACACACAAGTGTTTGCAGAAACCGGTACGTTCTTTGCTAACACCATGAAGTTTTTCCATAAGTGGATGCGTGACATGCGCGACACCCAGAATAGTTTGGGCGGATTCCCTGGAGTGGCTCCCTTGGCACAATACGGTGATGAGAAAATGCGTTTGGGTTGGGCTGATGCCGGAATCATTGTGCCCTGGACGGTATGGAAGCAATTCGGTGACACGCAAATTATTGAGGAGAGCTGGAACGCCATGGACCTGTTTATGAACCACATCAACGACACCAAGTATAACCACGAGACTCTCTGCGGTGAGAACGGCAACTACCAATGGGCCGACTGGTTGAGCTACGAACCACTGGAAAGTTGTAGCGGACTCGCTTTCTCTCCCCAAGGCCCGCTTCCTGATGCCGTCAGCTATTGGAACTATTTGAGCGCTTCCTACTGGGTAATAGATGCTTTCATGATGCGAGATATGGCTGCCGCCACCGGTCGCGATGCTGCCAAGTACCAGCAAATGGCTGATTCGGCAAAGGCATACATCAAAGAGAACTTCCTCAACGAAGACGGCACCTTCAAAACCGCCATCCTCAACACCATGCAAACTCCTGCCTTATTTGCCCTAAAGAACCAGCTTTTGGAAGGCGAAGCCAAAGCGAAGATGATAGACCGCCTGCGTGAAAACTTCGCACAGCACGATCTTTGCTTGCAGACCGGATTCTTGGGAACATCCATTCTCATGGCTACCCTCACGGAGAATGGCATGGAAAACATTGCCTATGAACTCCTCTTTCAACGTAAGAACCCAAGCTGGCTATACTCTGTGGACAATGGAGCCACCACCATTTGGGAACGGTGGAACAGCTATATGATAGACAAAGGAATGGGACCACGCGGTATGAACAGCTTCAATCATTATGCCTACGGATGCGTATGTGAATGGATTTGGGAAACCGTTGCCGGCATTGCAGCCGATCCTGCTACTCCCGGCTTCAAGCATATCATTATGAAGCCCATTCCAGACAAGCGATTAGGACACGTGACTGCCGAATACCGTTCCGCCTCCGGACTCATCAAGAGCGCCTGGAAATACGAAGGAGACACCTGGATTTGGGAATTCACCATTCCTAAGGGTGTTACCGCTACCGTAACTCTTCCTGGAGAGGTGAAGTCAAAGGAGTATGGAAGTGGAACTTACAAGGTGACTAAATAAAGTATGTAATTGCGATAGTTTCTCATGTAGAAATTGATATTAAGGAGATGTGTAGAAACTCTCTTTTAACGTGATTACCCTCATTACAGCTATTTGTGATGAGGGTAATTCTTCATTTTTACAATATATGGTTATATCTTGTCTTTCTCTTCTTTTTCTATCATCTCGTCGTAATATGTTATGCGTGCAGCACATTCTCGGATAGTCACTTCGCGCAGCACCTCTGTTCGTGCCAGCATATACTCGTATTCCTCTTTGTTGACGGTGAACAGCCGGTTGTATCGCGCTTCGATATATGCCCTGCATAATTTATCAAATGCTTTATTATCTTCGAAAGTATTGGTAGGAAACACATTAGCAAATCCTCGTGAACAGCTTCTGACCATCGCTCCCAGTACTTTTAATTCATGAGATTTAGGGCGAATTCCGTTATACACAAGCGTAAATGATTTGTAGAAGCGCTCGCAGGCTTGATGTAATAAGAAAGAACCTAATTTATAGTCTCCATCTTCATAGGCTAGTTCGCCATGTCTTAAGAATCCTTCTGCTAAAGGAAAACATTCTTCATATTCTTCCTCTGCATATTGCTTAATCTCCCGATACGGCAACTTTTCAGGTTTGCCAATATGAAACGTACCATTGTCATACAACAGAATTCCGTCTTTTATAATTTCATAAAAGAAATAATGCTTCCTTCTTATAGCTCTATTAATGGTCACTGGAGTTTCTACAATAATATTAGGCGGTGCCGGATGTCGCTTTCCTTCCATTCTTGTATCATATTTAGGAACGATCACCTCGCGCGCATGCCTCTCTGCTTTATTTGCGTCTCTCGTATCACATATCACCAGAATATCCAAATCACTTTGGTAGTAAGTAGTTACTCCACGTTCGTCGTATGTTTCATCCCAGATGACATATTTTCCCCGTGCATAACTTCCATACAAGATAATCATACGCACATTCGTAAGATTCGACAATATCAGCTCTTGTAACACCGCCAACTCTTCTTGCGTGCGTTTGGGCAAACGTTTTATTGATCTTTTCATATTGTTAGCCTATCTGTTAAACCTCTTCACATATCGGCATATCCATTCCTTTGTACACAACCACAATCTTATGAAGCTGTGTAGTGCCGACTGCTCTCTTTACCGTATCAGTGTCAGCATAACGATTCGCTTGGGCAATAGCTTCCTGTCGCAGTTCTTCCACGCGGCTTTCGGGATCTTTATACTTGGCATACTTCAGTTCTACAATATAGCTGTGCTTCATGTCGGAATAGATGTCCAGTAGCGGACAGAGGAAAATATCGACATAACCTGCCTGTGTGTCCTGTTCGGAAATGGGACGGTAGAAACGGTTTTGTGCCGTCATGGCAAGCGTAAAGCCGTGGACAAAAAATTCACCTTTCTGTTTGTCGCGCTGGGAAGTGTAGCGTTTCAGGCAGTCGGCAATATAACCGAAATAGGCTTTCCAGTCTCCATCGTAGGCAAGAGCACTGGCAAGTTCGTTTTTTTCGTAACTACTGAAATTGAGTTCGGCTTCATTATAGGTACTTAGCAGATAAGTGTAGATTTGTTCGCGGACTACCTGATTAGGGATGGTGAGTTTGGTCTTTCCTTTATACGTGCCGCTAATGGTGAGCATACCGAAATAGTAGAGCAGGCTCACAAAGTTGTCGGGGTTGGTGATATTGACGGCAGGAAAACCTTTTTTCAGTTCTCCGGTGACGTAGCCTTCGCTCACCAATGTTTGTATGATGGAGGCATCATGAGCAAACTCTTTGTCCTTCCGGATGAGCATACGTAATTTTTCGTAGTCGATACGGATATTGTCTTCTACCATATCCCGGGGGGCTTTGCCTCGTTGAATATAATTCTTGACGAAGTAGAGTACCATGTTAGAGTTGTACATAGTGGTTTCACCATAACATTCTTCCGCAAAGCAGTAGTTGTCATACCAAGGTTTCATTATTTCTATCAGTTCGTCCACACTGTGGTTGAATGGACTGGTGGTGGAATAGTAAGTGAGCATTTGGCGCACTTCTTCTTCCGTGAAACCTATCATTTCGTTGAATTCCGGTGTGAGCGAGTAGTTGGTTCCGATATTGAAACCACTTGTGAGGTCGTCCATTGTCACGGGGCTTACGCCGGTAATGAAACAACGCTCAATGCTGGAATAGGTTCCAGCTTTAATTTTATTGAAGAAGGCGCGCAGATAACCTTCGCCATGTGTTTCGTCCGTATAGCGGTGCAGGCTTTCTATATCCGAGAGGATGGCATTGGTGAAATGGTCGTATTCGTCAATAAAGAGGTAAATACGTTGGTTGGTCTTATTACATTCTGTGAACAGGTATTCAAATTGTTCGACAGCTCCTTCTTTTTTGTCGAGTTCTTCCTTGATGCCTTTGGGGAGATAGTCGGCGTAAATGTCACAGAAATAGTCGAACATTGTTTGGCAATGCGCGTCCAGTCCTTTGCGGTAGTTGTGCAGTTCGCCTACTATTCCGGAGAAGTTGAGGTATAGTACCAGATAGCTGTTTCGGTCGCGCGTAGGGTGCTTTCCGATGTAAAGATCGCTAAACAGCGCTTCGAATTTATCCTTGGCAAGTATATCGTAATAGTGCTGCAACATATTTACTGTGAGGCTTTTGCCGAAACGGCGCGGACGAATAAAGAAGAAAAACTTGTCCGCCTCTTCTATCATGGGTATAAACCGGGTTTTGTCTACATAATAACAGTCGTCGCGGCGGATTACTGCAAAGTTCATCATGCCGTATGGGATACGTTTCCTGTCCGGTGCTATATATTTTTCCATAACTTATACCTTATTTTAGGAACTTTCTTTGAACATAAACAAAGGTACGGGCTTTTTGTTACTTCTCCAAACAAACATTCCATAACTTCTCGCTATCTTTGCACTCTATTAAACAAACATCACCACCATTATGGAATTGAAGCATGGATATTACCATCTGATTGCGATACTTGTAGTTGCTATCTGGGGATTGACTTTCATATCAACCAAAGTATTGATTAATCACGGACTGACCCCACAGGAGATATTCTTTTATCGTTTTTTCATTGCTTATCTGGGTATTTGGGTGATTTCTCCCAAACGTCTGTTTGCGGGTAATTGGAAAGACGAACTTTGGTTGATGGCAGGAGGTTTCTTCGGTGGTTCACTCTATTTCTTTACAGAGAATACAGCTTTGGGGATCACACAAGCATCCAATGTCGCTTTCATCATTTGCACAGCTCCCCTGCTTACTACCATTCTTTCCCTTCTCTTTTATAAGAGTGAAAAAGCCACCAAAGGTTTGATTTATGGTTCCATATTAGCTTTAATCGGGGTGGGACTGGTGGTCTTTAACGGTAGTTTTGTACTCAAATTATCTCCGGTAGGGGATTTGCTCACTTTACTTGCCGCCCTGTCGTGGGCATTTTATAGTTTGGTGATAAAGAAAATGACAGGGCGTTACCCCACAGTATTTATCACCCGCAAAATATTCTTTTATGGAGTATTAACCATACTTCCCGCCTTTTTTCTTCATCCGTTACAACCTGATTTCGATGTACTTTTAAAACCGGTTGTATTATCTAATCTCTTATTTTTGGCCGTCCTGGCATCCTTGGTTTGTTATGTCCTCTGGAATGTGGTATTGAAACAGTTGGGAACCGTTAGAGCCTCCAATTATATCTATCTCAATCCGTTGGTAACTATGGTAGCTTCGGTTATCATTCTCCACGAAAAAATCACGTGGATTACATTATTGGGAGCAGGTTGCATTATTTTTGGAGTCTATCAGGCAGAAAAGAAATAAGAAAGAATTTTTTCTATATGCAAATAAGAAATTCTTTCTTATTTCAGTTTGAATGACAGATCTGTTTTATATCTTATTTAGCGAGTAATTGGAGAATTTTATTACTAACATCGCTGTTTTCCTGAACACCGCCAAAAAGCTTGGATTGTGGACCGTATGCAAACAGTGGAACCATGATTGGTGTATGTCCTTTAGATACAAACATTGCTTTCATTTTGCCTTCTTTTATGTTTCCGTCACGTAAAGCTAATGCTCCGGTTTCATGATCAGCTGAAATAATCACTAATGTATTTCCATCTTTTTCTGCAAATCTGATAGCAGCTTCTACCGCCTTATCAAAGTCCAATACTTCACGGACAACTGCCGAATAATCATTGCTGTGCGCACTTTTATCTATTCGGGCACCTTCTACCATTAAGAAGAAACCGTTAGTACTCCTGCTCGAAAGATAGTCAATAGCCATTTGGGTGGTAGACGGAAGGAAATCTCCCCGGTTTTCGTTTACAGAAGCCGTTTTGCTCTTTGTGGGTAAATATCCCAGTTTTTTAGATTTCTTGATGGCTTTGTCATTCGGTTCTTCTATGATGGTAAACTCTTTTTTGATTTCCTTTTGAACGTTTGGTGCTTGTTTTTCAAATAGTTCATAACTACCGGCAGAAAAGAATGTCAGCTTACTGTTAGGAAGATCTGCCCATATTTCTTTAGACATTCCACGTTCCGGTTGGTGAGCAAAGAAAGCAGCAGGAGTAGCTCCGTCGAGATTGTCAGTGGTAACGATTCCTGAAATGTAGCCATAGCCGGATAACTTCTCCGGTAAGTTGGGAATAACTTGGTTATTTTCATCCATTCCGAGTGCTCCGTTTTTAGTTTTTTTTCCGGTTGAGTAAGCAGTTCCGGAAGCAGCTGAATCTGTTGTAAACTTGTTGGCGGATTGCGTTCTGACGAAACCGCATGTTTTTAAATTAGTGGTAGTAAGCTGTCCTTGATTGGCATACATTCCTGAACAAATATGTGCCAGTCCCATGCCGTCTCCTATCATTAAGATGACATTCTTCACCGGTTTGTCGGTAGCATCCATGTCAAATGAAGGAACATACGAACTTTGTGGATTTTCGTTCTTAAAATCTCCTTTGACGATTTCTTGTGCTGATAGATTATAGCAAAAGAATAAGGAGAAAATAAATAAATGAGCTTTAAATTTTACATTCATGGCTAATATGTTTTTAATTAGAAGTAAGTAATTCGGATATGTTGACTGTATCGTATGGCTTTTCTCCAAATGCGGCATAATATTCTAATTGCATCCTCTTGGCATTATCTTGTCGGAATACATGCCAGCATCTTTCATTTACCGGAATCACAGGCTCGTGTAACATGACAAACTTGTAAGTTGCCTTCGAACCGGCTAGTGACTTTTCTAATTGTTGTAGCCCTTCCGGATTCCGATCCCATGGATCATAACACACAAATAATACATCATCAAGAGTAGTAGTGTAATTGGCTGACTGTAAGGATGGATGTCCTGCCAACCTTGCCATATTGGGTAAGTATACTTTTTCAAAAGCTTCTTTAGCCCCTGGCCCTGTGATATCATGATTACCTTTAGTCATAATGAAAGGTACTTTCAGATTCATTTTGTTGACAGCTTTAAAGGCACTGTTAGCCATCTGTATTGCTTTTTGTGGGGAACCGGCCAATCCTTCTGACAAGTCCCCCATTTGCAGAACGGCTTTTATTGACGGCTGGTGTTTTTGAACTTGCCCGCTGATTATCCGGGAGAATTCCGGCCATGTATTTTTCGTGAATACTGAATATTCTTTGGTAACTTGGCGCAGATCATCCGGTTTGGTGGATAACCATTCCATATCGTGATCTTCCAATAAATCATAGTGTATATCTCCCAACAAGAGAAATGAAACTTCTTTTTCATTTTGCTCTTGGGAGTATGATTGCAGAGAAGTCAAAAGCGATAAAAGGACAAATAATATTTTATTCATATTCTGTTATTTATTCATTTCAAAAGAAGGGGGTACACTGTCTGCCGCCCAATTCTTATTGGGAGTGTTTCCCATTGTAAATTCCAGTTTGCCGCCATTCATCAGTTCTTTATGTTCGAACCAGGATTGGTTCCAATCTTTGCCATTTAGTTTGGCTGATTGGATATATTTATTTGTCGGCGAATAGTTGTGCGCAATGACTTCGAATGATTTGCCGGCTCCTGTTTCAATAACTGCTCTTTCGAACATAGGAGTTCCGATGACATAAATAGGCAAACCAGGAGTAATAGGATAGAAACCTAGCATGGAGAAGACTACAAATGCTGACATTCCTCCGCCATCTTCGTCGCCCGGGAGTCCCATCAGGTCATTTCTAAACCATTCATCGAGCAATGTCCTTACTCTTTTTTGAGTTCTCCAGGGCTCTCCTATATAGTTGTACAGATAAGGAATGTGCATACTGGGTTCATTAGCCATTGAAAATTGACCTACATTACCCGTATGATCCGGTAATTGTGCATAAAATACATATTTGGCTTCGCCCAATGGGGTGTTATACATCGTTTCAAGATTATTTCTGAATGCTTCTTTCCCTCCCATCAGTTCAATTAAATCAGCAATATTATGGGGAACATCCCATCGGTATATCCAACCGTTATTCTCGCCGTATGCTTCACGAGCACCTAATCCACCGGCAGTGGCATAATCAAAGGGTTCTATGAATTCGCCTTTTGCATTTTTGGGATGGAAGAATTTTGTTTCAGGATTGAAAATATTCCGATAGTTTTTACTCCCTTGTAGAAAGTAGTTATAGTCTTTCTCATACCCAAGTTGTTTGGCTATTTGTGCCAGACACCATTCATCGTAAGACGTACCTAGAGTGACGGCTACCGGTTGGCGTTTTTCAAATGGGTGTACTTCGTCAGCTGTTTCTTGTTCTCCCGGTGCCAATGCCGGTAAATATCCGTTTTCCCAATAGAATTTTGTGATTTCACCTCCCTTTATGCCTGACCACGGGGCTAACGTTTTTTCTGTAATACCAAGTTTGCAGGCTTCGTAAGCAGCTGATAAATCAAAGTTACGGATTCCTTTTATATATGAATCAATAACAGTGGCTACACCGTGATTGGAATTCATTCTACGGCTGTCTCCCGTAACTTCAGGAAATGTAGGCATCCAGTTATGTTCCATTTGCTGTGCCATTCTGATAAAAGACTGAATCATGTCAGCTTCCATTTGTGGTTCGATGATAACACGTAAGGGGTGGACTGCTCTATACGTGTCCCAAATCCAATCGTCGGTATAAAATGGGACAGAATCTTTGTGGATACTATTGTCGAAAGCACTGTAATAGCGGTTGTCTTCCGAAAGGCAAATCATCCGTTCGTAAGTCCGGTAGAGGGAAGTATAGAATATTGCTTTTGCATTTTCGTCTATTCCTTCCACTTTGATTTTATTTAATGTTTGATTCCAGATGTTTTTGGCAATGTTCATCTGGTTTTCCACATCATAATCTTTTATTTCCCGCTGTAGGTTGGCTTTTGCTTGCTTTTCATCAATGAAGGAAATACCGTAGCGAACTTTGATTGTTTTTATATCTGTTGAATATAAGAGAGCGATACCCACGTTCTTGCCTTTTATGGCAGTGTGGCTGTGATTTATTTCTTCTTTGCTGACAGTCATCGTTTTTTCCGGCAGTGCGGAAGTCTCCATATAAACATATACTTTGGTTTGATGATCTATGTTCTGATAACCGGAAATGGTATTCTCCGTAGTTTTAAGCTCACCATTGGTGGTACTAAGTATTAAATATGGAGCATCGTTTTTCCGGAAACTTAGTTCATAGATTCCTGCCTGGTGGGAGGGAGCGAATTTAGTGGAAACCTCTTCTTCTTCAAAATAGGAAGAATAGGAATAGGGTTTTATCACTTCATTATCATAACAATAGTAATATACCGGTTGTAATCCGATCTCTGCTCCCTGATAGAAAGACAGGCTGAATGCAGACTTTCCCCGATGCGAGGTGACAATGACCGGTAAGCCTTTTATTTTATCAGAGGTGTAATCTGCTCTTTCCGGATAGATGCGGAGCATACTATTGGGAAGATGGACAGTTGGGTAAGTAGGAACTAACAAATGACTGATATTCCCCATATAGGGATTTACATAGTCAACCGGAGTTAACACTACCTCTTGCTTGTTGCTGCATCCATTGACGATTAAAATCATTAACAGTACTAACGGAATGAATTTTCTCTTGTACATAAACAGATTTTTTTATTTTTCGATGGTTTTAATTAGATTTGCTGTAAATATAGGATGATTTGATTAATGAAAACTTAATGTAACCTTAAAATCTATCTTCTACAAATATTTTTTTTTGTAAAGTTTCGCCATTAAGAGAATATTAATCACCATAAAATATCTTTGGTTCATCTTTAATGCATTAATCAATACTGTATTTTTTAATTTAATAATTAAGTATTATGAAGAGCTAATGAAAGTTAATGATAGCAAACATAAGTTATATTATAAACATTATTAACATATAAAATCATGATATACATACGAGGTACACCATTTACAACAATATCGAGGAACTGATATTGATACAATAACCAAGGTGAAAGAGAACGAAGATATTCGAACACTTCAATAAGATCATGAAAGGGGATAGGACAACCAGATATATATACATTCATAATGTAAATATTTTTACACTGTCATTTTTCGTATAATAGGACAAGAAAAAGGATAGCCGAGAAGATTAATCGGCTACCCTTCGGGAAAATGACAAGGGTTTTACTTAAACAAAGAACGAATAAATTTAAATATTCTATAGTAAATATAGAACACAATAGGAAAAGCAATAAGCATACAATAATCCATAAAGATACATTTAATTAAACAACCACAAATATACGCAATTATTTAAAATAATCATAAATATCTTTAGCAACAGAACCAACAGCACGGATACCTTTACCAACTGTTTTAACAGCACCCAATTTATCAGTTTCAAACACTATATTAAAAAGAGATTCTTCCAAAGTCTTAACACGAACATTATACGTATCAGCATCAAAACGATTTTGTTGACGTTGAGCCTGATTTTGCAACTGCTGACCTGTATTTTGCTCAATAGTTAACGAAGTTTGTTCATTAATAAGAGTAGTACGAGCTTCAGTTTCAGAAATCTTCTTAATCTCATGCGCAGCCTGATTACGGGTTAATGCACCTTGAGCCAATTTCAACTGGATATTAGCAGCCTTTTCAGCAAGTTCCATCTTTTGAGTAGCATCCATAAATGAAAGCTGCTTATCAGCAATTAACGTCTGAATGTTCTTGAACTTTTCTTCAGCACGCATATTAGCAATATTCTGCGAATTGACTGCCATAGTAGAGGACGCAAGGTCTTTCTGTATAGAATACATAAGTTTATTAAGTGCAACCTGTTCTTTTTTAGAATGAGTATCAGCCTTAATATTAGCTATCCTAGCAATAGCTTCAGCAGCTTTATATTTGCCTTCAATCTTCAAATTGCCAGTTTCGGCAATAGTCTTAGCTTTATCCGGAATAGATGACAATTGGTCAATAGCTTGTCCAAGTCCTTGCATAATTCCAGAATAGTCAGCAGAGTAAGGCGAAGCAGTAGGAGGCGTAATACCTTGCTTAGTCGGAGCCGTAGCAGAAGTAGCAGACGTAGCAGCAGCAGTACCAGCACTTCCAGTATTCATCATCACATACGGATTCAGTCCTGCAGCTTCATAACGCTCACGTTGAGCAGAGGCAGAATTATACTCATTAGTAGCATTAAACATATCCCAAGCATTTTGCTTGGCATCGTTATAAAAACTCCATTGATCAGAAACCTGCTGATCATAAGCCAATGTATTATAATCCATTTGTTTCTGTAACATTCGCTCATTAAACTCATTATTCATTTGAGCAATATCCTTATTAGCAGCATTAGCAGCATTCGTAGTAGCAACACCAGTTCCAGCACTAGCAGCACTAGAAATGGCAGCACTTGCAATAGCAGAACCAATACCAATAAAAGCAGCACTAGCCATAAATATACATATTTAGTTAAACTTTTTTTGTCCTAACGCCGGACGGGCGGCAACGTGACGTTGCATCCAAGTTGCCTTCGGCGAGAAAATTTGCATTGATTTTTTTCATAGGCGTCTACCGACTTTAAGGGTTTAGGTTAAACTAACCGGAGCACCCCCTAGAAGGGAACCCCCCAAGGGAGAACATCTCCCTTAAACCCATTTGCGTGAGTCAAACCTTATTTGATAATTCCGCACTCTGTGCGAAATTAGATTTATCGCGCGCGTACGTGTTTAAATTTCACGCACACACGCGTTTTATTATTATTACTCCATTGAAACAGGTTCAACAGGTTGAACACTCTGTTGGGTTTGTTGAGATTGAGCAGAAGCCAAAGCAGCTATTTGCTCGTCAGTAGAATTCATAAGATAATTACTCCAAGCCATCAATTCGGATTTACTTTGAATAAACCGTGACTTAACAAAGGAAATAAGTTGTTCATCTCCAAGCTTAGAACGGAGTTCATTAAATCGAGGTTCAGTCACAGAAATATTATTAAAGTATTCAAGCAAAGAAGTTTGACTAAGTTTATCCAAACGTTGTTGGTTAAACAACATATAAATATCAGAAGACAGACGAATACTAGTATCACCATCAACAGAAACTTCTTGAAACAAAAATTGATCTACAGGAGACTCTTCACGAAATTCACTACATTGCATTTCCTTAGAACCAACTATATTTTCACGAACCGGAGTTACATAAGGTTCAATTCTTCTTTTTTGCCACATAACAATATAATTTAAAAATTAAACAATAAAGGACTAGTAAGGCAAGCCATCCGTATCAAGATTACGGACTACCTTCACATCAAAGAACGAACTACAAAGGAACTGATCTGTATCAATACTATTGCTAGCAGCAACAGCAAACAAAGGATCAACACAATTCGGATTAACCTTGAAATTCGTATAATTGACAAGAGTGCCGGGCGAGTTATTAGGATCATCCTGATAATTCAACTGATTAATAACAGATTGATTATCATAAGACATAACCCAAGATTTAAGAGTTGTTTTAAATGCACCGACAGAGGAATCAACATCGGTCTTATATGATATATACCTAGGAGCATATCCTAATATCGAAGAACCGACATTATAAGAACTCTGCAAAGGATTCATTAAAGATACCAAAGGAACGGACTCCATACCAACACGGTCAAATTCAGGAATAGCAAAATCCGTAGAATTAATCTTTGTAAACGCAGGATTTACCAAATCAGTAGTATAATCCAACAACGGGAGACTATGATAAATACACATAATCAAGCCATAACGCTCGCCAGCATCGAACGAGATACGACCATTACCAACAACAACGCCTTTTCCGGCAATATCGGCAGCATTAGAACCAGTAATGTTATTATTAACCACTTCATTAATATCAAGACTAGCAGTAGTACCACCAAGATACAAAGACATTTCAGAATAAGCTTCACCTACAGACACATTCCAATGTTTTTCAATCTGGTCTTTATAATCCTTGTTACCTGATTGGGTAATCTCTTTCCATTTTTGAAGGAATTCAGCTTGACGAAGAGCAAGAACGGTAAAAGTACCGGAACCGTTAACAGTCTGTAAGTTAACACCTGTAGAAGAAAAAGGAGAACCTCCAACAGGGTCACCATCCGGTGTTTGAACCATATATTGAGCGGAAAGCACATTCGAAAGATTAACATTAACAGCAGCAGTATCACCGTATTGTTGACGAGGAAGAACACCGTGAAATAAATCTTTCTGCCAATTACAGTAACGCAAATCAAACATATTGTAAAAAGGAGCAAAGCCCTGTCCTGTAATCATAGAATCGATAGTCATAGCAGAATCAACAGTACCAGACAAATAATCAACATTGAAACAAGACGGAGAAACCTTTTCCCATTGAGAATCACGGATATGGTCAGCATAAATTTTCTGATAAGCAAGCACACCGTAGATATTCAATTGCAAATTAGAAGACAAAGGAGATTTAGTCCAAGTATTATTTTTAGAGGTAGCATAAGTATAAAAGTTACCATAACCAAGATACTCCAAAAGCTTAGCAGTACCAAGAGACCGAGAATAACCAAAATAGTTTTTTTCATAGCTATTGGTTGTAGTTACATCGGGAGCAACCAAATTCAGATAATCAGCAATACCTTTACATGTAACATTAGGCATAACACCAGCTAACGCCTGATTAGCAGACGGAATATAAGAAGTAGCATGTTGAGGATTGTCATACATTTGTGTAAGCACAGTATTAGCCTTATTCCAAAGCAAATTGTAAGGAACAAAGTAGAAATCGTAATACTCACGCATACGAGCAAACGCAGCAGTGTTAAGAGGTTGAGTACGAGTAAAAGATTTAAGGTCAATAGACCATTTATCACCGGGAAGAACTTCCCAACATTTCACAGGTAATAATTCACCAGGTTTAGCGGTAAAATTACGTTTAGACGATAGGTCGAAACCATTTCGAGAAGTCTTATTACGGAGAGACTTCAAAGACATAATGTTAGCCATAGTTAAAATTGTTAAAATTAGACATTATTCAAAGAATACCTTATTAGCATCATTGAGTTTTTTATGTTTTATACGATCATTAAAGAGCTTTTTAACATCCGAGCTATATAAACGATAGACGGGAGTTTTTTCAAACAAATTAGTATCAGTATAGACGTTATTATAAAAGTAAGGATAATAGGAATTATCCCAGTTATCAGTACAAAGATCATCATCACCAATTAAATCACTTTCATAAAATAATTGTTGAGCTTCAAAAAATTTAGTCAGATGCATATAGTCAAGGCGGGAATAAAATTCCTCAATTAAACGTTGTTTAGATTTACGCTCCGCTAAAGTGTTATGAGTACAAACAAAATAAAGGAAGTGTTTAGAAATCAGCAATTCGGTATAGATACGATGTACATAGCGAGAGAACTCACCAGAATTAAATGAATGTAACAATACATCTGAATCATAGAAATATTGAGATAATTCATACAATTTAGATTGGTCAGAACAATAACCATAGAGGTCAAGTAAATAAGTTTCCTTAGGATTATGAAAATAATAGATATAGATAGCTATTTCTTTCGCAAGCGAGAACGTCGTTTTGGCATCGGGGAATAATAACCGCGCTGTATCATAGATTGAGTAAGAGTAAGCACGTTCACGTGAAGATTTAGTAACAAATCCTTTACATCGTGGGTAGAAAAAAGAGTAACACGACCGCCATACGTCAAACTCTTTATATTTTCCATTGAGTACGATGCTGCTTCTAATAAAGTTTTCAGGGGTAAGCGAGTATATTTTTTCACGTTGACAGTCAAGAAAGCCTTGACCCAATTTTTGAGAATGAACGCTGAACGGACAGACGGAACTAGCTTTAAAAACTTTGGGTATAGTGCAAGAACTATTAACGTACGACGCAACGTAGTTAGAACATTGTCCTTTGGAGACTTGACAATCGACACGACCAAAGGTCCATGCTTTAGATATATTCTCTGAACATATCTGTAACGCTTCATCTGATTGGAGGAATAATAAGAGATGATAATGCGGGCGAAAGTGTACAGGTCCGTATTCGCCGACAGCAAAGTAACGCACTTTTTCCGAGGGTTTTTGTTTAGTGACATAATATCTTAGACGTTTTAGAAATAATTGTAAATCCGTTTTTCTTAAATAGGGGACATCACCAAATAAATAGAACTTATTAAGCAAATTAGTTCTTTCATCCTCTGTAAGGTCAGCAGGTCCTAGAATTTCACCAGTTTCTTTATCTATAAGGTCACAACCATAAGGACGCTCGATAGAATCAACGAACATTGCGCGAGGGATAAAACGATTCGCATAGGTAAGAGTTATAAACAAAGTATGTTTAGCGGTATAAGATTCCAAATCACATTGAAAAGCATAACGGGAGTTTTTGGCAAGTGTACAAGCTTGACAATGTCCACAGGGGACAACCATAGATTCCTTAGTATAAGGATTCATTATGCGTTTAGGATGGAGACACTTACAAAAGGGGTTTTGTACCATAATTACAAAAAAATAAATACATCAAGACAGGGACGACGAGAACGAATAACCTTAAAAGAGCCAGTTTCACGACCTTGAGAATTCCAACAGTAATAACACTGACGATAAATCTTAGAATAACGAGGAGCCATAACATTAAAAATTAGGAGATAAATCCAAAGTAGTAGAATCATTACGAGATTCAGATTTTTGTTCTATCTGTTGGGTAGAACTAGAGTTGTTTTTTTGAACACTCATAGACATAGTAACAGCACACGAGGACACAAGAATAATATTACAAATAGTAACAACAGCGGTAACAATCGCTTGGATAATGCGATTCCATTGATCAGAAGTCAGTTTCATTTTCATCAATTTTAGTTAAAGTACAAACGTATTGGGGTAAAACATTAATAGACTTTTTAATCTTAGAAGCTTCAATAACTGTAACAGCAAAAAGAGTAAACCGATGAACAGGAATCAAACGAGGAGTTTTAAGACGATAAGTACAACCATCTATAGTTTCATAACGCATAACCATAAAGATAGTAAAGTCCCAATCACATTTAGCTTCAAAAGCTTTTTTTATGTTGTATTTTTCACGAACTTTCATATTAAACAGATAAATTAAAAATTAGACCAATGACTTAAACAGTCTTTAAATATCACACTGCAAAGAAGGGAATAATAAGTATTATGAAAAACTAAATACAGTATTAAAACAGGTTATCTCTTACTGGCTATTGGAAGCTACTGTTTAGTTTAGTTCATTAGAGCACCGGAATGAATCTATTTTTAAAGGTGGGGCTGCTCTGAACCGAATCTCTAGGATTTCAGGTTGGCCAAAAGAATCTGATGATTGAAAA
The DNA here is from genome assembly GCF_000157055.1 of Bacteroides sp. 2_2_4. Taxonomy (NCBI): domain Bacteria; kingdom Pseudomonadati; phylum Bacteroidota; class Bacteroidia; order Bacteroidales; family Bacteroidaceae; genus Bacteroides; species Bacteroides sp. 2_2_4. Next base: position 453,698 of record NZ_EQ973357.1, on the reverse strand, counting down.
AGAGAGAGTTCTGCTGGTTTATATCAAATAGGGACGAAGCGTATAGGCATAAAAAAAGGAGCAACGCCTTGCTCCAACCTTTGTTAACCTTAAATCTAATACTATGAAAAACACATTGCAAAGATACGGACTCTTGGGAAATTAGCAAATTATCCAAGAAAAATAGCATGTTTTATAACACGTTTTAATAGTTTTCCCCTACTTGTTAAGAAATCAGTCCTCCTTATTTCAAGGTATGTAACATTAATTTTGAAAATTGAATCGGAGCATACCGTTGATTCTCTGCCGAAAAACCGTTATCTTTGCAAGGATAATCACATTATGCACTCAATAAAAAAGAAAAGGAGACACCCGTGAACGAAGAAGAGATCGTCCTCACCCCGATGATGAAACAGTTTCTGGATTTGAAGGCAAAACATCCGGATGCAGTGATGCTGTTTCGTTGCGGTGACTTTTATGAAACATATTCTACGGATGCCATCGTTGCAGCCGAAATTTTAGGGATCACACTGACAAAACGTGCCAATGGGAAAGGAAAAACTATCGAGATGGCAGGTTTTCCTCATCATGCCCTTGATACCTACCTTCCGAAACTGGTTCGCGCTGGAAAACGTGTCGCTATCTGCGACCAGCTCGAAGACCCCAAAATGACGAAGAAGCTGGTGAAGCGTGGTATTACCGAATTGGTTACTCCTGGTGTTTCTATCAATGATAATGTTCTGAACTATAAAGAGAATAACTTCCTGGCTGCCGTTCATTTCGGAAAGGCTTCCTGTGGAGTTGCTTTTCTCGATATTTCTACCGGTGAATTCCTTACTGCAGAAGGACCTTTTGATTATATAGACAAACTGTTGAATAACTTTGCCCCTAAGGAAATTCTTTTTGAACGTGGCAAACGCCTGATGTTTGAAGGTAATTTCGGTAACAAGTTCTTTACATTCGAGCTGGACGACTGGGTATTTACAGAAACGACTGCCCGTGAGAAACTGCTGAAACACTTTGAAACGAAGAATCTGAAAGGTTTCGGAGTGGAGCACTTGAAAAACGGTATCATTGCTTCCGGTGCTATCCTGCAGTATCTGACAATGACGCAGCATACGCAGATTGGTCACATCACTTCATTGGCACGTATTGAAGAAGATAAATACGTCCGTCTGGATAAGTTCACGGTGCGTAGCCTTGAGCTGATTGGCAATATGAATGATGGAGGCAGTAGTCTAATCAATGTGATCGACAGAACGATCAGCCCGATGGGAGCGCGTCTGTTGAAACGTTGGATGGTTTTTCCGTTGAAGGATGAGAAGCCGATTAATGAACGCTTGAACGTAGTGGAATATTTCTTCCGCCAACCAGATTTTAAGGAATTGATTGAAGAACAGTTGCATCTGATAGGTGACCTGGAGCGTATTATTTCCAAAGTGGCTGTAGGGCGTGTGTCGCCTCGTGAAGTCGTTCAGTTGAAGGTTGCCTTGCAAGCAATTGAGCCGATAAAACAGGCATGTATGGAAGCTGATAATGCGAGCTTGAATCGCATTGGCGAACAGTTGAATCTTTGTATTTCTATTCGTGACCGGATTGCCAAAGAGATTAAAAATGATCCTCCTTTACTGATAAATAAAGGTGGAGTGATTCAGGACGGTGTGAACGCAGATTTGGATGAATTGCGGCAAATCTCCTATTCAGGAAAAGACTATCTGCTAAAGATACAGCAGCGGGAGAGCGAAGAGACGGGTATTCCGAGTTTGAAAGTAGCTTATAATAACGTATTCGGTTATTATATCGAAGTCCGTAATGTGCATAAGGATAAGGTTCCACCCGAATGGATTCGCAAACAGACGTTGGTCAACGCAGAGCGTTATATCACGCAGGAACTGAAAGAATACGAAGAAAAGATTTTGGGAGCGGAAGATAAGATTCTGGTTCTGGAAACGCAGCTATATACGGACTTAGTACAGGCATTGATGGAATTTATTCCACAGATACAGATTAATGCGAATCAGATTGCACGTTTGGACTGCTTGTTGTCATTTGCCAATGTGGCCCGTGAGAATCGTTATATCCGTCCGATTATTGAGGATAATGACGTACTGGATATTCGTCAGGGACGTCACCCGGTAATAGAAAAACAACTTCCGATAGGTGAGAAGTATATTGCCAATGATGTAATGCTGGACAGCGATACACAGCAGATTATTATTATTACAGGTCCGAACATGGCCGGTAAGTCGGCACTCTTGCGTCAGACGGCGTTGATTACGCTATTGGCTCAAATCGGCTCGTTTGTTCCTGCGGAAAGTGCGCATATCGGTTTAGTTGATAAGATATTTACCCGTGTAGGAGCGAGCGATAATATATCAGTCGGTGAATCTACATTTATGGTAGAGATGAATGAAGCGGCTGATATCCTGAATAATGTTTCTTCCCGGAGTCTGGTATTATTTGACGAATTGGGTCGTGGTACTTCTACTTATGATGGTATTTCCATTGCCTGGGCAATTGTAGAGTATATCCATGAACATCCGAAAGCAAAAGCACGTACATTATTTGCTACGCATTATCATGAATTGAATGAGATGGAGAAATCTTTCAAGCGCATCAAGAATTATAATGTATCGGTGAAAGAAGTTGATAATAAAGTAATCTTCCTTCGTAAACTGGAACGTGGCGGTAGTGAACACTCTTTCGGTATTCATGTGGCAAAGATGGCCGGTATGCCGAAAAGCATTGTGAAACGTGCAAATGAGATATTGAAACAGCTTGAATCTGATAATCGCCAACAGGGCATAGCAGGTAAACCGTTGGCAGAAGTGAGCGAGAATCGTGGAGGTATGCAGTTAAGCTTCTTCCAGTTGGACGATCCGATTCTCTGTCAGATTCGCGATGAGATATTGAATCTTGATGTGAATAATCTTACTCCTATTGAAGCGCTGAATAAACTGAATGATATTAAGAAGATAGTCAGGGGGAAATAAGCTGAAAATGTATATAATGTCTTAGGATATGTTTTCGATTGTTGTCCTGACATTAGGGAAATGGCATTTGTTTTATTGATAAGAAAGAGGGATTAGTGATGTTTGAACCGCTAATCCCTTTTTTTGATTTAGGCTATTTTCTTTTTCTTCTTGTCATAGAAGAACATGAAATAGACGCCTATTATGATAAACGGAACGCTTAGCCATTGCCCCATATTGAACATCATGCTGTTTTCAAAATCTTCCTGATTTTCTTTTAGGAATTCGATGAAAAAGCGGAAGGTGAAGATGTAAGTCAGGCAGAGCCCGAAGAAGAAGCCACGGTGCAGTTTCTTGCTGTAATTCTTATACAGGTAAATCATGATGAAGAACAGGATAAGATAAGCGATGGCTTCGTAGAGCTGTCCCGGATGACGGGGGAGCATATCTACACGTTCGAAAACGAATGCCCAGGGCACATCAGACGGTTTGCCGATGATTTCGGAGTTCATCAGGTTGGCAAGGCGGATGAAGCAGGCGGTGATTGGAGTAGCTACGGCAATCATATCCAGCACGTCCATATAATGGAGCTTCGTCTTGCGGCAATACAGCCAAAGGGCGATTATCAGTCCTAATGTACCGCCGTGGCTGGCAAGTCCTTCATATCCGGTAAATTTCCAGTTTCCGTCCGGCATGAACTTGATAGGAAGAATCATTTCCCAAAAATGAGACAGGTAGTATCCCGGGTCATAGAACAGGCAGTGTCCTAGGCGGGCACCGATTAGAATACCAAAGAAACAGTAAAAGAAAAGCGGGTCAAACTTCTTTTCCTCTATCTTTTTATCCCGGTACTGGTAGTGAACAACCACATAAGCAAAGAATATTCCTACTGCCCACAGTAATCCGTAATAACGGATAGAAATGCCGAACAGGTTGAATAGTTCGGGATTCGGGTTCCAGTTGATGGATAATAGCATGGTATTCATTCTATATTGGATTAATGTTAATGATTAGATTTTTTGAATTTCTCTGCAACCATCCGGTAGGTCGGTATATCTATTCCCTGTTCTTCGGCTGCTGCAATCATGTCGAAGAGCAATCCTTGTATTTCCGAGTCGTGTCCGCGTGCCAGGTCTTTTTGCATAGAAGCGGTACTTTCGGGGTCGAGCTTGTCAATCACTTTCAGGTTGTAGCTGACTGGGTCTTCGGGAAATTCGACGCCTAGTTTCTTTCCTAAGGCAGCGCTTTCCGTAGAAAGTCCGATAAATGTATCCCGTATCTTTCCCGGTTTCTGTACTTTTCCCATCGGAACGTCGTAGTAAGCACCCGTTACGGCCATTGCAGAGATAAACGACCATTTGATAAACGTATCCCGGTTGATGTCTGGTGACAGGTCTACCTTTATGCCTGCTTCCTGCAAGTCTTGTTGGATAGCTTCCAGCAATCCGGGCTTCACAACCGTGCCGCGATGAGCGCCGTATACCAACCGGAATATCTTTCCCATTTGGGTGATTTCTCCGGTGCCGGATACGAAGCCTACGATATAGATGCAGCCGTCGAGGACAGTGACTTCCGGTACCAACTTTTGTATGCGTGGCCCTGTGCCGTACACATTCAGGATAGGGATGACAACCGTGTCTTTGTGCGCTGCTCTTTTAATCAGTTCTACGATAGAATCGACCGAATAACCTTTTACGCATACAAATATCACATCTGCTTTTCCATTGAATTCTTCAGCGGTAGTTGCCGGAATCCGGAGCGTATGTTCGCCCTTCAAATCCGATTTCAGTTTCAAACCGTTCGTTTGAATCGACTGCAAATGAGCTCCACGGGCAATACAGGTTACATCTTTGCCTGCCAGCGACAAGAATCCTGCGATACTGCCGCCTACACCTCCCGTTCCTGCAATGAGATATTTCATATTGTTAGCGAATTAGTAATTAATAAGTCGTCGGTGGTAACCGATAATCACACGTTGAAACGGAAATGCATGATGTCGCCATCCTGCACCACATATTCTTTTCCTTCCACACCCAGTTTTCCGGCTTCTTTCACTGCTGCTTCCGAGCCGTATTTGATATAATCATCGTATTTGATAACTTCGGCACGGATAAAGCCTTTTTCAAAATCGGTGTGGATCACTCCGGCACATTGAGGAGCTTTCCATCCTTTTTCGTATGTCCAGGCACGTACTTCTTGTACACCGGCAGTGAAATATGTTTCGAGATTCAGGAGTTTGTAAGCAGATTTGATAAGACGTGCTACGCCCGATTCTTCCAAGCCTACTTCGGCAAGGAACATTTGACGGTCTTCGTACGTTTCCAGTTCGGCGATGTCCGCTTCTGTTTTGGCTGCGACAATCAGGATTTGAGCATTCTCGTCTTTTACGGCTTCGCGTACCATATTTACGTATTTATTTCCGTTTACTGCGCTTGCTTCATCAACATTGCAAACATACATTACCGGTTTACTGGTCAGTAGAAACAGTTCGTGAGCAATCTTTTGTTCGTCTTTTGTTTCAAAAGTCACTGTACGTGCAGATTTTCCCTGTTCCAATGCGTCTTTATATTGAACGAGTACATCGTAAGCTAACTTTGCAGCTTTGTCTCCGCCCGTCTGTGCTTGTTTCTGTACTTTCTGGATACGGCTTTCGATGGTTTCCAGGTCTTTCAATTGAAGTTCGTAGTCAATGATTTCTTTGTCGCGGACGGGATTTACGCTTCCGTCTACGTGTGTCACATTGTCGTCATCGAAGCAACGGAGTACGTGGATAATTGCATCTGTCTCACGGATATTGGCAAGGAACTTGTTTCCCAGTCCTTCACCTTTGCTTGCGCCTTTCACCAGTCCGGCGATATCTACGATTTCTACAGTTGTAGGAACAATTCGTTGGGGGTGCACCAATTCAGCGAGTGCGTTCAGACGTTCGTCAGGAACAGTGATTACACCTACATTGGGTTCAATTGTACAGAAAGGGAAATTTGCCGCCTGTGCTTTCGCATTCGACAAACAGTTGAAAAGTGTCGACTTACCCACGTTCGGTAGTCCTACAATACCACATTGCAATGCCATATTAATCTATTATTTCTTTTATTATCAATGATTTATACAAATGAACAACGATTTGGCAACAATGTCCGGATAAATAAAGAGTATTTGTTGCCGGGCTGCTCATTGTAGTTTGCAAAGATAATACTTACTAATCGAAATTACCCCAATTTCGTAGAACAAAATAAGTTTGTCCATTAAAAATCAATTTTTAAGCTAACGAAGAAAACGTGGTATGCTTTCTGTCTTTAAAAAACAGATAAAAACGATATCAATGTCTCTTTCAATGTAGACTTCATCTGTTTTTTTGGTAATGAGCCAGCTAAATGTTGTTTTAAAAAGATGCAAAGGCTCATTTGTTTTGTCTTTATCATTTACTTATGATATTTATTCTCTTTATATAATTAATTATATTAGAAAAAGCGTGTAATTGAGGTGGACCCCCTCCACCTCAATTACACGCTTTTTTCATATAAAAAGAATATTCTTTTGCGTCTGCGCACGTGTACACTATTAAAAAGAAAACTCACAGCCAGTTTATCTTCCTATGCTATGTATAGCACAGAATCCCACTATAGCTGCTTTTATTTTCATTATAGCTAATCTCAATTTCATTATAGCTAATCTCAATTTCATTATAGCTAATCCCGATTTCATTATAGCTAATCCCGATTTCATTATAGCTAATTTTATTTTCATTATAGCTAATCAGAACTTGTCATCAAGAGACTCATGGCTCATTGAGATACTTATCGTATCCCAAATATACGATAAATCGTCCGGTGCATAAGTAAAATCATTCTAGATGAAAGTAAGACAAAGTAAGCTAATCTGGGACAAAGTACGTCATTTCAATCCCTTGTGATATAATACCTTTGCGGTATCGAAAGAAAAAGAAATAGGGCTGGTTCATTTCTTCCGATATCTATTGCGTCAACTGTTTTGCTTTGTTATAAGCCGGCTGAAAATAAATTTATATTAGGGTGATTCTTTTATGTGATAAAGAATCGAATGCCCGCTTTCGATTTTTGGGCTTAGTGAAAAGTTTCAATCGTTTTCAATTATATCATCCTCTGTAATTCTGGCTTGGTATTTCTTATAAAAAATCAGGAATAAAGTAAATCCGATCAGGGCGAATGGTACACCCGCCAGAGCCGGATAACGGTAGCCACCGCTAACAGCCAGTCCGCCTGCATAAGCACCGATGGCATTTCCGAGATTGAATGCAACCTGCACGCAGGCTGCTCCCAGCATTTCTCCTCCCTTTGATACGCGGATAATTAATATCTGCTCCGGACTGGATACAGCGAACAGTCCTGCTGTACAAAGGCACATCAACAGGGCTGCTGCCCATTTATAGGGAGAAAGGAAGAAGATGAGCAATAACATAATACAGATAAGTGCTTGTGCGGCAGTTCCTACTTTTCCGGGGGTGTAGCGGTCGGAGAGACGTCCGCTAATCAGGTTTCCCACTACCATACCGAAGCCGGCAAGGATCATTAAAGGCGTAATGCTTTCTGCGGAGAAGCCGGACACATTGGTAAGCATCGGATTGATGTAGCTATACCAGCAGAATACACCGCCATTACCTAGTGCCGTAGCACCGAGAATCAGCCACGGAGCCGGAGTTTTAGGAAAGCGGAATTGTCCTTTAAAGCCGGTATCCTTCAGACCCTCTACATGCGGAACCCATCGCCAGATATAATATAGGATAACAATTCCCCAGATACCAACCAGCAGGAAAGTGGCACGCCAGGAAAGCATGGTACTTAAGGAAGTACCCAAAGGTACACCAAACAGATTGGCAATGGTCATTCCTGCAATCATGATGGAGACAGCTTCCGAACCTTTACCTTTGTCGGCTAGTTTCTCGGCAACAATAGAGCCTACTCCGAAGTAGGCACCATGAGGTAAACCGGAAATAAAGCGGGCAGCGAGCAACACCCAGTAATTGGGAGCCATAGCTGCACAGATATTACCTATCATAATTAAGGTAACTAATACTAGCAGAATATGTTTTAGTGGATATTTGCGAGCCAATGTCAATACAGGTGCACCCACACAGACGCCTAATGCATAGGCAGAAATGAAATGTCCTGCCGTAGGAATGCTAATACCCAAATCTTTTGCCACATCGGGCAAAATTCCCATCATCACAAATTCGGCAATACCTAATCCCAAGGTGCCGAACGCCAAAGCGATAAGACTTTTCTTCATACCAAACTTAACCTTAATACCTGTAACCTTTTTACCTTACTTTTATTTGCCGCTTATTTTTTCGGCTGCAAAGGTAAAACAAAATCTTCCAGGGTGAGTTCGATGAGATAGATTTTGATTTAAATCAATTTAGACAATGCCGGTATAAACTTGTGATGAAGGGTTTATGTAGTATATGCAAATTGTAGCCATTTACTTTCTTTCCAATTCTTGCAAATTCTTCAAATATTTGCAAGAATTGGAAAGATTATGTGATAGACTTAACTGTTTTATCAAAAAGTTCTCCTTTTACATATCCTTTCTTTACTTTATTAAGTGATATTTCATCAACCAGTTTTCTTTCCACAAGACCGTCAATATCATTTTTGGCGGTAGTATGAGTAATAGAGAACCTGTTTTGTAGCTCTTTCACGGTGAATAATATTTTAGGATTATCATTAATAAGCCTAAGAATATCTGCTTGCCGTTCGTTAATATTATCTAATTTATAGAATACAGAAGCCTGATGTTTTTGATCTAATTTACGTTTGATATAAGTTTGTAGTTCTTTAAAAGCAAGCTCTAGCACTCTTAGGTTGTAAGCTATAAAGTATCCCATGTCTTTTTCATCAGCTTCTGTGTATAAATAAGCATTTTCATAGGACTTTTTTGATTTGGCGATTACCCTTGAGATAGATAAATATTCAGTTAACCAATAACCACTTTTTAGCATATACCAATAGAATAGAGCTCTTGCTGTACGTCCGTTTCCATCTACAAACGGGTGCATATAAGCAATCATAAAATGGATGATAATGCCTCTGATTATTGGGTGAATAAATACTTTAGAATCACTTTCATTGAAGAATATGCATAAATCTTCAATAAATGAAGGGATATCTTTGTATGAGGGGGGAGTGTGTACTACTTCATGCGTAATAGCATCTTCCACTACTACTTCGTCATTCGTTCTGTATGCTCCTGCATCTGCTGGATTTTCTAATGTTTTTTCAGTCATTAAGACATGAATCTGCTGTAATAGTTCGGATGATAGTGGGGTATGTATATTTTGGGTTATAAAACGTATTGTTTGATAATTATTGAAAATCATTTGTTGCGATTTGTCCTGTGGAGAAAGGCTTTTTCTTAACATCTCCTTAGCTACTTTTCTAGTAGTTGCCGCTCCCTCCATTTGGCTGGAGGATATTGCTTCTTCCATTAATGAGCTAATTAGATACTGTTCTTTGTTTTCTGCCGGAATGATTGAATTACTTCCCCAAGAGCCGCCAAAGTTCATATCAAACTCGTGACACATCCGCTGCATGGCGTTGGTTATACTGATGGATATGCCATATTTTTTCCATACAATGATTCGTTTTGCTCTCCGTGATGCTTTTATGTAGCACCATAATTCTTTACTCGATATGCCTTCAGGAGCCTTTTGGTATTTTACATCAGACCAATAACTATATTTATCATTGTTTTTTTCTATGATTGCCTTGAGTTTTTCAAGCGGATCAGTGAGAAGAACTTTTAAATATTCTTCCTGACTTATTTGAGGAGGGAATTCAATCATAATACCATCTGTTTATATTATATTGGGTCTACAAATATAATTCTTTTCTTGCTAATTCTTGCAAATTCTTCAAATATTTGCAAGAATTGGAAAGAAAAGAATGTGATATAGAGAAATGTGCACTTGCAAAGTATATAATTAATAGGCTTATTGTTTTCTTATCCATTCAATGATATCTTTCAGGACTTCCGGATTGATTGTTTCTTCCAGTTGCCCGTATTCGGTCAATGTCCCTTTTTCACAAGTCTGAAACAGATGATTTAAGTTCGGATAGGCTTTGACTGTTACATTTTTGTTTCCATTTCCGGTGATTCTTTTCTGGATAGCGGTCAAATTCATAACGGCATCCACTTGAATATCCTTTTTCCCGTTCAGAGCCAGAACCGGACATTTTAGTTTCTTCAAATCCTGGCCTGGGTCATATCTCATAAAATGAAGATACCATGGAGAAGTCATCGAACTGATTTGTGCGGATAGTTGCTGGATGGTATTCAGGTCTTTCAATTGTTCGGGAGACATTGTTTTTGTAACGTCTGCATACAGTTCTTTCTGCAACTCTTCGGGAGTTTTGTCTGTTTGTTGCAGTATGGCATATCTGTTCCGTATCGAAGGCTTCATCCCTTGCCAGACGGCATCCGGCATTCCCTGGGATTTAGAGATTAACTCTACCTGCTTCAGCATCAGACTGTCGCCTCTCACGCCGGCTCCTGCCAATGAAACGACAAATGCAATGGATGGGTCCTTTTTGGCAACGATGAATGCAATGATTCCGCCTGCACTATGTCCGATAATTCCGATTTTCTTTGCATTTATTTCTTTTCTGCTGCGCAGATAATTCACCATTGCTTCCGTATCTGTGGCAAAATCCTCATTGGTAGCTGTTGCGTGAGTACCTTGTGAAGCGGCAGTACCCCTGTCATCACATCTAAGCACAGCAATTCCGTTTCGGGTCAGATAATCGGCGATGACAAAGAAAGGTTTGTGTCCCATGATTTCCTCATCCCTGTTCTGCGCACCGCTTCCCGTCACCATTACCACTGCCGGAAATTTAGTTCCTTTTTCGGGAAGAGTCAATGTTCCGGCAAGGTTAATTCCATCCCGTTCATTCCTCACGGTGACTTCTTCACTTCTGTAAGGGAAAGGCGGTTGAGGCTCCTGTGGACGTTTGGGGCGGCTGGCTTCTCCCTTTTTCAAATTCAACGGAAGGGGCATCCCTTGCGTAAATGTTCCGTTGATTGTGTTATCACTGTTCAGTTTTCCTTTGTACGAAGCATGAATCACAGGTATCTGGATAATTAAAGTAGAATCATTGAAAGAAGTAGTCTGTGTCTTGATACCGTTGGCTCCCTGGTCGGGACTGTCCAGTGTGGTCACATAAGCGCCTTGTTCCGTTTGACTGATGTGGAATACAATAGTCAATGAACCGGTGGGAATGGAAAGTTTTCCGTGCCAGGTTCCCGAAATATCTTGGGCGGAAACAGAGGATGAGAAGAACACTCCGGCTAATAGTCCGGTAATGAATATAACGATGCAGCTAGCCTTAACTATTTTCATAAGCGAAAAATTAGGTTTAATCTTAATTGTAAATATAAGATATATACAAAGGTAACAATTTTCCCCATTATAAAAATAAGACATTACCTAATCTTGTCAGAATCCGGTAATATCTTATTTGGCTGTTCCTGTATACTATTACAGTTTTTATTGTTAAGCACAACCTCTATTCCAAACTATATAGCCTCCCTTAAAAAACGATGATTCTTAAAAAAGGAATATTTAATCATCGGAGAAGGACATAAATCGCAGTTTGGTAAAGAAAAGCCGGAAAATGCCATGCATTTGTAATTACGTGATTCTCTATTTTCGCTGTTTTGAGAATATACTAATGTAAATAATAACCCAAAAGTAGTCCACCATAATAATTGAAAAGTATACCACTAGGTTAGTAAATGGAGTCTGTTTTTTACTATTTCCCTATCGTAATTACATGCTCTATATTAAGATTTATTAATATAACCACTTCCTTTGTGGTTCAACCAATAAGGAAGTATAAACATGATAACCATGGTGGATAAACAAACCATAATTCATTTGTATAGAAGTCGTGGGCTCAGCAAACGTGCCATTGCCCGCGAACTGGACATCAGCCGTAAAACGGTACATAAGGTAATCCAGGAGTATGAGAGTACATTGTCTTCTGATACTCCTTCAGTAAGTTTAGAGACAATTTTGACTACTGCGCCCCGGTATGATAGCTCTAAACGTAGCCGTAGAGTAATCACAGGACAGGTACAATCCATTATAGATGATTGCTTAGCTAAAAATGCCAGCAAACGTGCCAGTGGTCTAAAGAAGCAATGTATGTTAAAGAAGGATATTCACAATCTTCTTCTTTCACGAGGATTCTCAGTCAGCTATCCGAGCGTATGCAAGTATATCACGGGGATTGATACTCAAAAGTCCCGTAAACGGGAAGAGGCTTTTATCCGGCAGTACTATATCCCGGGAGAGAACTGCGAGTTCGACTGGGGAGAGGTAAAACTCCGCATACATGGTAAGCTTCAGCGTTTCTTTCTGGCTGTGTTTACTTTTAGTCACAGCAATGGGCGTTATGCCTATCTGTTCCGTCATCAGAATACGCTGGCCTTTATGGAATCACACCGTAATTTCTTCCGCCAGGTCAAGGGAGTTCCCTATGTCATGGTATATGACAATATGCGTGTGGCGGTCAAGGACTTCGTAGGGACAGATAAGACTCCCACGGAGGCTTTGAGCCGTATGTGCGCCTTTTACCGGTTTGATTTCCGCTTTTGCAACGCACGTGCCGGATGGGAAAAAGGACATGTGGAACGTAGCGTGGAGTATGTCAGGCGCAAGGCGTTCTGTATGAAGATGGATTTCGACTCGGTAGAAGAAGCCGGCAAACACCTGCAAGAGGTATGTGAAGGACTTAACACACAAGCCGGAAGTATCTCCACCTTGGACAAGGTAGAGTCGCTCGCGGCTGATCTGGCAGCCTTGCAGCCACATATAAACGAGATGGGATGCTTTTAAATGGAGGATTATAAAGTTGATAAGTGGTCTACTATCTGTATGAAGAACATCCATTACTCCGTTCCCGACACATTAGTGGGGAAAACGGTTTCTGTCAAGATATACAGCGAGAAGGTTGTTATCTTCCATGGGCAGGTGAAGGTGGCAGCGCATGAACGTGTGTATGGCGTGGCAGACTGGAAAATACAGTTGGAGCATTACGCTCGCACCCTGCTGCGCAAGCCGGGGGCGGTACAAGGATCGTTGGCACTCATGCAGATGCCCGCTAAGATACAGGAACTCTTCCAGATACATTTCCAGGATAATGGAAGGGACTTTGTTCTGTTAATACAGTATGCCGCAGAGAATGGATTTACAGACAAGGATATCATACGTTCCTATGAGGCTTTGAGACTGCGTGGAGTACACAAGGTATCGGCAGACCAGATTAAAGCCTTTATGCACGCTAATAATGAGCCGCAGGATGGAAATGGGGAAAATGTGCCTGCTCCGGAGCACCGACAGCAATCACGGCAGATAGAGGATGCGGCAATGGGGATCCTTGTGGACCTGACCAGGATGATGGACAGCACACAGGCTTTAACTCAAATAGATTCTTTAAACTAAAAAAATATTGTTATGGACTACTTGTCAGAAAAAGAAATGATTACAGACTATGCCAGAGAACTTAAAATAAATGTTCTACAGAACGAACTGGAGGACTTTATCACATTGGCAACGCAGGAGAACTGGGGATGCAGGACATTGATTGCACGCATACTGGAAAAGGAAATGGAAATAAGGGTAGAGAAACGAAGAAAACAACGGGTAAGGATAGCCGGATTCCCGCAGATGAAGTATTTGCAGGAGCTCATAAGAGAGGATTTGCCTAAAGACGCACAGATGGTCATACCTGAACTGGAAACACTTGAATTTGTTAAAGAAGGAAGAAACGTGGTGTTATATGGAAATCCGGGAACAGGAAAGACACATATAGCCACCGCATTGGGGATCAAGGCGTGCATGGAAGGATATACGGTCTTTTTTACATCTGTACCGCATCTGCTAACACAAATAAGGGAATGTAGGTCACAGAAGAGTCTAAGACAACTCGAACTCAGGTTTGAAAAGTATGATATGGTCATTTGTGATGAATTTGGATATGTAAGTTGTGATAAGGAAGGAGGAGAACTATTGTTTAACCACCTATCACTCAGAGCCGGGAAAAAAGCGACAATCATTACCACAAATCTATCTTTTGACAGATGGGGAGAAATTGTAAAAGATAAAGTTCTAGTCGCTGCAATGGTAGACAGACTAACCCATAAAGCACATCTGGTGAACATGAGCGGACAATCATATAGAGTTAAAGAAACACAAAACATGAGGAGATATGTATCACAAAAATAAAAGAATTATATCCTTTGCATAACGAAACTAGTGGACTACTTTTCAATTATTATCTGGTATACTTTTCGATTATTATATACACTTGTTATAGGGTAGAGAGTTCGGATTATCGGGGTTTCGGGTGTACTGTTTCCATTTGTCTTGTGGCAGGTCGTAGCAGAACACGCCGTCGGAATAGGTAGCCAGCCACAGTTTGCCGTGGCAGTCTTCCAGTATATTGTACACAAAGATTTTGTTCATTTCGGGGATGCGTGTGAAGTCATCCGTCTTTCGGTTGTAACGCATCAGCCCCGAGGTCGTGCCTATCCATAATTCGCCGGTGCTACTTTTATAGATTGAGAATATGTTGTCGGCATTGAGGGTATTGGATGCTTCGCCCTTTTCGTAGTGCCGTACTTCCCGGGTGCGAAGATGGATACGGTTCAGTCCGCCGGCAAAAGTACCTGCCCACAGGTAATCACCGTCGATACATAATCCGTGAATGTTGTGGTACAGGGCAGGGTGGTGGAAAGGCGTGACTGTACCGTCGGCGGGATTGAAATGGAAAAGTCCCTTGTCTTCTGTGCCGAACCATATCGTCCCGTCATTGCTTCCGCAGAATTCACGGATGCGGTGTCCCAAGTATCGCATGTCGTCCCGGGGATAATACTTTTCGAAGTAAGTATATTGGTGAGGATAATAGTTGACGCCACCGAAGTATGAGCCTATCCACATTCCGCCTTCACGGTCTTTGAAGATGGTGTAGATGGCGTTGTCGGATAATGCGTAGCGGTCGTCGGACTCCGAGGTGGTGAGGTGGATATATTTGTCGGTTTCCAAGTTGTAGATGTAGATGCCTTGTTCCGTACCTACCCATAGCTCCGTATCCGAACGCAGGCAGATGTTGCGTACGTAGTCGTTTAACAGGCGGCGCACCTTGCGGGTGGTCAGGTTGATTTCTGCCAGGCCGTTGGACGAACCTATATAGATGCAATTGTGCAGTCCTTTGACACAGGTGGTGATGATAGCTCCTTTGAAAGGCTCTTCGCCTTCGACATCCCGGAAAACGGTGAAGCGGGCGGCGTCTTCCGAATGATACAGGTTGTCCTCGTAGCGGTTCACCCACAATTCGTTGTCTCCGAACCAGAAGCGGGTGATGTTAAGCGCTCCTTTTCCTATTTTTGCGGAATACTCCTTCAAGCTGTTCTTCTTTATGTCGTAGTGGAAAAGCCCTTGGGAATCGGACGAAATCCATACGTCTTTTTGCGGGTCGGAATCTATCCACGTTATGGTACGGCTGATGGTCTCACCGGTACCTTCGATGGGAATGTCGAACGGGGTGAATTTCTCTAATCGGGGGTTATAGATGTAGACGCCCGTATCAGTCCCTACCCATATATTTCCTTCGGCATCCTCGTGTAGGGCAGTGATAAAGTTGTTGCCCAAAGAAGAGTTCTCTTTCTGAAAAGTACGGAATACGAGACCGTCATATTGGTTCAGCCCGTCTTTCGTGCCAAACCACATGAATCCTTGCCGGTCTTGCAGGATGGTGTTCACCGTATTATGTGAAAGTCCGTCCTTGATGTCCAGCGTACGGAAATAGTAATAAGGGTTTTTGGCGGCACTCTCTGCCCAAAAGGTTGACAGGAGAAGGCTCATGATGGCGTATAAAATGCTTTTTGTTTTCATAGCGGACAAAGATGCAATAGCTATTTCGGACAAATATAAACATTATATATACGATAACTGTAATTTGGAGATTATTTTCTTTCTATAATCAATAAAGTTCCGCCTACTTGCTTTTCTCTAATTATTTTTGTATCTTTAAAGATTTTCCGTCCGTAATTCTGTAGTTGTCATCTTGTAAAGTGACAAATGTCCTGTTGTAAGGTGACATTAGTCCTCTTGTAAGATGACAATGGTCCCCTTGCAAGGGGACAACTACCCGAGTGCATAGAAAA
Organism: Bacteroides sp. 2_2_4; assembly: GCF_000157055.1. Taxonomy (NCBI): domain Bacteria; kingdom Pseudomonadati; phylum Bacteroidota; class Bacteroidia; order Bacteroidales; family Bacteroidaceae; genus Bacteroides; species Bacteroides sp. 2_2_4. The sequence continues at coordinate 437,544 of NZ_EQ973357.1, read as the reverse complement.
TTCTAGTTCAGTGCAGTGGAATTTCTAATAGAGTGCAGTGAAAACTCAAAGTCATCGAAGTACTTTTTATACTCAACCCAGCTAATATACTTCACAAGGATAATAATTTTAAAAGATATTGCTATTTATTATAGGATGAAACTTTATATCTCTCCCTCAAAAACTCTTAAAGATAATTGGGATTGAACTGATATTTCTTATAGAAAATCAGGAATAAAATAAATCCGATCAGTGCGAAAGGAACCCCTGTAAGCGCAGGATAACGATAGCCTTCGCTGATAGCCAGTCCTCCTGCATATGCGCCGATGGCATTTCCCAGGTTGAATGCAACCTGCACGCTGGCAGCTCCCAGCATCTCTCCGCCTTTTGCCACACGGATAATTAATACTTGTTCCGGACTGGATACGGCAAATAATCCTGCCGTACAAAGGCACATCAGTAGAGCGGCTGCCCATTTATAAGGTGAAAGGAAGAATAGGAGGAGTAGCATAATACAGATGAGCGCTTGTGCGACAGTTCCTACCTTTCCCGGTGTGTAACGGTCGGAGAGACGTCCGCTGATAAGATTCCCCATGACCATACCGAATCCGGCAAGAATCATCAGAGGAGTAATGCTTTCGGCAGAGAAACCGGAAACGTTTGTCAGCATCGGATTGATATAGCTATACCAGCAGAATACACCACCGTTGCTTAATGCTGTGGCACCCAGAATCAGCCACGGGGCCGGAGTTTTGAGGAAGCGGAATTGCCCCTTGAAGCCGGTGTCTTTCAACCCTTCTACGTGGGGAACCCAGCGCCAGATGTAATACATGATTACGATTCCCCAAATGCCTACCAACAGGAAAGTGGCACGCCAGGAAAGCATAGTGCTGAGGGAAGTTCCCAATGGGACGCCGAAGAGGTTGGCGATGGTCATTCCGGCAATCATAATCGAAACAGCTTCCGAACCTTTTCCTTTATCAGCCAGTCGCTCGGCAACAATAGAGCCGACACCGAAGTAGGCTCCATGAGGAAGTCCGGAGATGAAACGTGCGGCAAGCAATACCCAGTAGTTGGGTGACAAAGCGGCACAGATATTACCTATCATAATCAGGGTGACCAGTACCAGCAGAATATGTTTCAAAGGATATTTGCGGGCTAATGTCAGTACGGGTGCACCCACACAGACGCCCAACGCATAGGCGGAAATGAAATGTCCCGCAACGGGGATACTGATTCCTAAATCTTTTGCCACGTCGGGCAAAATTCCCATCATCACAAACTCGGCAATACCCAATCCCAGGGTGCCGAACGCCAATGCAATCAGACTTTTCTTCATACCAAACTATACCTGATACCTGTTACTTTTTTACCTTCTTCTTTTTTGCGGGTGCAAAGGTAAAACAAAATCGGCCAAGGTGAGTTCGGTAGGAAAGATTTTGATTTAAGTCAATTTATGCAATGTATGTAATCAAGGGGATGGATGTACTACCAGGCAATGTTGTCCGAAAAAGTGTATTGCTGATCACCTTACTGTTTCTGAATCCACTCGGTCATATCTTTCAATACTTCCGGACTGATGGTTTCTTCCAGTTGCCCGTATTCGGCCAATGTGCCTTTTTCGCAGGTCTGCAACAGATGGTTCAGGTTCGGATAGGCTTTTACAGTTACATTTTTGTTTCCGTTTTCGCTGATTCTTTGTTGGATGGCTGTAAGGTTCATAGTCGCGTCCACTTGAATGTCCTTTTCTCCGTTTAGGGCGAGTACCGGACATTTCACATTCTTCAGGGCATTAGCCGGGTCGTACCTCATAAAATGAAGATACCAGGGCGAGGTCATCGAACGTATCTGGGCGGAAATCTGCTGTACGGTATTCAAGTCTTTCAGTTGTTCGGACGACATGGTTTTGGTAACGTCTGCATACAGTTCCTTTTGGAGCTCATCCGTTGTCTTGTCCGCTTGTTGCAGTATGGCATACCTGTTTCGCAGCGACGGTTTCGTTCCTTGCCAAAGCGCATCCGGCATTCCCTGAGATTTAGAAATCAGTTCCACTTGCCTTAGCATCAGGCTGTCTCCTTTGATGGCGGCTCCCGCCAATGAAACGATAAATGCCACTGACGGATCATTGGCTGCCACAATGAATGCGATGGTTCCTCCTGCGCTATGTCCGATGATTCCAATCTTTTTCGTGTTTATTTCTTTTCTGCCGCGCAGATAGTGGATGGCAGCTTCCGTATCTCTGGCAAAGTCTTCGTTGGTAGCTGTTGCATGGTTGCCTTGTGAGGCGGCTGTGCCACGGTCGTCGCAGCGCAATACGGCGATGCCGTTTCGCGTCAGATAGTCGGCGATGACAAGGAAAGGCTTGTGTCCCATAATCTCCTCATCCCGGTTCTGCGCACCGCTTCCTGTCACCATGACTACCGCCGGAAATTTTGTTCCTTTTTCGGGAAGAGTGAATGTTCCCGCGAGATTGATTCCGTCCTGTTCGTTTCTTACCGTGACTTCTTCGCTTTTGTAAGAGAAAGGCGGCTGAGGTTCCTGCGGGCGTTTGGAGCGGCTTGCTTCTCCTTTTTCCAGATTCAACGGCAAAGGAATGCCTTGTGTGAATGTTCCGCTAATACTACGGTCGTTGCTCAGCTTTCCTTTGTAAGAAGCGTGGATAACAGGTGTCTGCACAGTCAATATGGAATCTTTGAACGAAGTGGTTTGCGTCTTTATTCCGTTAGCCCCCTGGTCGGGGCTGTCGAGTGTCGTTATGTAAGTGCCTTCTCCTGTCTGATTGATATGGAATACAAGGGTCAGCGAACCGGTGGGAACAGTCAGTTTTCCGTGCCAGGTTCCTGAGATATCTTGGGCGGATGCGGAAGATGACAAGGATAAACCGGTCAACAAGCCGGTAATGACAGTTACTAGGTAGACAGCTTTCAATGTTTTCATAAAAGAGAAATTTAACGGAATATTTTTTAGCTATACGGTATACGCAAAGATAGTGTATTTTTAAAAATAACAGATATACTTGTTAAACTTTATAGCCTGACAAACACCGTTTTAACTTCCGGGATATCACACCGCACGGATACTACCGATTCTCCTTTCCTTTTATCTACACGGATGGCTGCGCGACCATTGTAGGCCTGTACCTTTCGTGAACCGGTAGAAGTCCCCTGGTTCTCGATTAATTGCCCGTCTCCTGCCAGTCCGAATTCTATATAGTTTACGGCATCCAGACAGGGTACGCCTTTAGCGTCTGTCAGCTGGACTTCCACCATTGATATATCGCCTGAACTTTCTCCGCCGCAATGAGTGACTTTCGCTTGCAGTTGCGCAGGCTTACCCCATGTGCGGGTTTCGTATACAAACCGGAGCGTGTCTGCCACGACTGCTTTCCCTTTGGAAAGGGCGATGACTGTATTCTCTCCTGCCTGTAACTTGCAGTTCCAGTGTAGACCTGCCGCCGGATAGTCCTGACTGTTACGCTTCTTTATTCCTTGCGGCACTCCGTTGACAATCAACTCCACTTGCGGACAGTTAGAGTAGACTAATATCTCTTTCATTTCTTCCGGTTTGCCCCATCGAATCGGCCATGTATGCCCATAGATATGTATCATAGGCTTTTTCGCCCAGTATGATTGGAATACATAGTAAGTCTCCTTCGGTGTGAGATCTCTTTCCACTACTCCTTTTTGATTGACATAAGGCACAGGATTCTCCGGACGTACCGGAGTAGAGAAGTCCTTGAACGGCCAATATGCCGCCCCTGTCAGCCAATCCATCGTTTCCTGTTCTTTCAGATGCCAGTCGATGAGGCGCACCATGTAACTTTCCGACCAGTCGCCGTCTTTGGAAGCGCGTGCGTTTCCACCGTAAAGCGAAGCATCTCCCGCGCGTTCGTCTGCTCCCTTGCCCGCTTCAATCTTATCCAAATTGATGAACGGGTCCTCCGCATGGCGGCGGGCATGGCAGTCGCCTCCCCATTCGGCATGGAAGAAATGTTTCACCTGCTGCATCTCATGGAATGAAGCATTTTTATAATCGGTGAAGATGCCTCTGTACCACCCCGCCCAGATAGAAGGAGAATAAACATCTACGATATCTTTACAGAAGTCGCAACGGCGGATAGCGGTCACCCGGCTATCGTCCGATTGATGCGCCAATTCATGGAGTTCCTTCATAAAACTACGTATCTTTCCCTTGTCGAATTCCGGGAAGTCGTTCGGCCAGTCGTTTTCATTACCTAATCCCCAGATGATGACGGCGGGATGATTATAATGCGTATGAATCATGTTCGTCAACATTCGTTTGGCTTGTGCCTGATACTGCTCGCCACCCAGACCGCCGCGGCACCAGGGAATCTCTTCCCATACAAGAATGCCCAGTTCATCGCAAAGAGAAAGAATAATGTCCGACTGTTGGTAATGTCCCAGCCGGATAAAATTCACTCCCATTTCTTTCATGAGCGTCATTTCCGCCCGCATTTGTTCTTCTGTCATAGCTGCGCCTACGCCCGCATGGTCTTCGTGGCGGTGTGTACCGCGCAGCAAAAGGCGGGAACCGTTGAGGCGGAATGGTCCTTTTTCCACAAATTCAAAATGGCGGAATCCGAATCGCTCGATGGCTTTCTGCTCCTGTCCGTTGTGGTGCAGGGTAATTTCGCAGGTGTAAAGAGCAGGATCCTCGTCCGACCATAATTCCGGCTTCTGAATATTTGCCGTCAGCAGGGAAGCTTTTCCAAGCGGCATCACTTCTTTTTCTTCATTCAGTATTATCTTGCCTGAAGGAGATTTGACGATGATATGCGCAGTTGTTTTCCTGATATCCGACGGATTATAGAAAAAAGCTTGAACGGCAAGTGTTGCCTTTTTCAGGTTTTTGTCTAATACGGCATCTATTTGTACACGATCTATGGAAACTTCGGGGACATACGCCAGGTTGAGGTAGCGGTATAGTCCGCCATAAACGTTGAAATCCGATAAGTCGGAAGGAATCATTTCCGCATCCCGGCTGTTGTCGCAACGGATGGATAGGGGAACTTTACCGCCAAAACGTTGAACACATTCGGGAGTGGAGACGAATGCTTGCACCGCTTCGGTGATATCTGCCGTCCATTCATCGTATCCGCCGATATGGGAAGCGACCCGTGTCGTGTAGATGTATACTTCGGTCTTTTGTCCCGCTCCTTCAAAGTCGAGCAGGATTCGTCCGTTGGGATAGGGATTTTGTATGTCGAGCAGTGTTTTATACCACCCGGGGCCCTGGTAGTAATTCATGTCCGGGTCTACGGCATCTGTGGCATTGAAGCAATGGGGCAGGGTGACAGGCGTCCATAGGGGAACGCATTCCGAACTGCCGGGAGCGGCGGGACGCACTGCTTCCCAGATATTGCCGATGTCTCCCCGCAGATACAGCCAGTTGTCGGTTAGCCGGGTTTTATGCCCGGTGAGGACTTTAGCTTCGGATAGGGTGGCGCAGCCTATAATAAGGCATAACGTATAAATCAGTCGTTTCATTTCTTTCTCGTTTTTAGAAAAGTTTGCCGGTTTTCTCCAGTTTATCCTTGCGTAGTAATGCTTCTATAAAGTAATAGTCGGCATATACGATGGGTACGTCCACTTCTACGTTGGTAGGTTTGGTTCCTGTGCTGTGGAGTAGCAGGAAACCGTTGTCTTTGTTCAGCGTAGTGCGATAACTGTTCGTCAGGTTCTCTACTATCCTGTCGGCGTTTTTCTTGTAGCGTTCGCTGTTTTTGCGGTCATATTGCGACAGTTCGTAGAGTGCGGAAGCGATCACTGTGGCTGCTGAGGCGTCACGCGGCTCGTTGGGAATGCCGGGAGCGTCGAAGTCCCAGTAAGGGATCAGGTCTTCGGGCATATTTTTGTGGGTGAAGAGGTATTGTTCCACCTTTTTAGCCTGTTCGAGGAATTCCGGTAACTTGGTTTCCCTGTAACACATCGTATAGCCATACAGTGCCCATGCCTGACCGCGTGCCCAAGCCGATTCGTGCGCAAGTCCCTGATGTGTGTTCTTTTTCAGTACTTGTCCGGTGATGGTGTCGTAGTCTATCACATGATAGCAACTATAGTCTGCACGGAAATGATTTTTCATCGTAGTCCGTGCGTGGCTTACCGCTATATTATAATAGGTGGAATCCTTACTTTCTTTGGTAGCCCAAAACAGCAACTCAAGGTTCATCATATTATCAATGATGACCGGGCATTGCCATTTATCCTTGTTATGGTCCCAAGAGCGGATAATGCCGGCTTTGGGTTTGAACCGGGTGGAAAGTGTGCGTGCCGATTGCAACAGAATTTCTTTGTAGCGTTCGTCTTGCGTCAGGCGATAACCGTTTCCAAAGCTGCAATACATCTTGAAGCCCATGTCGTGAGTGCCGCCGTTCATCTTTTCCTGTTCCAGGATATCGGTATGTTGCTGCGCCTTCTTTTTCCAGAAATTATTCTGGGTATACTCATAGAGAAACCAGAGCTCGCCGGGGAAGAATCCGCTGGTCCAGTCTTTGGACGGGACGAGGTGAAGCGTCCCGTCCGGTTCCGTATTCCGGGGATTGGTGAGTGGCCCCCATCCGTTCTTTTCGCGTTGCGCACGGCTTTCGGGTGATTCGTTGGCTACGGCGTAGTCTATTTCATCAAAAGCGCATCGGAGTTGTTGCTGTGCAAACTCCATGTTGTCTTCCACTATGTTTGAATCCGGTTGCGGAGTACAGGCCGTGAGGCCGGCTCCGAGCAATAAAGCTGCTATGGGGAGCTTCAACTTTATGGTTACGGTGGATAATTTCAATTTCATATATGTATACTATTTGTTAGCGTTATTCAATGTATTTGCTATTTCGAAGTTATTGCGATACAGAGATTACTGCCATGCTTACTCTTTTTCAAGCCGTACGGCAATAGGAGTCATGTATTGGCTTCCCTGGTATTGTTTTCCTTTCAGGCTGCATTCAAAACTACCTTTCGGCAGCTTCACTTTTCCCAGACGTAGACTGTTGGTCCCTTTCTGTTCGGGATAAGTGGAGTAGTTCGCTTCCAGTTTCTGTCCGGCTATCTCTACCACGACTGTTCCCGTATCATTCTTTCCCTGCGTGTTGTAGTCCAGATAAACAGTATATTCGACAGGTGCGCTTGACCGTAAGTTCCATTTCATCCACTGATTCGTATTTTTCCATTTGGTAACGTAGTTGCGGTTCGGTTTGCCGTCACCGTATCCCAATCCACGCCCTTGCAGTTCGGAATCGAATGTATAGAGCGTATTGCTCTGTTTGTGGTCGATAAGACGGATGGGATTCGGCACTTTCCGGTTGTTCAGTACCAGTGCGATGACGGAATTCATGCTGTCCGGCGCATTGGCGGGCAAGGTCAGTTCGTAATCATCCGCGTTTAAGCGCTTGAATCTTATCGCCGCCTTCTTGTCGGCAACGAGCCATCCTTTTCCGATGTCGGAACGGAGTCCGCCGATAATCAGTTTTCCATCGGCTGGCCAATGAAATACGTGTGCATACAGCGTATCTCCTTTCAGTGTCGTTACGCCCCACGGCTGTATAGGCAGATTGGTGCGTTGTGCTCCATAGATACTTTCTCCGTTCACCTTCAACCACTGTCCTATGCCCTGAAACACTTCGATGTCTCTCTTGTCCCATCGGCCATTGCCCATCGGACCTACGTTCATCAGTATATTACCCCCTTTCGAAGTGGCGCTGGGTAATAATTGTACAAAGAATGAAACAGGTTTGCGCACTGTATCCACTACGCTGTATCCATAAGACTCGTTGGTAGTGGGAATAGATTCCCATGCCCCTTCGGTGGGGAAAAAGAAGGCGGAACGGTCGCCCGTATTGCGGTAATCACCTATATTATTAGAGCCAAAACGTGCTAGTCGTCCGTTTACGACGATTTTGTTTTGTGGGTCCGCTTGGCGGATAGCTTCCAGTATGCGGATATTGAGATAGAGCGGAAGCTTCTGCGGAGTATCGAACCATAAGATGTCGGGGTCGTACTTTCTGATAAGTTCCTGTATTTGCGGAATGGATTTCTCGTTTACATATTTCTCGGCATTAGCGAGAAAGTCTTTACGTTCCAGCCACCAGTTCTTGCCGCCCACAAGTTTATCTCCACCGGGATTCGTGGGATAATCCCAATCGTTTCCCGGAGCGTCCGGGTGTTCCCAGTCAAAAGCGTGCGAATAATAGAAACCGAACTTGATGCCATATTTCTTAGCGGCTCTGCTCAATGCTTCCATCGGATCTTTCTGAAATTTGGAAAGGCGAATATCGTAGGGATAAGCATCGGATGGATACATGGCGAATCCGTCGTGATGCTTGGCAGTAATGACGAAATATCTCATGCCTGCTTCCGATGCATGGCGCATCCACTCCTCGGCATCAAATTCAGTAGGATTGAAAGGAAGTATCAGTTCTTTTTTGTACTCTTCCAGGGGGATGCGGGCTTTTCGCATCAGGTGTTCGGTATAGCCGCTCTGCATCTTGTTTTTCCAAAGACCCGCGGGTACGGAGTAAGGGCCCCAATGGATGAAGCAACCGAATTTGGCTTCGTTATACCACGACATTCGTTGCTCCTTATTCTTTTGAGAGGCTGTCCACCAACCGTCGTAGGCTTTGCGAAGCTCGTCTTTGTCTTGTTGCAATTGCAGGTTGCGGGGGATTTCGAGCCCTTGTTCGTCGCCACTCTGCGCCCATATAGCGAGGGGAGAAGCACTCATTGCCATGCAGCAGGCAATCGTTATGGTTTGATAATAGTTTCTCATGATTGTTCTCTCTTTTATTAAACTTGATAAGCAGTCTTTTTTTATTTCACTTGATACGTCTTTCCCTTTTCCGTTTCAATCACTTCTTCGTGGGGTGAGGTCGCTTCGCGTATCCGGCAGGTTCCTCCCGAATGGGAAGTAACGGACAGCCGGGTAATCCTGCTTTCTTTCCATTCCATGTCGATGGTGAATCCGCCTCTGGCGCGGACGCCTTTGATACTTCCGCTTTGCCAGTTGTCCGGCAGGGCAGGTAGCAGGTGTATGTATCCCGCATGGCTTTGCAGCAGCATTTCCGTAATGCCTGCCGTTCCTCCGAAGTTTCCGTCAATCTGGAAAGGGGGATGGGCATCGAAGAGATTGGCGTATGTACCCCCTCCACGGACGCTGACTTGGGTGGCATCTACGTATCTCAATCCGTTTTTCAGCATCCCGAAAGCATGATTACCGTCGCGCAGACGTGCCCAGAAGTTAATTTTCCATGCCATAGCCCAGCCTGTGCCGCCGTCTCCGCGGATTTCGAGTGTCCGTTGGCAGGCGGCTGCCAGTTCCGGCTGCTGTTCGGGGATAATCTGTCGTCCGGGGTGCAGGGCGAACAGATGGGATACATGGCGATGGTTAGGGTCTGTCTCTTCAAACTCTTTATCCCATTCGAGTAGTTGTCCTTTTGAACCGATGCGGAACGGTTGCAGGTTGGCGCGTACATCCATGCACTGCTGGCGAAATGCTTTGTCCGTATCCAGCACCGTACTTGCTTCGATGCAGTTGGTCAGTAAGTCCCATGCCAGACCGAGATCCATACCGGATGAACGGCTGATCTCTCCGTTCTGTTTCTTTCCTTCCTTGTCGATATAGCGGAAGCGATTCTCGGGTGAAGTGGATGGGTTGGTAATCCAGTAGCCTGTTTCCGGATCTTTTTGCAGCCATTGCAGCAGGAATTCGGCTGCGCCTTTCATCAGGGGATAAGCCGTTTTGGACAAGTATTTTTTATCGCCGCCGAAGGCATAGTGTTCCCATAGATGCTGACAGAGCCATACGCCTGCCATTGGCCAGCACGACCATCGAGGTGCGCCTTTCGGATCGGAATCATAGCCTCCGGTCGGAGCGGTTTGTGCCCAGACGTCCGAGTTATGGTGGGCCAGCCATCCGCGATTGATGCCATAGTTAACTTTGGCCGTTTGTGCGCCATTGACAGCCAGGCGGCCGATGAAATCGGACAATGGCAGGAAGCATTCCGGAAGATTGGTTATTTCCGCCGGCCAGTAATTCATCTCAGTATTAATGTTGGTCGTATAATTCGATCCCCAAGGCGGTTGAACGTGCCGGTTCCAGATGCCTTGCAGATTGGCGGGCAGCCCGCCCGGGCGGGAAGAGGCAATCAGCAGGTAACGACCGTATTGATAGTAGAGTTCCGTCAATCCGTTGTCAGTGGGGTCTTGTTCGAAGCTTTTTAAACGTTCGTTGGTGGGGAGTGCTTCTTTTTGCAGATTCTCTGTGCCCAGTGATAGTTGCAGGCGGTTGAAGAGTTGCTGATGGTCATCCGTGTGTCGTTGCAGTAATTCCTGATAGGGACGCTTGCATTTTTTGAGTGTCATTTTCTTATTCCCGAAATCGGTGACGGCAGAGAGTAGCAGCACTACTTCATTTGCATTGCGAACGGTCAGTGCAGAGTCGTTTGCCTCACAGTGACCGCCATCCGGCAGCAGTTCCACTTGCACTTTGAATTGTGTCCCCCGTTTGTCATCGTATACCACCTGATGTGGGTCGTAGTCACGATTGGCAACATAGGCGGGGGCTTTGCCGTTCAGGATCAGTGTCTTTTCCCCTTTTGTCTGCACGGTATAGCGCAGCAGGCTGTTCAAGCGAATATGGAGCGATACCGCCTGGGGACGGTCTGCGGCTATTTTTATGACCATCACCTGGTCCGGATAGGAGATAAAGGAAGTGCGGCGGTATTTCACTCCGTCCGCTTCGTAGGTGACGGTAGACAGTGCGTTCGATATGTTGAGTTCACGATACAGATTCCGGGCTTCCCCCCGCGTCAGTTGGTCGAGCATCAGGTTTGCCATAGGCAGGTAACGGGCTGTATACGGACCTTGTGCATTGGCTTTCCAGAGTTCGCTTGCCTTGGCATAGTCTCCGCGGTCGACAGCTTCCCGTACCTGTGGCAACGCGTTCGCGGCTTTGGGGTTGTTCCAGTCCTGCGGATAGCCCGACCAGATCGATTCTTCGTTCAGTTGATATACTTCCTGTAGCGGGTTGCCATATACCATCGCTCCGATACGTCCGTTACCGATAGGAAGAGCTTCTTCCCATACGGTAGCCGGAGCGTTATACCAAAGCTTGTATTCTTTTCCAAACGTTAATGTCGTGGAAAGGAATATACATCCTGAAAACCATATACTTCGTACCTTCATATTCATCGTCTGCTATTTTTTATTCGTCCGTAGATTCTCATTCGTCAGCTATTTCGAATGCTTTCGCGGTGTTGGATATTAATTGGATTGCGGGCAGTTTCTCTTTCAATTCCAGTCTGACAACCGTAGCTATCTTGTCAGGAGCCTGCGTGGGAACTTGTATCGTAATGCCGCCGGGCGTTTTAGTAAATTTCAGTTTCGTACCGTCGGCCAGCAGCATTGCTTCCTTCACTGTATATTTCGTGTCGAATGCCAGTTTGCCGTCTTCCGGCCATTGAAAGACGGAGAGATAATATACGGAGTTCTTCTTTTCGTCTTTCCGGATACATTCGCCCCAGGGAGGAAATATTTCGCTGCGCTGTGTTGCGTAAATCGCTTCACCGTTCACCCGCATCCATTCGCCTACTTTTCTCAGGCAGTCCAGTGCGGGAGCAGGCACAACACCTGTCGGGTCGGGGCCGACGTTGAGCAGGTAGTTGCCGCCACGGGCGGCAATGGTATTGAGATTACGGATAATTGTTTCCGCACTTTTCCAGTTCTTCTCCCAGCTTTTGTATCCCCAGGAGCTGCCGATATTCATACACGTCTCCCAGTCTACGCGTTCGATGTCCTTTGCGTGGGGGATACGTCCTTCGGGAGTCTTATAGTCGCCGGGAAAATCGGGACGGCGCAACCGGTCGTTGGTAATTACCTGCGGATACTTTGCGAGTTCGGCAGTGATTTCCGCCGCTGTCTCTTTGCTGATACGGTGCGGGGTATCCCACCACATGACGGCTACGTCACCATAATTCGTCAGTAGTTCTTTGATTTGCGGGATGGCTACCTTTCTGAAATAATCATCCAGAGAGGCGGAACGTTGCAGGCAATCCCAACCTCCCAGATTCTCTTGGGTAAAATTGTCGATGGCTACCGAATCAGGGTTTGCCCATCCTTCTTTCATTTCTTTGCGGATAGTGCCGCCGCCGGGGTTGCACCAGTCCTGTGTCTGGGAATAATAAAATCCCAGTTTTATATGGTGCTTACGGCAGGCTTTTGCCAGTTCGTCTACGATATCACGTTTGAACGGGGTGTAGTCTACGATATTGAATTCGCTGGCATTGCTTTTGAACATCGCGAATCCGTCATGGTGTTTGGTGGTGAATATGATATACTTCATACCTGCATTTTTGGCAGTCAGCACCAGTTCCTCGGCATTGAAGTCCACGGGATTGAAGGTGCAGGCTTTCGCACGATATTCACGTACAGGTATTTTGCAACGGTTCATAATCCATTCCGCACCGCCTCGTCTTTGGTTGAATCCGTTGTATACGCCGCCGTACAGGCAGTAAGGTCCCCAGTGCACGAACATGCCGAATTTGGCATTGCGCCACCAGGCCATTTTCTCGTTATGTTCAAGCTTTTTGGGCAGAGGTTGCGCAAAAACGGTTGCGGAGAGAGTTAGGGTGAGTATGATTGATAGAATCTTCTTCATGGTTATCTTTATCGGTTGAAATATTTATTGTACTGTGGTTCGTCCATTACTTTCTTGAGTGCCGACTTTCCAAGGCGGTCACGTAACTGATAGTAATACAGGCTCGAAGGAACCACTGTTCCGGCTGTCTGCTCGGTCCATCCGGTTCCGTTTATCGGTTGGTCTTTATATTTCATATCTATCATCGAAGTGTTGACGATGCTGTTGAAGGTCGATTTCGCACCGGACCGGGCTTCTTTGCTATTGTCTACTTCTGTGGCTTGCAGTCCGATGGCAAAGTTCTGTGCCGTAGGCGGCTGCATGACCAAAATCAGCGGGGCGGCACAATTCCAGAATACCATTTGCGCGCCAGCCCATCCGTGTCCCGAACCCATCGATCCCCGGTTGGCTGCCATGAGTGATGCGCTCGGACCTTTCAATACTATATTGTCCCATAAGCATCCGGCCGACCAGCGGTGATGCGGTTCGCTGGAAGCAAAGGTCATTTCACCATAACCGTCTACAAAAGCGTTTGGCCCGGGAGTAGTGGCCCCCAATACAAATTCGTGACGGTGATGGCTGGAGTAGCAACGTTGGAACAGACACATTTGTCCGCCGTTGATGTGGTAAGCATACCGTCTTCCTCCGGTAATCTGCGAGATGGGGTTGATGGCGGAAAGGTCTTGTCCCGTGATATATTTGGTGGCAGAAGTGGTAGTCACACAACAGTCAAAATGCTCTACGCTGACATTGCGTACCCATGCATTCTCGACCGTCCGGAGAGCAACGAATGTATTGGCATGGTTCTCGTCGCAGCAGTATTCGCCTATGCCCCGATAGCTCTTTTTAACCGACTCATCATAGATGCACATGCCGTACAGATTCTCTACGCCACATTGTGTGAAGCGTTTGTCATACCTGTATTTATAGATGGTTCCTCCACCGAACTCCTTCTGCAAAGCGTTCGTCAACGGGATATCCAGTGTGATTTCGTCTTTTTTCACTGATACAATTTTCCGTTCGAACGTCAGATCCTTGCTCCCCGGTTTCCATTGGATCGTTCCGTTCATGTCCGTATCTTTTCCTTCGCGGCGGAAACGTTCGAAAGCCTCCCATGTAGTTTCTCCTTTGCGGGGGCGGGGGGCGATGGAATCCATGCCGATGGTCTGAATCCACGCTGCCGTACTGGGGCGTCGGACAATTACGTCGTCGCCAGTACGAAAATGTTTATCCGCATTCTTCACATGGAGGATACGTGTGCCCGAAGGAACATATTTGTCGATAATTTCCTGTACATCGTTGGTGTTGTATTTGGCTTTTCCGTTAAAGCCGACCTCTATGACATTGTATTTCCTGGGAGAGGTGGCAATGAGTACCGTTCCGCTCTCCTTATTATTCCCTTCGCCGCGAAGCACAATGCCGCTTGCTGTAATCCGGATAGGGCTTGCTATATGATATACGCCTTTTCTGAGCAGGATGCATCCCCTGAATCCATCTTCATCCGGTTGCAATTTTGCTACTTTGTCTATTACGGCCTGTATAAAAGGGGTATCGTCCTCTTTGTTGGGCGAAGGACTGATAGAGGCGGTTACCTTTATATGGGGAATGGCCACTCCACCGCCCTTATAACCGCAGAAAGAGAAATCGGGGAGTAAATCTCCTTTGTCTGTATACGAATGATAAGAGAGCTTTCCCTTCTCATTGATTGATATCAACTTACTTTGTGCACTCGCCATGAAGCAGAGCACAAGTGATGAAGCGATAATGAATGTTACTTTCTTGATGTCCATAGTATTTCCAGCTTTTCGATTTCAAAGTTATCGCATCTTGAGGAAAATTGATTATAAAGGTAAGTCTAATACTTATAAAAACGCCCCTTCCATCGAAAATACCTCATTTTACAAATGAATGACGGAATATTACAAATCTATCGTTTGCCGTGAACACCGTGTCTACAAGGTTTTATTCTCTTTCGCCCTCCGACCTGTTCTTAAACTCCGACGGAGATACTCCGTACAGTGTTTTGAAACTGTTAGAGAAGTAAGCCAGGCTATTATAACCTACGGCACAATATACTTCCGTTATCGACATATCCGTTTCTTTTAGCATCTTGGCGGCTGTCTCCAACCGGAAATTACGGATAAACTCATTGGGAGAGTATCCGGTGATTTGCTTAATCTTGCGGTAAAGGTTCGATTTGCTTAGTCCGAGTTCTTTGCAGAAGGCATCCAGGTTTAAGTCCGAATTGGCGATATTCTGTTGCAGAGTGGCATATAGCTTTTGCATAAACTTCTCATCGACGGAAGTCACGTCGACACCGAGTGATTCGAGTGAGAAGTTTTTGCTATACAGCTCTTTCAGTTTCTCGCGGCTTTGGATCAGGTTGTCTACTCTGATTTTCAGGATGGAGGCGTCGAAAGGTTTTGTGATATATTCGTCAGCACCTGCTGCATAGCCTTCTTTGATATCGTCCGTGCCAGTCTTTGCCGTCACCATAATAATCGGGATATGGCTGGTATTCATATCCTTCTTCAACCGACGGATCAGTTCGATACCATTCATCTTGGGCATCATCAGGTCGGTGATAATCAGGTTGGGAAGCAGATAGACCGCTTTGGCAAGAGCGTCTTCGCCGTTTGTCACGCCCACTACATTGTATCTATCCGCCAGGCAGGAACAGATATAATTGTTCAGGTCGCGATTGTCCTCCACTACCAGAATCGTAGCTTGCTTTCTGGAGGAATTGTCCGGTTCGTAAGCGGCGTCCGGAAGCTCAACGCTGAAAGATACGGCTTTATCTTCGGCCGATTCGATTATCATTTCGGGAGCGAAAAGACTTTTGTCGACCGGCAGTACAAATTTGAATACTGCACCGGAGCTTGATAAGCCTACACCGGACATATTCGCTCCGGTTGCGTTTTCTGCCCACACCACTCCGTGATGCATCTCTATAATTGCCTTGCTGAGGCTTAGTCCGATGCCGGTTCCCGATTTGGAATGTTCGTTCTGAGCCACTTGGTAGAATGGTTGGAAGATCTTCTCCAATTCATCGGGAGCAATGCCGACACCATTGTCCTGGATGGAAATGGTGAGATATCGTATCTCCGTATTCTTATATTTATTCAGTTTGGCAGGCAGGAAGAAAGTAAGTTCGGAATAGGGCTTGACGTCCAGTTCTACGGATACGGTTCCCCCGTCCGGCACATTCTTGAAGGCATTGGAGAGGAAGTTGAAATAGACTTTCTCCAACAAATTCCAGTCGAACCATACAGGTTGGCAGTCGATGGAATGTTTGAACTTCAGATGAATGTTCCGATATAATGCTAAGTCCTGGAAAGAAGAGACAGCTTCGTGCGTGAATTTTATCATGTCGTTCTCGGAGACTTGCAGTTTCATGGTTCCGCTTTCGTTCTTTTGCAGGTCCATCAGATTGTTGACAATGCGGAGCAGGCGCTGGGCGTTGCGTAGCATCAGTTTCACTTTATAATGAATATCATCCGTCAGGTCGGTGCGTTTTACGAACTCTTCCAACGGAGCCATAATCAACGTAAGCGGTGTCCGCAGTTCGTGCGAGAAATTGGTGAAGAGACGATTGCGTTCCTGATAATATTCTTCGTGAACTTCCGCTTCCATCTGTTTGAGACGGATGTTGTTTTGCAGACGTTTCTTTTCGGTGAAATAGCGGATAATGAAAGCGATAAGAGCAATAGCCACCACTGCATAGAAGAGGTAAGCCCACCAGGTCTTCCATAGCGGGGGAAGAACCACGATTTCCAATGTCGTGCCTTCTTCGTTCCAGATGCCGTCATTGTTGGAGCCTTTCACTACGAATTTGTAAGTGCCCGACGGGATATTGGTATAATAGGCGGTACGGCGGTTGCCTACTTCATTCCAGTCATGGTCGAAGCCTTCCAGCTTGTAGGCATATTGGTTCTTGTTGTTGAAGATATAATTCAGTGCGCAATATTCGATGGTGATATTGGTCTGATTGTATTTCAGTACGATTTTCTTTTGGGTGGAGATGTTCTCTTTCAGGATGTCGCCTTCATCGCCGGCTTGTATGAGGCAGTTGTTGATATGCAGTTTGTCGAGGATGATGGGCGGGACATTCGGATTGGTGATGATGTCGTTGGGATTGAACAGTGTGAAGCCGTTGTTTCCGGCAAAGAAGATGCGGTTGCCCGATAGGTGCAGGCCGGCGCATGGAGAAAACTCCTGCACACGTATGCCGCTTTCCTTATTATAATTGGTAATGCCGCGGGTACGCAAGTCGAGGTTGGATATCCCGTTCAGTGTGCTGAGCCAAAGGGTGTTATCGTTCCCTTCTACGATTTTGCAGATCTGGTTGTTCATTAATCCGTTTTTCTCGTTGTAGGTGGTGAACTGTCCGGTGGAAAGAACAAGCTCACTCAAACCACCGTCGATGCTGCTGATCCATATCCTTCCGGAATGATCTTTCAGTATGCTGCTGATATATTGGGCGGCGAGGCCGTTTGTCTCGTTGTAGGAGAGCAGCGTGTGGTTGATCTTGTCATAACAGAACAGTCCGTTGTTCTTCGTACCGATTAGGAAAATATCGTTGTCGACCTCACATACACAAATCACATGAGAGAAGTGGACACCGCCTTTCCCTTTGACGGGAAATTCAGTTTGTATGCTTCGTTGTCCGTCGTCGGAGATGAATACCAAGCCTTCCGTCACACTGATAGCACCGATAATCACTTCTCCGGCGCGGCTTCGGCTGATATGGTAAATCGGTCGCCGGTCGGTAGTCTGGTAGAACAGGGAGAATTGACGGGTATTCAAGTTGAATTCATATACTTCACCTTGGCTCGTCCCGCACAGGATGCGGTCACCGTCCAGATAGACAGTCTTGAAGATATTTTTCACCGAACCGTCAGCCTTGTGAGGTAGGGTATATTGCCGGAAGGATTGTTGAGCAAGGTCGAAGGCAATCAGTCCGCCGCCTTCCGAACTGATATAGAGTGTTCCGTCATATTCGACGGCGGGGCCCAGAATGCCCAGATTGGCGTTCAGGATGGTGGCGGGATTGTAAAAGTCGAACAGGTGGCCGTAAGGATTGTAGTAATCAACTCCACCGGCATAGGTTCCGATCCAGATGGTTTGCATCCGGTCGAAGAGTATGCTGTACACCGAATGATGGCTCAGACTGCCCTGTGCTCCGTGTTTGTAAGAAGCGATGCGGCTCGTCACAGGATTAACGATATTCAGTCCGTCGAAAGTACCTATCCACATTTCTCCTGCAGGAGATTCTTTGATGCAACGGATATCGTTGTTGGACAGTCCGTTGGCGGTATTGTAATATATCACTTCCGATAAGTCATGCCTGATGACGCAAACTCCGTCTTTGTAGGTTCCTATCCAGATGTTATCTTTCTTGTCGATATATACATCTTTAATATAATTGGAGGGGATAGGCAGCGTCTTCGAATCTTTGCGGTACGAACGGACCACCCGGTTCTTCCGTGGATCGTATATCACCAGTCCGCTCATACTCGAAGCGATATAGAGAAGGTCGTCTTTCTCGATGATAGTACTTATGGAGTTGTTCGCCAGTTCTTTCAGAGGGATCTCCTTCAAGATGTCCTCCTTTGCATCAAAAACATATAAGCCGGAGATGGTTCCCACCCACAACGTGCCTTCCTTATCGGTGAAGAGGGATATGATTTTATTGTTGGCGGCATTAGCTTCAGGGTCGAAGTAATACCGTTTGAACCCGTTTCTGCGTTTATCGAGTTTGTTCAGTCCGTTTTCCGTTCCGAACCAGAGGTTGCCTTCCGCATCTTCGGTGATGCAGGCGATGGTATTGTTGCTGATACTGCATTCGTCGTCGGCATGATTCCAGAAAGTTTCGAAGTTATTGCCGTTGAACTTGTTCAGTCCGTTGCGGGTGCCGAACCACATATATCCCAGCCGGTCCTGGTAGATACAAGTGACATGAAGCTGTGATAGTCCGTTTTGGACTGATAAATTGGAAAAATGGTATCGTTGATTTGCGAAAATGATTTGTGGAAGGATAAAAACCAGCAAAATACATATCAGCTTCTTCATAAATGAACTATATTTGGGGTGTATGCTTTTCGTCTAGCAAAAATAATAAAAAAAGGGCAAAAGCAGGGCTTAACAAACTCATTTTATAGTATCAACACATCTATGGGCTATTTTTACAAGCTTTGGAAGGATTATTGCAAATGGAGAATCTTCCCTACAACTCTTTGACGGATTCTGTAAATGCCTTCTATCTTGTTATCACTATTTTTGTAACTGGAAGAATGAACCGAAAAACTTTCTCCGGCCGGGAAAGAATCGTTTTTGTTTTTCCGCGAACGTAAATATGAAAAACATTGTAATATGAAAAGAATTCCTATCTTTTTGATAAGTACCCTCTTCATGGTATTTATAGTTGGAACTCCCGCTTTGGCTTTTTCGCCCGGTTTGGACGAGGCGCAACAGAACACAGTTGTCGGCGGAGTTGTAGTCGATAAGAATAACGAGCCTCTCATCGGGGTATCGGTTATGGTGGAAGGGTCTTCCGGCGGAACGATCACGAATATGGATGGTAAGTTCTCCATCAGCCTGCCGAAGAACAAAACATCATTGAAATTCTCCTATGTAGGTTTCGCCACCCAGACAGTTTCGGTAAAGAACAAGAAAGAGGTACGCGTAGTGATGCACGAAGATTTGCAGCAACTGGACGAAGTAGTTGTGGTGGGCTATGGTGTGCAGCAGAAATCTCATTTGTCCGGTTCGGTGACAAAAGTCAATATGGACGGTATCGAAGACGTTCCTACCCCTCGTCTGGATCAGGCGCTGTTGGGTAAGGTGGCCGGTGTGCAGATTCTGAACACCACTTCCGAGGTGGGAGCCGATCCGGATATATCCATTCGAGGTACTTCTTCATTCAGTGCCAGCAGCAATCCGCTGATTATCGTCGACGGCTTCCCGGTGAGCGACGGTCTTGAATCGCTCAATCCGAGTGATGTGGAAAGCATCGAGGTACTGAAAGATGCCGCATCGGCGGCTATCTACGGTTCGCGTGCAGCCAACGGTGTTATCATGATTACAACTAAAGGCGGCGTTATCAGCAAACCTAAATATTCGGTGAAAGCCAAGTGGGGCGTAAAGTCGAACTATAAGTTGCATTCCGTGCTGAGCACGAAAGAATATCTGGATTTACGCATCAGGGAACATAATTTGTTGGGTACATCATTGTCTTCACAAGAGATGGCGTATGCAGCTATCAATAATAATACGGACTGGCAGCAGGAAGCCTTCAACGACAATGCTTACTATTATAATGTAGACTTCTCCGTCAGTGGTGGTAGCAGTGGTATCCGGTATTATATTTCCGGTGCTTATAACAGCGACGAGGGCATGATGCTGAAGAACTATTATAAAAGGTATAATGTAAAAGCGAGAATAGACGCCGATTTGTCCAAGCGCGTGACGGTAGGTATAAACATCGCTCCTTCCTATACCGAATCCGAACGTCCGGCAACCAACTTTACGGACTTTGTGAGAACCCCTTCCTGGATGCCGGTGAAGCATACCGAAGAGACATCCGCCATTACAGGTGTTCCGGTAGGAGAATATACGAGAGGTTCGCATTTTAATGGTAAGACCTATACAACTATTGATCCGCAGACGGGGCTGGAAAAGACCGTGACAGCTACCCCGTGGGGATCGACGAACAACAATCCCCGTGGAATTATCGATAATGTTTTTAGTCCGAAAGGGCAATACCGTATGCAATTGCAGGGATATATCGATATCAAGTTACTGAAAGAATTGCGTTTCCGCTCTTCCAATAGTTTCAATTTCAACTTTACTGAGACGGATACTTATCAGAATGTAGGGGCGAAAAGTGCAGGTGATTCCAATCGTGGATATTATACCTCCAGCAAGTCTATCAACCTGGCGTCGGAGAATACATTGAATTACAGTAAGAAGTTCAAAGGTATTCATCAGTTGGATGGGCTGCTGGGAGCCTCTGTCTATAAATATACGAATAAGAGGACGGGGATTCTGGGATTCGATTTTCCTACCGATTACATTCATTACTTGAGTGCGGCAGGAAGAATAGACCAGTACGAAGGTACCACCCTGCGTACCGGCACATGGAAGAATGACAATGCGATGGTTTCTTATTTCAGCCGTGTCAATTATGCATTGAAAGACCGCTATCTGTTGTCAGTGAGTTTGCGTACGGATGGAAGCTCCAAATTCGGTAAAGATAATAAATGGGGATGGTTCCCCTCCGTATCGGCAGGATGGAGAATCTCGGAAGAATCATTCATCAAAGAACGGGCGAAGTGGCTGAATCAGTTGAAACTGCGATTGAGCTACGGTGTGACGGGTACGGATGCTATCGAAAGCTATGCTAATACGGACCTGCTCGATTCGGCAGGTTATATCCTTGGCGAGGGCAACGGTTCGGTTGTCTCCGGACTGGCCAACAACTCCGCTTCTCTGGGCAACCGGGCCTTGCAGTGGGAACAAACCAATCAGGCGAATTTCGGTCTGGATATCTCTCTGCTGAACAATCGCATCGGGCTGACTTTCGACTACTATTACTCTATCACGAAAAGTCTGCTCTATCAGAAAACGGTTAACAGCATCGCCGGATATACACAAGCCTGGACAAATGAGGGTAAACTGAGAAACCGTGGTTTCGAGATGGAACTGACTACTTACAATATCAACAACCGACAATTTAAATGGAGCACTTCTTTCAACCTGTCACTGACGCGCAACAGGCTGCTCGACTTGGGCGGACCGTCCGAACAAGTCACGCCGGGCTCAAATAAAGAATACTACATTGCCCGTGTGGGTGATCCGCTGATCCAGTTCTATGGATTCAAAACAATCGGCGTATGGAAGAGTCAGGAAGAAATAGACAATAATCCGCATCATATCAATGACAAACCGGGAGGATTACGTGTAGCCAATACGAACGGTGATGATGTGATTGACGACAACGACCGTGTGCCTCTCGGCAATCCTTATCCTGACTTTATCTGGGGTATGACGAATACGTTGAAGTATCGCGACTTCGATTTGGCATTCACCCTTCAGGGTCAGGTAGGAGGAAAGGTGTATAACACCGACAATAATTATAATGAGTTCCGTATGTGGAATACGAAGTACGTGGCCAACCGATGGTTGAGCGTCGAATATCCGGGCGATGGAAAAACGCCTTTCCGCGACAACGGAATACAGCATTCACTGACCGACTATCAGATTGAGGATGCCGGATTTATCGCGCTGCGTGATGTCACTCTGGGTTACGACTTGCCGAGGAAGGCGGCACGCAAAGTAGGACTTTCCAAATTGCGGGTTTATGTTTCCGCACAGAACCTTCTGTACCTGTGGTCGGACGGCTATCGCGGTATCAATCCCGAAGCCCGCTATGCAAGCGGAGTATACCGGACGGCTATGGCCAGAAATGCTTTGCAGAGAGGAGCATTCCCTATTCAACGCACCTTCAGTGCTGGTCTGAATATTAACTTTTAAAAAAGAGAGAACCATGAAGAATATACTAATTTATCTACCGGCTTTATTTTTGCTGTTCGGCTGCGAGGATTTCCTGAACAGGGCAGCCTACGACCAGATGGACAGTGAGAACTTCTATCGGAACGCAGAAGAAATCAACGCCGCCGTGATGGCTTGTTACAATGGCATTCACGGAACATTGAACAATGAATTCTTTTTGACCGAGGTCCGTTCGGACAATACCAGGCATGAAGGACAGGGATCGACTACCGGGACTAGTCTGGAGATTGCCAATCTGGACCTTTTCAAGGTGGAGCCTTCCAATACGATCAATAATGCGTATTGGGAAAAGGCTTATCATAACATTGCGAATTGCAATACAGTGCTTGGACATTCGCAGGTGGTGACGAACGTGACGTTGAGAGAACAGTATGATGCCGAAGCCCGCTTTATCCGTGCCTATCATTACTTCAATCTGGTTCGCCTGTATGGACCGTTGTTTCTTGTGACTGAAAGAATCACGGCCGAGGAAGCTAAAAATTATGAGCGGAGTACGGTGGATGCCGTCTATCGGTTGATTATTGACGATCTGGATTATGCTTCCAGAAAACTGCCCGTTAAATATGACAGCAGTAATATCGGACGCGTAGACCAATGGGGAGCAAAGACGCTTCTTGGAAAGGTATATCTGACACTTTCCAAAAATGGAATGGACAAGGAGATGCTTACTCAGGCCAAACTCTTGTTGGAAGATGTGGAGAAGAACAGCGGATACGGACTGGTGACAAGCTCGTATGCGGATGTGTTCAGTATTTCGAATGAGATGAATAAGGAGATGATTTTTGTGTCCCGCTATCTGTCTGGAGGAAACGGACTGGGGTCGCCTTTCGCCAATTATTTCGCTCCGGTGAATAGTGAGAATATGATTTTGACCGGTAGCGGAAACGGCTACAACTGTCCGACGGAGGATTTGATCAGCACCTATAATTCGGAAGCAGGTGAGACTCGGAAAGATGTTATATTGAAGGAGTTCTGGATTGACCAGAAGGGGGCAACGCAATATGTGTCTTATGTGACGAAGTATCTAAGTCCGGTAACGGTGCGTTATGATGCTGAAAACGACTGGCCTATTCTCAGGTTTGCCGATGTGTTGCTAATGTTGGGTGAGATAGAAAATGAATTTAACGGACCCACGCAAAATGCACTCGACTATATCAACGCAACCCGTCTGCGGGCGGGACTGAAGAAGGTCGAAGAGGTGCAGCCCATTACAACCAAGTCGGAATACCGGACAGCGATGGCTAAAGAAAGACGGCTGGAGTTTGCTTTGGAGAACCACCGCTTGTTCGATTTGCTCCGGACGGAACAATTGATAAATGTAATGAGGAAACACTATACGACCGAACAGATGCGCAATAAGAGTACAGGTGCTCTGACCGATTACTATGCGAACGAGAAAACGCCCGTATATGTGAAAGACCCGCTTTTGGAAAACTGGCAATTACTGTTGCCTATTCCCTACAACGTGATTATTACTGCTCCGAACGCTACGCAGAATTCGGGATATTCAGGTGTGTGACAGACCATTTTGCCGTAAATTTAAAAACTTGAAATAATGAATATGAATCGATATATATATACATTAATGGCTGCCGTTGCCCTACTGCTGGGCATTACTGCCTGTAATGAGAAATTGAGCATGTTTGAGGCGAACCAGAATCCGCCCGAAGTGACCGACTTTAGTCCGAAGAACGGAGTGGCAGGAACAGAGATCAGTATCACGGGCGCTAACCTGCAAGAGGTAGACTCCATCAAGATAGGTGGAGTGAAGACGGACGTGAAGTATCGGATTAACCGCTCACTGGTTATTGCCGGAGTGACGAATGAGGTTGTATCGGGCATTATTGAGGTGTTTACTCCTTATGGGAGTATAAAGACCTCAGAAAGCTTTACGATGGAATATGTGATTCCCGAGCTGACCGGTTATGTGAATAAGTCCCGGCCGTATACCGTTGTTGGCCTGACGGGAGAGAACCTGGACATTGTGACGGGCGTACTTTTCGGAACCAAAGAGGCGACGGTTGTCACCCAGACGCGGGAAGAAATAGAAGTGGAAGTACCTTACTTTAAAGATGAGGCGGTGGATATTGTTTTGAATTATCAGTATGGGACGGAGATTCGCCAGGTGAGTACTTCCGGCACGCCTTTCTCACTGGAGCTGGCTTATCCGTCGGTCAGCGACTATCCGAGAATGACTTCCGCCGGCTCTTCGATTGAAATCAAAGGCGTGAATCTTACACAAGTAGACAGTGTGTTCGTGGGTGAATATAAAGCGGAAATCACCAAACGGGCAACCGATGTACTGACCTGTCAGCTGAGTGCGGAATACGAGGTCACAGGCACAAAGAAGATTACTCTTTATTATTATGACGAGACGAAACTGGAAACGGCCGAAGACTGCCAGGTCATTGTCCCCGAAGTATATATCTGGAAAAACATAACCCTTTACGGGCATGGCAGTGAGAATGCGAATCTATTTAGCGGAACAACCGGTAAATATTATAATCCTTGTGAGTTTGCGGATAATAAAGAGATTATCCATTTGTGCGCTACACAAAACAGCGACGGTATGCAGTTGGCAGGGTTCTCCAAAAAGCTGAATATTCATAAATTCAAATGTAACGGCAAGGCGCTCGAAGCCGACGGACTCAATCTGAGATTCCGCAAGCTGCTCGAAACGACTCCGGCAGAGAAAGCATATATGGATAAGATTAAAAATGGAACTTTGGAGAAAATCAGCATCGAGCAGGCGAAAGCTGACGGATTGAATCTGACAGGCAGCACCAAACAGGTAGCCCGTTATAAGCTTTTGGATGACAACTATAACAAGACCAATCTGGAAGGATTTGATATTGGAGGCATCAATTTGCTTTTGGTGTATAGTGATGTGGATGGCAAGAACCTGGTGGCAATAGGTTTTGTGGAACTTGTAGCAGTCCAGATGGAAAGTGTTTCCGACACTAAAGGTTCGATGACCTTGAACTTCTATTTCCAGAAAGATTAATGACTAAATGAAAGGAAGATATGAAAAAGAGTATATTTATTATATTACCGCTGATACTTTGGGCATTTGCCGCATGTGATAACGATGATTCCGAATGGGATAGCGGTAACTTGGGAGTGAACTCCGTAGAAGGGACGTGGCAACGTGTAGGGGCTTATCCGAAAGTGCTTGCCATTTTTGGCAGCGACTATACATCAACTATACAGACATTCGATGTGGATGATAATCTTGTGACCGATTACCCGCAAGGAAAATACCGGGTGGCGGGAGATTCGTTGCTCGTCTATGAACGCGGATTCATCAACCGGTTTGAATTTGATAATGACGAATTGGTGATAACCTACGGCTACAACGCTTCGAGACAAACGACTTACAGATATACCCGGGTGGAACCGGCAGAGCCTGAAGAGCCCGGAGTACCGGAAGATCCGACGGTCACCTCAGAGGATTTTCCTGCCACGGTAACGGAGGGAGAGCTGATTACCATTACCGGTACGCAACTGACATCTATCGAAAAAGTTTTGTTTGGCGAGACGGAAGCGGAAGTCATAAGTCTGGAAAAAGAAACACTGATATTCAAAGTTCCGGTTTTTGAGACTACTGCTACGGTAGCTGTGAAACTGGTTTATGCGAATGGTGAAAAAGAGATAGAATTGTCTCCTGCTTGCCAGGTAACGGTAATGGCATGGCTGTCTTATCCTAATCTTAAACTGGGAGCACATCGTAATTCTACTTTCGGAAGTATGATGATTGCCGACAAGGGCGAAGTGGTAGCTGCTTGTATTCTGACTACCGAGCGAGAAAGAGAAGTAGACTTTGCTACCATCTGCAATAGCCCTATGGATTTTAATCTGCAAAGTCCCGAACGGCTTGGAAAGAATTTGAGAAACTGCTGGTGTGAGGGAAAAAGACTGGAAGGACTGACTTCTTCTTCTGAAGCTGAAGATGTTGAGAGACTCTTCCCAAACTATTACTCCAATAAGACCACATTCCTGATATTGTCGGAAACGGATGAAGCACAGAAAGCTATTATTGATAAAGTGAAGGATGGCAAGATGGTAGAATTATCTACGGATGCATTTGCCGGAATGGATATAAAAAGACGGGATATACGCACGTTTAAAAAGGATGAGACAACAAAAGACGAGTCTATTTTCGAAGTTGGAAGCGTGATCGCCTTCAAAACACCGCATAAGGGGGATAAGATTGGTATCATGCGCATTCTTTCAATCGGTGTGGATTTTACTCAGGACTCTGCCTGGAATAATGAGAATGCAACTATAACTTTTGATTTGTATTATCAGAAATGATCGTTTCAAGTTTTTATGAATATAATTATTAAAATAATAATGTGATGAAAAAAGTAGTATTATCAGTGGCAATCATGTCTTTTGCTCTGTTGGCAAATGCGCAAGTTCTGAAAAAGGATCTCCTGAAAGATTATAAACCAGGTGACCAACTGGAAAAAGCTGTTTATGGTGATAAGAAAGAGCCGATTCGTACCGATTCCTGGAATGGGGCGTTTTCCACTAATCCGCTGGAAGGAGTAGGAAGTCCGTTAGTAGGCAAGGCGCTTTCTTATAAAGGGTATCCGGAAGGAGGATTATCCATAGATATAGGCAACTTTCCGGCTGATATCAAAGGTAGTCGTTTTAGTGTTTATTCTCTTACGGATGTAAATAAGGAATATAGAAAGGGAACCTATTATCTGGCTTTTCTAGCCAACTTCTCCAAGTTGGGAGGTAGCAACTTTGCCGATTTTGTGGCTTTGGATATTAATTATACGGGAGGAGCCAATAGAGGGAAGGTGTTTGTTGCACGCGAAGGTAAGGATAAGATTAAGTTTGGAGTCTCTGTACGCAATATGCGTACAGAGGGAACAGAAACTTATGATTATGACAAAACCCACCTTTTGATATTGAAAGTCGATTACGACAAGAATCAGGCTTCCCTTTTTGTTAATCCGGAATTGAGTAAGAAGGAACCTAAAGCTACGCTTGTTGCCGACGGTGAAGAGAATGATTTGAAGAATGGGTTGAAAGGGATTTCATTCAGATATCGCAGAGGATATAAGGGCAGAGTCGGTAATTTCCGTTTTGCTGATAACTGGGCGACTGCAATTGGTAAATAGAAAATAGAAGATGAGGGAAGTTTGGGCTTCCCCATTTTCATCTAGTCATTTTAGCAGTTTTTTCTTAATCATGCGGTTGCGGATCAGGATTCGTGTTTTTCTCGTATACCTTGAAATCCGCCAGTAGAATATGTTCATCTTTGATTCCGTTGGTTGGACGGTCATTTTCATCCGTCAGGGTTTTGCCGAAACTACGGTATATGCCGAATTTATTGCGGATACTTATTGCTCCCTTCCTCCATAAATCTATGTCATCAAAGGAACGTTGAACAAGTCTTTTCCCGTCACTGAGTCGGCTTAAAGTGATACTAAACGAGCCATTGTGGGTATAGTGCATTTCAGTTTCTACCTGAATCCATTCATCTTCGAAATCTTCCAATGGGAGATTGTCTATTATAGTACCTTTCGTTGTTTCTTCGGTATCTCCGTTATGAATGATTTGTATACGGCGATTACTCCCGTTTCCGTTGCTTCGTGCAGTGATAGTAATTACGGGTGAACCGTTGTTGCCTTCCTGTGCCTTTAGTTGATGTAAATGAGTAAAACTGCCGGACGGACGGAAATCTTTAGGAATCTTGAACTTCCATTTTAGTTGTTGCCATTCATCCCAGTTGCCGTTTAACTTATACCAGGAAGGCGTGGTCTGTGTTTTCATCTCATTGCGTTGGCGGTCTATTAATTTGCCACGGTCTCCATCCAGTGCTTTTTCATTGGCATGAATGGAGAGTTTGAAAATGTATTGTCGAATAAACAAATCATAAATAACTTCTCCGTGCACTCCGTCCTTGTGGTCTAAGGAAGAGCTGTTGGGATGTTCGGAATAGTCCCAACCAATCTTTCGCATATATTGGTGTATTTGAGTGTAGCCGGCTTCTACTAATTCGGCGCTGCCTTGCATACTGCCCTGCAGAACGTAATTGTTGCTTGGGGGAGGAATCACCGGTTCATCAGTGTCCGTATTTTCTGTTTGCGAGCAACTGCATAAAGGGATCAGGAGAGTAACTGTGAAAATTAATAGGTTTTTCATTGTAGATGGTGTCTTTTTGGAATTATTAATTGGATATTTAATGATAACCAAAGGTAGGTGTTTCTGTAGAAACCGGCTTTTTATATTTGCCCAAATATTTGTAATAATCTTCCAAGGAATCGTTGCAGGATGTACATGACTCCCCATTATTAAACATTTGTTCTATATAAATAAACAAGTGGTGGCTAAATTTGCATCGTTATTAACTGCATACTATTATGAAAAACTTAATCTATCTTGTTCCAACATTATCTTTAGTCAGCTGTACCTCTCAGCAAGTGGAAGAAAAGCCGAATGTGATTGTGATTCTTGCCGATGATTTGGGCTTTGGCGATGTCAGTGCTTATGGCTCGACTACGATTCATACTCCGAATATCGATAGCTTGGCTCATGGAGGAGTCTGCTTCACGAACGGATATGCTACTTCGGCAACGTCCACTCCCAGTCGTTATGCGTTGATGACCGGTATGTATCCGTGGAAAAATAAAGAAGCAAAAATTCTGCCGGGAGACGCTCCTCTCATTATCAATGAAAATCAGTTCACCTTGCCGAAGATGATGCAGCAATGCGGTTATGCGACGGGAGCTATCGGAAAGTGGCATTTGGGAATGGGAGACGGAAATGTCAATTGGAATGAAACCGTGAAACCGGGTGCAAAAGAAATCGGCTTCGATTATTCTTGCCTGATTGCGGCGACAAATGACCGTGTCCCGACTGTTTATGTAGAAAACGGTGATGTTGTGGGACTTGACCCGTCCGACCCTATCGAGGTGAGTTACGAAAAGAACTTTGAAGGCGAACCGACCGCCATTTCCAACCCGGAAATGTTGAAGATGCAATGGGCTCACGGACACAATAATTCAATAGTTAACGGAATTCCCCGTATAGGTTATATGAAAGGCGGGCAGAAAGCCCGTTGGAAAGACGAAGATATGGTGGACTATTTTGTCGATAAAGTGAAGAACTTTGTAACTGAACATAAAGATGTTCCTTTTTTCCTCTATTATGGCTTGCACGAACCCCATGTTCCCCGTGCTCCTCATCAACGTTTTGTGGGGAAAACGACTATGGGACCTCGTGGAGATGCTATTGTTGAGGCCGACTGGTGCGTAGGTGAATTGCTCGCCCATCTGAAGAAAGAAGGATTGTTGGAAAAGACACTGATTATCTTCTCCAGTGATAACGGGCCGGTTCTGAATGACGGTTACAAAGACGGAGCTCCCGAATTGGCAGGCGATCACCTTCCTGCAGGAGGTCTGCGCGGAGGTAAATATAGTTTGTTCGACGGTGGTACGCATATTCCTTTGTTTGTTTATTGGAAAGGAAAGATTCAGCCGGTTGTGTCCGATGCACTGGTTTGCCAGGTAGATATTCTTGCTTCTCTGGGGTCGATGATACATGCCGATTTGCCGGAAGGTTTGGATAGTCGGAACTATCTGGATGCTTTCTTCGGAAAAGAGCAGACTGCCCGCAAGGATGTAGTGTTGGAAGCGCAAGGACGTATGGCTTATCGTTCGGGCGACTGGATTATGATGCCTCCTTATAAAGGTTCCGAACGCAACCTGACCGGAAATGAATTGGGTAACTTGGGTGAATACGGTTTATTCAATGTAAAAGCCGACCGAACTCAATACCAGAATATGGCGGCACAACAGCCCGAACTTCTGGACTCCCTGAAGCAGAATTTCTTTGCTGAAGTGGACGGTTATTATCGCAGTGAAGTAGAAGAAGAACCATTAAAATAAGGTCAAATGTTTATTCTGAACATAAATCCCGTTGATAAAACAATCGTTCTATTCTACCGGAGTTTATTTCTCTACCTTTGTTCTGTTCGATGTCGGACAATTAACCTTGAAGTATGTATATGAAAATGAAAGCTTTTTTAATGTTTGTATTGCTGTTCTTATGTTCGATGGGAACAAAGGCGCAGGATTTGGGGGCGAACTATAATGAAAATATAGATTACCCGATTACGGAAATAGAGATGTTGAAACAGTCGAAAGTGACTTGGGTGAGAGGATTTGTCAATATCCCCAATCTGTTTCTTCAGAATGAAAACGGGAAGATTGTTGGTGTGAAAGAAAATGCCATCAGGACACATATTCCTACACTGAAATTTATTCAGGCCAAGAAAGCCTTGGGCGACCGTGTGAAATTTATATTGAGCCTGAAAATACCTTTTGAATTATATACCGACACGGTTCCCAAAGTAGGAACTAAGGAGATGGAGTACATATTTCAGGCAACTGAAGTATTACTGAAAACCTATGATATGGCGAAGAATATTGAAATACTTGTCATGGGTAACGAACCGGAATGGGAGAATGCATTGGATACCGATCTTTGTCATGCGGACGGTGAGGATTATCGGGCATTTCTGAATGAGTTTGCCAATCGGCTGACTGCCTGGAAACAGGCTAATGGATGGACATTTGATATTTATGCCGGAGCATTGAACCGTGTATCCGAATTGCCGAAGAGCGAAACGGTACCTGCGGTAGTCTCTGTGGTTAATAACAATCCTAATGTTGTAGGGCTCGACTTACACGTTCACGCATTGAAAATCAACCAGGCGGAAGATGATTTCCGTATTATCCGCGATAAATATGGTGTAACAAAGAAACTGATTTGCACGGAATTC
>NZ_EQ973357.1:384553-406397 GCF_000157055.1 Bacteroides sp. 2_2_4 | reverse complement strand
CGATAAATATGGTGTAACAAAGAAACTGATTTGCACGGAATTCTCTATGGTACGTGCTTTAAATCCTCATGTAGCCGACGCACTGGGAGAATGGGGAACCAAGCATGGTTATACGGCCGGGATGAAAATTTACGAATACCTTAATCTGATAGCTGAAAAAGCTAATGCCGGTACACCGGTCAGTGCAACCGAGTTCAAGAGCCTTTTTGAGAGTTATTCCTGGTATCCGAAGAATTGGTATAAAACTTTTTATGAGGTGTTCAAGAAATATGATACGTATGCCATTACCGGACGTTTTAGTGTGGTTCCCGGTGGAGCGAGAGCTGTTTACGATGCGAAGACTGAAATGTGGGAACTTGGAGGAATTTATTTTTCCCGTTATTTAGGACTGGATGCAGACGGATTCTACAATCCCAATCCATTGCTGTATCCCGATTTCATCGCTGCCCGGGATGGATTGGCAGTTTCCAGCCTTGTCGGAGGGCAACGGGAATTGTTCATTCGTTGGGGGAATGGAGCCGATAAAACAGGTATATTGTCAGTAACAGATGAAAATGGAACAGAGGTAGTACGTCGGTCGCTTGATTCGGAGAATGACTATACATTGGTTGAAAATCTTGTTCCCGGAACTGCCTACCATGTAGCATTGCTGAAATCGGATGATGCCGTGTTGTGGAAGGATGATGTTAAGACCAAGTCTGTAACAGGAAAGTTTCCTTTGTTGAAATATCAACAAGTGGATGAATATATGTTAGTACAACTATTAAATTTGCCGGCTGATGTCTCATCTTATAAAGTAAAGCTGGATGGACAGGAAATCAATATAGTGAATAAGAACCTGAACGGACAAATACTTACCGCCGAAGTGACTTATAAGGATGGATCGGTAGAAATATTGTCGACAACTATTAGAAAGTAATTATCTTAAATTTATTCGCTTATGAAAGTAATATATGTAGTGTTGGTATGTTTGTTGGCTTTCACCTCTTGTGCGGAGACGGAATATGCCGAAAACGGGGTTGATAAGAAGAATATAACAGGATATACCGAAGTTGGGTTTTATAGTTTGGATGGAATTTGTACTTTTACAGAGCAGGAACAACTTCAGGCTGCAATTAATCCTAAACGGTTGACTTATCGCCTGCAAAATTCGGATCAAAGCAAATACATTCATGTGAAGTTTGACGGGAAGCCCACGGCTGTCGGTCAAAAGATAAAGGCTGAATTCTCATTCCAAGGAGTTTCTTTCCTCAAAGAAGGGATGGAGATGGAAGTAGTTCGTATAGATGGAGANTAANGTTTGGTTGTCAGGAGATAACGTCGGTATGGTAATCCCTGTTTTTAATAATTAAAAGAAAGATATTATGAAAAGATACATTCCTGTTGTAGCGTCATTAATGGCGTTTTCGTTGATAGCATGTGGTGAAGTCATGGATCTGACACAGCCGGAAAAGGCTGAAGTTACCTATTCCAATATTACCTTGTCGCTTTATCAGACAGGCAAATATGATTTATATCTGGATGAGCCGGAATACCAATATAACATTATGGTGGAGAAAAGCCATTGCGAAAAAGAAGCAAAGGCGGAATTGGCTGTTGTCGATGCCAAAGAGTTTGGTGAAGAATATCACCTCTTACCTGTGGAATATTATGATCTGGATGGAAGTAATTTTAATTTTAAGGGGGACGATGTCCTGCGTATGGTAAATTTGCGCTTCCATGATTTAGGTACGCTTGACGGATCAAAGAAATACGTTCTCGGTTTGAAACTGGTTTCCGACGATCTTGCAGTCAATCAAGAGAAAAGTACAATGACTTTCTTCCTGCAACAGAAACAGGGAGAAATCGACAACCCTTATACCGTGGCGACAACGAGCGACTTGATAACTCTCGGAGAGAAACTCAAAGATGGTAAGACGATCTATGCCAAGATAGAGAATGATATTGATTTGCAAGGTGTAGACTGGCAACCGATAGAGACTTCGGTTTCCAAACAACTTGTATTGGATGGAGGCGGACATACGATTCGTAATCTGAAAGTAAATACTTCCTCTTCTGTTAATCAGGGATTCTTTGGATTGTTGGTTGGTAAGTGTTCCAATATAAACTTTGAAAATGCGCAGATTACAGCCAATACAAAGATGGCAGGCATCCTTGCCGGACAGGTGGGAGCTGCTACTTCTCCGGGTATCGTGGAGAATGTTCGGGTATCCGGTACGATTTCTTTAACTTCGGGAACGGGAGCGGCTGCCTGGGATAACGGTCAGGCTGGTGGTATCTGTGCAAGACTTCATGGTGCAGATAGTAAAATTCATCAGTGTACATCGGCAACGGATATTACTGCCGTATGGTGCGCCGGCGGTATTTGTGGGGAAACGAGAGGCGGAGCAACGATCTCTCAATGCTCTTCCACTGGGGATATTGTGACTGAATCATGTGTAGGAGGCATCGTTGGACGTATGTTATATTCTATCGTTACGCAGTGTTATTCTTCAGGTCTCGCACAAGCTTTCCCGATGAAAGTGGCGAATCCTGCGGGTGGTATTGCCGGATTTGTAGATCCTAGTCCGACAGCTGTGATCTCTTATTGTTATTCCGATTGCGAGGTTTCCGCTCAAAACCAGGTAGGCGGTATTATGGGATTTGCTAACAAGGCGACAGGAATCACCGTAACACATTGTGTGGCTTGGAACCAGAAATTATTCTCTAACGGTGCACCCAAGTCGGGAAGAATTTGCGGACGCTTTAACAAGAATGAGGCTAATAATTGCTATGCGAATCCGAATATGGAATGTCGTTTTTCTGCCAATACGCCTGCTATCGTAGATGAACAAATACCCAACTACGCAGCACAAAACTTTGGTGCCGACCGTTACAATGGTCTTTCTACGATGAGCACCCCGATAGATGCTGCCAAGGCTCTTTCCTGGGATAAATCAATATGGAATCTCACAGGGGATAAACCCGGTTTGGTTTGGATGATAGATTGAAATTTTGTAGATGAGATAAAGATCAGATATAGAATAAAATAGGTATGAAGAAACATAAAATGACAAAAAGACTTATTCTCGCATTAGGAATCATTTGTTTGTCTGTCACCGGGGTGCGGGCTGATTCAGTTAATGAGAAGGAGATCACTTATGCCGATCCTACAATTTATGTGGAAAACGGCAAGTACTACCTCACAGGTACACGTAATCAGGAACCTCTTGGATTTGCCATTCTCGAATCGACCGATCTGGAGCATTGGACAGTGCCTGATGGCAGTTCCCTGCAACTGATTCTGCGGAAAGGAGATCGAACGTATGGTGAAAAAGGCTTCTGGGCACCTCAATACTTTAAGGATAAAAGAACTTATTATTTCACTTATACCGCTAATGAGCAAACAGTAATTGCTTCCTCAAAATCGGTATTCGGACCTTTTCGTCAGAAGGAAGTCAAGCCGATAGACGCTTCTGCTAAGAATATAGACTCTTTCCTATTTAAGGATGATGATGGGAAATACTACCTATATCATGTCCGCTTTAATAAAGGAAATTACCTTTGGGTAGCCGAGTTTGACATAAAGAAAGGAAGTATCAAACCGGAAACATTGAAACAATGTATGGACTGTACGGAGCCTTGGGAAAAGACTCCGAACTATAAGTCTGCACCGGTGATGGAAGGACCGACTGTTATGAAGTGGGACGGGGTATATTACCTCTTCTATTCTGCCAATCATTTTATGAATATCGACTATTCGGTAGGTTATGCCACTGCTTCTTCCCCTTTCGGTCCGTGGAAAAAGCATCCGAACAGTCCGATCATTCATCGCAGCCTCGTAGGAGAAAACGGATCAGGACATGGAGATGTATTTAAAGGTCTGGATGGAAAATATTACTATGTTTACCACGTTCATCGTTCAGATTCCACCGTGTCCCCTCGTAAAACACGTATTGTTCCGCTCATCCTGAAGAAAGGAAACGATGGCATATACAACATCACCGTAGACAAAGAGCACGTCATAAAGCCAATGTGGAAATGATTTGTTCAGAAATGTAGTAGAGAAATCTATTTTGCACATTTGTACGGGTTTTGAGGATAATCTTCCTTTTCATTTGAAGATTTTCCCGCTTAATTTGTGTCTTGAGATAAAGAATTTGTTAACAGTTAAAAATAATGTTTATGAAAAGAGACAGACTTTATTTTTCTTTCTTATGTCTTTGTTGCTTTTTGTTTTGTGCGCTGGACGTGCAGGCACAACAAGATTATTGGAAGGGACAAGTGAAGGATGCAGTATCCGGTGAACCGATGATTGGCGTCAGTGTTCGCGTGAAAGGTACGGGAAGCGGTACGATTACTGATTTTGACGGTAATTTTACTGTGAAGGCATCAAAAGGAGACATACTTGTCATTTCTTATGTGGGTTATAAAACTCTGGAACTGGATTTAAAGAATAAAACGACTTTAGGCGTAATCTCTTTAGGAGAAGATACGGAGACCCTGGAAGAAGTGGTAGTGGTTGGATACGGTGTACAGAAAAAGGTGTCCAGTGTCGGTTCCATTGCTACTGCAAAAGGAGATGATTTATTAAAGATAGGTAGCGTGAACTCCGTTTCCGAAGCTTTGCAAGGCCAGATGCCCGGTGTGGTTGCCATCAATTCCACTTCAAAGCCGGGAGCCGATAAAGCTTCTTTGTTGATTCGTGGTAAGTCCACTTGGGGAGAAGCTGCTCCGTTAGTATTGGTGGACGGTATCGAACGTGACTTCAATGATGTCGATGTGAACGAAATTGAATCTATTTCCGTACTGAAAGACGCTTCGGCAACTGCGGTTTACGGTGTGAAAGGTGCGAACGGCGTTATCTTGCTGACAACCAAACGTGGACTCGAACAGAAACCGGAAATCTCATTCACTGCTAACTTCGGTTTTAAACAACCTTCTGCTGCTCCTGAATGGTCTGACTATGTGACCTCTATGAAACAGTATAACAGAGCCCAGGCTAATGATGGTAACTGGGGAGCAATGGTTCCCGAATCTACCATTACCGCATGGGAAAATGCGTATGCTACCGGAAATTACGGTCCGTATAACGATGTCTTTCCCGAAGTGGACTGGTGGAAAGAACTGGTAAAGAATGTAGGTTATGAACAGGCTTATAATCTTAATGTACGCGGTGGTACGAAGAAAATGAGTTATTTCGTATCTTTGGGTTATTTGCATGACGGAGATATTTTTAATACTACCAAACAAGAGGATTTCGATCCTTCCTTCTCTTACCGTCGTTATAACTGGCGTAGTAATTTCGACTTCAATATCACAAGTACTACTAAACTTTCGTTCAATGTGGCCGGTAAGATGGGTTATCAGAACCAACCGTCTTATTATGAGAATGTCGATTCTCCGGATGAACGTTTTTTTAAAACGTTCTTTACGGCTCCAAGTAATGAATTTCCGATTAAATATAGTAATGGAATATGGGGAGACGGGTTAAGCTCCGATCAAAATATAGCCTGTCTGATGAACGAAGGAGGTAGTCGTAATATTAAGCAACATCAAGGTTTCTACGATGTAATCTTGAATCAGAAGCTGGACTTTATTACAAAGGGACTGTCATTGAAAGCATCATTGTCTTACACTACTTCTTCTTCATGGACTACCCAGATCATGCCGGGTAAGATTTTAGGTAAAGACGATTTGGTTGCCCAACGTACACATATTCGTATTAATCGTGTGTATGATTACGCCAATCCTATTTATAATGCTGACGGAACAATTACTTATAATTATACCGAGAAACGCTATCCGGATGAAAATGCTCCCGGAGATTTGCCTGTTGGTGGTGTTTATGACGGTTTCAAGGCTTACGGACGTAAACTTTATTACGAATTAGCATTGAATTATAGTCGCCAGTTTGGCGATCACGATGTAAGCGCCTTATTTGTGTTTAACCGTAAGATGAACGAATCGACCAATACTGCTAATTCGGGTGTGATGAACTTCCCGGCTTACGAAGAAGACTGGGTAGGCCGTGTCACTTACAACTTCAAAGAGCGTTATCTTGCTGAATTTAACGGTGCCTACACTGGTTCGGAAAAATTTGCTCCGGGACGCCGTTTCGGATTCTTCCCCTCTGCCTCTATTGGTTGGCGTATCAGTGAAGAACCATGGGTAAAGAAATTGACCAAAGGTGTACTGACCAACCTGAAAGTGCGCTATTCGTATGGAGTAGTTGGTAATGATAAAGGTGCTACCCGTTTCAACTATATTCAGAAGTTTGAGCAACTATCTGCCAATGCGCAGTTTGGTAAATATCAGACCAGTAACTGGGGACCTTTATACAAAGAAGGAAAACTGGCCGACCCCGATGCTACCTGGGAAGAATCTATCAAGCAGAATATTGGTATCGAAATAGGTTTGTGGGGTAAACTAAACTTTACTGTGGATTTGTTCGACGAAAAGCGTAATAACATTTTGATGACACGTAATACGATTCCGTCATGGGCCGATAGTGGTATTGCTTTTCCGCAGGTGAATCTGGGTAAGACTAAAAATCACGGTCTCGAACTGGATATTGCCTGGAACGACCATATTGGAAAGTTTAATTATTACGCGAAGTTTAATTTTGCAACCAGTGAGAATCGTGTCGTTTTTATTGATGATCCGAAGAACCAGAGCGAATATTTGAAAAAAGCCGGAAAGTCAATCGGATATGTGAACAAATACCTGGCAACAGGAAACTTCCAGTCATTGGATGATATTTATAACTCGGCGCAGTCCACTATTGCCAATGGTACACACAACACGCTGATTCCGGGAGACTTGTACTACATCGATTATAATGGAGACGGTATGATTGATGCCAAGGATATGGTTCCGATGAAAAACCTGAACTATCCGACCACTACCCTCGGATTTACATTGGGAGGTTCTTACAAAGGAATCGGATTCAATATGTTGTGGTACAGTGCTATGGATGTTTATAAAGAAGCAATTCCTTCCTATTTATGGGACTTCCCGGAAGGTAATATCAAGGCTCAACCGAATACGTTGAATACATGGACAGCCGATGCTTCGATTCAAAGCGGTCCGGTTCGCCCCAGTATTCATGTTCAGAGAAGTTATAATTCGGTGGCCAGTACATACACATATACCAACCATGCTTATCTTCGCTTGAAGAACCTGGAAGTGAATTATCAGATTCCGAAGCGTTGGTTGCAGCCTTTACGTCTGACAAAACTGCAAGTATATGTCAACGGCAGCAATTTGCTGACGTTCTCAAAAGGAGATTCCCGTCGTGACCCCGAACATTCGGGACAGAATGTTTATCCGGTGGTGAGACGTTATAACATTGGTTTTAGATTAGGATTATGAGACACTTTAAATTTACTGATATGAGAAGACATAAGTTGAATTGGATATGGATCATTCTATTGGGGCTGTTTATAGGAAGCTGTGAGGACTATCTGGACCGCTCTCCCGATGACGGACTTTCCGAAGATGATGTTTATAAAGATTATAGCAGTTTGTTAGGGTTCATGGACCGCATCTTTCAAAATGATGATATATTAATCTTTACACATGGTATCAACTCTTATTCGAATGCATACGTAACAGTAGGTAATTTATCGGACGAATATGCATCTGTTCGCGATAATGATCCGTCGAAGTTTGTCAATGCAGGTAACTGGCTGGAGAATGCCGGTACACGTTTCGAAATAGGAAGTAAAAGTGATGGGAAGAATTTCAAAAGTGCTATTTCTCGTGCTTATACCGGACTTCGTATCGTGAACCGTGTAATTAGCGGAGTAGATCAAGTGAAATCCATCACAGACGACCAAAGGAGAAAACTGTTGGGACAGGCTCATTTCCTGCGTGCCTACTTCTATTTTGAGATTATCAAACGATATGGCGGAATGCCCATCTTTGACCAGCTTTGGGGAGCATCGGACGACTTTGACTTTCCTCGTAAAACTTATCAGGAATCCAATGCTTGGATGCAGACTGACTTGGATAAAGCCATTGAATATTTACCTATAAGCTGGCCTGACGAGGAACATGGACGGCCTGACAGAGTAAGCGCCATGGCATTAAAAGCGATGACACAGCTGTATGCTGCCAGCCCTTTGATGCAGAATGACCTGAATTCTATTGAAAACAAAGGATATGGAAAAGAGATGGCTGCTGAAGCTGCCCGTAGTGCGCAAAAGGCGATCAATGCTATTGAAAGTCACGAATATTATCGCCTGATGAATCATGACGAATATCGTAGTATTCAATTAATGCCTAATTCCAATCAATTCGCACAACCGGAATATTTATGGTTCCTGCGTTGGCATCATGGCAACTGGTCTGCTTTCGTCAGAGCGCAGTGGCTGACACAACCATACGATAATAAAACCGGTGCCGAAGGTACTCCTTATAATGCTCCGACACAAAATGCGGTAGATATGTACGAACGTAAGGGAGCCGACGGCAACTACTATCCGATCACTGATCCGCGTTCCGGTTATGATGCGGTAAAGACTACCAATCCTTACTCGGATAGAGACCCTCGCTTCACGAATAATATCCTCGTGCCCGGTGAGCAATGGGGGAAGAATTTACAGGGTGTTCCCTATTATCTGACTACTTATTCGGGCGGTTACTCCGAGAACTTCATTTCTACCAATCAGTTTACGAGAGGCTCTCAACAGACCGGATATATGTGTAAGAAGTTCATCTGGCCGGAAGCAAGTGTGCCTTTGTTTGGCGAAGCTGGTTTCCAATTATATCGTCTGGTGGCTGTGTACATTCGTGTTTCGCAAGTTTATCTGGATATGGCAGAGGCTTCATACGAAGCGACAGGTGATCCGGATGCAGTCGTTACGGGTTGTACGATGTCGGCCCGTCAGGCTTTGAATAAAATCCGTGTAAGAGCCGGAATTGGTGAACTGCCGGATGGAGTTGACTTTAGAGAAGCTTATCGTCGGGAACGTGGTGTGGAATTGATGTTCGAAGGACACCGCTGGTATGATATCCGCCGTTGGATGATTGCTGAAGATCTGTTTAAGGGTGAATATCCGATCATGGGTGTCAAAGCAACTCCGATCAACCATTCTTATACGGCCAACCAGTTGAAAGAGGAAAAAGCCTGCACTTATAAGTTGACCGACTTTACTTACGAGTATATTCCGGTGAGGACAGCCGTGCGGACGTTTAACAAGCGTAATTATTGGTATCCACTACCGATGGATGAAGTGGCGGCTTTGGATAATCTTCAACAGAATCCCGGATGGTGATACCTATAAATAAAGAAAAGTATATGAGAAACAAGATTAGATATATAAGACTGATAGGGCTCATATTTGTCCTTATCGTTGGCTCTAGCCTGACTTTCGCACAGAATAAATCAAAGAGAAAGTCGGCGAAGAAGCCTTTGGTGGAAGTAGTTTCTATTGTTACCGACGAGAAAGGTAGCCCGTTGAAGAATGTTTCTATCATTTGTGGAGAAGGCGCAGTCGTTCTATATACAGATGCAAAGGGACGTTTTCAGACGAAGGTCGAGAATGACGCAACCGTCATGGTGGAGGCTTTGGGATATGAAGATAAAGTGTATAAGCTGACAGGCAGCAATATCGTTCCTGAAAAGATTGTCCTGAAGAAAGAGCCTCTGTTCCTGACCGAAGAATCGTTGGTGAATAGAGCCGATGGTGGCAAGACGTATAAAGGGAATGAAGTAGGCGCAACGAGCGTACTGGAGAACGGACAGTTTGGAACCTTCCCTGATTTGACGCTGACTAATATGCTGCAAGGTAAAATGTTAGGTCTGCAAGTTCGCTCCACAGTCAGCGG
Organism: Bacteroides sp. 2_2_4; assembly: GCF_000157055.1. Classification (NCBI taxonomy): domain Bacteria; kingdom Pseudomonadati; phylum Bacteroidota; class Bacteroidia; order Bacteroidales; family Bacteroidaceae; genus Bacteroides; species Bacteroides sp. 2_2_4. Next base: position 396,584 of record NZ_EQ973357.1, on the reverse strand, counting down.
ATTGGGAAACAATACTCCTGATTTATTTATCCGTGGCCAGCATGGCATGTCGGAGAATACAGCTATTGTTATCATCGATGGTGTGGAACGTCCGGCAGCGGATTTGATTCCTGAAGAAATCGAACGTATCGAGTTGCTGAAAGATGCCACTGCCAAGATTCTTTATGGGGCACGTGCTGCGAATGGCGTACTTTGGGTGACTACCCGCAGAGGAAAGGCCAACCGCCGCATTTATAACGCAACCGCTGAAGCAGGTGTGGTACAGATGACGCGTACTCCTGATTTCCTGAATTCTTATCAGTATGCTAATCTGTACAATGAAGCGCGTGCAAACGACGGACTGACTCCTTACTATAATCAGAAACAACTGGAAGGATATAAAAACTCCAAAGGAGCCAATGATCTATTGTATCCGAACGTCGATCTGTACGATCAGTTGTTGAACAAAAATGCCAACTATCGGAAAGTATCGTTCGATATGACGGGAGGTACCGACAGAGTGCGTTATGCCCTGATTGCCGGATATGTAGGAGGTAGCGGATTTGAAGACGTCACCTATACTCCGCAATTGCACCGCCTGACTCTTCGCGGAAACCTCGACTTCAATGTAACGGATTTCCTGACTATATCCGCAGACGTTGCCGGACGTATGGAAATGCGTAAATGGGGGCAATTGGACTGTGGTCAGGTATTTACGGCCCTGTCTACGCATCGTCCGAATGAATACCCGCTGACTATGTCATCGGAAGAAACCGGATTGGCCAGCTCGGACGGGATTCCCTTGTTTGGCGCAAGTCTGTTGCGTCCGATGAATGCATACGCGGAAACGATGTACGGAGGATATACGGATGAGCGTTATACACGCAGCCAGACCAATATCGGTTTGAAATTTGATCTTGATATGCTGACAAAAGGATTGAAAGCCGGTGCTTTCCTTTCTTTCGACAACTATGATTACCTGCAACTCTCTTTGAGCAAAGTCTATCCGACGTATGCCATCAAGACATATCGTGACTTTGCCGGTGAGGAACAGATCATGTACACCCAGATGAAGAAAACAGATGTAGCCACTTCACAAAGCCGGAAGTCGACTACTTTGCAGCAGACATTGGGTTGGAATGCCTTTGCCGCATACGAGAATACATTCAACCAAAAGCATGATGTATCGGCACGGCTGACTTACATGTACTCGAAAACAACGAATCAGGGAGTGACCCAGGACATTATCAATGCAAACTACGCATTGCGTCTGAACTATATGTATGACCGCCGCTATGCTGTGGAAGCCGACATGGCATTGATGGGAAGCAACCGTTTCAAATCGGGAGATAAATACTTCTTCTCGGCTGCAGGCGGCCTTGCCTGGATTCTAAGCAATGAAGATTTCCTGAAAGACAATGAATACGTGAACTTCTTGAAACTGAAAACCAGCGCCGGTATATTGGGCTATGACAGAAGCACGGAACATTTATTGTATGAACGTGCCTGGTCGCAAGACGGCAGCTTCCGGTTCGGAACAACGAACAACGGTGCTACGGCTTACTATTCCACTTTTGTCCGTGCAGGCAATCCGAACCTGAAATGGGAAAAGGCAGCAGAATGGAACATCGGTGTGGAAGGCCTGTTTCTGAACAACCGCTTATATACCGAAATAAACTATTTTCGTGAGAAACATACGGACATCATTGGTTCTGTTGATGCCTCTTACGGGGATTATACTGGTAACTTTACCTACCAGGACAACATGGGCTCTGTCTTGAATCACGGTATAGAAGGAATGTTCACTTGGAGCGACCGTATCAACGACTGGGCTTATTCGGTAGGAGCCAATTTCGTATGGTCAAAGAATAAAGTATTGAAATGGAACCAGGTGAAACATGGTGAAGAATACCGCTACACAGTGGGGCGTTCTACCGATGCTATGATGGGACTGGTTGCCGAAGGATTATTTGGCAAAGATGTAGTCATCAACGGACATGCAACCCAGACGTTTGCCGATTATCAGGAAGGCGACATCGCCTACAAAGACCTGAACGGTGATAAAATCATTGACGGTCGTGACGTAAAGGAACTCGGAAACTCATTCCCACGTACTACATTGGGCATCGATTTCAATGTAAGTTATAAAGGCTGGGGGTTGTATCTTCAGGGATATTCCGAACTGGGCGTTCACACTTGGGCAACGAATGCTTATTACTGGAATAATGGAGAAGGTAAATACTCCAAACTGGCATTAGACCGTTATCATCCGGCAAACAATCCGACCGGAAATTATCCGCGCCTGACAACCACTGCTGGTGAGAACAACTTCCGCAATTCTTCTTTCTGGTTGAAGAATACAAGCTTCTTCCGTATGAAGAATGTTGAATTGAGCTACACGTTCAATCAGTTCTCCCCAAGTTCGGTAGTGAAGAAGATGAAGGTTTTCGCTCGTGGTGCAAACTTGTTTGTGCTTTCTTCCGTGAAAGATTTGGATCCTGAATTGCTGAATGCCGGTGTGACAAACTACCCGGTGACGCGTACTTTTACAGGCGGAGTCTCTTTTGTATTTTAATTTTGAACAATTAATAGATGGCAATATGAAACATATATTAGGAAGTTGCGTTTTAGCAGGTCTGTTTCTCTTTTGTGCTTGTGACGACACATTGGATACAAAGGTGACGTGGCAGATCGGAGACTCTGATACCTGGAGAGTGCCGGAACTTGCTCAAGGCGTACTATATAAAGCTTATAATGGCATAGCCAACCGCCCGGATTGTTTTGAAGATAACTTTCTGGATTGTGCTACCGATAATGCAGTGACTAATCTGCGCAGCTCTTCTGTCTATAAATTAAATATGGGTGGGATGACAGCGTTTAACAACCCGATCGGAAACTGGAGTAATGCGTATAACATGTTGAACTATGTAAACTCTTTCCTCGAAAACGGCTTGACCGACCAGGTGCAGTACAACCGCACCGATCCGGAAGTGGACAAGCAAATCAAGCTGCGTCTGGAAGGTGAATCGTATTTCCTGCGTGCATGGTGGCATTTTGAGCTATTGAAGATGTACGGCGGAAAGGCGAAGAATGGAAAAGCGTTGGGTATTCCGTTGGCAGATCATTTTATTTCGCAGGATGAGGCCGCGCAGAACGGTGAATTTCTTCGTCCTACTTATCAGGCAACAGTCGATTTTATCGTCAACGATTTGGATAATGCCATCGAGTTATTACCGAATGTGTATCAGGGAGATGACCTGGAGTTTGGTAATACACAAATCGGCCGTGCCACGAAAGCGGCGGCAGCTGTTCTGAAAAGTCGTGCGCTTTTATATAGCGCAAGCCCTGCCATGCAGGATGATGACGTGACGAAGATCACCGGCATGGGACAATTCGAAATTCTGAATCCTACGGTTTACCAGGCAAAATGGGAAGCGGTAGCCAAAGAGATCAATAAGATTCTGGGCATGGAAGGTTTCGGAACTTATGTTCCTGTTGCGGCTTCCTCCATTGCCGATGTGCAGACCGAAAGTTCCGATTATGCTTTCCGCAAATATTTTAATAGTAATCTACTGGAAGGCCTTCATTTCCCGCCATTCTATTATGGAAGTGCTCGTACCACTCCTTCTCATAATCTGGTAAAGGCTTTTTATGCGAAGAATGGTTATCCGGCAACCGATGTTCGTTCCGGTGTCGATCTGTCTGATCCTGATTTCGATCTGACGCAGCTTTATGCCGTACTTGATAATCGCTTTGCGCTGAATGTCTACTATCATAGTGCTATATTTGGCGATTCCGGCCAGCCGTTGGATATGTCCGAGGGTGGAAAAGATTCTCCTTCGTTTAGTGAGAATGCTACACGTACGGGTTATTATTTGGCTAAATTCGTTTCCAAGAAATCGGCTATGCTGAATCCGATTCAGACCTTAAACTCGGTTCATTACAATCCTTTGTTACGAAAATCGGAAGTTCTTCTTAACTTTGCCGAAGCTGCTAATGAGGCTTGGGGCAACCCGACGGTGAAAGCCGAAGGATGCCTGTATTCTGCATACGAAATATTGAAAACAATCCGTTCGCAAGCCGGGGGTATCAATTTTGATCTTTATCTGGATGAAATGGCTCAAAGTAAGGACTCGTTCAGAAAGTTGATTCAGAACGAACGTCGCTTGGAATTTACTTTCGAGAATCATCGTTATTTTGATATGCGTCGTTGGGTATTGCCGTTGAACGAAGAGGTGGAGGGTGTTACCGTTACCCGTAAGGAAGATGGTACATTCAGCTTCAAAGTACAGAAAGTGGAACAACGGAAATATGAAGTGAAAAACTATTTCATGCCGCTACCGTATGCAGAGCTGGAAAAGAATAAGAATCTAATGAATAATCAGGGTTGGGAATAACGTGCTGTTGATATAAATACTTATTTACAATGAAAAGACTAAATATATTATGGATAGGGCTGATAAGCGTTCTGATGACTGCTTGTTATGACGATTATGAAAAGGACTACGATAAGAGTTCTGTGTACTTTGCTTCGCAAAAACCTCTGCGGACACTGGTAGCCGATACAGATATGTCGATAAAGGTGGGAGTGGCTATTGGCGGTAAAAGAGAGGTGCATACCGATGATTGGGCTACGTTCGAGATCGATCCGTCTTTATTGGATGGTACGGGCTTGACACTAATGCCGGAAAACTATTATCAGTTGGCTAATCCGAATAAGATGACAATTAGCAATCCGAATCTGGCAATAGCAGATGTGAAAGTGACTTTCTCCGATGCTTTCTATGAAGACAATGCTGCTTTGAACAAGCACTATGCAATCCCTTTCCGGTTGGTCGATCATAATCAGGATGAAATTAGTACTGATGTGAATGGTAATTTGAAGGATTACAGTATTGTAGTTGTCAAATTTGTCAGCCAGTATCACGGTACCTACTTTGTGAAAGGAAAAGTTACCAATTTGTCTACCCAGCAGGTTACTGAATACAGTAACAAGGATTTGAGTCAGAATATGACCCGCGACTTTGTTTCGTTAGGTAGAAACAAAGTACGCAGACCGGGTTTCGGAAACACATTGGAAAACAATGAGTCGGTGAATCTGACAGTCAATCCGGATGGAAGCGTCAATATTGAAGCCGGAGGAAGCGTCGCTATCACGGATGCATCCGCCACATTAGATCCTGCAGCCGAATCATTGGAATTTGTAGGGAAACAGCCTAAGTTTACCCTTTCTTATAAGTACACGAAAGGTGGCGTCACTTATCAAGTTGACGAGGAACTGATTCGTCGTCAGAATCCGGAAGCTGATTTACGCTTCCAAGAATGGTAGAATAGGTATTAGTTGATTATAGATTTCTATTGCTCGCCGGTAATTAGCTGCATCAGTGAATGTTGCAGATTAATTACCGGCGATATCTTTTTCTGTTGGGCGTAGTTGATTTACAAGATATACCTACTTGCCCTGTTGGCTATTAATAGCTAACTTCCTTTTGATATAGACCAAACTTCTTTTTGCCGGTTGGATAACTTCCTTTTTCTTCATTCCAAACTATAATTGCAAGCTTTGTTTTTATAAATGCAAGTTCCGTTTATAAAAACAAAGCTTGCAATTATATAAACGGAACTTGCGTTTATAGTTTGAAATAGGGCAAAGACAACTTTACTATGAAGGGAAGAGATCTTTGCAAAGGGAGCAAAAGAACTTTTCTATTAATAGTTGACACGTTGTCTAAGGGTAGGTTGAATTTCTGAAGCAGTTACTTTTGCTTTCTATTTCAACTGTTTGAGAAACTCTGTCGGAGTGATATTAAATTCTTTCTTGAAACACTTTGTAAAGTAGTTTGGATCTGATATACCGACGGCAAATGATGCTTCGGAGACATTCATACCATTCAGTAAATGAGTTTTAGCCTCTTTCATCTTAATGGTCCGTATGAATTGAGTGATGGAGCATCCGGTGAGTGATTTCAGCTTCATGTGCAACAGGCTGCGGCTGATGCGGAGATGGGCTGTGATTTCCGTTACTCCGAAGTCTTCCTTGGTGAGGTTCGCCATAATCAGTTCCATCAGTTCTTTCATGAATATTTCATCCCGCGGGTTGTTGGTTATTTGCTTGATGTTCAGTTCTTCTGCCTGTTTGAAGTGTTCAATGCTCTGTTTCCGGCTCTTTTGGATATTCTGTACCAGCAGTTCCAGATTCTTGGCGTTGAAAGGTTTGGTGATATACGCATCGGCTCCCCGCAGATAACCTTCCGTATGGTCGTTTTCATCGGTCTTTGCAGTCAGGAGGATAACGGGGATATGGCTGGTCGTTACGTCCTGTTTGACACGTTCCGTGAATTCCAGGCCGTCCATCACCGGCATCATTAAATCCGATATAATGAGGTTGGGCAGCTGTTTGGCTATCTTCTTGCAGGCTTCCGCACCGTTATACGCCCGTATAATATCATATTTCTCGCTGAATATGCTGGCAAGATAATCATTCATTTCTTTATTGTCCTCTACAATCATAATAGATTCCCGGGCAGGATCTTTTTCTTTGTTGGTCAGCTTTTCAGGAATGAGTTCGATGGTTTCCTTGATTCGCTGGTTATATTTCTGTATTTCTTCGGTCGTGATGTTCTCGGACGAGCGTTCATCGGGGTTGTAAGCATCCTCGGATACATTCAGGGTAACGATAAAGTCCGAACCTTTGTTGATTTCGCTTTCTACCCGGATTTCACCTTTGTGCATGTGTATGAGCGAACGCGTAAGCGATAATCCCAGTCCGAATCCCTCGCGATGGTCGCGCTTCTCAACCTGGTAATAACTTTCAAATATTTGTTCTTGAGCTTCTTTAGGAATCCCCCTGCCATTGTCTTTGACGGAGATTTGCACAAATGTCCCCTTCTCTTCTTTTATTAGTTTGGCACTCAACTTGACGTATCCGCCGGGCTGGGTATATTTAAATGCGTTTGAGAGCAAGTTATAAAGAATCCGTTCCAGCTTGGAAGGCGAGAACCAGACTTCCTCTTCGGTGTCTTCCAGATTGACGATGAAGTCAATCTCCCGTTCTCCGGCTACAATGTCAAAGATGTGCGACAGTTCTTCCAGAAAGTGCATGATGTCTCCCTTCCGGACGCTGATACGCATCTGTTTCATCTCGATTTTACTGAACGTCAATAGTTCATTAATCAGATAATTCATCCGGTTGGCGTTTCGGTAGATGACTTCCAGTTTCTCTTTATCGTTGTTGCTGATTTGTGGCTGCTGGATCAATCGTTGCAGAGGCGATAGAATCAGGGTCAGCGGTGTTTTCAGGTCATGGGAGATGTAAGTGAAGAAATTGATCTTCTGTTGATTCATATTCTCTATGTTGACGCGTTGTTCATGCTCCGTTTTCAGTCGCATGAGCAGGATGATACGCGTTTTGGTATATCTGTATGCGGCGTAAATGATTAATAGGAAGAGTAGTGCATAAACTAAATATGCTCCCGGTGAGAGCCACCAAGGAGGAAGGACTCTGATGGCAAGGTCCTTTTGGCCCGTTTCGTCCCAGTGGATACCATCTTTGCTGGCTTTGATCTTTAAGATATATCTTCCTGAAGGCAGATTGGAGAAGCGTACCTGATGCTGGTTGCCTACAAACTGCCAGTCCTTGTCGATACCTTCCATTTTCATCGCATATTGAGTGTTGTCGGTATATTGATAATTCAGGCCGGAATATTCGAGACGCAGGGATTGGGCTTGTTCGTGCGTCAGGGTGATCTCTGTCAGTTCGGAGATAGAGGAAGGGATGAATGCTTTCTCATTGTTGGGCGACATATATTCGCTGTTGCTCCAAATGGCAGTCAGTGCAATGTTGAAACGGGGATTGACGGAGCGTACCTGTTCCGGGTAGAAAGAAATCATACCGTTGATAGTTCCGAAATACAATTCTCCGTCAGGCTTCTTGCAGGCGGAGGAGTAGTTGAACTGGTTGATGGGTAATCCGTCGGCCGTGGTATATCGGTCAATGCTTCCTGTTTGGGAATTGATACAACAAAGTCCGTTTCCGGTACCTACCCAAACATTACTCATCTCATCTTCAATGATACCTTTGATGGCGTTGGATCCCAACTGTTCTTTACTGTAAAAGGCGATAATGTTACCGTTGCGGTCTGATACATAAAGCCCGTTGTTGTCTGTACCTATCCATATCCGTTGATGTGAATCGGGGTAGATATAGGTGATGTAGAGATTGGTGTGCGGCAGGATAGGGAGCGAGGTTACTTTCAGTGTATGGGTATTGATCTGAAATATACTGCCTTTTCGGGTTCCTGCCCAAAGTATACTGTCATTAAACTGTACCAGGTTAAAGACATGGAGAGATGAAATTTTTTCCGGGCGGGAGTTTGCTTTCTTCCTGTTGATCAGGAATAAGCCGGAAGGGCCTCCGTACCAGATATGATCGTTCTTGTCTTCGATGATGCAGAAGCCGGAAGAAACCTCATCCGACAATAGATTATAGTCCACCGTGCGGTTTAGATGCGGTATATAGTGAAGAGCTCCTTTCAGGAACAGTCCGAGCCACAAGCTGTTATCTTTGTCGAGCCATAAAGAATGTATGTTCTTGGCGTAGATTTGCATTTGCTTGTGCAGCCGTTCGGCACGGGTGATTTCCTTCTTATTGTCCAGGTAGTTCAATCCGCCATCTTCGGTGGCGATGTACAGACCGTTGTCCGGAGCATTGATAATCTGGCGGACAGCCTTTCCGCTCAAATGATTGAAACTGGCTCCGTATGGATATATCTGGAACTGGTCGGAACCGAATATATAATAGTTGACTCCTCCGAAATAGGTTCCTACCCACATATTATGAGCCTTGTCCTGATAAAGGCTGTAAATGGGAGAATCGTTCAGCGCACTTAAATCCCGTTCCGATTGCTCGTAATGTGCAATCAGTTGATAGAGTTTGTTGAAGACAAAGATGCCATACTCCGTGCCTACCCATATATTCCCCGTATGGTCGGTTGCCGCACACCGGAAGTCTTTCACTTCAAGGTCTTTCGAAAGATTACACAGGGTATTGCTTTGTATATGATAGACGAAAAAATCGTTGTTAGTATTAAATAAAAGCTGGTTGGACGAGATCAGGACAGCATTGTTGCATTGCTGTGTAAAAGGCTGGATGAGAGTCGGGAGGGAAACGAACTGTTTCTTCTCCAGACTGTATCGCATCAGTCCTTTGTTGGTGTCTATCCATAAGGTTTTGTCTCCGTCCTCCGCAAGGTATCTCACATGAGGTTTTTCTTCATCGAGAAGAAAAGGAACGAACAAGCTGTCTTGTTCATTGTAGCGATAGAGTCCGTTGCTACAAGCTGCCAGAAGCATACCATCGCTGGTGTTCAGGAAACAAACATCATCCTTAGTGTTCCCTTTAATCTGGTAACGGCTGAAATCTTCTGTCTCGTAGTTATAGCTGCAGATGCCCTGATCGGTAGAGATCCATAGAATGTTACGGAGCGAATCGTTATATAAGCGTGTGATGAAATTGTGGCGGAGTGAGGTGCTGTCGGCCTCATTATGTGCGAACAGGTTGATATTATAACCGTCATATCGGCACAATCCGTTGCGTGTACCAAACCAGATGAACCCGTGGTTGTCCTGGGTGATTGCATTGATCGTATTATGCGGGAGTCCTTCAGCTATACTTAGCTGTTTGAAGCGTATATTATTATATTGAATCTGTCCCGTCGACAAGCTTGTATTTAAGAGCACGAGACTAAATAAGAGCACGAATTTAAGTAAGGTGGTTCTCATGGCTTTTCTGATTGATTTTCACGACCTAAAGATACGTCTTTTTTTGTTTTGAACAGTCGTAGAATTGTTCAAACGGGCAGCACTCATGTTCAGTTTGCCGCTTCGCTACAGATTTTTATACATGATTGCAGGTATTAAGCATTATTTTTCTGTTTTTCTTGGATAGAAAAGACCACATTTGCAATGTGAAACTCTAAAAACAAATGCTATGAATCATTCGACATTCAAATCCTTTACGTTTGGTATCGGTCTGTTTTTCACATTACCTCTGGTATATGGGAATAGTTCCTCTCCGTCTTCTTCCGATGGAACGTTGTATATCAATAAATCGAAAACCCACAAAGTGGCTCCCGTAAAGTACGGTTTCCATTATGAAGAAATAGGAATGATGGGCGAGGGTGCCCTGCACGCCGAACTGATACGTAACCGTTCGTTTGAAGAAGCTACACCGCCTGCCGGATTATCTGTGAAGAACGGTCTTTATGAAAATGTTCCGGCTCCCCGCGTTAAAGAGAAAAAAGTGTTTCAGGCCGATCCGCTGATTGGATGGACGACTTATCCGTTATCATATACTCCTGTATTTATCAGTCGCACGGATGAAAATCCGATGAGCGGGGAAAATAAGTATTCGATGCTGGTTAATGTCACGGAAGATATTGCGAACCATCCGGATGCCCTGATTCTCAACCGTGGATATTATGGAATGAACCTGAAGACAGATACGTCTTACCGTCTTTCCTTGTTTCTGAAGAACAGGAATTATTCCGCTCCGTTACGTGTATTTCTAGTTGACGAATGGGGACAACGGGTGAGCAATGTGATCGAAGTGAATGTAGGGAATCGGGACTGGACAAAATATACCGGTGAACTGAAACCGGAAAAGAACGTCCGGCGTGGAATGTTTGCCATACAACCGATGTCGAAAGGGCAATTTCAGATAGATGTCGTTTCCCTGTTCCCGTCCGATACCTGGAACGATGGAAAATCCGTATTCCGTAAAGACATTGTTCAGAACCTGAAAGAGTTTTCTCCCAGCTTTATCCGTTTCCCGGGCGGATGCATCGTGCACGGAGTCAATGAAGAAACGATGTATCACTGGAAAAAGACGCTCGGACCGATTGAAAATCGTCCGGGACAGTGGAGCAAATGGGCGCCTTATTACCGTACCGACGGAATCGGCTATCATGAGTTTTATGAATTGTGCGAATATGTGGGAGCTGATGCGATGTATGTGATGCCTACGGGTATGATTTGCAGCGGTTGGGTGAAGCAAAGTCCACAGTGGAATTTCAGACACATTGATGTCGATCTGGACGCTTATATCCAGGATGCGTTGGATGCCATCGAGTATGCTATTGGTGATACAACTACGAAATGGGGAGCCGAACGGGCAAAGAACGGTCATCCTGCTCCTTTCCCGCTAAAATATATCGAGATTGGAAATGAAGATTTCGGACCTGTGTATTGGGAACGTTATGAAAAAATCTATCAGGCGTTGTCCGCCAAATACCCCGACTTGGTTTATATAGCCAATAGTGTCATCCGTGTAGTCGGAAGAGAGAATGACGACAAACGGAAAGATATTCCCAATTTTGTCAACCCGAAGAATGTAAAAGTGTTCGATGAGCATTATTATAACTCAATCGAATGGGCTTGCGAACAGCATTATCGTTTTGATAACTACAAACGGGGTGTTGCCGATCTATTTATCGGCGAATTGGGTATTAGCGGAAAATATCCTTATAACCTGCTGGCTACCGGAGCCATTCGTATGTCAATAGAACGCAACGGCGATCTGAATCCTTTGTTTGCCGAACGTCCGGTGATGAGGCATTGGGACTTTCTGGAACACCGTATCTTCCTGCCGATGTTGATTAATGGAGTAGACAGTAGCGTAAAGACTTCCTTCTTCTATCTGGCAAAGATGTTCAGGGATAACACGTTTGACGTGTGTCTGGATGCAGCGATCAAGGATATAGAAGGTTTGCAGAACATCTTTGTTACGATGGGATATGATACGGCCAGCAAACAATATATCCTGAAACTGATAAACCTGCAGGATAAAAAAGTCACTCTACAACCGGAAGTTTCCGGCTTCAAACGTCCCGTCAAGGCACATAAAACAAGCCTGGTACTGGTTCCGGGAAAAGAAAACACCCCGTTTACCCCGAATGAAGTCCAACCGGTAGAGACGGAAGTCGGACTAGACCTGAATCAGCCGCTCGAATTGGAAGCCGCTTCCATGGTTGTATACCGTTTTAAATTGAAATGA
>NZ_EQ973357.1:380618-384272 GCF_000157055.1 Bacteroides sp. 2_2_4 | reverse complement strand
AGATTGTCGTTTTTACGTAGGGCGTTGCCCTACGCTATATAATTAAGCCCTTTCAGGGCACTCCGCAAAATTATCATTTACTATTCCGAGATATAAGTCAAGACAGTTTTTTAATCGTCAAATAGCAAATTAATAAAATGAAAGCAATCTTTTGTATCACAGGGCTTGCCATACAAGGTTTGACAATATCAGCCCAGGCACAAACCGGCAAACCGAATATTGTGGTTATTATGACCGATCAGCAGCGTGCCGATTTGTGCGGCAGGGAAGGTTTTCCGCTGGAAGTAACCCCTTTTGTCGACCGGTTGGCACAGGAGAATGTATGGTTCAATAAGGCATACACTGTGATGCCGGCCAGCTCTCCGGCACGTTGTTCCATGTTCACCGGGCGTTTTCCTTCCGCCACTCATGTACGCACGAATCATAATATTCCTGACATTTCCTATCAACAGGACTTAGTGGGCGTATTGAAAAAAAACGGATATAAAACAGCATTGGTCGGCAAGAATCACGCTTACCTGAAACCTGCCGACCTTGATTTCTGGTCTGAATACGGACACTGGGGAAAGCACAAAAAGACGACTCCCGCAGAGAAGGAGACTGCCCGTTTCCTGAATCAGCAAGCCAGGGGGCAATGGTTGGAGCCATCTCCCATCTCGCTGGAAGAACAGCATCCCACCAAAATCGTGAACGAAGCACTGGCATGGATTAAGCAGCAGAAAGAAAATCCTTTCTTCGTATGGGTCTCTTTTCCGGAACCTCACAACCCTTATCAGGTATGTGAACCCTATTACTCCATGTTCTCCCCCGATAAGCTTCCTGTCTTAAAGACCTCCCGTAAGGATTTGGCAAAGAAAGGAGAGAAATACCGTATTCTGGCGCAACTGGAAGACGCGTCCTGCCCGAACCTGGAACAAGACTTGCCTCGAATCCGTGCCAACTATATCGGAATGATCCGGTTGATAGACGATCAGATCAAGAGACTGATCGAATCATTGAAAGCCAGCGGACAATATGAAAACACCATCTTTGTCGTACTCTCCGACCACGGTGACTACTGGGGGGAATACGGATTGATCCGTAAAGGAGCCGGACTTTCCGAAAGCCTCGTACGTATCCCGATGGTATGGGCAGGATATCAAATCAAGAACCAGCCTGCCCCTATGGATAGCCACGTATCGATAGCCGACCTTTTCCCCACCTTCTGCTCTGTCATCGGTGCCGAAATACCGGCAGGAGTTCAGGGCCGTAGCTTGTGGCCGATGCTGACCGGAAAAGCTTACCCTAAAGAAGAATTCTCTAGCATGGTCGTACAACAAGGCTTCGGAGGAGCTGATGTCGGACTGGATGCCTCCTTGACTTTTGAACAGGAAGGAGCATTGACTTCCGGCAAAATAGCCCACTTCGACGAACTGAACACCTGGACGCAAAGCGGTACCTCACGCATGATAAGAAAGGATGACTGGAAACTGGTCATGAATCATTATGGTAACGGAGAACTTTATAATTTAAAGAAAGATCCTTCGGAAATTCATAATCTGTTTGGCGAGAAGAAATACAGCGAAATTCAAACAGAACTTCTGACCCGTTTACTGGCATGGGAGTTGCGTTTGCAGGACCCGTTGCCTCTCCCGCAAAGACGTTACCATTTTAAACAGAATCCATTTAATTATCTCCACCCGGAACACTAAAAAATAAGAAGATTGTACATACCTACGGATATTAAAAACATGATTCCATGAAGTCTGCCCCGCAACGGCCTATTTTTGTATCCGTAAACATAAAACAGAAATTTATGAAATTGATTTTGCGATTAGGATTGATCTTGTTTACAGGATTTATTTCCATCTCTACAGCATCAGCACAGTTATATGGAACGGCAGATACAAACGCTCCGGAACTACGTGTTCCGACATCTGTAAAGCCGGCATTTGATTATTGGATGAGGGACACTTGGGCTACGCTGGGTCCCGACGGTTATTATTATATCACAGGAACGACCTCTACCCCCGACCGTTACTTTCCGGGACAGAGACATTGCTGGGACTGGAACGACGGTTTGTACTTGTGGCGTTCCAAAGATATGAAGTCCTGGGAAGCCAGAGGACAAATATGGTCGATGGAAAAAGACGGAACCTGGCAAAAGAAGCCGAAAGTATATAAAGCAGGAGAGAAATATCAGAAGAAATCCATCAACGGTGATCCGATGGACAACCGCTTCCATGCAGTGTGGGCTCCGGAAATGCATTATATCAAAAGCGCGAAGAACTGGTTTATCGTTGCCTGCATGAATGAGTCGGCAGGTGGGAGAGGTTCTTTCATTTTGCGGAGCAAGACCGGAAAACCGGAAGGACCGTACGAGAATATCGAAGGTAATAAAGACAAAGCCATCTTCCCGAATATCGACGGAAGTTTGTTCGAAGATACGGACGGCACTGTCTACTTTGTCGGGCACAACCATTATATCGCCCGTATGAAACCGGATATGAGCGGATTTGCCGAGGAACTGAAAACATTGAAAGAGAAAAAATATAATCCGGAACCGTATATTGAAGGAGCGTTTATCTTCAAATACGATAACAAATATCACCTTGTACAGGCTATATGGTCGCACCGTACGTCGGAGGGAGATACCTATATCGAGAAAAAGGGAGTAACCTCGCCGAAGACACGTTATAGTTACGACTGCATCATCTCGACAGCCGATAATGTGTATGGTCCCTATAGCGAACGCTACAATGCCATCACGGGAGGAGGACACAACAACCTTTTCCAGGATAAGGATGGAAACTGGTGGGCTACCATGTTCTTCAATCCGCGTGGGGCACAGGCGGCGGAATATAAAGTGACGTGCCGTCCCGGATTAATTCCGATGATCTATGAGAATGGTAAATTCAAACCCAACTTTAATTATAATACCAAATGAAAACTTCTTTATTGATAGCAGGCAGCCTGGCTCTGGTCCCGATGACGTATGCGCAGGACAAACCGAATATTATTATCATACTGGCAGACGATTTGGGCTTCTCCGATCTTGGCTGTTTCGGTGGTGAGATTCATACACCGGTGTTGGATAAACTGGCAAAGAATGGCGTCCGTATGACGCAGATGTATAACAGTGCACGCAGTTGCCCGTCGCGTGCCAACCTGTTGACGGGGCTTTATCCGCATCAGACGGGATTGGGACACATGGACGGCAGTCATCCTGCTTGGCCGAAAGGATATTCCGGTTTCCGTTCCAATTCGGATAACGTCACGATTGCAGAAGTCCTGAAAGATGCCGGATATTTTACGGCTATGTCAGGAAAGTGGCATCTGGGGAATAAATCAAATCCCATTCTTCGTGGGTTTCAGGAATATTACGGACTGTTGGGCGGATTCAACTCTTTCTGGAATCCGGCGGTATATACCCGTTTGCCTAAAGACCGTACGCCCAGACACTATGAGGAAGGAACTTTCTACGCTACCAATGTGATAACGGATTATGCGATTGACTTTATCGACCAGGCACATCAGGAGAAGAAACCGTTGTTCCTGTATCTGGCCTATAACGCTCCCCATTTCCCTTTGCATGCGCCGAAAGAAGTGACCGATAAATATATGTCTCTCTATATGCAAGGATGGGATAAGATTCGTGACGCCCGCTGGAAACGG
>NZ_EQ973357.1:376492-380401 GCF_000157055.1 Bacteroides sp. 2_2_4 | reverse complement strand
GTTGACCTGAAACTCATGCAAGGCAAACCGGCACTTAGTCCACGTGGTGTAGTTCCCGAAAGTCTGTTTGAAGATGAAACGCATCCGCTACCGGCATGGGACTCATTGACGAAAGATCAGCAGACCGACCTCGCACGCCGTATGTCCATTTTTGCCGCTATGGTAGATGTGATGGACGCGAACATCGGCCGGGTAGTAGATGAATTGAAGAAGAACGGTGAGTTAGACAATACATTTATCATGTTTATGTCCGATAACGGAGCTTGTGCCGAATGGCACGAATTCGGTTTCGACAAACAGACCGGAGTCGAATACCATACCCATACCGGAGAAGAACTCGACCAAATGGGTTTGCCCGGAACCTATCATCATTACGGTACAGGCTGGGCAAATGTCTGCTGCACGCCGTTCACGCTGTATAAACATTATGCACACGAAGGAGGTATTTCTACTCCGTGTATCATTTTCTGGGGTAATCATGTGAAGAACAAAGGCGGACTGAATCATCAGCCTGCACAATTCTCCGATATCATGTCTACCTGTGTGGAACTGGCAGGAGCCACTTATCCGAAAGAATATCAGGGAAGAGCGATTCTGCCTATGGCAGGTCAGTCTATCCTTCCGATTGTGAAAGGAAAGAAGATGCCCGAAAGATACATCTATGCGGAACATGAAGGCAACCGCATGGTGCGTAAAGGTGACTGGAAGCTGGTTTCCGCCAACTTCAAGGGAGATGAATGGGAATTGTACAACATCAAGGAAGACCGTACCGAACAGCACAACCTGATCGGTAAATATCCTGAAATGGCAAAAGAATTGGAAACAGCCTATTTCGAATGGGCGGACAAGAGTGATGTACTGTATTTCCAGAAAATGTGGAATACCTACAATAAGAATCGACGGAAAGATTTTAAAGAATATAAAACCCGCTAATGCTTATGGATAAGAGAATCTTACTAACTCTGGCTTTAGGAGCCATGTCGCAGGTGTTTACCCATGCATGGGAGCCTAAAGGAGATAAAATTAAAACAGTATGGGCTGAACAGGTGACGCCGGAAAATGTGTGGCAAAGTTATCCCAGACCACAGTTGCAACGGGCAGAATGGATCAATCTGAACGGATTGTGGAAGTATGCCGTAACGGATCAGAACACGCCTCGGAAGAATGTTTCCTTTGAAGGGGAAATCCTGGTTCCGTTTGCGATTGAATCATCTCTGTCCGGAGTGCAGAAAACATTTCTTCCTACGGATAAACTATGGTATCAACGTGAGTTCACCTTAGATCCTTCCTGGAAGAACAAATCTACTATCCTGCATTTCGGAGCAGTGGATTATGAATGTCAAGTATGGGTGAATAACCGGTTGGTCGGTACGCATAAAGGAGGAAACAACCCGTTCTCGTTCGATATTACTAAATACCTGAAGAAGAGTGGCCCTCAAAGCATTGAAGTAGCCGTCACCGACCCGACGGACACGGAATCTATTTCCCGAGGGAAACAACAACTTAATCAGGAAGGTATTTGGTACACGCCTGTATCGGGCATTTGGCAAACTGTGTGGCTGGAAGCGGTGAATAAAACCTATATCCGTCAGGTACTTCCTTCCACTGATATTGAAAGAAAATCCGTGAAGCTGGCTTTCGATATAATCGGAGCCAAAGGCAATGAAGAAGTGAAAATAGAAGTGTTGGATGATGGCAAAGTAATCAAGACGGTGGAACAGAAGTTGCGTGATGTGATGGAGATAGACGTTCCAAACGCTGTCTTATGGTCTCCCGAATCTCCGAAACTGTATCATTTGAATATTGTCTTATCCAATGGAGGACGTGTTTTAGACCGAGTAAAGAGTTACTTTGCCTTGAGAAAAGTAGATGTCTGTAAAGATGAGTGCGGATATAACCGTATTTGCCTGAATAACCAACCCATCTTCCAATACGGTCCGCTCGATCAAGGCTGGTGGCCCGATGGATTGTTGACTCCTCCTTCCGAGGAAGCGATGTTGTGGGACATGGTGCAGTTGAAGAAGATGGGATTCAATATGATCCGTAAACATATCAAAGTAGAACCGGAGCAATATTATTATTACGCTGATTCTCTGGGATTGATGATGTGGCAAGACATGGTTTCCGGTTTTGCTACGTCAAGGAAGAAGGAGGAACACGTCAATCCGTTGGCTACTACTGATTGGAACGCTCCCGAAGAACACACCCGGCAATGGCAAAAAGAAATGTTCGAAATGATCGACCGTCTCCGTTTCTATCCCTGTATCACTACCTGGGTGGTTTTCAATGAAGGATGGGGACAGCATAACACGGTGGAAATCGTAAATAAAGTGATAAAATACGACGATACACGCCTGATAAACGGAGTGACCGGCTGGACGGACAGAGGCGTAGGCGATATGTACGACGTACATAATTATCCTGTCACTTCCATGATTCTGCCGGAGAACAACGGTAACCGCATTTCCGTACTGGGAGAATTCGGCGGCTATGGCTGGGCGATCAAGGAACATATCTGGAATCCGAATATGAGGAACTGGGGGTATAAGAATATAGACGGAGCAATGGCTCTGATTGATAGTTACGGCCGTCTGGTATATGATTTGGAAACGCTGATTGCCCAAGGGTTGAGTGCGGCTGTTTATACACAAACCACTGATGTGGAAGGAGAAGTGAACGGCCTGATTACTTACGACCGGAAAGTAACTAAAATACCGGAAGGCTTGTTACACCTGATGCACAACCGTTTGTATGAAATCACTCCCGTGAAAGCGGTTACTTTGATTGCAGACAGTCAGAACGGAAGCAAGAATACCCGCCTTGTCGGTATGAACGGTCAGGAGCTGAAAATGACTTCTTTGCCTTTCGACTGTCCCCCTCGTTCTACGGTAGTATCAGAAGCTACTTTTAAGGTGGATAAGGATTTCAATCATCTGTCTTTATGGCTGAATGTTGCCGGAGAAGCCAAAGTTTGGCTGAATGGTGTAGAAGTCTTTGCGCAGGAGGCAAAGCAGACCAGGCAATATAATCAATATAATATCAGCGATTACAGCCGTTACTTGCGGAAAGGAAGTAATCTGTTGAAAATCGAAGTGAAAGATAGCAAGAAGATGAGATTCGATTATGGGTTGAGGGCTTATTAATCAGATTCATATTCTACTTTGTGAGTTTCTTGCTATAAAGTTGAAAGGCAAGTGAATATCTGCAATATCAAGTTAATGTATGAGCCCCATAGCGATGTCACTATAGGGCTCATTAACTATCATTTTTCCGGCTCACTCGTATGGGCACATTTCTTTATAACAAACTTTCTTATTGAAATTTCTTATCTTCTTCGAGGAGCTCCTGGCTACATTGCTCCGGTGCTAGAGGGGTAAAGAGTTCTATCAAGTTTTCTTCGGGATCGCGCAGGTATAGGGTACGCATCCCCCAATCGGGCATATCCGTAGGTTCGGTGATAAACGTCACGCCTTTTGCTTTTAGATCGGCAAAAGTTTCGTCGAGGTTATCTACACTGAATGAAACCATTAATTTCTCACGCATCGCAACGGGCTGTTGCTTATCTGCATTGCCTACCGCAGGTGCCATCCAGTCGGATACAAAAAGGGTGAAGCCTTTTATCCCGTCAGCTACTTTAAAATTGGCATATCCGCTATTTTCATCTCCCCAGGATGGCTCTAATCCGAGTTGTTCGGTGTAGAACTTGAAGCATTTGGCGAAGTCTTTCACTAATAATCTTACGTTGCTGAATCTCATGGTTTACTGATTAATAGTTTGTAATTTGTTTCTTATATCAAAATGCAAATATAATCATTCTATTGGATAGCGTTTCAAAAAACTGTATTTACCTCATTAGTGCATAGAAACGAGTTAAACGGTGCGCTAATGAATGGGTCCAGGGTGAGGGGT
>NZ_EQ973357.1:350182-376275 GCF_000157055.1 Bacteroides sp. 2_2_4 | reverse complement strand
CCGTACAGAGAATGAGCCAAACCCGTACGTAAATGAACTATTTCACCACAGAGGACAGTCAGAAGATCCATACTGAACAGATGAGATTATCTGAAATCCAGAATAAAGAATTACAGGATAAAATTGCTGTGATAAATAAGAATTCTGAAGAATAGATCAAAGCAATGCAGAAACAATATGAGACTACTAACAGGTAGCTGAAGATTTTCATATCGGCTCAAAAGAGTCCTATACACTGTAATTATTGGCTCATTTTGAGCCGATATATTAATAATATTATGTATTTTTGAGCCGATATAATCAATTAAATAGCAATGGAAGAAGAAATTCAACAATATCTTCGTTTTCATCCTCTATCTTCTAGGTCAGAATTAATGGAGGGAGTGAATACTAAAGTAAGTGTCGCCACATTCAAGCGTTTATTAGCTGCCATGATTTCCGCTGGAAGTATTGAAGTCATAGGGCAAGGACCTGCCACCTGTTATAAACTAACACCACAAACGTTTGTTACAAGTTATTTCGACTTAGAATCATACTTTCGGAAAGAAGTTGATGAGCGTGAAATTCAACAAGCTTTCAATTTCAGCCTTATTCCTGATATATTGCCTAATGTTGACCCTTTCACGATGGATGAACGGAAACATTTAACGGCTCTTCAAGAAACGTTTAGAAGAAATGTATTAGAAATGACAGACGGAGAGTACCGGAAAGAAATGGAAAGGTTAGGTGTGGATCTTAGTTGGAAGTCTTCTCAAATTGAAGGGAACACATATAATCTTCTTGAAACGGAAAGACTTTTGCTGGAAAAAGAAGAAGCAAAAGGTAAAACTAAAGAAGAAGCCATTATGCTACTAAATCACAAGGAAGCTCTTGATTTTATTTTAGATAATCCTGATTATCTTCAGTATTTATCAATAAGAAAGATTGAAGACATTCATAGTATCCTTATTAAAGAACTGGGAGTTGAGCGTCATATTCGTTCTCGGCGTGTTGGTATTACGGGTACGAATTATCGTCCACTTGATAATGAATATCAAATAAGAGAAGCTATGGAAGACACTTGTCAATTAATCAATAATAAGGAGAGTATCTTTGATAAAGCTTTCCTAGCTTTAGTTCTGTTATCTTATATTCAGCCATTTGCTGATGGTAATAAACGTACTGCCCGTATAACAAGTAATGCAATACTTATAGCCAACGGTTATTGTCCTTTATCATTTCGTTCAGTTGATTCTATCGACTATAAGAAAGCTATGTTAGTTTTCTATGAACAAAATAATATATATCCATTTAAGAAAATATTTATAGAACAGTTTGAATTTGCTGTGAATACATACTTTTGAATTTATCTGTATATTGATGGTTGTTCCAACGATGACATTATTATAAATATAATAATTATGTTCATAATAAATTTGTAATGCTTCCTGTTTTAATAAACATTGGTTTTCCGTCTGCAATAATTTTCTCCTGAAAGCCGGAAGTTTCTGAAAGACTTTTATCTTTGCAACTATAATACATACGGCACTATGAAAAAAGTGATTCTGATTTTTGTGACAATCGTCCTTTCCGGTCTGCTTTATGCAAAAGATAATAAGAGTACCGATGCGTTACTTCGTGAGATTGATGGTATCATTAAAAATCGTCAGACTTATGGAGCGGAAAAGGAGGCGCGTATCGCTGACCTGAAGAAATTGTTGGCGGAGGCTACTTCCGATGAACAACGATATGGTTTTTGCGGACGTCTTTTCGATGAATACCGGGCTTATAATCTGGATTCGTCTTTTGTCTATGCTCAACGGAAAGAGGAACTGGCGCATCGCATGGATAAACTGGATTACCTGGATGATGCTGCCATGAATATGGCGGAAGTGATGGGAACTACCGGAATGTATAAAGAAGCGTTGGAACTATTGGGGCAGATTGATAAGAAAACGTTGCCCGATTATCTCTATGGTTACTATTATCATCTGTATCGCACTATTTACGGATTGATGGGAGATTATGCCGTTACGGAGAAAGTCAAGAAAGAGTATTATCGAATGACGGATCTGTATCGTGACTCTCTTCTGCAGGTCAACGCTTCCGACTCTTTGGGGCACGTATTGGTGATGGCGGATAAGTGTATCGTACATGCTCAATACGATGAAGCCATCCGTATGCTGATGGAATATTACAACAAACCTTCTTTGGATGACCATTCAAAAGCAATGCTTACTTATACTCTCTCCGAGGGTTACCGGTTGAAAGGCGACAAGCAGGGGCAAAAACATTACCTGGCCCTTTCGGCTATTGCCGACCTAAAATCGGCAGTAAAGGAATATGTATCTTTGCGCAAACTCGCTTCCCTTGTCTACGATGAAGGGGATATTGACCGTGCCTACAATTACCTGAAATGCTCCTTAGAGGATGCCACTCTTTGCAATGCCCGCCTTCGTACGTTAGAAATCTCGCAAGTCTTTCCTATCATTGACCAGGCTTACCAATTGAAAACCAAACGGCAGCAGCAGGAGATGAAAGTATCATTGATTTGTATCAGTTTGCTTTCCGTATTTTTGTTGGTTGCCATTTTCTTCGTTTACAAGCAGATGAAAAAGGTTGCTGCCGCACGTCGCGAAGTGGTCGATACCAATACGTTGTTGCAAGAACTGAACGAAGAACTTCACGACTCCAACTCGCAACTGAAAGAGATGAACCATACGCTTTCGGAAGCCAATTATATCAAGGAGGAATATATCGGCCGATATATGGACCAATGCTCCACTTATCTCGACAAGATGGATTTATACCGTCGTTCCCTAAATAAAATTGCTGCTGCCGGAAGAGTGGAAGAACTATATAAAGCCATTAAATCTTCTCAATTCCTTGACGAAGAACTGAAAGAGTTTTATGCAAACTTCGACATGACTTTCCTGCAACTCTTCCCCAATTTTGTGGAGGAATTTAATGCGCTGCTCACAGAACCCATGCAACCCAAACCGGGAGAACTGTTGAACACCGAACTCCGTATCTTTGCCCTTATCCGGCTGGGGATTACGGACAGTACCAAGATAGCGCAATTCCTCCGTTATTCCGTGACTACCATTTATAATTACCGGACCCGTGTCCGTAACAAAGCTTTGGGAGAAAGAGATGAATTTGAGACTAAAGTAATGCAAATAGGGAAGGTGGAAGAATAAGAAAATTACTACTTTTTTAGTCTGACTTCTATTTTATAACGTTCTTATATTTAGTGGTTTATGCTGTGAGATACTGTATAAATCACTATATTTTTGCTATCTGCTTTAAGAAGCAGTATGAAATGTGGATACTTTTGTTTCACGGTCATTTCAGCAATGACACAGAGAACGAAAACAAAAGTAACCCTAATATTAACTTTAAATTAATGTACATGAAACAGAGTATGAAGTCGAAAGGCTTTGAACGCCGCCTCTTATTAATAATGTGGGGCTTGTTCCTATCTCTTAGTGCATTCGCACAACAGATTTCAATAAAAGGACATGTAGTAGATGCCACAGGTGAACCGGTGATCGGTGCCAGTGTGGTGGAAGGACGTACAACGAATGGTACGATAACCGATGTAGACGGTAATTTCTCATTAAGCGTTCCGGCTAACAGCACGCTGACTATCTCTTTTGTCGGCTATAAAACGCAGACTGTTCCGGTGAACGGGAAAAACTCGTTGAAAGTAACCTTGCAGGAAGATACGGAAGTATTGGACGAGGTTGTTGTAGTAGGTTACGGAACGATGAAAAAGAGCGATTTGACTGGTGCCGTATCTTCTGTCGGAGTGAAGGACATCAAAGACTCTCCGGTAGCTAATATCGGTCAGGCAATGCAGGGAAAAGTATCCGGTGTGCAGATTATCGATGCCGGTAAGCCGGGTGATAATGTCACCATTAAAATCCGTGGTTTGGGTACGATCAATAACAGTAACCCGCTGATTGTCATTGACGGAATTCCTACCGACTTGGGATTGTCTTCCTTGAATATGGCTGATGTGGAACGGGTAGACGTATTGAAAGATGCTTCGGCAATAGCTATCTATGGTTCCCGTGGTGCAAATGGTGTGGTGATGATTACCAGCAAACGTGGTGCCGAAGGTGCCGGAAAAGTAACGGTAAACGCAAACTGGGCTATTCAGAACGCTACTAAAGTGCCCGATATGCTGAATGCTGCGCAATATGCCGCCTTGAGCAATGATATGCTGTCTAATAATGATGATAATACAAACCCTTATTGGGCAGACCCTTCTTTATTGGGAACAGGAACGAACTGGCTGGATGAGATGTTACGTACGGGAGTGAAACAAAGCTATTCGGTTAGCTATTCCGGTGGTACGGAAAAGGCACATTACTATGTATCCGGCGGTTTCCTCGATCAGTCCGGTATCGTGGAAAGCGTTAATTACCGTCGTTTCAACTTTCAGGCAAATAGTGATGCCCAGGTCAATAAATGGTTGAAGTTCACTACTAACCTGACATTCAGTACGGACGTGAAAGAAGGAGGAACTTACAGCATCGGAGATGCGATGAAAGCACTCCCCACCCAGCCGGTGAAGAATGAAGACGGTAGCTGGAGCGGTCCCGGACAGGAAGCGCAATGGTATGGAAGTGTCCGCAATCCGATCGGTACGTTGTACATGATGACGAACGAGACGAAAGGATATAACTTTCTGGCAAACATCACCGGAGAGATTGCCTTTACCAAATGGTTGAAGTTGAAAAGCACCTTCGGTTATGACGCCAAATTCTGGTTTGTCGACAACTTTACTCCGGCTTACGACTGGAAACCGAATCCGGTAGAAGAATCTTCCCGCTATAAGAGTGACAACAAATCATTTACCTACCTGTGGGATAATTATTTTGTATTCGACCATACTTTCGCCCAAAAACATCGTGTAGGTGTGATGGCAGGTTCTTCCGCCCAGTGGAACAACTACGATTACCTGAATGCTCAAAAGAATATCTTCATGTTTGATAATATCCATGAAATGGACAACGGCGAGAAGATGTACAGCATCGGTGGCAGCCAGAGCGATTGGGCACTGCTCTCTCTGATGGCACGTCTCAACTATTCTTACGAAGATAAATACCTGCTTACAGCCACTGTGCGCCGTGACGGTTCCTCCCGCTTCGGTAAGAACAACCGTTGGGGAACATTCCCTTCCGTTTCTCTGGCATGGCGTATTTCGCAGGAAGAATGGTTCCCGAAAGACAACTCTCCGGTGAATGACCTCAAACTGCGTATCGGATACGGTGTGACCGGTAATCAGGAAATCGGTAACTACGGCTTTGTGGCTTCCTATAATACGGGAGTTTATCCTTTCGGCAACAACAACTCCACCGCTTTGGTATCTACCACCCTTTCCAATCCGAATATTCATTGGGAAGAGGTACGCCAAACCAACTTCGGTGTGGATATGAGTCTGTTCAATTCACGTGTCAACCTTTCGCTGGATGCCTACATCAAAAAGACGGCAGACATGTTGGTGAAAGCTTCCATCCCTATCACCTCCGGTTTTAAAGATACTACTGAAACCTTTACCAATGCCGGCAAGATGCGCAACAAAGGAGTGGAAATGACCCTGCGCACCATCAACCTGAAAGGTCTTTTTTCTTGGGAATCTGCTTTAACGGCCACCTATAACAAGAATGAAATTCTGGATCTGAACAGCGAAACCCCGATGTTTATCAATCAGATGGGTAACTCATACGTGACTATGCTTAGAGCCGGTTATCCGATCAATGTATTCTACGGATACGTGACCGACGGACTTTTCCAAAACTGGGAGGAAGTAAACCGCCACGCCACCCAACCGGGAGCAGCTCCGGGGGATATCCGTTTCCGGGATTTGAATAACGATGGAGTCATCAACGATGAAGACCGTACCGTTATCGGCAACCCGAATCCGAACTGGTTCTTCTCTTTAAGCAATAATTTCTCTTATAAGGGATGGGAACTCTCCGTTTTCCTGCAAGGCGTATCGGGAAACAAGATTTATAACGCCAACAATGTTGACAACGAAGGAATGGCAGCCGCTTACAACCAAACCACAGCCGTATTGAACCGCTGGACGGGTGAAGGTACCAGCAACTCTATGCCCCGCGCCATTTGGGGAGACCCGAACCAGAACTGCCGTGTATCCGACAGGTTTGTGGAAAACGGTTCCTATCTCCGTCTGAAGAACATCACGCTTTCGTATACACTGCCTAAAAAGTGGATGCAAAAGATTCAACTGGAAAATGCCCGCATCTCTTTCTCTTGCGAGAATGTGGCAACTATCACCGGATATTCCGGCTTCGACCCGGAAGTGGATATTAATGGCATCGACAGCAGCCGTTACCCGATTTCACGTACTTTCAGTATGGGCTTGAACTTTAACTTTTAAATCAGGAGAAAGAATATGAAAAAGATAATAACTTTGGTATTTATGTCTGCCGTGCTGGCATTGACATCGTGCAACGATTTCTTGGATAAATATCCCAAATATGGCGTCGATCCCGAATCGGAAGTGACGAATGAGATTGCTGTGGCACTGACTACTGCCTGCTACAAGACTCTTCAGTCATCTAATATGTATAACCAGCGTATTTGGAGCCTCGACATCATCGCAGGCAACAGTGAAGTAGGAGCCGGAGGAGGTACTGACGGTTTGGAGACTGTTCAGGCTTCCAATTTCATAGCCCAGAGCGACAACGGCTTTGCCTTGTATGTATGGCGTTCTCCGTGGGTTGGGATCGGACGTTGCAACATCGTGCTTTCCAATCTGCCTTCAGCATCTATCTCCGATGAGATAAAGACCCGTTGCATGGGTGAGGCTTATTTCCTGCGTGCACATTATTATTATATTCTGGTTCGTTTGTACGGAGGGGTGCCTTTGCGCTTGGAGCCGTTTGAACCGGGAGAATCTGCGGATATTGCCCGTAATACGGTAGATGAGGTATATGCTCAAATTCTTTCCGACTGCAAAAATGCAGTGAATATGCTTCCTCCGAAAAGCAGTTATGGAGATGCTGACAGGGGACGTGCCTGCAAAGAGGCTGCAATGGCGATGCTGGCGGATATTTACCTGACACTGGCTCCCAATCATCGTGACTATTATAATGAAGTAGTGACCTTGTGCAATAACATTGCTGCAATGGGATATGATCTGACTCAATGCAATTATGCCGATAACTTTAATGCGACGATCAATAATGGTGCGGAATCTCTCTTCGAAGTGCAATACTCCGGTAGTACGGAATATGACTTTTGGGGCGGCGATAATCAAGCGTCCTGGTTGTCTACTTTCATGGGACCACGTAATTCGGGTATGGTAGCCGGTGCTTATGGATGGAACTTGCCTACGGAAGAGTTTGTCAAGCAATACGAAGACGGTGATTTGCGGAAAGATATCACTGTGTTGTATCAGGGTTGTCCTGCTTTTGATGGTATGGAATACAAACGTTCCTGGTCCAATACGGGTTATAACGTACGTAAGTTCCTTGTGTCGAAAGACGTCTCTTCGGAGTATAATACCAACCCCAACAACTTTGTAGTATACCGTTATGCGGATGTCTTACTGAAGAAAGCGGAAGCTTTGAATGAGCAGGGACATCCTGATCAGGCTGCCGAACCATTGAATATCGTTCGTAAGCGTGCCGGACTGACAGAGCTGCCGACTACTCTGACGCAGACCGAAATGAGAGAAAAGATTATTCACGAACGTCGGATGGAACTTGCTTTTGAGGGACATCGCTGGTTCGATATGATCCGGGTTGATAATGGAAATTATGCATTGACATTCCTGAAATCTATCGGTAAGAATAATGTGACCAAAGAACGTCTCTTGTTGCCTATTCCGCAGACGGAGATGGACTCCAATCACCTGATGACTCAAAATCCCGGTTATTAATCCGTTTTATAATCATTCATTTAGACAAATAATATGATGAAGAAATATATATATCAATTGTTATGCTCTCTTTTCATCGGTGGAACGATGGTTGCCTGTGCCGAGGATTATATGGAGACAGATAAAGGACATGATACCCTCACCCTTTCGGTGAATCAGCAGGAGTTGGTGTTGAACGAAAAGAACCATAGTCAGGAGGCGCTGGCGCTTTCATGGACTACCGGAACGAATTATGGAAGCGGTAACCGTATCTCTTATACGCTGGAACTGGCGAAAGCCGGAACGGACTTTGCGAATCCTTATTCGGTAGATTTGGGTACGGGAACGTACCAATGGACTAAGAAAGTGGAAGAACTCAACCAATTTCTGCATACGCAGTTCGGTATCGGCTATGCCGTGAAAGCGGAGTTGGAAGCACGTATCACAGCCGTCGTTGCCGGAATGGAAGATCAGAAGCAGATTGCGACGGCTGCCTTTACAGTGACTACCTACCAGCCGGTTACTACCACGCTTTACCTGATTGGTGATGCTGCTCCGAACGGATGGAGCGCCGATAACGCAACGGCAATGGAACGTACGGATAACGGACAATTTACATGGACAGGAAAGCTGAATACCGGATCGTTTAAATTTATAACGACCTTAGGAGAATTCCTGCCGTCGTACAACCGTGATGCTACTGCCGAAGAAGGATTCAAACTGACCTACCGTACATCGGGTGACCAACCGGACGAACAGTTCACAATCAGTAAAGAAGCAACTTATATCGTAAAAGCAAACCTGCTCGACCTGACATTGACACTTACCGAAACGGAAGATATTGGCTGGAGATATGAGGAGTTTTTCATTGTCGGTTCGTTTACGGGTAACAATGGTTGGGGATTTGAAGCACTGTCTAAAGATGCTGTTCAGATGGATCTGTTCCATTATGGAGCTGTGATTCCCTGGAAGGCAGACGGAGAATTTAAATTCGCTTCTGTGACAGATTTCGGTCAGGCGGATGCTTTCTTCCATCCTACCATGGCTAATGCTCCGTACACTTCGACATCCGTAGTGCTTGGAGGTGACGATAATAAATGGCAGATGAAGGAAGCCGAATGTGGCAAGCCTTATAAAGTATGGTTCTATACAGGCAAAGGAAAAGAAAAGATGCTGATGCGTCCGTTCACTCCTTACGAAGGGCTGTATCTGGTGGGTGAGGCAACTCCAAACGGATGGGATTTAGGCAATGCTACTCCGATGACGAAGAGTGCCGACAGTCCTTACATCTTTACCTGGAGCGGCACACTGAAAACAGGTGAGATGAAGATATCCTGCGATAAACAGTCAGACTGGAACGGGGATTGGTTTATGGCGGATAAGAGCAACAAGGCTCCGACGGGAGAAGTAGAAACGGCATTGTTTGTTGCTAAGTCGGATGCGGAGTTGAGCAGTATGTATCCGGATGCAGATTTGGGTAGTTTGGATTATAAATGGAATATTCAGGAAGCCGGTTCTTATCGGATTACGATTGACCAGTTGAAAGAGACGATTTCGATTGTGAAACAATAAAACAAGAATTCAAGATGAAGAAAATAATATATTTGGTGGCTGCTTTCCTGTGTATGGCTTGCAGTGACGATCATGGGTCGAACCAGGAGAATGGAGGAGCTTCGGGCAGTGTCACCGAAGTGACTCCGGTAACATCGGATTTAAGTGTGGACCTATCTACGGATAAGGCTTTCTATAAACCGGGGGAGAAAGTGGTATTTACAGCAGATGACGCGTTGCCTGCCGGAATTAAAGTTCGTTATCGTCTTTTAGGGGAGGTTGTCGGAGAAGAGTCGGTAAATGGTACCAGTTGGACATGGCAACCGCCTACTACTGATTTCAAAGGATATATGGCGGAACTGTACCGTCAGGAGAATGGTACAGATGTGATTGTCGGTACGATTGCGGTAGATGTATCCAGTGATCCGGCACGTTTTCCGCGTTATGGTTTTGTCGCTGATTTCAGTCGGGAGAAGACGGCTGAAAAGACACAGGAAGAGATGGCGTATCTGAATCGTCATCACATCAATTGGGTACAGTTTCAGGACTGGCATAATAAGCATCACTGGCCGTTGGGCGGTACACGCACACAGTTGGACGAAGTGTATATGGACATCGCTAACCGGGAGGTTTATACAAGTTCGGTGAAAAATTACATTGAAGCGCAGCATCGTTTCGGTATGAAGTCTATGTTTTACAATCTTTGTTTCGGGGCGTTGAAGGATGCCGCTACGGACGGGGTGAAGGAGGAATGGTATTTGTTTAAGGATGCTTCTCACACTACTAAAGACAGTCATGATCTGCCGGGCGGATGGAAAAGTAATATTTATCTGGTAGATCCTTCTAATAAGGAATGGCAGAAATATTTGAACGAGGGAATGATGATGTATATGTGAACTTTGCCTTCGACGGCTATCAGATAGACCAGTTGGGACGACGCAGCACGCTTTACAATTACAACGGTATTCCGGTCAATCTGCGTGAGGGATATGCTTCTTTTATTGAAGCGACGAAGCAGGCTCATCCGGACAAGAGTTTGGTGATGAATGCGGTCAGCCGTTACGGTGCCCGTCAGATAGGAGAGACAGGTAAAGTTGATTTCTTCTATAATGAAGTGTGGGCGGATGAGGCTGATTTTACCAATCTGAAAGCCATTCTTTATGAAAATGGAGTCTATGGTAATTATCAGTTGAATACGGTTTTTGCAGCTTATATGAATTATAATAAAGCGGATAATCGGGGAGAATTTAATACGCCGGGTGTCTTATTGACGGATGCTGTCATGTTTGCTTTGGGTGGTTCGCACCTGGAGTTGGGAGGCGATCACATGTTGTGCAAAGAGTACTTTCCGAATGAGAACCTGACAATGAGCGAAGAACTGAAAACAGCGATGGTTCGTTATTATGATTTCCTGACTTCTTATCAAAATCTGCTTCGTGACGGTGGTACGGAGAATAGTGTTTCCATGAATTGTACCAATGGCGAAATGAGATTGAATAGTTGGCCTCCTCAACAGGGATCAGTTACTACTTATGCCAAGCAGGTAGGTGGCAAGCAAGTGATACATCTTCTTAATTTCTCGCAAGCGAACAGCCTTAGTTGGAGAGATGTGGACGGTACGATGCCGGAACCGGCTCTGATTACAAAAGCGGCTTTGCAGATGAATCTGTCGGCAAAGGTGAATAAGCTGTGGGTAGCGTCGCCGGATGCACACGGAGGGGCTTTGCAGGAATTGACCTTTACACAGGAGAACGGGGTTGTCTCATTTACATTGCCTTCCCTGAAATATTGGACAATGATTGTGGTTGAATAAAGCGGCTGCTACAGAATAACTAAAATGATAGGTATGATGATTAGATATAGATTATGGGTATGGGTGTTGTGCCTGGTATTTCCAACATGGGTTTGGGCGGAAAATGAGACACGTACATGCACTTCTTTTACACAGCAGGGACGTCAGGTGACTTTTCACCTGGCGGACAGTGCCGCCTTGCAATTGCAACTTTGCAGCTCTTCCGTCGTGAAAATCTGGTTCTCACCCGACGGGCAATTGCAACGAAGAAATGCTTCGTTTGCAGTGATTAATGAAGAACTGGAAGAGGTAGGAACTATTCATGTGGATGAACAGGCGGCCTGTTATGAGATATTTACTCCGAAGTTGCGTATCCGGGTGAATAAATCTCCGATGAGTCTTCAGATATTCGATAAATATCAGAAACTTCTGTTTAGTGATTATGCCGATAAAGGCCATGTTAGTGAAGGAACGAAGAAGGTGGAATATAAAGTGCTTCGTCGTGACGAGCACTTCTTCGGACTTGGTGAGAAAGCGGGAAAGATGGACCGTCGTGGCGAGTCTTATAAGATGTGGAATAGTGACAAACCTTGTTATAGCGTGGTAGAAGATCCTCTTTACAAAAGTATTCCTTTCTTTATGAGCAATTACCGGTATGGTATTTTCCTTGATAACACCTATAAGACGGAATTCAAATTCGGAACAGAAAGCCGTGATTATTACAGCTTTGAAGCGCCGAACGGGGAAATGGTATATTACTTTATCTTCGGTAAAGACTATAAAGAAATCATCAGCCAATACGTCAGACTGACCGGAAAACCTATCATGCCGCCGAAATGGGCGTTGGGTTTTGCTCAATGCCGCGGTCTGTTGACAAGTGAAAAGCTAAGTCGTGAGATAGCCGAAGGCTACCGGAAACGGGGAATCCCTTGTGATATTATCTATCAGGACATCGGCTGGACAGAATACTTGCAGGATTTCGAATGGCGCAAAGGAAACTATGAAAACCCTAGGAAGATGCTTTCGGATTTGAAAGAGATGGGTTTTAAGGTAGTCGTATCTCAAGACCCGGTAATTGTACAAGCCAACAAAAAACAATGGGAAGAAGCAGACCGCCTGGGCTATTTTGTAAAGGACAATACGAACGGTAAAAGCTACGATATGCCCTGGCCGTGGGGTGGAAACTGCGGAGTGGTGGACTTCACTCTGCCTGCCGTAGCCGACTGGTGGGGAACCTATCAGCAGAAACCTATTGACGATGGTGTCTCCGGCTTCTGGACAGACATGGGTGAACCTGCCTGGAGTAACGAGGAGCAGACGGAACGCCTGGTGATGAAGCACCATCTCGGTATGCACGATGAAATTCATAACGTCTATGGCCTGACCTGGGATAAAGTGGTGAAGGAGCAATTTGAAAAGAGGAATCCGGACCGTCGTGTTTTCCAGATGACTCGTGCTGCTTATGCCGGCTTGCAACGTTATACGTTTGGCTGGACGGGTGATAGCGGAAACGGAGACGACGTACTGCAAGGTTGGGGACAATTAGCCAATCAGATTCCTGTAATGCTTTCCGCCGGATTGGGATTAATCCCATTTTCTTCCTGTGATATCACCGGTTACTGTGGGGATATTGAGGATTATCCGGCTATGGCCGAACTCTATACCCGTTGGATTCAATTCGGAGCATTTAATCCTTTGAGCCGTATCCACCATGAGGGAGATAACCCGGTGGAACCGTGGCTTTTCGGGCCGGAAGCGGAAAAGAACGCGAAAGCGGCTATCGAACTGAAATATCGTTTGTTACCGTATATCTATACTTACGCCCGCGAAGCGTATGATACAGGATTGCCTATCATGCGGCCTCTGTTTCTGGAATATCCAATGGATATGGAAACTTTCTCCACGGATGCCCAATTCCTGTTCGGTCGTGAATTGTTGGTAGCTCCTGTGGTGAAGAAAGGTGCTCGCACAAAGAACGTGTATCTTCCCGAAGGCACATGGATAGACTACAACAACAAGCAGACGGTCTACACCGGAGAGCAATGGACTACCGTTGATGCTCCCTTGTCCTCTGTTCCCATGTTTGTGAAGCAAGGTTCCATCATCCCTACCATGCCGGTGATGAACTACACCCATGAGAAACCGGTATATCCACTTACTTTTGAAATCTTTCCCGCCCAGGAAGGTGCACAAGCAGCCTTTACTCTTTACGAAGATGAAGGAGAAGACTTAGGATATCAGCGTGATGAATTTGTCAAAACACCGATTATTTGCAGCACTCTGGCAAATGGATATGAACTGACCGTCTCTGCCCGTGAAGGAAAAGGATACACTGTTCCCGGTCCGAGAAATCTGTTGTTCCGTATTTATTCTGCGAAAGCTCCGAAAGAGATAACTGTCAAAGGAAAGAAGATAAAGCAAACTAAACCGGAACGTTTGGAAGAAAATCTGGAGAATAACACTGAAACTGTAGCGTGGAGTTGGGATAAGGAAACAGGTGTCTGTAGTGTGAGAATACCTGATAAAGGTGTTGATGAACAGTTGATGATTACTTTTAAATAAACAGGGAGCTGTTGGCAAGCTAATATTCAGAGTTTTTCTTTCGTTTTATATGGATAATGTGTAGATTCGCACGAAACTCATATCAGAAATGTGTAAGTTATCACATTTCTGATATCAAAAGTGTGATTCATTATGAGAAGCTTTTCCAACCCGCTTACCTGATTCGCTATTCAATGCTGAATTTGAAACAAGATGGTAATTTGATTAATATCCCCCTGTTTTTGGCGGATAAGACAAAAGAACTATTGAAGGATAAAAGTTGAAAGAGCCTTCTGAAGGAATCAATAACCTTCTTAAAAAACGATGATTCTTAAAAAAGGAATATTTAATCATTGGAAGAAGGACGTGAATTGCAAGTTTGGTAAAGAAAAGCAGGAAAATGTCCTGCATTTGTAATTACACGATTCTCTATTTCTGCTGTTTCGAAAATATGCCAATCAAGCTGCGATAGATTTTTGATTATTTTTGTTATTTGGAGAACAGATGCCCGAATAACTAATCATTTTATTGTTTTTTCCTTTCCGATATATTATGGTAAACTAGAGATAAAAATGTTTCTTAATAATCCATTTCT
The DNA here is from genome assembly GCF_000157055.1 of Bacteroides sp. 2_2_4. NCBI lineage: Bacteria > Pseudomonadati > Bacteroidota > Bacteroidia > Bacteroidales > Bacteroidaceae > Bacteroides > Bacteroides sp. 2_2_4. The sequence continues at coordinate 361,920 of NZ_EQ973357.1, read as the reverse complement.
ATCTTCTCCACCGGGGAACGATAGCTTCCTCGGTGAGGAACAAGTCGATGCACACCGAGGAACACTTCGTTGGTTTTAAAGCAATGAGCGGTTTCTGAATAGAGAAAGATGCATATCCTGTTTGCTTTTATGCAATATTAGGCATCTTTTTGTATGCTCATGCATTTATTTATGCAGTTTATTTTCCGGTTCGTTATTTTCTAATTGGCCATTTCCTTGTATAATATTAAAAATAGAACATTGCTTATTAAATAGGATTAGCTGTATACAAGAGACTGGATAGTTTCTCGCATACAGCTAATTAAATCTATTCTTTTACGTATCTTAGATATGTCCGTATTCGAATTCCGGGATATCGCCTTTCGCGGACATTTTAGCAAAATCAATCAGATTGGCCAAGTGGCGGAGCACCAGTTCTTTCATTCCTTCTTTGTCCCTATCTTTTATCTTCTGTAACATTTCCCTATGTTCTGCATGAACCGTTTTTTGAGGAACAGCACAAACTTTGTATTTTTGATAATATTTTAAAATATCGGGAGTAATAATAAGCAGGAGTGAACTGATAACCGGATTATGTCCGCCTTGCGCAATGGCCTGGTGAAAGGCAAAATCTTTTTCGACACGAAGGTCTGTATCAAACTTTTCTTCCAGTTCGACAAGCGTGTTTTCGATATTCTTCAAATCCTCTTCTGTGCGGTTTACTGCGCATAATTTGCAGACCTCTATTTCCAGAAGTACACGTACATAAACCAAGCTTGAAAAATCATATCTGCTGATTTTCAATGCATCGGTAATCATAGTATCCAACTGGTCTTTGGAGAATTCGGATACCACTGTTCCACTCTGAGGATATGTTTTTACAATACCGTATAATTCCAGTTTCTGCAATGCCTCGCGAACATGTGACCGACTGACTTTCAAAAGTTCGGATAATTTACGCTCAGAAGGGAGACGCTCTCCCGGTAAAATCTGACGTTCTGATATTTGTTTTTTTATGTGTTCTATTACATGCTTAACTGGTTGCGAATTGATTTCGTCTTTCATAAGATATAAATATTTTAAAAAGATGACCTTTTCCGTTTCGGCTGTAAAAGTACAAATATTATCTTTCAAAGTAAAGCTTTCTAGTAAAAATATTCTCCTGTCCTTTTATATAGAGGTACGCGTAACGTGTTATTTATAAGCGGCTTATATTTAATTATTAATAAATATTAATTGGTAGACCAAAATTTTGGTTTACCAATTTTAATCGTTACGTTTGTCACAGAAATTAAAACACTAATCTATGAACAACTCCTGTATTTTTAAAAAAGTCGTGATGATGTTCCTGTTGTTGGTAGGGACATTGAACGTTTACTCCCAGCATGTAGTTACTGGTAAGGTGATAGATGAACAGGGTCCGTTAATTGGAGCTTCGGTGACAGTGAAAGACGCTGCCGTTCCTACCGGTACTGTGACGGACGCTGAAGGTAAATACTCCATTAAGGTTCCTAATTCCAAGACAATTTTGGTTTATTCGTATATCGGTTACGTTGATAAGGCGGAAGCGGTTGGCAAACGTACAGTTGTGAATGTGACGTTGGAAGAAGATTCGAAGATGTTGGATGATGTTGTGGTAATCGGTTACGGTACACAGGCGAAATCTCATTTGACAGGTTCGATTTCAAAGTTGGAAGGTGAGAAGCTGATTAATGTTCCGGTGAGTGATGTCACTACTGCCTTGCAAGGTGCTATGACTGGATTGACGGTTTCTAATGAGACATCAGAAGTGGGTGTGACTCCTTCTATCCGGGTACGCGGTACGGGTTCCATTTCCGCAGATAGTGAACCGTTGGTTATCATAGATGGATTTCCCGTATCCGGTGGTTTGTCGTCTATCAATGCTGCGGATGTGAAGTCTATTGAAATTTTGAAAGATGCGGCTTCGGCTGCTATTTATGGTTCACGTGCTGCCAATGGAGTGATTATGGTGACGACAAAGAGCGGTACGCCGGACAAACCGAAATATTCTTTTAAGTTCTATCAGGGATTTAAATACGCTTATCAGTTGCATGATATGATGACTTCTTCCGAATGGTTGGGCTTATTGGAAGAAGAAGCTGCCTTAGGTGGTCCGAAAGTACCGAGTGCTGCTCGCGGGGCTGCTTATTTGGAAAGCCAGATGGGGACTACCGACTGGCAGAAAGAGGGCTTGCGTGATATGGCAGGTATCACGAATGTGCAGATGAGTGTTTCGGGCGGACGCAAAGAGACGAAATATTTTATTTCAGCGGCCTATACTAAAGACCAGGGGGTGATGCTCAACAATTCACTGGACAAACTGAATTTCCGTACTAAAGTGGATACCAAACTCTCAAAGATAGCTACGGTGGGTGTTAATATATCCGGTACATATAGCAAGACGGAACGTCCGAAAAATAACTTTATTGATTTCTATCGTACTCCCTCTTTTTTACCGGTTTATCACAATGCATATAGCACAGACCTGACCGGATATACCGGATTTGCAAGAGGTAGCCATTTTAACAATATTATGACACCGACTGCCGTGGATGCCGATGGAAATCCGTTGTTGGATGCCGACGGTAACCGGGTATTGGAAAAATCGTCTCCATTTAGCTCTGCCAATAATAATCCGGCGAGCGTAATGACTAATACTTTCCGTTGGAGCGAGACTATGCAAGGATTGGCCAGCATGTATCTCACGCTTGATCTTTGTAAAGGATTACAGTTTAAGACATCCAACGGCTTGAATGTTCGTTTTGCCCCTTCTTATTATTATGCAAATAAGGACGCTACGAAAGACAAGGAAGTAAGCCGTGCTACTTATTCCAGTGCACTTTATATTGATTTGTTGAGTGAGAATACCTTGAGTTACCATTTGGACTTTGGAAAGAATAAAGACCATAGTCTTGACGCTTTATTGGGATATACTGTAGAAAAGACACGGAATCAGCGGGTGGCTATGGCTGCGACGGGATTTGCTACGGATGACATCCATACTTTGAATGCTGCCACTGTTTACGAGTTGGCTAGTGAGGGTAATGGAAATACAGCGGGTACGGGAACTTTCAGATATCCGGATGTTGTATTGGAATCTTATCTGGGACGTGTCAATTATAGTTATCTGGGGCGCTATTTGTTGTCTACCTCTCTACGTCTGGACCGTTCATCGCTCTTTTCCAAAGGAAACCGTAATGCCTGGTTCCCTTCCGTATCACTGGGTTGGCGCGTGAGTGAAGAGAAATTCATGAAGGGTATCAAGGCTATTTCTAACTTGAAACTTCGTGCATCGTATGGTGTGACAGGAAATAACCGTATCAGTTATAATGCAGCCCTCGAGGTATTGAACAGTGCGAATTACGTGACCGGCAAAGGTACGGGTTCATTGGTTAATGGTTCTGCGAATATCTCTTCTTCGCTGGCTAATTCTAATATTACATGGGAGCAGACTGATGAGTTTAACTATGGTCTGGATTTGGGACTTTTCAACAACCGTATCAATCTGGCGATAGATGCTTACTATTCAGTGACACGTGCGTTATTGTTCGAACAACCGACGCAATCGTTTACCGGTTACACACACTATTGGAATAATATAGGAAAAGTCCGTAACTCAGGTTTGGAAATCCAGCTTGATACGCATAATATGAAAAGCCGTAAGTTTTCATGGGATACTAATATAAATTTCTCACTTTCGCGTAATAAATTATTGGAGTTAGGCGGTGAACAACAAATGATTTCTTTAGGTGAAAGAAATGAGGGTTATCTTGCTAAAGTGGGTGAGCCGTTGATTCAATTCTATGGATACAAGACGTGTGGTGTATGGAATAGTGCGGAAGAGATTGCAGCTAATCCTCATTTTTCAGACGATGCACCGGGGGGAATACGCATTGTCGATACCAATAATGACGGCTCTTTGACTCCTGAAGACCGGGTTGCGTTGGGCACTCCTTACCCGGATTTCACATGGGGCATCACCAATACTTTCCAAATTAAAGATTTCGACATCTCATTCCTTATTCAGGGTGTACAGGGCATCACAGTGCTTAATGGTGATGTATATTATAATGAAACAAAGAAGTGGAACAAGAAGTACACAAAGAACCGTTGGGTAAGCGCAGAACATCCGGGTGACGGAAAAACGCCTTATCAGAATGTGAAAACGGGACATGACCTCATGCTTACTGATTATCCTTTGCAAAATGCTTCTTATGCTTGTCTGCGTAACTTTACAGTGGGATATACCTTGCCGGCAACTGCTGCCCGTAAGATTAAGTTATCAGGTGTACGTTTTTATGTGTCGGGCAGTAACTTGCTCTATATTTGGGGAAGTGGCTACAAAGGCATTAATCCGGAGTCGCGTATGACATCCGGTAATTATTCCAGTGCAATGATTTCGGGGTATCAGCGTGGTGGGTTCCCGTTGACTTCTACCATTTCTGCCGGTTTTGATATTAATTTTTAATGGAGGAAAACGATGAAAAAAATAAATTATATAGGATTATTGTTAATCGTCATGGTATTTTCCGCTTGTGATTTGGATCAATATCCTTATTCGGAAGTGGCGGCGGATAAGTATGTGAAGGATGCTTCGTCGGTAAATAATCTGGTGCTGGGTTGTTATAATTCCCTGCATGATGTGATGTATTACGAGTGGGCCATGACAGAATTGCGCTCGGATAACGGACGTATGTATGCTGCAGGTTCTTCTTCGAATACTACACGACTGGTGGAACAGCTCGACCAGGGTACTATCGTACCGGAAAACGAATGGGTGAAAACGTATTGGAATGCCTGTTATGCCACAATTGCACGGGTAAACAATGTTATTTCTTACCTTGATGTAGTGACGGACGAGACATTGCGGAACCAATATGAGGGAGAAGTACTTTTTCTTCGTTCATTGGAGTATTTCAATCTGGTCCGTTTATGGGGGCCGGTATTTATTGTTACTTCCAAGGTTCCTTCTGAAGTGGCCCGTGATATGCAACGCTCTACGGTGGATGAAGTATATGCGCTTATTGAGGGAGACTTGGAGAATATTGTCAATAATGAACTGTTGCCCGGCAAGATGGCGGACGGTGACTTGGGACGTGCTGACCTGAATTCGGCAAAAGCGTTGCTTGCCAAAGTATATGCTACGCACTACCAGGCGGGTGACGAGAAATATGCCCGTGCCGCCCGACTGTGTAAGGAAGTACTCGAAAGTGAATCTGTGGGAAATCCGCAATCGGGTAGTGATCTTGTGGCTTATGATAAGGTTTTTGATATTGGCAATGAGATGAATAAGGAGATAATCTTTGCGGTTCGTTACCTTTCGGGAAATGCCGGTATCGGTTCGCCGTTCGGCAATATGTTTGCTCCGGTCAATAATGGTGCAAATGTGATTATCGGTACTTCTTCCGGTTATAATACTCCTACTGACAATATTATTGCAGCTTACGAGCAAAGAGGTGCGGGGGCTGATAAACGTCTGGATGTGAATATCGCCCAGAAATATTTCAATACAACTACTCAGACGTGGGTGACGGAAGGTAATTGCCGTTACTGTAAGAAGTATGTAAATCCTGTAACTACACAGTATGATGGCGAGAGTGACTGGCCTGTGATTCGTGTGGCTGATATTGCTTTGCTTTATGCTGAATTGACAAATGAAATCTCGGGGCCTTCTGCAGACAATCTGAAGTATTTGAATATGGTTTGTGAACGTGCCGGTGTTTCTACATATACACTGACCGACCTGCCAAGTCTTTATGATTTTAGAAAGGCTGTACGTAATGAGCGCAGGCTTGAACTGGCTTTTGAGAACCAGCGTTGGTTTGATCTTCTTCGTTGGGGAATCGCTACTCAGACAGTAAACAACTACTTGAACAGCGAGCTTCTTTATACGGAATATTCTTATACGGTGAATGATATAGAAGATTGGCAAACATTTCTGCCTATTCCGGTGAGTGTGATTGACATTAATCCAGAGATAGCACAGAATACGGGTTATTAATCTTTTAAATGCTTACGAATATGAAACAATATAGAGAATGGAGTCTGGCATCATTGTTTGTTTGTTTATTCTTTTTGTGTGGTTGTGATTCTACGTCGATGAAGGATGTGGCGGTTAGTTCACCGGAAATCCTTTCTTTCTCGCCCGAGAGTGGAAGCATAGGTAGTGAGATTGTTGTTACCGGAGAATATTTGGATGATGTGGTAAGTGCTACTATCGGTGGTGGAAAAGCCGTTATCCTACAGAAAGTGTCCAACCGGCGTTTGTCTTTGAAAGTGACAAATCAGGCACGCAGTGGTAAAATTGTATTGGTAAATTCGATAGGTGAGGGTGTGTCCGAAGGAGATTTTACCCTTGAATATCCGGCTCCTGTCGTTTCACAGGCCGGAATGCCCTCGGAAGTTGAAATGGGCAATAATTTGTTGCTCTCCGGTAGTTCCATGAATGTGGTGAGTGCTGTTCTTTTCACTGCCGAAGGCGGGACAGAAGGAAATGAGGCAGAGATCATCTCACAAAGTGAGAATGAGATAGTAGTAAAGGTTCCTTATGTGGAAAGTGACAAGGCTATTGTAACATTTAAATATTTTGATGGAACAAAAGAAGTGGAGACGTCAAGTTCGTCCGCACCCAAGTTAACGGTGAAACGTTATCAGCCTGAGGTTACAACTACTGTATTTGAACCAGCCAACGTGGGAGATATGGTAGTGCTGGAGGGAGCATATCTAAATAAGATTGATAAAGTGCTGTTAGGTGATATTGAGTGTACTATTACGTTGCAGACTGAAACTGAATTAAAGTTTGTTGTACCTACATCTGATAGCTTTAAGAACGGTGATAATATGGTACCGTTAAAGATTTCTTATTTTGACGGTCGTGAGACACCGACATTAACGGATGAATTTATTGTAAGGGTGGCTTTTGTATATTATTGGGAGAACAGGACTATTCATGCACAGGCTGGAGAGACTTCTGCATTCTTCTCACCGGAAACAGGACGGGTTTATTCTAATGATGTATGGAGCCAGGAAGTGGATATTATTGCTGCTGCAGGAAAGAATACTTGTAAGACAGCGAATATTCCGGTTGTGTCCGAAACAGACTATAATTCTGTAAATCCTTATTTTTTCATTTCCGGCTCATCTTCTAAATTCAATTTAGCTATCAATAGTCCGGCGAACTCTAACGGGCAGTTGAAGAATTTTAAAACTTCCGGTAAGGCTTCCATTACGGGGGGGAGCAGCTATTATGGCACCCCTGCATTATCATTTGCATATTTGGATCCGGAGACTAACCCGGATTGTGCGGAGCTGGTCAATAATGTGAAAGCTGGCAATATCAAAAAGATTGATGAAATAACTTTCCCGCTTGATGTGGAAAAGAAAACATGCGCCGGCATTAAGCCGTCAGTGAGTGCTGCACCTACTACTGATGCTTGGGCAAAAGATAAATTTGAAGCAGGTGTGGAGAAAACTAATGTGACAATTGATGCTGTGTTCCTGGTATTCTATTACAATGTGAAAGGATATGACAATAAAGCAGCTGATAAGAATCCGGTTAGGGATGTGAAGCGCATAGGGCTGATGTATATCAAGAGTGCTGATTTCAAGATGAAAGAAGGTACGGAAAAAGACCCTTCCGCAAGTTCTATTACCTTTGATATGTACTGGCAGAAACAAGATTACGATTACTCAAAAGTTCAATAATTAATGATGATACGAAATATACATAAGGCAATTATAGCTCTCCTGCTTATCGGGCTACCGTCAGTCTCTTTTGCAAAAAGATACGACGTAACGCTCCCCGAAGTAGCTTCCTGCTTGAAGACTGCACAACCGGGTGACCGGATTTACATCAAGGACGGTCAATACAAGGACATGCAGTTGAAATGGATAGGCAAAGGAACGGAGAAATCTCCTATTACCATAGAAGCCCTGAACCCCGGAAAGGTAAAGGTAGAAGGTGGTTCCACCTTGCGGATAGCGGGCGAGTGGCTATCTGTCAGCGGATTGCATTTCACTGACGGATACGCTCCCAAAGGTTCCGTAATAGAATTCCGTAACGGACAAGAACTGGCTAATCACTGTCGTCTGACGAATTGTGTGATAGACAAATTCAATCCGTCTCGCCGGGACCAGGCTTACAGCTATATATTGCTTTATGGTCGTCACAACAGAGTAGACCATTGTTCGTTGACAGGAAAACTTAACTTGGGGGTGACATTGATTGTCATCCTCAACGACGAACGTTGTCTGGAAAATCATCACCGGATTGACCATAACTACTTTGGAGAAAGACCCGTGTATGGCTCGAACGGTGCCGAAACAATGCGTGTAGGAACTTCCCAGCAAGCTTACAGTTCTTCAAATACGGTGATTGAGAATAACTTGTTCGAACGTTGCTCCGGTGAAGTGGAAGTAATTTCTATTAAATCCAGTGATAACATCATCCGCAACAATACGCTGTTGGAATGTGAAGGAGTGGTAGCACTGCGTCATGGTGACCGTAATACTGTGAATGATAATTTGTTTATCGGTAACGGACGTCGCAATACCGGCGGTATCCGTGTCGTCAATGCCGGACATCAGATTTACGATAATGTATTGGTCGGCTTGGCAGGTACCCGTTTCTTCTCAGCTTTGGGAGTTATGGATGCCGTACCCAATTCGTTACCTAATAGATATTGTCAAGTTGTTGATGTCAAGATGTACCGTAACACATTCGTAGATTGCACGAATATAGAATTTGGTACAGGCAAGGATATGGAACGTACTCTTGCACCGGAAAAAGTCTCATTCACGGATAATATCATCATCAATAAAGGACTCGACCAGCCTTATATAGCCGTTGACGACGTAGCGGGTATCCAGTTCAAAGATAACAAAGTGCAATTGGCAAAGAACTACTCGGCTCCGGGATTTACTACGGAAAAAGTAAAAGCTCCCCAGTTGCCCGACGATGCTGCGATACGTAAGGATAAAGGCGCTTCCTGGTTTAAGAACCAAGTGGCACACCCAGCAGCGAATGTTCATAAGGAATACAATGTGTCTCCGGGAACGAACTTGTCCGAAGTCATTCATTCGGCAGAACCGGGTGACGTCATTATTTTGGCGAAAGGCACATATCCTATCCAACGTGCTATGTTCATTGACAAACCGTTGACTATCCGTGCAGCCGATGCAGCCAACAAGCCGCTTGTCCGTTTCAACGGAGATAAGCCGGATAATATGGTAACTATTGCCGATGGCGGCAAAATGGTCATTGAGAATATAACATTCGATGGCGTATTAGAGCCCGGAAAGGCTTTGGCTAAAGCAGGAATTTCTACTGCCTTTGATATGATACAACCTTATACACTGATAGTAGACGGCTGCGAATTCCAGAACTTCGGAGAAGGCGGATTCTTTGCCATTAAAGGAACAAAAGCTACTTTTGCCGAAAGCGTTACCATCCGCAACTGTCTTTTCCGCGATTTATCAGGAGATGCTATCAACTATGCGGCAGAGAAAGATGATATAGGTCGCTATAATGCCGACGACATGTTGATTGAAAACTGTTCCTTCTACCGTCTGTTGGGTTTACCTATTAATATTTATCGTGGCGGAAGCGATGAAAGTACGGCAGGCCCTTATATTACTATCAGACATTGTACCTTTGTAGACTGTTGCAACAAAGAACGTGGAAGTGTCATGCGCCTGATTGGCCCGCAAGTACTGACAGTAGAGAACTGCAATTTTGATAATAGCGGACGCGGCGGGGCAACTATCCGCCTGGATGAGGCGACCTGGGAGAAAGTACGCATTGCAAACTGTAATCTGTGGAATTCCGGTAGAATGATGACTACCACTTCCCAGGCAATACAGGGAAAGATGTACAATTTCCGTCCCGCATATATCAATGCCGAAGCATACGATTATACTCCGGTTGAGGGTAGCGAACTGGAAAAACTCTCTATCGGCTTGAAAAAGAAGTAGAACAGTTGTCATACGATACTATTATTGAAATAGAAAATGATGTAAGATGAGAAAACTTATTATTTGCATATTCATGGTTTTAGGTGGATACCTCTTTTCATTTGCCCAACATCCGTCCCTTCTTTTCACACAGGAAGAAGTGAACGAGATGAGGGCAGGAAAGGGGACAGTACCCGCATTCGACAAATCTCTTTCGGAAGTGTTGGCCGCAGCCGATGCAGCAGTAAACTCTCCTGTTTCCGTACCGGTTCCCGTAGATGGCGGTGGCGGTGTGGTACACGAACAGCATAAATCCAATTACTATGCCATGTTCCATTGTGGAGTTGCCTATCAGTTGACAGGGGATAAGAAATATGCCGCCTACGTGGGCGATATGTTGGAAGCCTATGCAAAACTATACCCTACTTTAGGGTTCCACCCCCTGCAACTTTCCCCCGTCCCGGGACGTCTGTTTTGGCAGACACTGAATGAAAGTGTATGGCTGGTGCATACAGCGGTTGCTTATGACTGTATCTATAACACACTCTCATCCAAACAGCGTGCCACTATCGAGAAGAATCTTTTCGTTCCGATGGCGGACTTCATCATGGACGGTATGGGAGACAACCATGCAAATAACAAGACATTCAATAAAATGCACAACCATGCTACATGGGCTACGGCCGCCGTCGGTATGATTGGCTTTGCGATGAATCGTGAAGATTACGTAAAGAAGGCACTTTACGGTTCTGACGGAACAGGCAAACGGGGCGGCTTTATCCGCCAGATGGATTACCTGTTCTCTCCCGACGGTTACTTCACGGAAGGAGCCTACTATCAACGTTATGCCATCTGGCCTTTCGTCATCTTCGCCCAATGCATCGAGAATAAACTGCCGGACTTGAAAATCTTCAATTACCGGGATAGCATTCTTTCAAAAGCCCTCTCCACATTGATACAACTTTCTTATGAAGGCGAATTCTTCCATATTAATGATGCCTTGCTGAAAGGGCTTTCCGCACAGGAACTGGTATATGCGGTAGACATATTGTATAATGTTAATCCTTCGGACAAATCACTGCTGTCCGTTGCAAATAAGTACCAGCATACTTATCTCCCTACTAGCGGCGGTTTTAAAGTAGCCCGTGATATTGCCCGCGGAGAAGCTGCTCCGATTATCTATCGTAGCAGTGTATTTCGTGACGGGCGCAAGGGGGATGAAGGCGGTGTAGCCGTAATCCGCTCCACAGATTCTAATCTGAACAGCGCCTTGACACTGAAAGCTACCTCACACGGCTTGAGCCATGGACATTTTGATAAACTGACAATGGCTTATTACGACAATGGGAACGAGATTCTGCCCGACTACGGTGCTTCCCGCTTCTTGAATATCGAAGCCAAGTACAAAGGTCATTATACCCGTGAAAACCAATCGTTTGCCAAACAGACTATTGCGCACAATACATTGGTCGTGGACGAAACATCCCACTTTGCCGGAGATATAAAAGTCTCTTCCCGTTATCATTCAGATATTATTTACCATGATTTCAACGGCGGACATTTTCAGGTAATGGTGGCGAAAGACACCAATGCCTATCCCGGAATAGAGATGAAACGTACACTGGCTTACGTGACTACCCCTTTCCTGCAATTCCCGTTAATCTTGGATGTGCTGCAAGCAAATGCGGACAAAGAGCACCAATACGATTACCCTATCTGGTATAACGGGCACTTCGTTTCCCTGAACTTCCCTTACGCCAAAGCAACTAACGAACTGAAAACTCTTG